>NZ_JADMRH010000004.1:115738-155289 GCF_015560135.1 Collinsella aerofaciens
GCGGCGTTACCTCAGCTGGATAGAGGGTCTGACTACGAATCAGAACGTCATAGGTTCGAATCCTATACGCCGCACCAATTGAATTTGAAGCCTCCGGCAACGGGGGCTTTTGTTTTATCTAACCTGAGCCTGTGGGTCTCGAACGAGATTGCCCAATCTTTTAGACATTGCTTTCTAAATGAGTAAAAATCCAATTTGATAACTTTTTTCGAAAAAAGCTTGACCATTATTCAGTTCCTGTGCATAATAATCAACAAGTCGCGGCGTTACCTCAGCTGGATAGAGGGTCTGACTACGAATCAGAACGTCATAGGTTCGAATCCTATACGCCGCACCAATTGAGATTAAAGCCTCCGGCAACGGGGGCTTTTCTTTTACGTAAACACCGCATGGATTCGAACCTCGGTCGAGGCGCGGGCGTAAGGAAAACGCGGAGCGTTTTTAGCCCGCGGGCGAGGACGCCGGCAGGCGGCCGAAGCCGGTGCGGATCCGCGAAGCGGATGCGCGGAATCCTATACGCCGCACCAATTGAGATTAAAGCCTCCGGCAACGGGGGCTTTTCTTTTACGTAAACACCGCATGGATTCGAACCTCGGTCGAGGCGCGGGCGTAAGGAAAACGCGGAGCGTTTTTAGCCCGCGGGCGAGGACGCCGGCAGGCGGCCGAAGCCGGTGCGGATCCGCGAAGCGGATGCGCGGAATCCTATACGCCGCACCATTTGAGATTAAAGCTCCCGGCAACGGGGGCTTTTCTTTTACGCCAGCTTGAGTGCTTTCGTCCAAAGGGACGATTTCCTGTCGACTCGTGTAAGATTCCGAGTAGATGTCGCGACTTATTCGCGACCACTCCTTCTTCAAACGACCGATCAGGGTGATATTTCGTGGCAGAGCGTCCGACATACAAGCTCAGGTTTCTCGATCCCAAAAAGCGCTTTCCGGCCATGCCCGAGCAGCCTGCGGGACGCTCGTATGGCGTGGTTTGGAAGCTCTTTGGCGAGGACCCGCATGAATCATGCTATGTCGTCGAATTCGTCGGCAAAAGCCATGTGTCGCTTTTGGGCTACGTGTGCGTTTCGGGTGAGGTCTATAAGGTGGACCGTCCCGTTAACGAGGAATCGCTGCCCGACGATCCCGACATGCAACTGATTCTTGACGAGTCTGATTCCACCATCGGTGAGATTGCGGTCAGGGGTACCGATGGGACGATGCACTCCCGGGCGCGAGTCATCGGCTCTCCCGAAGGCACCATGCGCGAACAAACCGATCGCGAGACGTGGAATTCGACGCGCAGCCTTCGCTACGGCGAGTTCATGGCCTCGATGTTCTTGCGTTACGTGATATTCGCCGATTCTGAAAACACTGTCTCGGGCATGGCAGATGCCGACGGCCTCGACGAGGGCATGAAAAATGCTGTCGACAAGATCAAACTTGTAAAACTCCCCGAGCCGGTTGAGGTACTGCTGGGTTTTGATTCCACGCCGCTGCCCGATGCAATCGAAACGTTGCTCTATCGCATTGACCATACAGATAATCCAAGTGGCATTGAGCGCTATGCCGCCGCTTTGATGGGCGAAGTTAATCTGCCTCGCCTGCGCACCATCGCGGCCAAAACCGAAATGAGCCTGGCGCGCATCGATCGCTCGAGGCTCTTCTATCTCAATTTTGACCGTAGCCTGCTGGACCAGGACGAGATCGATACCCTGCTTGCCGTCGAGTGCCGCCTGAACCGCCTATCGGGCATCCTTGAGCGTATTGGGGCAGGGTTGGGCCCCGTTGCCTCGTCGCCAAGCTTTGAGGGCTGCTCGCTCTTTGACCTATGGCATATCAGCAAGACGACAAACGACGTTCCTCGCCTGCTCGAAACGCTGTCGAATGACAACCCATGGGCCAAGCCGGGGACGGTTGCGTGCCAGCCGGGTGGCGAGTGGGACGTTCGCACCCGTTTTGCACGTATCGTAGAAGCGCTCAACGTGGTTACGCGGCTCGACTACACCTATCGAGCTAACGTCGCCGAGGGCATCATGCTGGTGCGATTTGGCCGCACGGTTGTCGATGCTATGCCGCAGCGCGAATACGATGCTCAAGATGACGCCTGGCGCGAGGTGGATGAGCCTAAGCGCGCGGCATGGGCCACTGAGCACGATGTGCGTGTTGCGCTTACACTCGCGGCGGCTTGCTTTGCTTCGGGTGCTCGCATCACGCGCTGCTACGTGCAGATTGCGGCTCCCGACGGCGAGCAGGGCGAGCGCGTTGTCGAAACGTATTCCTTTGGCCGTGCGGCCTATCTGGCCGATTGCGTTTCTGTCGCCAAGGATCTTGAGAGCATGGATATGGACGACATGCCCTGCAAGTGCTTGCTCGAGGCATATGAGGCGGATGCGCCGGACATGATTGAGCCTGCAGAGGTTCACGCCCGACCACGTGATGACCATCGCACGCTGCCGCCGGCGCTGCGCGATTTGCTGCTTGCCGATACGGCTGACGAGTTGGAGGTCATGGAAGAGGACGACGACCCATACGTGGCCCGTGTTGTTGAATTGCGCGAGCAGGCAAAAGTCGACCGTACAGGTGCTTTTGAAGGCTTTTCCCGTCTTGTTGAGGAGTTGGAGGCTAAGTGCGCCGTTGCCGAGCTTTTGGCGACAGGTCCGGTTCAAACGCAGTTTTGCGATAACCAGCTGGTGCGCATGGTGCTACCGGTGTTGGAAGAAGACCGCTCTGTGCGAATCCTTCGTGCGCCCGATGCGCTGTACTTTGCCCAGCACGAGATCTGCAGCTTTTACGTCGAGCAAGAGGACTTTGAACGAGCGCTGCCCGAGGTGCGCCATCTTTACGATCTGGCGCGCTCGTCCATGCAATCGCACTTTGCGCTCATCAACGTTCTTGCGCGTCTGGAGCGCTTTGACGAGATTATCGAGGTGGCGCGCCACGGCCTACGTATTGCCAGCGATCGCTCTGCAATCGGCTACCTGTTCTATCGCCTGGCGTTTGCCTATTGGAATTGCGATCAGCTCGACCTGGCGCTGGCTTGTTACCGTCTCGTGCCGCGCGGCGAGGAGTCGGGCAGCAGCGCGCTGGAAGAAATGCAGGGCCTTATGAACGAGATGGGCGTCAGCGAGCCTCCGACGTTCGAGGAGGCGGTCGAGACCATCCGCAAGGCTGGACTTGAGCTGCCGCCAGTGTCCGCCGTGACGAATCAGCTGGCAGATGCCGCTGTGCAACTGGTCGACAACGGCTTCTTTTTCCTGGCGCGCGGTTGCATCTTCCAAATGTGGCGTACCATGGGTAACGACGAGCTCGGCTCCCTCAACCGCTCGCTGGGGTAGGCGAAGCTTCCAAGGAGGAAAGGATGCTAGGCAATTAGAAAATTTCCTCTTGCCCATCCTTGGCTGTTTGGTTACTATAGAACGGCTGTTACGGAGAGCTGACCGAGAGGCCGAAGGTGCTCGCCTGCTAAGCGAGTATGCCCCAAAAGGGCATCTGGGGTTCGAATCCCCAGCTCTCCGCCAGTACGAATTTGAAGAAGGGTCCCATTTGGGGCCCTTTTTTTATTATCGAGAAAGGGCGCTGGGGATTCGAACCCTCAAAAATGAGGCGCCCCGTTGGACGCCTCATTTGGTTCGATGTGATATCGCTCCGGCCCTACGCCTTGGGCGCCTTGGCTACGGTCTCGCTCTCGGCTGTGAGCGGGCGGTTGTCGATGCGGCGGCCCAAGCGATCGAGCTTCACGAGCAGCCATTCAATGGGATTCGGCCCTGCGCCTTCCTCGTCGGCAACCAGGTCCATGACGGCGATCTTGGTGCCGTCCTGCTTGAGTGTAACGCTGCCCACCTTGTCGCCCACATGCACCGTGCCCGAAAGATCGTCGTAGCTAACCTTTTCGGTCACCTCGCCGGCAAGAGAAAACACGGTCGCTTGCGCCGTGGGATCGGCGAGCGTGGCGTCGATTGTCTTATCCGTCCAGTCGGTTTGACTAATGCGCGCCATAAGCGGGTTGCCGTTGGCGGTCTTTTCTTGCGTGTTGGCGATTGCGACCGTCACCTTGTGACCGTAGTACCAGTTGGCAAGGGTGGCGGTATCGGTAAAGCGCTGGTCGGTGGTGGTGGAGTTCAAAATAACGGTGTAGATCTCGTCGCCGTCGCGGTTGTAGGCGCTCGTAAAGCAATAGCCCGCGTCGTCGGTGGTGCCGGTCTTGCCGCCGATGTTGCCATCTTGGCCCAGCAAATAGTTATGCGTGTCCATGGAATGCGAATGGTCGGTGCCGTCGGCGCCCGTGACCTCGATCCAGGAATCCTCGCTCGCTACGACCTCGCGGATCGTGTCGTTTTTCATGGCCTCCTGCATCATCAGCGCTACGTCGTGTGCGGTTGAGTGCATATTGCCAGCCCACTCATCAAAGTCCAGACCATGCGGGTTTTCAAAAAGCGTACCGGTACAGCCGAGCTTCTTAGCGCGCTCGTTCATGGCCTTCACAAAGGTGGCCTCGGCGTCTTTGGTCTTGGGGTCGATCTTCTTGCCCACATATTCGGCGAGCACGATGGCGGCGTCGTTGCCCGAGGGAATCATCAGACCGCGTAGTGCCTGCTCCACGGTAAGCTCGTCGCCTTCGAGCAAGCCGGCGGTCGAATTACCCACGGTGGCTGCGGCGTTGCTCACCGTGACCTTCTCGTCCATCTTGCAATTCTCGACGGTTAGGATTGCGGTCATGACCTTGGTGATCGAGGCGATTTTGACCTGCTCATCGGCGCCGCGCCCATAGTAGACGGTACCGTCTTTGCCCATGACGAGGGCATTGGTCGCATCGATATCGGGCAGGTTTTCGGCCGTGATGCCGCGCGCATCGGCGGTTTTGCCGCAAACATTGTCGGTCGTGAGCACTTGGGCGCCGGCGACGGTGGGCGCGCCAGCGGCAAGGGCGATAGCGCAGACAAAGCCGGCGGCAAGCTGGGCTGAGCGCTTTGCAAAAGAGGTGAGGGACTTCACAGATTTCGCTTTCGACGGGATGGTCTCTTCTGAAACTAGAGTATATCGTTTGCCGGCGTCGGCGATCATCGCGTGCGTGCGTGGCCCACATCCGCGTTCGAACGGGCACAAGGGTGCTTAAGACCGACTTAATCACCCACGCTTGTTGTGTGTGGCGTGCGTCGCCTCAGGCATAATGGAGCGCGAGAGGAGCACGCATGAACGAGCGCATACTGGTAGTTGATGACGAAAAGGCCATCGCCGACTTGGTTGGCATCTACCTTACAAAAGAGGGCTTTGATGTCCAGATTGCCTATAGCGGGGCCGATGCTGCCAAGGCGATTTTGGAGCAGGAGTTCGATTTGGCGCTGCTAGATGTCATGCTGCCCGATATCGATGGGTTTGAGCTGCTGCGTACGATCCGTTCCAGCCATACCTATCCCGTGATCATGCTGACGGCGCGCGATGCCCAGCAAGACAAGATCGGGGGCCTTTCGCTTGGCGCGGACGATTACGTGGTTAAGCCGTTCCGTCCGCTGGAGCTCATCGCGCGCGTGCACGCTCAGCTTCGCCGCTACACCAGCTACGGTAGCCGTGCACAGGCGGCCGAGTCGCCGACCATTCAGCTCGACGGCTTGGAGATCAACCGCGACGCTCGTTCCGTGACGGTGGACGGTGCACCGGTACGCCTCACACCCACCGAGTATTCAATCTTGCTGTATCTGGTCGAGCATCGCGGCAGCGTGGTGGCCGTGGAGGACCTGTTCCGCGCGGTGTGGAGCGAGGATTTTATGCCCGGCTCCAACAATACGGTGATGGTGCATATTCGCCACTTGCGTGAAAAGATCGGCGACGACGCACAAAAGCCACGCTTTATCAAAAACGTCTGGGGCGTCGGCTACATCATCGAATAACGCTTTTCGCTTGTGAGGATCTTGATATGACAAAAGACGATAGGCAAGCGTTCGAGGTGCCCGATCGGCTCTTTGAATACGTGAGGTCGGTCGTCGACAACCGCGCGCTTGCAACGGTGCTGCTCTTTTTGCTGAGCCTGCTGCTGATTGGCATCGACAACATCGTCGGAATCTTGGCGGTGCTGCTTGTCGGCTTTTTGCTGATCGATCGATTTGAGATCGTGTGCCGCTGCGTGGTGATTGGCGGCGCCGCGTGGGCCATGACGTTGGCGATTGGCGCCATGGCGCTCGGCGGCATCGAAGGGCCGGTGCTGTTCGATGCCGGCTTTGTATTCAACATGCTTGGCTTTGTGCTGGCGCTTGCCGCGTGCGTGCTGTTCTTGTGTGGCCGCGCCCTGTACTACCAGGGCTACGAGCAGGGCGAGCAGCATGCCGATTGTGTGCTGGCCGCTCGTATTCAAGATCGCCTGATCGATCACCCCGACACCTGGGATAACATCGACGGCGACTTCTTGGAGGTCGAGGGCGCCCTTAACCGCGTGCGTGACCGTGAGCGCAAGGTGCAGCAAGCTCTGCGTGACGAGTCGCATCGCAAGGACGATTTGGTCACGTACTTGGCACATGACCTACGCACCCCGCTTGCCAGTGTGGTGGGCTATCTTTCGCTGCTGCAAGAGGCTCCTGAGCTGCCGGTTGAGCAACGTGCGCACTTTACGGGCGTGGCTCTCGACAAGGCGCACCGGCTCGATGCACTCATCGAAGAGTTCTTCGATATCACACGCTTTGACTTCCACGATATCGTGCTCACGCGCGGCTATGTTGATCTGGGGTTGCTGCTGGCTCAGGTGGCTGACGAGTTCTATCCCATCCTCAACGAGCAGCATAAGGAAGCCCAAGTTGATATCCACGAGGACCTGACGGTGCTCGTGGATGGCGACAAGATGGCTCGCGTGTTCAACAACATCATGAAAAACGCCGTCGCCTATAGCTATGAGGGCTCGACTATCACGATTGAGGCCGGGCGCCAAGACGATGGCGGCGTGCGCGTTCGCTTTATCAATCAGGGCGATCCTATCCCTGCGGCTAAGCTCAAGGTGATCTTTGAGAAGTTCTATCGCCTGGATGCGGCGCGTGCGACCAATCGCGGTGGTGCCGGTCTGGGCCTTGCTATTGCCAAGGAGATCATCGCGGCACACGGCGGTACCGTTGCATGTGAATCGACGCCCGAACACACGATATTCACCATCGAGCTGCCCGCCGCATAGCCAGCGTGCCCTTACAAACACTTGACAATGCGCTCACGTGCATATGAGCCGCGATTTCTACTATCGATACTGCTGAATTGATATCGATGTGGAGGTATGCGGTATGACGGCTGCTGCGGCTGTGGAGCCCACGGAGCTTGAAGAACTCATGGAAGCGCAGGCCGAGGCCGCGCACGAGCGCGAGGTTGGGGATGCGACTCGCCCCACGGCAGAGGATCTTGCCGCCTCGCCGACGCGCATCGACGTCGAGGGCCTCGACCTGTTCTATGGCGACCATCATGCGCTCAAGGACGTGAATATCAAGATCCGCGACAAGCAGATCACCTCATTTATCGGGCCTTCGGGCTGCGGAAAGTCTACGTTGCTGCGCTGCTTTAACCGCATGAACGACGGCATCAAGGATTGCCGTATCGAGGGCAAGATTGCGCTCGATGGTCAAGATATCCTGGGCGATTACGACATCTGCCGTTTGCGCCAGCGCGTGGGCATGGTGTTCCAGCGCCCCAACCCGTTTCCCATGAGCATCTACGACAACGTCGCCTATGGGCCGCGCGGTATGGGTGTGCGCGACCGCGTCGTGCTCGACGAGCTGGTCGAGGACTCCCTTCGTCGCGCTGCGCTATGGGATGAGGTCAAGGACAAGCTCAAAGAGTCGGGTCTGGGTCTTTCGGGCGGCCAGCAGCAGCGTCTGTGCATCGCCCGCGCGCTGGCCGTGCAGCCCGACATTCTGCTGATGGACGAGCCGACCTCGGCACTCGACCCTGTGTCGACGCTCGTGGTGGAGCAGCTGGCCTGTGAGCTCAAAGAGACCTGCACGCTCGTGGTCGTTACGCACAATATGCAGCAGGCGGCGCGTATCTCCGATTCGGTCGCATTCTTTTTGCTGGGTGAGCTGGTGGAGCACGCGCCCACCGCGCAACTCTTCAAGAATCCGACCGATCCGCGCACGGCGGATTATTTGACGGGGCGTTTTGGCTGATACCATCTAGTAAAGGTACCTTTAGGGTTAAGATGCGGTCATGCCGGCCGCAAAGGGGTTCAACATGATCTATTACGTCGAGGACGATGACAACATCAGGGATTTGACGGTCTATGCGCTGCGCAAGCAGGGGATTGAGGCCGAAGGCTTTTCGTGCGACGGTGAGTTTAAGGCTGCCGTGGCGCGACGGGTACCCGATGCCGTCCTGCTCGACATCATGCTGCCCGATACCGATGGCTTGGCGATTATGCGTCGACTGCGTGCCGATCGCCTGACGGCGACGGTGCCCATCATGATGCTTACCGCCAAGGATACCGAGCTCGACAAGGTGATGGCGCTCGATGGCGGTGCCGACGATTACCTGACTAAGCCGTTTTCGCTCATGGAGCTTGCGAGCCGCTGCCGCGCACTGCTGCGTCGCGGCGGCATGGTCAAGCAGGCGAGCGATGTGCTCAGCGTGGGCGACATCGTGCTCTCGCCCAGCCATCGCGAGGTGACCGTTGCCGGCGAGCCGCTTAAGCTCACCCTGCGCGAGTTCGACCTGCTCGAGTACCTCATGCGCAAGCCCGGCGTGGTTTTTACCCGCGAGTCGTTGCTGCAGAGCGTGTGGGGCTGGGACTTCGACGGCGGTTCGCGCACCGTTGACGTGCACGTGCAGACGCTTCGCCAAAAACTGGGCGAGCATGCCAGCGCCATCGAGACCGTGCGCGGCGTGGGCTACCGCTTGGCCGAGCCTTCTGCCGGCGATGGTGCCAAAGGCGACGACACCGCGGCCACCGCATCGGAGGAGTAACCCGTGGTCTTCGCCCCCCAGGGAAAACATACGCTGTCGCACCGCGTTTTTGTGACGATCTTTGTCTGCGCCATGGCGGTTATCGTGGCGTTTACGGTGCTGGGTGCGTTCTTTGTGCAAAACACCTTGGCGGATGCCACGAGTGCCAATCTGGCGCAGGAAACCGAGCTCATTGCTGCCGCTCTCGACGAACAGCAGGAGCCCATCCCGTTCTTGCGTAGTCTCGATCGCGAGGACTTGCGCATCACGCTGATTAACAAGGATGGATCGGTTGCCTACGACAACGAGGCGTCGCCTTCCACACTGCCCAACCATGGCGATCGCCCCGAGGTCATCGAGGCCTTTGAGAGTGGTTTGGGTTCCGCGGAGCGCGCAAGCTCTACGCTCGACGAGATTATGCTGTATCGCGCCGTCGCCCTTGATAACGGCCAGGTTGTCCGCTTGGCGCAGGCCCAGCCTGGCGTTGCGG
This sequence comes from Collinsella aerofaciens, assembly GCF_015560135.1. Taxonomy (GTDB): domain Bacteria; phylum Actinomycetota; class Coriobacteriia; order Coriobacteriales; family Coriobacteriaceae; genus Collinsella; species Collinsella aerofaciens_AN. The sequence continues at coordinate 125,117 of NZ_JADMRH010000004.1, forward strand.
CGATTTTGCTGTCGATGGTGGCGCCGATGCTGCTTATCGCAGCAGCGGGTGCGGTACTCTCGTTTTTTATGGCGCGCCGCGAGTCCCGTGCCATCATCGCGCCGTTGCAAGAGGTGGATTTGGACCACCCACGCCGTAGCTATGAGCACGCCTATGCCGAGATGGTCCCCATGCTTGAGCGTATCGAGTCGCAGCGCCAGGAACTCAAGCGCCAAATGGCGGTGCTAGCGGACAACGACCGTATGCGCCGCGAGTTCACGGCGAATATCACCCATGAGCTCAAGACGCCGCTTACGGCGATTTCGGGCTATGCCGAGCTCATCGCAAACGGCATGGTCGAGGGCGAGGGCGACCTGCGCAACTTTGGCGGTCGCATCTATCGTGAGGCGGGCCGCTTGGCAGCGCTTGTCAACGATATCCTTACGCTGTCTAACTTGGACGAGGCCGAGCGTGCAGCTGAGGGCGAGGCGGTGCCCATTGGGTCCACGGAGCCTATTGAGCTCTCGCGTGCCATCTACGCGGTCGAGCAGCGTCTTGAACAGGTCGCCCGTCAGGCGAATGTGACGATAAGTCATGAGACCAAGCCTGTGGTCATCGAGGGCGTGTCGCGCTTGATTGACGAGCTCATCTATAATCTGGCAAGCAACGCCATCCGCTACAATCGACCCGGCGGTACGGTTACGCTGCAGTGCGGCACCAACGACGAAGGCCATCCGTTCCTTGCGGTCGCCGACACGGGAATCGGTATCGCGCCTGAAGAACAGGGCAAGGTATTTGAGCGGTTCTATCGCGTGGACAAGAGTAGGTCCAAGGCACGCGGCGGAACCGGTCTGGGGCTTGCCATTGTCAAGCATGCGGCCCTGTATCATCACGCCACGCTCGATCTGTCGAGCGAGTTGGGCGTGGGAACCACCATTACGGTGACGTTTCCCATACAGCAGGACGAGCCATTCGCATAGCGATACAACATAGATATTGATGTAGACGCCGCATTTGACTTTCGGGTGCGGCGTTGTTGTGCAATTTTACGATTGCTTCCGACATTTTTACAGGAGAGCCTGTTTCTTATGTATAGAGTTTGGTCTCGGTAAAAAGATGCGATAACATACGGACAGTTTTGTCAATCCGAACTGGGGAAATGAAAGGCAAGCTGCATGACCCTTCTCGAACTGTTCCAGCTGCTGAAGAAGCACCTTCAGCTGGTCATCACCCTTCCGGTGGTCTGCGCGATCGCCATGGGCATCGTGTCCTTCGTTGCGATGGACAACACCTATACCGCGACGACGAGCATGTACATTCTCGCCAAGACCGACGATAGCGGTCAGATGAGCTACAACGATCTCTCGGCGAGTCAGATGCTTTCCAACGATATCGCCACGCTGCTGGATAGCGATAGCGTTAAGAGCGGCGCAGCCAATGAACTGGGCCTCACCGATCTGGATGACTACAAGGTGTCTGTTTCCTCCGAGACCACCACGCGTGTCATTACGCTTTCGGTTACCGGCACCGATGCCAAGGAGACGGCTAAGGTCGCAAAGGCCATAGCTAGCTCGGTGAGTACGGTCGCTCAGAACGTCGGCGCTGCCCAGAGCATCAACGTTATCGACGAGGCTAAGACCCCCGAAGCCCCCAGCGGCCCCAAGCGTATGCTGTACGTTGCTGTCGCGTTCCTCGCGGGCATCTTTATCGCAGTTGCCTATGTCGTTTTGGCAGACATGCTCAACACCCGCATCCGCGGTGCCGAAGAGGCAGAAGAGCTCCTGGGCATTCCCGTTGTTGGCCGAATTCCGGCTATGAAAGGTGGTAAATAGGCATGGCTAAGGCAAAGAACACCGATAAGCTCGTTGTACAGAATGCCGCCAAGACCCTTCTGGCCAACATCCGCTTTGCGAGCGTGGACGACCCCATTCGCACCATCACCGTTACCTCCTCGATTCCCAACGAGGGCAAGTCTACGGTTTCCATTAACCTTGCTCAGGCAATTGCCACGAGTGGCAAGTCCGTGCTCCTGGTTGAGGCCGATATGCGCCGCAGGTCCCTTTCCGATATGCTCGGCGTTCGTTCGCGCGGCGGACTCTATGCGGTTCTTTCCGAGCAGATCTCCATTGACCAGGCAATTGTCGAGACGGGTCAGAAGAACTTCTACTTCCTTGATGCCGAGCCGCATATTCCCAATCCTGCCGACATCATCGTCTCTCACCGCTTTGCCAAGCTGGTAAAGGCACTGTCTGCTAAGTTCCAGTACGTCATCTTCGACGCTCCCCCGGTCGGCACCTTCATCGATGCTGCCGAGATTGCCAGCCTGACCGACGGCACGCTGTTCGTGGTGCGCGAGGACTTCACCAAGCGCGAGGAGGCGCTCAACGCCATCGGTCAGCTTAAGAAGTCCGAGAAGGTCAAGCTCATCGGTACCGTTATGAACTACTGCGAGACCGAGACCAGCGAGTACTACTACTCCTACTACACCAAGGACGGTAAGAAGGTTAAGAAGGGCTCCGACGATCAGGGGACTTCCAAAAAGGGCATCTTCACCAACCGAGCAAACGTTTAGTTGATTAAGGCTGACCTATGCGTGACATTCATTGCCATATCTTGCCGGGTGTAGACGACGGCGCCGCCGATCTCGATGAGAGCTTGGCGATGCTCGAGGCTGCCAAGCGGGCCGGTGTAACCAGAATCGTTTGCACTCCTCACTGCCGTGATCCCTATTTTGATTACGACAAGATGTGGGATGCCTTTGAGCTGCTGCGTGATAACGCTGACGGTTTTCCGCTCCAGATGGGCTTCGAGGTCAACCATCGAAAGCTCGTTGAGCTTGGTATCGATGCCGCGGAGCACTTGCATTTCGATGGGACCAACGAGTTTCTGCTCGAACTTTCGACGCATGCCGATGCGTATGCGTTTAGAGAGTACGAGAACACGATTTACGATTTGCAGTGCCGTGGCTACCAGGTGATCATCGCTCATCCTGAGCGCTATCGTGCGGTTCAAAAGGATGTAAGCGTGGCGGAGCGTCTGGTCGATATGGGCTGCAAGCTGCAGGCTTCGGCGGACTTTATTGCCGGCGGTCGCTTTGGTCGCGAGAAAAAGCCGGCACAGCGCCTGTTCGATCAGAACCTGTACAGCTTCATCGCGAGCGATGCCCATAACGTGGGTCATTACGACTGCCTGGCGAAGGCTCGCGCGAAGTTTAGCGTACGCGGAGCTCATTTTCGCTAAAATCTGTCCCTAACGTTCGCATTGAATGAAAGGGCAGCCATGGATATCCAACTTAAGACGGGATGCTTTGATGACGCGGCGTTGGTGCGCCGCGTCGTTTTTATGGACGAGCAGGGCTACGAGAATGAGTTCGACGCTATCGACGAGGATCCAAACTGCATTCATGTGACGCTCTATGTAGACGGCGAGCTTGCCGGTTGCTCGCGCGTGTTTCCCGAAGAGCTTGAGCGCGTGGCTGACGCAGAGGCCCCGGTGTTGCCGGCATGCGACATGGACGAAGGCGTTGCGGCGGGGGAGACCTACATTATGGGGCGCGTCGCCGTGCTGCCGGCTATGCGTCGTCGCGGACTGGCGAGTGCGATCGTGGAGACCAGTGCTTCGTGTGCACGCGATGCCGGCGCCAAGCTTATTAAGCTGCATGCGCAGGAATACGTGCTGCCGCTCTATGTAAAGGCGGGCTACACGCAAATTGCCCCGGTAGATTACGAAGACGAGGGCCAGCCCCATGTCTGGATGGCCAAGCGCGTAGATGGCAGATAGGGACGTTCCTTTTCTGCCGGCAGCTGGGGACACTCCTTGGCAATTGACGCATTGGAGCGCTCGGACATACAGTTTTTCGATTCCGTATGTATATATGCGCGCTATTGGGTTATAAAATCTAAGTCTGAACATAGCAGGTCTGCGATGCGGCTCGGGCAACCGGGCCGTTTTTGCGGACGGGGGTAGCGCGAAAGGACTGCACATGCGTCAATTTAAGACCGAGAGCAAAAAACTGCTCGACCTCATGATCAACTCCATCTACACCAATAAGGAAATCTTCCTGCGCGAGCTTATCTCTAACGCGAGCGACGCCGTCGACAAGCTCAACTTTAAGAGCCTGCAGGATCCGAGCGTCAAGATCAACCAGGGCGACCTGGCCATTCGCGTCTCCTTTGATAAAGACGCCCGCACCATTACCATCTCGGATAACGGCATTGGCATGACCGCCGAGGAGCTCGAGCGCAATCTGGGCACCATCGCCCATTCCGGCTCCGAGGAGTTTAAGACTGAGAACGCCGAGCAGCAGGGTTCCGATGTCGACATCATCGGTCAGTTTGGCGTGGGCTTCTACTCTGCCTTTATGGTTGCCAGCCACGTAAAGGTTGTCAGCCGCGCCTATGGCGAGGACACCGCCCACGTTTGGGAGTCCGACGGTCTTGAGGGCTACACCATCGAGGATGGCGAGCGTGCTGAGCACGGTACCGATGTCATCCTGACGCTGCGCGAGAACGAGAAGCTCGACGCCGACGGCGAGGCCGAGACCTACGATCGCTTCCTGACCGAGTGGGGCCTCAAGAGCCTGATTCAGCAGTACAGCAACTATGTGCGCTACCCGATTCAGATGATGGTGAGCAAGAGCCGCCAGAAACCCAAGCCCGAGGACGCCGGCGACGACTACAAGCCCGAGTACGAGGACTACCAGGAGCTCGAGACCATCAACTCCATGACGCCGATTTGGAAAAAGCGCAGCTCCGACGTTGAGCAGAAGGATTACAACGAGTTCTACAAGTCCACGTTCCACGACTTTGACGATCCCGCGCGCACTATCAGCTTCCATGCCGAGGGTACGCTTGAGTACGATGCGCTGCTGTTTGTGCCGGGTCGCGCCCCGTTCGATCTGTACAGCAAGGACTACGAGAAGGGCCTGGCGCTCTACAGTTCCAACGTGCTGATTATGGAGAAGTGCGACGACTTGCTGCCCGACTACTACAACTTTGTGCGCGGTGTCGTGGACTCTGCCGACGTGACGCTCAATATTTCGCGTGAGACGCTGCAACAGAACCGTCAGCTCAAGGCCATTGCCAAGCGTGTCGAGAAGAAGATCACTGCCGATCTTGAGGACATGCGCGACAACGACCGCGAGGCCTACGAGAAGTTCTTTGAGAACTTTGGCCGCGGCCTTAAGTACGGCATCTACTCGAGCTATGGCATGAAGGCCGATGAGCTCGCCGACCTGCTACTGTTCTGGTCTGCCAAGGAGCAGAAGATGATTACCCTGGCCGAGTATGCCAAGGGCATGCCCGAGGATCAGAAGGCCATCTACTACGCCGCCGGCGACTCGCGTGAGCGCTTGGCCAAGATGCCCGTGGTAAAGGGCGTGCTCGACCGCGGCTATGACGTGCTGTTGCTGACGCAGGATGTGGATGAGTTTACGTTCCAGGCTATGCGTGAGTACGTTGCCGCCGATATGCCTAAGATCTACGAAGACGACGCCGCCCGCGAGGCTGCCGAGAAGGCCGTTGCCGACGGTGCCGAGCCCGAGGTCGAGGATCGTCACCTGGAGCTCAAGAACGTCGCGACTGGCGATCTTGATCTGGCGACCGAGGACGAGAAGAAGGAGGCCGAGGACGCCACCAAGGAAAACGAGGACCTCTTTAGCGCTATGAAGGAGGCGCTCGGTGACAAGGTCGAGAAAGTTGCCGTCTCCGCGCGCCTGACCGATGCCCCCGCTTGCATCACCACCGAGGGTCCGCTTTCGCTCGAGATGGAGAAGGTGCTTCAGAAGGGTCCTGAGGGCGCGCCCGACGGTATGCCCAAGAGCCAGCGCGTGCTCGAGCTCAACGCCAAACACCCGGTCTTCGCCAAGCTCGTCGCTGCCCAGAAGGCCGGCGACGCCGACAAGATCAAGCAGTACTCCGGCCTGCTCTACGATCAGGCCCTGCTGGTCGAGGGCATCCTCCCTGAGGACCCCGTTGCCTTCGCAGCAGCTGTCTGCGAGCTTATGTAACTAGGGGGTTACGCGGTTCTACCAAACCTATTGGTTCCGCCGTTCTACCGAACGGCGGACCGGTCGACGCTGCGCGGGCCGCATTTGGACAATCTGACGTTCAACTTCAAGGGCGCGACCAGAAGGTCAGCGCCCTTTCGTTTCACGCCACCTTGTCTCAAATGCGGCCCGCTCGCTCATATGACCCAATCCGCTGTCAAGAGCCACAATGGCCCCGCCGGCCGCTTGCAATCGGTCGGCGGGGCCTGCCGTTGAACCCGTCCCGGTCCGCCCCCGGCATGTCGTCGACGCCTTCGGCTCAGTCTCATATCCGCGGATACCGCTCCGGCGGCCCGCAATCCTCTCCTTCGGCGGGGGTTCCCCAAGTCTGTCGACGCGAATGCGGCGACCGCCGCGCGCACAGCGAGAACGGGGGTGTCCCCGAAGGCTGCCCGGCTCGCCGGGACGGGGGCTATGTCTATTCGCCGGCCTCCCGGCACATCGTGCCGAGGGCCCACAGCCACCTCACGAGCTCGGCGGCGGTGGCGGCGTTCGCCTTCGCCTGGGGCATGCCCCTCTCGAGCATCTCCTCGCGTCGCCGGAGCAGGCGCTCGGACCCCTTCCTCCCGTGCATCCTTATCTCGAGGGGGACGCCGGAGCCCTTGGGCATCAGCTTCGGCTGGTGGCCGGCCTGGGCGTAGCGCCAGGACCCCTCGACCGCCAGCCTCCTGACGAGCGCGTTGCCGGCCCCGCTGATTCCGCCGAGTCGCACGGAGTCGGCGCTCGACCTCTGCTTCGGGGCGAGGCCGAAGTAGGCCGTCACCTGCCTGCCGGAGCGGAACCTCGAGAAGTCGCCGACCTCGGACGCGAAGGCGGCGGCGAGCACGAACCCGCACCCCTTGATGGACTGGAGCGCCTCGACCTCGGCCGAGAGGGGGCCCGCCGCGACAGCGGCCCTGTACTCGGCGAGGAGGGCCTCCCTTGCCTCGTCGGCCGCCTCGACCTCGTTCCTCAGCGCCGCCAGCGCCCGGATGCCGCCGTCGTCGGCGGGCCGCACCTTGTCGAGCCACCTGAGGAAGCCGTACGTCCAGTACTTTCGGGGGTTTCCCGCCGGCGTCGTGCCGCCGTAGACGTAGCCCCGGCGGGCGAGGAACGCTAGGAGCCGCTGCTTCGCCGCCGCGAGCCTGGCGGTCGCCGCGTCGTGGGCGGCGGCGAGGTCCCTGAGCCCCTCGATCTCGGGGGACGGCACCCATACCGGGGTGACGTCGTGCGACAGTATCGCCTTGGCCATCCTGGCCGCGTCGTTGCGGTCGTTCTTGGACGAGAGGTCGGCCGCTGACCTCGGGACCTTGGAGACGGCCGCGACGACGCAGTCGACGCCGAGGGCCGACAGCTCCCTCTGCGGCGCGAAGCCGAGGTAGCCGCTCTCGTAGGCGGCGAGCGACGGGCCCGGGAAGCCCGACATCCACTCTGCGACCTCGCCCCACGGGTTGCCGCGGAACCTCCTCGCCACGGCCTCGCCCGTCTCCGCGTCGAGCGCGCAGACGGTGGTGGACCTGAGGTGTACGTCCATTCCGAAGGCGGTAGAATATCTAGGCACGGGAGCTTCCCAACCTCGTTGCGGCGCGGCTGCGCCTCTGGCACTTCAACAACATTGTCGCAGCCCCGACCCGCGGTCACGAGCGGGGGCTCCTGTCGTTTCCGTGCCCTCGGATTGGGTCATAGTGTCTGTCCGTCCTCTACCTGCGGCGTTGCCTTGCTCCGAATGTGGCACTTGGGGACGTCCTTTTTCTGCTGGCAGTTTGGGACATTCCTTGCACCATTAGTCGTTGGGGACGTTCTTGTTTGACTAGTCGTTTAAGAACGTCCCCGATGACTATTCGGATTGCTAATTTGTGCGGGTTGTGGTTTTGTGACCTGCTGAAATTAAAGATACTGTACAACTGTACGTTAACTAATCTTCGTAGTATATTGCTACCCGCAAAACTCAATACCATTGTGCCGCGAGGCACTAAAGCGCCTACGTACAATGGTTGTCGATAGTACGATTCGATTCAACGACAGGATGGATGGTCCAAGCGTGAGTCTCGGCAGCAAACTATCCAACGCGAAGGTCTCCTTTGCGATATTTAAGCGCGACATTAAGCGACTGCTTATGAACCCCGTCGCCCTGGTGGTTACCCTGGGCGTGTGCGTTATTCCCTCGCTGTATGCCTGGTACAACATCGTGGCAAACTGGGATCCGTACGGAAACACCCAGGGCATCAAGATTGCCATCGCCAACAACGATCAAGGCACCCAAAACAACCTGGTGGGCGAGCTCAACGCGGGCGACCAGGTCGTCGATCAGCTCAAGGAGAACGACCAACTGGGCTGGACCTTCGTTGATTCGGCGGCCGATGCCAAGGAAGGCGTCGAGAGCGGCGAGTACTACGCCGCCATCGTCATCCCCAAGAATTTCTCCGACAACCTCGTTTCGATGCTCGACGGCAACTACCATCAGCCCAAGCTTACGTACTACGTTAATGAGAAGAAGAGCGCTATTGCGCCCAAGGTCACCGATACCGGTGCAAACACCATCGAGGAGCAGATCAACTCGGAATTTGTCTCCACCGTGGGCGAGACCGTTGCCAGTATTGCCAAAGATGCCGGCATCGACCTTAAGGACAAGGCAACCCAGACTCAGGATTCGTTGGCAAGTTCGGTGTCCGAGGCATCCGATACCTTGGGCGAGGTGCGCGACTCGATTGGCGACATGAATGACGCCATCGATAAGACGAGTGGCGCTATCGCCTCGGCTGATGCGGCACTTGCCGGCCTGCAGGGTCAGGCGCCGTCACTGACGCAGGCGATCTCTCAGGGCAATGACCTGCTGGGCGAGGCCCGCGCTACGGCGGGCAACTCTATCGCCTCGCTCTCCAAGGCGCTTTCGGAGGGCAGCCTTGCGCTCACCAAGACGTCGGCCTCCGCGAACGCTGCCATCGGCAAGCTGACGGGCACGGTCACATCTACGACTACCCGTATCGACAACTCGCTCGAGTCTCTCCAAGCGACGATCGACCACAATAAGGCCGTTATCGGGCACTTGGAGATTCTCGCTAATGACACGTCGACAGGTTCCAAGGAAATTGACGCACACATTGTATCGACCATCGATTTTCTTCGAGAACAGAATGAAAAGCTTCAGAGCATCAAGGACGGTCTGTCCGCGCAGTCGAGCGCCATGGCGAATGACGCCGCGGCTGTTTCGGGTGCCAGCGACGCTATCAATAACGCAATCCAGACCGGTGCGACCAACTTTGGCCAGGCCCAAACGAACCTGGGCCAAAGCGCGCTGCCGAAGGCCTCAAGCGCGCTCGATTCCTTTGCTGCCGTCTCGGGTGATCTGACGGGAATCGTATCGGGTCTTACGCCCACGATTGCGAGCGCGCGTGGCACGCTGGCCCAACTCAACGCTACGCTCGGTCAGGCCAAGACCACGCTGTCCCAGACCGATGCCTCGCTTGCCAAGGTCCAGGACAAGCTTGCAACCGCCGCCAACGACATCGCGGCGCTGCAGACCTCTGAGTCTATGGGCGAGCTCGCCGACCTTATGGGCGTCGATGTCAATGACGTGGCAGATTTCATGGCCTCTCCGGTCGAGCTGACGTCCAAGTCGATCTATCCGGTCAAGAGCTTTGGCTCGGGTATCGCTCCCTTCTACACCAATCTGGCGCTTTGGGTGGGCGGCTACGTGCTTATCGCCATCTACAAGCTCGAGGTCGACCGCGAAGGCATCGGCAGCTTTACCGCGCGTCAGGGCTACTTTGGCCGCTGGTTGCTACTGGTGATCCTTGGCGCGTTGCAGGCCATCATCGTTACGGTAGGCGATCTGGTGATTGGCGTGCAGTGCATTAACCCGCTGCTGTTCGTGCTGGGCGGCATCGCCATTTCGTTCACCTACGTCAATATCATCTATGCGCTGTCCACCACGTTTAAGCATATCGGCAAGGCTATCGGCGTCATTCTCGTCATCGTGCAGATCCCGGGTTCGTCGGGCATGTACCCCATCGAGATGATGCCCGGCTTCTTCCAGTGGCTGCACCCGCTGCTGCCCTTTACCTACGGCATCAATCTGCTGCGCGAGACGGTCGGCGGTATGTATTCGTTCAACTACCTGTTTAACCTGTGCATTCTGGGCGTGTTCTTGATCGTGGCGCTCTTTATCGGCCTGCAGCTGCGTCCGCTGCTGCTCAACCTTAACCTGCTCTTTGATAAACAGCTTTCCACGACCGGTATGATGATTTGCGAGTCCAACGACCTGCCGCGCCAGCGCTACTCGCTGCGCACGGCCATGCGTGTCATGCTCGATTCCGATTCGTACCGTCGCGAACTGCTCGATCATGCGGTCGCCTTTGAACATCGCTACCCGTACTACATCAAGGGCGGTTTTGCCGCCGTGGTGGGCGTTCAGGTCCTGCTCTTTGTCCTGTCGACGGTTCTCGATATCGACAATAACGGCAAGATCATCCTGCTTGTCATTTGGATCATCTCGGTCATTGCCATCTGCGGCTGGCTTATCAATATCGAATATATCCGCGCGAGCCTCAATACCCAGATGCGCATCTCGGCGCTTTCGGATGAGGACCTGCGTCGCGAGATGCGCGAGCACACGGCCGCCATTCCTGCCGCCCGCTACATGTTTGGCCTCAACGCCAGCGAGCGTGGTGCCAAGGGCGGCGATCAGTCCACGGGCCGCTTGCCGCATATAGGCTCGAACCATAAATCTCAGGACAGCGACAGCACAGCCACAAATGATGGAGATGCCACTCCGCTTGGCAAGCACTCCAAAGGAGGTGAGGCATAAATGAAGAACATCCTGCATCTGTTTAAGCGCGATGTCCAAAATGTGTCTCGCTCCGTAATCGGCTTGGTTGTCGTGATGGGCCTCGTTATCGTACCGTGCCTGTACGCGTGGTTTAACATCGCCGGCAGCTGGGACCCGTACGGCAACACCGGCAATCTTAAGATCGCCGTGGTCAACACCGATGAGGGTTACGAGAGCGATCTGATCCCCGTTGAGGTCAACGTGGGTGAAAACGTGACCGCCACCCTGCGCGGCAACGAGAGCTTCGATTGGGTTGTACTCAACAATCGAGAAAAGGCCATCGAGGGCGTCAAATCGGGCGCATACTATGCGGCTGTCGTTATCCCTAAGACGTTTAGTGCCGATATGATGACGCTCTTTTCGACCGACGTGAAGCATGCCGATATCGAGTTCTACGAGAATCAGAAGGCCAACGCCATTGCCCAGATCGTGACCGAGAAAGGGTCGAGTGCCGTCCAGAGTCAGGTTAACGAGACCTTTACCGAAACCATTACGACCATCGGGCTCAAGACCGTGTCCAGCCTGCTCGATTACATGAGCACCGACCAGGTGAGTAACTTTATCGCCAACCTGTCGTCGACACTCGGCGATTCGGTCGAGGACCTGCGGGATGTTCAGGCCAGCGCAACGTCTCTTGCGGGCATTTTGAGCTCCACGTCCGATTCGCTGACGTCGGCGAGCGGCATGCTCAAGCAGACCGGTGCCGTCGATGAGTCGACAAAGCAGCTCATGGAACATGCCAAAAGCGGCATCGATGATTCCAAAGAAGCGCTTAAGGCGGCAAACGATGCCATCGATGCCGCGATCGATGGAAGTGCGGGTTCGTTCGACAATGTGTCTGCCGAGCTCTCGAAGGCGTTCGATGCCGCGAACCAGCATGTCGACCTTACGGTGTCCCAACTCAACGATGCCGCTGCGGTCCTCAATGCGCGCGCCAAGGATATCGATGCGATGGCTGATCAACTCCGCAGCCTTGCCGACCAGGTGAGCGATGAGAATTTGAAGGACGGTCTCAAGTCTGCCGCGACGTCGCTGGGCAGAATCGCCGTTGAGTACCGCAACAATGCCACGGATCTGGCGGCCACCGCGAAGTCTCTCTCCGATAGCATGGCCGAGGTCAACAACTCGCGTGCCGAGGTCGATCAGGCCATCGCCGATGCCAAGGCCGGCATCGCGGGTGCCAAATCCGATTACGATTCCACGTTCTCGGTTAAGGCCAAGGAGCTCAAGAAGACCGTCTCGGGGGTTCTGGATTCACTGAATGGTATTTCGAGCGATCTGGATAGCGCCGTAGATGGCCTGACCGACGCATCCGGTTCGCTGGCAAAGGGCCTCTCCAAGGCTGCAAAGCTGGTCAACAAGGCTTCCGATCAGCTGGGCGAGGCGTCGGACAAGATCAGTGCGTTTAAGGACGAGCTCGACGGCGCCTTGATGTCGGATGACCTCGCTACGATCAAGACGATGATCGGCAACGACCCCGAGGGCCTGGCCGCGTCGCTTTCCGGCCCCGTCGCGCTCGACCGCAAGCCGGTCTATCCGATTCGCAATTACGGCTCTGCCATGGCGCCGTTTTACACGATTCTGTCGCTCTGGGTCGGTTCGATCGTGCTGGCGGCCATGATGAAGGTGTCGGTTGACGATGAGCTCATCAACGAGCTTATCCCCGTGCGCCTGCACGAGATCTACCTGGGTCGTTACCTGTTCTTTGGCGGTCTGGCACTGCTGCAGGCAACGCTCGTGTGCGCGGGTGACATCCTATTCTTTGGCATCCAGTGCGACAACCCGCTGCAATTTGTGCTGGCGGGCTGGATCGCGAGTCTTGTGTTCTCCAATATCGTCTATACGCTTACGGTTTCGTTTGGCGATATCGGCAAGGCGCTTGCCGTCGTGTTGCTGGTCATGCAGGTCGGCGGTTCGGGCGGTACGTTCCCCATCGAGATGACCGGTCCCGTGTTCCAGGCGATATATCCGTTCCTGCCGTTTACCCACGGCATCAACGCCATGCATGCCGCCATGGCCGGTGCCTACCATATGGAGTACTGGATTGAGCTGGGCATTCTGGCGAGCTATCTGATTCCGTCGCTGGCGCTGGGCGTGGTCTTCCGCCGTCCGGTCATCAAAGCCAACGACTGGATTATCGAAAAGCTGGAATCAACCAAATTAATCTAGTTACGCGGTTTTACCAAACCGCGTAACGGCTCGACGCTGCAAACGCCCCTAAGCGGCAATCTGACGTTCAATTTCAAGGGCGCGACCAGAAGGTCAGCGCCCTTTCATTTCACGTCACCTTGCTCGCTTAGGGTCGTTTTCGCTGACATTGCCGGACCATCGAGGTTCACTTTGCCGACGCTTTAGTGGGCTGGATTGCGATGCAGCGCTGGTTGTTGCTACAGTAGCGGGGCGTGCCGGGGGTCCGGCGCGTCCCGTTTTTATTTGACCATGAGGCGGCACGCGGCCATACGCGTGCGGACACCACGCCCAGTTTGAGTGTGAGGATGTTCCATGGCCCAATACGCTGCCAACGAAATCGAAAACATGCCCGATAGCCCTGTTGCTCGCGAGGACCTGGGTGCGGGCGGCATCTCCCGTGGCGCCGGTGCTCGCTCGCCGCTGTTCTGGAAAGTTCTACTGCTTTCGGTGGCGATTATCTGGGGCTACTCCTTTACCACTATGAAGGACGCGCTCGACACCATCCCGGTGTTCGAACTGCTCTATGTTCGCTTTCTTCCCGCAGCGCTGGTCATGCTTGTTATCTTTCGCAAGCGCATCGCCGCCCACCTTAACGCTCGCAATCTGATTGTCGGTCTGAGCATGGGCGCGCTCATGTGGGCAGCCTATGCCTTGCAGACGGTCGGTCTGGCTCAGACCACGGCGGGTAAGAACGCTTTTTTGACGGGCACCTATTGCATTCTGGTCCCGTTCGCGAGCTATTTCCTAAGCGGCGAAAGGCTCACTCGCTACAACTTGGGAGCCGCATTGCTCTGCCTGGCGGGCATTGGCCTGGTGGCGCTCGATAGCGTCGAGTTCAACATCGGTGACGTCATTACGCTGGCTGGTGCGGTCTTTTTCGCCATCCAGATGGCGGTGACCGCCAAGTACGGTCGCAAAATGGACATCAACGTCATCACGTTTTGGATGTTTGTGGGCAATGGCGTCTTGAGCCTTATCTCGTCGCTGCTATTCGAGACCCAGGCGCCTCTGTCCGTGTGGACGCCGAGCTTTATCGGCGTGATGGCCTTTCTCTCGGTGGGCTGCACGTGCGTGGCGCTGCTCATCCAAAACGTCGGCTTGGCGCACGTCCCGGCCTCGACGGGCTCGCTGCTCCTTTCGATGGAGTCGCCTTCGGGTGTGCTGTTCTCGGTGCTGCTGATGGGGGAGGCGCTCACCTCGCGCCTGCTCGCCGGCTTCGCGCTCATCTTTCTTTCGATTATCTTGAGCGAGACGCATTTCGTTTTTTTGCGTCGAAAGCCGCGTCCGCAATTGTAAACAATTTGTTGCGCCGCCTCCCGGGGCGGCATTTTTTATGCGTCGCCCTTAAAGTAGTACCTTGCACTTTACGCTATCAAAGTGCTTGCTGCAAAAACGTTACTGGAGGGCATCTATGGCACCAGCTCTGTCCGATTTTCAACCGCAACCAGCGCCTCAGGCTACCACAGCGGCGCAGACCGCTATCGGTGACGGCCTTGTCGCAGAAGCTCGGGCTTTTGCAGACGAGCTCGCTGCGTGGCGACACGATCTACACCAGATGCCCGAGCTCGGCAACAATCTTCCGCAGACGTCTGCCTATATCCAGGCACGTCTGGACGAGATGGACATCCCCCATACCACGCTAGTCGACGGTTCCTGCGTCGTTGGCCTGATCGGTGCCGGTGCGGCCGCGGCCGCTCAGGGCAATGGCACGTGCAAGGACGAGCAGGCCGGAACGGTCGTCATGCTCCGAAGCGATATGGATGCCCTGCCCGTTGTCGAGGAATCCGGCGAGCCCTTTGCATCCACCAATGGTTGCATGCATGCTTGCGGTCACGATATGCACGCGACGGCGCTGCTTGGTGCGGCGCGCCTGCTCAAGGCCCGCGAGGCCGAGCTTGTGGAGGCCAACGCCACGGTGAAATTGCTGTTCCAGCCGGGCGAGGAAACCTTTGAGGGCGCTCGCGCTGCCATTGCCGATGGCCTTCTGCAGAACCCGCGTCCCCAGGCGGCTTTCGCCATGCACGTTAACAGCCAATCGCCGCTCGGCCTGGTGCTCTATGGGAGCCCGGCGCTTTCGGGCGTGTACGGTTTCCGCATCACGCTGCAGGGCAAGGGCGGCCATGGCTCGAGCCCCGAGATCTGCATCGACCCCATCACGGCGGGCGTGCATGTGCACCTGGCACTCCAGGAGCTCATCTCCCGCGAGGTGCCGGCGGCCAAGGAGGTCGCACTCACCGTGGGTAAGTTTGCCGGCGGACAGGCGGCAAACGTCATTCCCGACACCTGCGTGCTCGAAGGAACGCTGCGCGGCTTTGACGTCGAGCTCATGGCGCATCTTAAGACCCGCATCGCCGAGGTCGCCAATGGCGTCGCGGCAACGTATCGCACGCCGGCGACCATCGAGACGCTCTCGGACGTTCCGCCGCTGGTGCTCGACGACGATATGACCCAGGCATCGCTGGGCTATGTGGGTGCGACGTTGCCCAAGGCAGCTTTCCTGCCGTTGTTCCACGCCATGGCGAGTGAGGACTTTGCGCTTATCTCGAGCGAGATTCCGAGCGCGTACTTTGCCGTGGGTGCCGCTGTGACCGATACGGATGAGCATTTTGCCCAGCACCATCCCAAGGCGCGCTTTAGCGATGCCGAGCTGCCGCTCGGTGCCGCGGCCTATACCGCCGTCGCTTTGGGCTACATCGCCGACCACCGGTAGCACCCAACCTTGCCTTTCAAGCCTGCGGGCATGGCCATAAGGCCTATGCCCTTGTCTTTCAAGGCAATCTTGGGCATTACCGGCGCCCGGCGCAGGCTATTCGTTTGTTTAAAAAAAAGAGCAGTATGTCCCAGCAGCGTAAGCTCTTCCCCGGCTGGCTCGTGGTGGCCTCCGGCTTCGTGATCATGGCCACGTGCTACACGATTTTCGTCAACTGCATGAGCCTGTTTCAGCCGCTGATCGTCAGCGACCTGGGCATTTCCCTTGCGCAGTACAACATCTCCAATGCCATCTCCACCGTGGTGAGCGTTGTGGGTTCGCTTGTGATCGGCCATGTGGCCGATAAGGTGAGCGGCCGCGTTCTGGGCTCCCTCACCGTTATCGCCACCTCTGCCGTGCTTGTCGGCATGAGCTTTGTGGGCGAGCTTTGGCAGGTCTACGTGCTCTTTGCCGTTTCGGGCTGCTTCGCCGTGGCCTCGACCCGCCTGCTCATTAGCCTCGTTACTGCCAACTGGTTTACAGCCAAGCGCGGCCTTGCTATCTCCATTGCGCTTTCGGGCTCGGGCTTTGGCGGTGCCATTCTCTCGCCGATCGTGAGCTCTCTGATCGTGAGTGTGGGCTGGCGCTCTGCGTTCCTGGTGCTCGCTGCCGTCTGCATTGTGGCGGCACTGCCCATCACGGCCTACTCCTTCCGCACCAAGCCTTCCGAGATTGGCCTGAAGCCGCTCGGCGAGAACCCGGGCGATCCGTCTGTTTCCACCGCGGGCGATAGGGACGAGCATACGGCCCCCGAGGTCAGCGTCGGTTGGTCGCGCATTAAGAAGAGCCCGGCATTCTGGCTGCTCGTCGTGGCATTCCTCTTTATGGGCCTTGTCAATGGCGCCATCCTGCCCAACCAGGTTACGAATATGACGAGCGTCACCGTCAACGGCGCCAAGATCGTCACGGGCGGCCACGACCCCATGTGGGCAGGCACCGTGCTTTCGGCCTACATGGTTACCGTCGTTATCGCCAAGATTTCACTCGGCGCTATCTACGATCGCTTCGGCCTGCGTTTTGGCAACATTCTTGGCTCCGCTGCGTGCATTATCGCCTGCGTGGCGTTGTGCTTCCCGACGACGGATCTTGGCCCCATTGTTGCCGCCGTGAGTTTTGGTATCGGAACGTGCATGGGCACCATTACGCCCACGATCGCTGCGTCTAAGCAGTTTGGCATGGCCGACCTGGGCAAGGTCACGGGCACCATTACCTCGCTCGAGATGGTCGGTGGCACCGTGGGCGCCATCGTCTCGGGCGTGCTGTTCGACGCTACGGGCTCCTTTGCGAGCACTTGGATTGTGTGCCTGGTGTGCTCCGCGATTGTGCTCGTGTTCCTGTTGGCCTCGGAGCCTATCGCTGCCAAGCTGCGCGCGAGCGTGGCAGGGGAGTAGGTAAGCCAAAGCGCATCACATGCCGCGGCGGCGCGTCTGGCCGAACGAGTCCCCATACCCTCGTTCGGTCAGACGCGCCGCCGCGTTTTGTTTTTGTGCCGTATAATGACCGTTACCTATGACGCGATACAAAAGAAAGGTGTTTGCCCATGCAGGCACAGAAGGCGGAGGGAACCCGCGACCTTATCGGCGCCGAGATGCGCGCCTGGCAAAAGATGCAGCAGATTGCGGCCGGCGTGTTCGAGCCGTTTGGTTTTAAACCCATCGAGACGCCCGCGATCGAGCAGGTGGACGTGTTTGTCCACGGTATCGGCCAGTCGACCGACGTCGTGCGCAAGGAAATGTTCCGCGTGTTCAGCGGCGCCAACCTGGAGCGCGTCTTTGCCGAGGGCACCGACACCAAACTCAAGCCCAAGCAGCGCCTGGCCCTTCGCCCCGAGGGCACGGCCGGCGTGGTGCGCGCCGTCGTCGAGAACAATCTGGTGCCCCAGGGCTCCACGCCGTTTAAGGCGTACTACGCCGAGGCCATGTTCCGCGGCGAGCGTCCCCAGAAGGGCCGCCTGCGCCAGTTCCACCAGGTGGGCATCGAGTGGCTCGGTGCTCCCGATCCGGCGGCAGACGCCGAGTGCATCATCATGCTCATGGAGTTCTACAAGCGCCTGGGCTTCGATCTTTCCAAGCTTCGTCTGCTCATCAACTCGATGGGTGACGCCCAGTGCCGTCCGGCCTATCGCGAGCAGGTTAAGCAGTTCATTCTCGATCACGCAGACGAGATGTGCGATGAGTGCCGCGAGCGCGCCGAGCTCAACCCGCTGCGCGCCTTCGACTGCAAGAACGACCACTGCCGCGAGATCATGGCCGACGCCCCGCTGATGGGCGACAACCTGTGCGACGAGTGCCGCGAGCACTACGAGCAGGTCAAGCGCTATCTGGATGCCGCCGGTATCGAGTATGTCGAGGATCCCACCCTGGTGCGTGGTCTGGACTACTACACCCGCACTGTCTTTGAGGTCGAGGCTCCCGGCGCCGGCGTCGGTTCCATCGGTGGCGGCGGCCGCTACGATGGCCTGGTCGAGCTCGAGGGTGGCAAGCCCACGGCGGGCGTCGGCTTTGCCGTCGGTTTTGAGCGCGCCCTGCTGGCCCTGCAGGCCTTTGGCAGCGACCTGGGTGCCGATGAGTCCCCGTGCGTCTATGTCGCCAACGCCGGCAAGGAGCTGCGCCAGAACGTCTTTTCCATTACGCAGGAGCTTCGCGCCGCGGGTATCGTGACCGAGGCCGACTATCAGGGCCGTTCGCTCAAGGCCCAGTTTAAGCAGGCCGACAAGGTGGGCGCCAAGCTCATCCTGGTCCTGGGCGGCGACGAGCTTGCCGCCGGCAAGGTCAAGGTGCGCGACATGGAGAGCCATGAAGAGGTCCTTGCCGATCTGGCCAACGTCGTCGAGGCGGTTCGCGAGCGCCTGTAGCGCATCTTTTTGAGCTGCGGACCCGCTAACATGTCCCGCTCGCGGCGAGCGATTGTTACGGGGGTGTTTCGCATTTATGCGGAATGCCCCCGTTTGTGTATGCCGTCCACCGAGAAATACGACCATTTAGAGCAAAAACCCTTGCAATGCAGAAAATACTTTTGTGTGGTAAAGCGCAATCAGTGCCGAAAGTATTTCTCAAGCGCCTATAATGAATACCGCATGTTACGTGCATAGAAGGAGGAATGGGAGGAAACGTGGCTGAGAACCTAAGCAACCAGTCTGTACCCGAAGCCGCGGCGCGCGTCGCTGCCGTGGTCAACCGCCTCGTTAACCGAATCGGCTCGAATGCCGAGTCCAGGGAGCGTCTCGCCGAAATCGAGATCCCCGAGGAGCTGCGCGACAATCTGGCGTTGTTCCTGCGCCTGGAGCGTCGTGTGCTTAGCGAGTATGATCCTGAGATCGCGGACCTGTTCGACAAGATTCTGTCGGCCGAGATTGTGGCCAATGCCGGCAACCCCGGTACCCGCGCTGCCGACGAGGCCGTCGACGAGCAGGGCGTGCCAACCGCCGACGAGCCCACCGCCGTGGCATTTCGTGAGGTCGTCGATTTGATCGACAGTCTGCCGCTCGATAAGCAGCAGGTCATTGTCCGCGCCTTTACGAGCTTCTTCCATCTGGCAAACCTGTCGGAGGAGAACTACCGTGTGGCGCAGCTGCGCGAGCGCGAGGCCGGTGCGTCGACCGATACCGAGGTCGATCCCGCCAACGAGCTCACCGTCGCCTATCACCAGCTGGTGAATGAGCTGGGCGTCGAGGGCGCCAACGAGCTGCTCGACAAGCTCGAGTTCCACCCTGTCTTTACCGCACATCCCACCGAGGCCCGTCGCAAGGCCGTCGAGGGCAAGATTCGCCGTATCTCCAACCTGCTGGAGGAGCGTCCGCGTCTGGGCGGCTCCGACCTGGTGGAGAACGAGCGCCATATGCTGCAGGAGATCGACGCCCTGGTGCGTACGAGCCCCATCGCGCTCAAGAAGCCCACGCCGGTCGAGGAAGCCGATACCATCATCGACATCTTCGATAACACGCTGTTCGACGTTATCCCCGTCATCTATCGTCGCTTTGACGACTGGGTGCTGGGCGACAAGGCCGGTACCGTGCCGCCGCTGTGCCCGGCGTTCTTCCATCCCGGCAGCTGGATCGGTTCCGACCGCGACGGTAACCCCAACGTCACCGCCAAGGTGAGCCGTGAGGTCGCCGCCAAGTACTTCACCCACATGGTGCTCAAACTCGAGGACAAGTGCCGCCGCATCGGCCGCAACCTGACGCTCGAGGCCACCTACAGCAAGCCGTCGGCCGAGCTCATCAACCTGTGGAACCATCAGGTCGAGATGAGCACCCAGTACACGGCCCGCGCCGAGCTGATCTCCGAGCACGAGCCGCATCGCGCCGTCATGCTCGTCATGGCCGATCGTCTGAACGCCACCGTGCGCCGTATCACCGACACCATGTACCACAGCGCCGATGAGTTCCTGGAGGACTTGCGTGTCGTCCAGCGCTCCTTGGCTGCCTGCGGTGCCGTCCGTGCTGCCTACGGCCCGGTCCAGACCATCATCTGGCAGGTCGAGTCCTTCGGCTTCCATATGGTCGAGATGGAGTTCCGTCAGCACTCCGTGGTGCACGCCCGCGCCCTCAAGGATATTCACGAGAACGGTATCCATGGCGATCTGCAGCCCATGACGCGCGAGGTCATCGACACCTTCCGTGCCATCGGTTCCATCCAAAAGCGCTACGGCAAGAAGATGGCGCACCGCTACATCATCTCGTTTACCAAGAGTGCCCAGCATGTGGCCGATGTCTTTGAGCTGGCCCACCTGTCCTTCGCACACGAGGAAGACGTTCCCGAGCTCGACGTGATCCCGCTGTTCGAGCAGCTCGAGGACCTCGAGGGCTGCGTTGACGTGCTCGACCAGATGCTTACGCTGCCCGTGGTGCAGAAGCGCCTTGCCCAGACCAACCGCCGCATGGAGGTTATGCTGGGCTATTCCGACTCCTCCAAGGATGCCGGTCCTACCACGGCCATGCTTGCACTGCACTCCGCGCAGGAGCGCATCGCCAAGTGGGCCGAGAAGAACGATATCGACCTGGTGCTCATGCACGGTCGCGGCGGTGCCGTGGGCCGTGGCGGCGGCCCGGCCAACAAGGCCGTGCTGGCGCAGCCCAAGGGTTCGGTCAACTGCTTCTTTAAGCTCACCGAGCAGGGCGAGGTCATCTTTGCCCGTTACGGCAACCGCACGCTGGCTCAGCGTCATGTTGAGTCCGTTGCCGCCGCAACGCTTTTGCAGTCGGCCCCGAGTGTCGAGAAGACCAACACCGAGACCACGCAGAAGTTCTGGGATATGGCCGAGAAGCTCAACGCCGCAAGCCACGAGCGCTATCTTGACCTGCTGAACACCGAGGACTTTACACCGTGGTTCTCGACCGTGACGCCGCTGACCGAGGTCGGTCTGCTGCCGATCGGCTCACGTCCCGCCAAGCGCGGCCTGGGCGCCAAGTCGCTCGACGACCTGCGTACTATTCCGTGGATCTTCAGCTGGAGCCAGGCGCGCATTAACCTGGCCGCTTGGTACGGCCTGGGTACCGCCTGCGAGCAGTTTGGCGATCTGGACCAGCTTAAGGCCGCCTACCAGGAGTGGCCGTTCTTCCGCACCTTTATCGACAACATCGAGATGTCGATCGCCAAGACCGACCAGCGCATCGCCAAGATGTATCTGCACCTGGGCGATCGCCAGGATCTGTCCGAGAAGGTCTTTACCGAGATGCAGCTCACGCGTAAGTGGGTCCTTGCCATCGTCGGTGACGAGTGGCCGCTGCAGCGTCGTCGCGTGCTCGGCTGCGCCGTTCGCGTGCGCAACCCCTACGTCGACGCTCTGTCCATCGCCCAGGTCCGCGCCCTTCGCGAGGTGCGTATGAACCAGGACGAGATGGCCGAGGAGAAGAAGGCCGAGTACATGAGCCTGATTCTTTCGACTGTGACCGGCGTCTCGGCAGGTTTGCAGAACACGGGGTAATCGATAGCCCTGTAGTCGTCCGGGCCCGCCATTAGTTTACTTTTAGGCACGTCCTCGGACATGCAAGAAGCCCTCGCTGCGCACTTCGTGCGGCGAGGGCTTCTTGCGTCCTGCGGAGTGTGCCTAAAAGTAAACTAATGGCGGGCCCTACGATGTCCGGTCTTCTGCGGATTACGGGCTGAAGAAATATAGCGCGCTTCGCGCGTTTGGAAAGGGCTTCGTGCTGCGGAATGCATTCAGAGGGAAACCCATCGGGTCCTTTCGTCCTCGGTTTACGGCGGATCAGCCGCTGGGTGAGGGTGGTGCTTGGGGCGACGTGCAAAAAACGGAGTTTTCAGCAGCTAAAGATTGATGCATAAGGCTGTGGGTGACGTTCGCGGCCCTTGTTGATGCTTTTGCACGACGATTGGGCTTTGGCGACGATCATATATGGCTGGTTTCTCGCCGCATGCTATCCAGATGGGTCGAGCCATGAGGACTATCTACTTTTCGAAAGACTTTTGGCACCAAAATCTTATCCCGCGATGCTGAATACTCGCAAAAATGCACGCTCCGGAGGGTACCACCCTGTTACGGCTAGAAATCTATGCGCCATTTTATGCAATTAATTAACGCATTTATGCAAAATGGCTTACGTGCGTACGTCTCGGGCTAGATGTTTGCCTCGGCGTTGCGTAAATCATCCTGTCTATAGTGTCTTTGACAGGCGGCTGCGGTCCCGTTTGGGGTCGCGGCCGTTTTGTTGTGGGTCAAATATGAACGTTGTGTTAATGAGTCGGTGGACGGTGGTGTTTTTCGGTGAGCGGCGTATCCTTCCAACGGTTTATCTAGTGTGTCAGTTGAAAGGAAGAGGGCGCTCGTCATTGTTTGAATGTGAACTGCCGTTTGACCACAAGACGTTGCATCTGGAGCTCGAGGATAAGAACTTCGCGGGTGTGATGGAAGGTCATCAAAACGAGTTTAAGACTACAAAATCACAGGAAGAGCTGGTAGAGGAGTCACTTGCCAACCCTTATGGTTCGCCTTCGCTCGAGGAGCTTTGCGCTGGCAAGAAGGATATCGTCATTATTAGCTCCGATCATACGCGCCCCGTTCCCTCGCGTGTGACGATGCCTATTCTGCTGCATCACATCCATTCCGCTGCGCCCGAGGCTCGAGTGCGTATTTTGGTTGCTACGGGTATGCATCGTCCGTCGACGCACGAGGAGCTCGTCAACAAGTATGGCGAGGAGATCGTTGCCAACGAGGAAATCGTTATGCACGTCGCGACTGACGACAGCATGATGAAAAAGATCGGCACCCTGCCTTCTGGTGGCGAGTGCATCATCAACAAGATTGCCGCCGATTGCGATCTGCTGCTTGCCGAGGGCTTTATTGAGCCGCACTTCTTTGCCGGTTTCTCTGGTAGCCGCAAGTCCGTCCTGCCTGGCATCGCCAGCTACAAGACCATCATGTACAACCACAACGGTCAGTTTGTGAACGATTCCCATTCGCGTGCCGGCAACCTGTGCCACAACCACGTGAGCGAGGACATGTTTGCTGCCGCCGAGATGGCTCACCTTGCCTTTGTGCTTAACGTGGTGCTCAACGGCAAGCACGAGGTCATCGGCTCCTTTGCCGGCGACATTCACAAGGCGCACGAGGCCGGCTGTGAGTTCGTGAAGAGCCTTGCCGGCGTTGAGCCCGTTGAGTGCGAGATTGCCATCACCACCAACGGCGGCTACCCACTCGACCAGAACATCTACCAGGCCGTGAAGGGCATGTGCTCTGACGAGGCTACGCTTCCCGAGGGCGGTGTGATCATCGACGTCGCCGGCTGTGCCGACGGTCACGGTGGCGAGGGCTTCTATCACAACATCGCCGACAACGATCCGGCAGAGTTTGAGCGCGCCTGCATCGACCGTCCTAAGGACGAGACCCTGCCCGACCAGTGGACGAGCCAGATTTTCGCCCGCATCCTGGCGCATCACCCTGTGATCATGGTCACCGACCTGTGCGATCACCAGATGATCAAGGATATGCACATGACGCCGGTCAACACCCTCGAGGAGGCGCTCAAGCTCGCCTTTGAGATGAAGGGTGCCGATGCCAAGGTGGCCGTCATTCCCGATGGCCTGGGCGTTGTCGTCGCGCAGCACTAGTGCGCGGCCTAAACGAATCGTTTATAACCGACAAGAAAGATAAGGTTTTATGCTTACCAAACTCCTCTGCGAATTCGGCGCAACGGCCCTCATGATCATTTTTGGCGTGGGCGTGCACTGCGATACCGTGCTTAAGGGCACCAAGTATCAGGGCTCCGGCCACATGTTTGCCATCACCACCTGGTCTTTTGGCATCTCGGTCTGCCTGTTTGTCTTTGGCGGCGCCGTGTGCATGAACCCCGCCATGGTGCTTGCCCAGTGCATCGTAGGCCTGGTGCCGTGGAGTAGCTGCATCCCCTTCATGATTGCCGATATGCTCGGCGGCTTTGTGGGCGCCGTAATCGCTTGGCTTATGTATGCCGATGAGTTCAAGGCTTCCGAGGGCGTCGTCGACCCTATTGCCCAGCGCAACATCTTCTCGACCAACCCTACTACCGAGGGCACGAACTATGCTCGCAACTTCTTCTGCGAGGCTATCTGCACCTTTGTGTTCATCAGCGCCATCCTTGCTGCCGCTAGCCGCGCCGGCGAGAACGTTTTGATGCTCGCAATCTGCGTCGGTCTGATCGTTTGGGCCGTTGGCATGGGCATGGGCGGCATCACCGGCTTCGCCATGAACCAGGCTCGTGACCTTGGTCCTCGCATGGCCTATCAGGTGCTGCCGATCAAGAACAAGGCTGACAACAACTGGAAGTACGGCCTGCTCGTTCCTGGCATTGCTCCGTTTGTCGGTGCCGCTCTGGCCGCACTGTTTGTGCACGGTTTCTTGGGCATGTTCTAGTCTGAGGCTACATAGTTGTCCGCTGACCGCATGGGGTAACTTCCCAGCGCGTCCTCGGACATGCAAAAAGGCTCGCTGCGCACTTCGTGCGGCGAGCCTTTTTGTGTCCTGCGGAATGCGCTGGGAAGTTACCCCATGCGGTCAGCTGCGGGGTCTTTGTTGCGTTCGTACAAGCAACCCAACATATATATCTGAATTTGGATGGGAGGGGCTTGTTGCTGGTAGGGGCGTTGGGCTGTTGTCGATACTTTGGGATGGATTGTGCTTTGGGTTGGGGCGGAACTTTGGGATGAGGGGTTTGCTTAGTTGAAGAGGGGTTTTATGGCTGAGAGGTAGTCTTTTGCTACGTCGGTTTTGTCTGCTTGGAAGTTGTGCCAGGCCCACCATTGGACGGTGGCTACGAAGCTTGAGGCTATGTGGTGTAGTAAGAAGCTGCGGTCCATGGCGGCGGCGGGGCCTGCGGGGTCGACGGGGACGGTTTCGGCTGCGCGCGACATGATGGTCTTGCGGAGACAGTCGGCGAAGACGCGTGAGCCGGCGCCGGCTACCAGCGCTCGGACGCCCTGGCGACGTTCCCATAGATTGTTGAGGATATGCTCGACCTGCACGAATGGGTCGTCGAGCGGTGTGCCATCGTCGTCGAGGGCGTGGGTGCAGATGTCGCTCACGAGCTCGGACAGTAGGTCGTCTTTGCTCTTAAAGAGGCCGTAGAACGTGGCTCGACCAACATGGGCACGAGCGATGATGTCACCGACGGTGATCTTGCCGTAGTCCTCTTCGCGTAGCAGCTCGGAGAACGCCGCAACGATGGCAGCGCGGCTTTTTTCTTTGCGGGCATCCATGGCTATGCGTCCGCGTGAACGAGCAGGCAGCGGAGCGTGCCGGAGCAACCCTCGTAGGGGCGCTTACCGGCGCCGTAGCCGACGGCTTCGATGCGGTAGCGTGAGGGCAGTTGGTCGGACGTGCGCAGCGCGGTGACGATGGCGGCGCCCGTGGGCGTCACGAGCTCGCCGGCGACCGGTGCAGGCGTGAGGGCGATATTGCCCGCCTGGCACAGGTTGACGACAGCGGGGACGGGAATAGGCATGATGCCGTGAGCACAACGGATGGTTCCGTGGCCCTCGGAGAGCGACTCGACCACGATGTCCTCAATACCCAGGTCGTCGAGGCAGATGGCAACAGAGCAGACGTCGACGATGGAATCGACGGCGCCTACCTCGTGGAACATGACGGTCTCGGGCGTTTTGCCGTGGGCCTTGGCCTCGGCGGCGGCGAGCGCGGTAAAGATGTCGAGCGCACGACGCTTGGCGCCATCGCTTAGCTGCGAGCCGTCGATGATGGCGGTGACGTCCGCCAAAGAACGATGGTGATGGTGGTGGGCGTGATGATGGCCCTCGTGGCCATGGCCGTGGGTCTCATGATCATGCTCATGGCAGTGCTCGTGCTCGCCATGGCCATGATGGTGGTGCTCGTGTTCATGTGTGTGCTCGGCAGCTGCTTCGTTGCCGTAGAGCCAGGCCATGTCGTGGTCGTGGTTCTCGAGCTCCTCTGCCAGCTGAACGTCAAAGTCGCAGGCGTCGATGCCATGCTTGTTTGCGCGTGTAACGGCAATCTCAAAGCCGCCGACCGGAAGCGTGGCGAGCTGCTCGCGCAGGTGCTCCTCGCTGGCGCCCAGGTCGAGCAGGGCCGCGACAGTCATGTCGCCGCTGATGCCCGAGGTGCCGTCGATGATAAGCGTATGTTGATGATTGGACATGAAATGCTCCTTAACGGGTGCGGGGTGTGCCGGCGCTCAGATGATTGATAAGACTTGCCTGGTAGGCGGCGCCAAAGCCGTTATCGATATTGACGACCGATACGCCGCTGGCGCAGGAGTTGAGCATGGCGAGTAGCGCGGCTACGCCACCAAAACTTGCGCCGTAGCCCACACTGGTGGGAACGGCGATGACCGGACAGCTTACCAGGCCGCCGACAACGCTCGCCAGTGCGCCCTCCATGCCGGCGATGGCGATGACCACCTGTGCCTGAGCAAGTTCCTCGGCATGCGCGAGCAGGCGGTGCAGGCCGGCGACACCCACGTCGTAGAGGCGGTCGACCTCGTTGCCATAGAATTCGGCCGTCAACGCGGCTTCCTCGGCGACGGGCAGGTCGCTCGTGCCGGCGCAGGCGACGACGATGCGTCCGTTGCCGGTAGGGGAGGGCTTGCCGCCCACGAGGGCGAGCTGTGCGTCCGGGACATATCCCAGGTCGATGCCGTTGTCGAGGAGCTCCGAGGTACGGGCTGCTTTTTCGGCATCCAGGCGCGTGACCAGGATGCGCTCCTGGCCGGCATCGCGCAGCGCCTCGATAATGGCGGCAATTTGCTCGGCGGTTTTACCGGCGCCGTAGACAACCTCGCCGGCTCCCTGGCGTACCCCGCGTGAAAGATCGAGCTGCGCAAAACCCAGATCGGCGGTCGGCGCCGTCTGGATGCGCGTGAGGGCGACGGCCGGGGTGACTGCTCCGCCGGCAACATCGCTCAGCAATTGCTCAAGATCTCGCTTATCCATATATGTTCCCTTCGACGGCGCAAAGTCTAGCACTCATAGGGTATGTTTCCGAACACTAAGACAAAATTGTTCGGAAACTATAGGACAGACTAATTCAATTGTTAGGAGGATCGACTAGTCACGCAGGATGATGTCCATGGCGAGCATCAGGTTGCGCTCGTCGATGGCAAATGGGGCGGCTTCGCGCGTCTTGGGCTTGGCGCAAAATGCGATGCCCGTGCCCGCGGCCTGAATCATGGGGATGTCGTTGGCGCCGTCGCCGATTGCCACGGTATGGGCCATGTCGACACCGCACTCAACTGCCCAGTCCAGCAGCTGGATGAGCTTGGACTCCTTGGTTACAATGTCTGCCGCCAGCTTGCCGGTGAGCTTGCCGTCCACGACCTCCAGGCGGTTAGCGAGGCAAAAGTCGATGCCCGCGGCGGCCACGATCTTATCGGCGACCTCGTGAAAGCCGCCGCTTACCACGCCGACCTTCCAGCCCTTGCTGTGCGCCGAGCGCACAAGCTCCAGCGCGCCGGGGGTAAACGTCACGCGCTCAAAGGTGCGCTCGAACACGCTCCCGTCCAAGCCGGCAAGCAGCCCCACGCGTTCCTCGAGCGCCTGCTTAAAGTCGAGCTCGCCGCGCATGGCGCGCTCGGTGATCTTCGCCACTTGCTCGCCTACGCCGGCCTCCTCGCCCAACAGGTCGATGACCTCCTGGTTGATGAGCGTGGAGTCGATATCCATAACGATGAGGCGTGCAGTCATGGCGGGCCTTTCCGAGTGCAGTTGTATTGGGGCACATTGTCGCACGTGACGAGCGCGGGCGGGTGCCGCGGTGCGTCAATTGTTTCGTCTCCGTCAAGTCTTTGGGCAGGAGCTACTTTTCCGCGGCACATCGACACAGGTGCGATAAGATAGAACGCCATGTCTGGCTGCGCGGTTTACGCAGGCTGGGCAAATCTGTACGACGCCGCCCGGAACGACACGGGGCGGCACAGATCCATAAAGGAGGATCACTGGTATGAGCCAGACCCGTCCCATCGACGAGCATTCCATGCACACCCGTACCTGCGGCGAGCTTCGCCGCGAGAACGTGGGCGAAGAGGTCACCCTCACCGGTTGGGTGAGCCGTCGCCGCGACCACGGCGGCCTTATCTTCTGCGATCTTCGCGACCGCGAGGGCATCACGCAGCTCACCTTCGACCCCGAGCACTCCGACGACGACGCCTTTAAGATCGCCGAGACCATGCGTCCCGAGTGGCCCATCAAGATCCACGGCGTCGTGCGCTCCCGTGGCGAGGAGACCACCAACACCAAGCTCGCGACCGGCGAGATCGAGGTCCTGACCGACCACGCCGAGGTTCTCAACACGTCCGTCACCCCGCCGTTCCAGATCGAGGACGGCATCGAGACCAGCGAGGACACCCGCCTGCGCTATCGCTATCTGGACCTCCGCCGTCCCGAGATGATGGCCAACCTCAAGCTGCGCTCCGACTTTACCTTTGCCATTCGCGAGGCACTGCACAACCGTGAGTTCATGGAGGTCGAGACGCCCTCCCTGTTCAAGTCCACGCCCGAGGGCGCCCGCGACTTCATCGTTCCCAGCCGCATCCAGCCGGGCAACTTCTACGCCCTGCCGCAGTCCCCGCAGCTTCTGAAGCAGCTGCTCATGGTTGGTGGCGTTGAGCGCTACTACCAGGTTGCCAAGTGCTTCCGCGACGAGGACCTGCGTGCCGACCGTCAGCCCGAGTTCACCCAGGTCGATATCGAGATGTCCTTCGTGGACCAGAACGATGTCATGAGCGCGCTCGAAGAGGTTCTTGCCGATGCCTTCGGCCGCATGGGTGTCGAGATGCCCACGCCGCTGCGTCGTATGAACTACTGGGATGCCATGGACACCTATGGCTCCGACAAGCCCGATACCCGCTATGGCATGCACCTGGTCGACCTGACCGACATCTTTGCCAACTCCAAGTTCAAGGTCTTTGCGACTGCCGCAAACGAGGAAGGCTCTGTCGTCAAGGCTATCAACGCCAAGGGCGCCGGTGCCTGGGCACGTGCCAAGATCGATAAGCTTGCCGGCGTGGCCTCCACGTTTGGCGCCAAGGGCTTGGCCTGGATCGCCTTCCGCGAGGACGGCTCCATCAACAGCCCCATCGTCAAGTTCTTCTCGGACGAGGAGATGGCGGCTCTGCGCGAGCGCATGGACGTCGAGCCCGGCGATCTTGTGATGTTCGCCGCCGGCCCGCGCTTGCTCTCTGACGAGATCCTGGGTGGCATGCGTTCTCACATGGCCAACGCACTCGAGATCAAGCGCGAGGGTCACGACTTCCTGTGGGTCGTCAACTTCCCGCTGTTCCACTGGGACGAGGATCGCAAGGCCTATGCTGCCGAGCACCAGCCCTTTACCCTGCCGACCGAGACCGACATCGCCAAGATCGAGGCCGACCCGTTGGCAGCCGGTTCGTGCACCTACGACTTTGTCATGGACGGCTTTGAGGCCGGCGGCGGCGGTATGCGTATCCACAACGCCGAGATGCAGATGTCCATGCTCAAGCTCCTGGGCTTTACCGAGGAGCGTGCCGAGTCTCAGTTCGGCTTCCTCATGGAGGCGCTCAAGTTTGGTGCGCCCCCGATGGGCGGTTTCGCTCTGGGTCTGGACCGCGTATGCATGCTGCTCACCGGTTCCGACTCCATCCGCGACGTCATGGCGTTCCCCAAGACGGCCAGCGGCTCCGACCTTATGTCGGGTGCTCCGAGTGCCGTTAGTGGCGCCCAGCTCAAGGACGTCAGCCTGCGCCTGATGTAGGCGAGCGGTTACATATTGCCCGTAACGAGGGAAGGACGCGTGCCTTCCCTCGTTTTTTATGCGTGTGAGATGAGCTGTGGACCCTATGGGCAAAAAATGCCAAATATGAGTACTGTTGCGGTAGCGCGCAGAGATGTGGTGTAAGAGGCGGGGCATGCCCCGCCCCCTCCCTTTCTTGAAAGGGAGGGGACACCGCCTAGAATTCGTCGTTG
>NZ_JADMRH010000049.1:0-1433 GCF_015560135.1 Collinsella aerofaciens
ATTGTCAAGAGGCAAAATCGGGCCTGGCCCCAACGATATGGGGTCAGGCCCTCTCCCTATATCAACCCGTCCGCGGCGACCTCGGCGTGTCTTCCCGACGCTCGTCTTTGCAGTTTAATATCCGCCCGTGGCGATCTCTCGCTGGGCAATCCGTTGCTACGGCTGAGGCTTCTTCGTCGAACCGACAGTCTGCGCACGCGTGTGGCGCCCTGGGCGCTCGCAGAAAAGGGACCTGAGGTTCGCCTCAACGGCTTCGGATCAAACCGCTTCCGGGGTGATCGGCTTATGTGCGGGGGACCGGCCCCCTACGCCTCCTCGGCCATGAGGCCGACCGCCCACACCCAGCAGGCGAGCTCGCGCGCCGTGGCCACGTTCGCCTTGTTGTTGTGGACCCCGCGCGCGAGCAGCGCCTCCCGCCTCTCGGCCAGCCTCCGCACGCCCTTGGCGGCATGCCTGCGGGCGACCCGGTCCGGGGCCTGGCCCCTGGCGAGGTCCTTCGGCCGCCCCGGGCACGTCAGGTAGTGCCACGCGGCCTCGACCAGCGCCTTCCTCAGGTGCTTGTTGCCGGCCTTGGTGATCGCGCCCCTGCGGTCGCTCTCCCCGCTGGAGTGCTCGGAGGGCGTCAGGCCGACCCATGCGGCGAACGACCGGGCGTTCCCGAACCTCGAGAACTCGCCGGCCTCGAACACGAGGTCGGCGGCCGTCGCGGTGTCGACGCCCTTGAGGCAGCGCAGGGAGTCGACCCTCCTCCTCCACCTGGGCTTGCGGGCCTCGGCCTCGACGAGCCCCTCGAGCCTCGCCTTCTCCTCCGCCGCCCGCCTGACCGCGTCGACGTAGTAGGCGAGCACGTCGTTGTCGGCCCCCTCCGCGAACCTAATCGACTCGATCCAGGACCAGTGGGCCCGGGTCCAGTTCCCCTTCCTGCGCCCGGTGGGCGTCCTCTCGTCGAAGGCGAGCCCGTGCCTGAGCAGGAACTTGGAGAGCCGCTGCTTCGAGCGCGAGAGGTCGTCCCTCGCGTCCTCGAGCGCCCTGGCCAGGTCGCGGGCGGCCTCGCACTCGTCGTCGGGGACCCACACCTCGACCACGTTGCCGACCGACAGCATGCGGGCGAGGAACTCGGCGTCGTTGCGGTCGTTCTTCCTGCGCCTGTCCGCGCTGGGCTTGATCATCTTCGAGACGGCGCCGACCGCGCAGTCGACCCCGAGGCCGGAGAGCCTCTTCTGCAGGTCGAACCCCGTGACCCCGGATTCGTACACGCACCTGGCCTTCGGGTCCGCGGACCGCACCCACTCCGCGACTGCCCCGGCGTCGTAGCCGAAGGTCGCGCAGCGCGCCTCCCCGGTCATGACGTCGAGGGAGACTGCCTTTATCGAGCGGGCGTGGACGTCGAGGCCGACGAAGGTGGTAGTATCGAGCATGGGAGCCCCTTCCAT
>NZ_JADMRH010000050.1:0-1398 GCF_015560135.1 Collinsella aerofaciens
GGTTGATTTCCGATCTCAGCCGAACACATTAGGCGGACAGGCCGTTCCCGCAGCTAGCCGAACGCCCCCGAGGCCCCATCCGGGCCCCGGGGGCGCCGTTTTCCCAGTTGAAGGAACGGTGGAGATGTGTTTCGATGGGTCCGGTGGCCATGCTCCGCCCTCCGCCCGGCACCTCTTCCCAGACTCAGCCGGACGGTCGGTCAGTCTATTCCGTTTTGCCTTCAGGCTAGGCCAGCGGGGCATCGCCCCTCTCTGCGCGCGCCCTCTCGATGAGTCCCGGCGTCAGGTCGAGCTCGGCCAGAGGCACATCCTCCACGCCGTAGGCGTCAAGCAGCGCCGCCGCATCGTCCCCGAGCATCGCCCTGAAGGCGCGCGCGGGCGTCGAGAAGCCGAGCGCGCCGCGGGGCTCGGAGTTCACGTGCGACATGGCGAGCGCCATGTCGGCCGGGGATAGCCGGTCGAACCTGAGGCCGGCGCCCTTGGGCAGCAGCTTCCTGATCTCGACGTGGTTGCGCTCGCAGGCGCCCTTCTGGTCGCTGCGGCGCGGGTCGCAGTAGAACAGCCTCGTCTCGCCGGGCCCCTCGCCGAGGAGCGCGGCGATCGCGCCCTCGTCGGAGAACTCGGCGCCGTTGTCGGTGAGCACGGCGCGGAACACGCGGCGCGTCCCGTCTGCGCCGAGGACCGCCCGGACGCCCTCCAGGGCGGCCGCGACGCACCCGGCGGTCTTCTCCCCGAGCAGGAGCGCCAGCTGGAGCCTGCTGGGGCGGTGGAGCAGCGTGAGCAGGCAGGCCGAGTCCTCCCGGGCGCCCTCGACGGTGTCCATCTCCCAGGCCGCGGCGCACGCGTCCTCCCCGAGGGCGAGGAACGCGGCGTATGGCCTGCGGGCGGAGTGGCGCGTGGCCGCCCGGACGGCGGCGCGCCTCCTCGGCCTGTAGCCGACCTTGCGCCTGAGCTCCATGTTGGTCATGCCGTCGTAGCCCGCCGCGACCCAGCGGTAGATGGTCGACGGCGACAGGTCCACCGGCCCTCCGTTGCATGCGGCCATCTGCTCGGGCGAGAGCCCCCGGCGCAGGCAGTCCCTGATGGCCTCCAGCCTGGCCGCCGCGGCCGGCTCGTCGGCGTCGATCCCGCGCCTGGACGAGACGAGCACCGAGTCGGCGCACAGCTGCGCGGCGCGGGCCTCGTAGAAGACGTGCGGGCGGCGCTTGCAGCCCATCGCGCGGTAGCGGCCGCACCCGTCGCGGCATCGCGGCCACGCCGCCAGGCGCGGGCAGGCCGACGACAGGTCGGTGCCGGCGCCCACGCGCTCGCCGCGCCTGGGCTTCGGCGCCGTCACGAACCTGTGCGACGCCACCTCGGCGCTCACCGTCGAGGGCGACCTGCCCAGCTCCCTCGCGA
>NZ_JADMRH010000051.1:0-1336 GCF_015560135.1 Collinsella aerofaciens
CATCAGTACGCGCCCCACGGCAGGAGTTTGTCCCCGAGTCTCACGATCCGGTCATACAGCACCGTGTGCCGTTCGTCCGGATTGCCGTCTCGGTGAAAATGTCCGTAATACCAGCGCTTGTAGTTCAGGCGATCCTCGAGCTCGTCGAGAAATCCGGTCAGCCGGTCTACATCCGGGCGTTCCCAGCCTGGGTCCGGGTAGAGCGTCGGCGAGAGCATGCGCGTGGCGCAGATATGGGTGATGACGCAGTCGGCCTTCCAACCGGCCTCGTCGAGCCTTGCCCGCGCGGTATCGAAATCGCGCCCGTCCGGGAGCTCCTGAGGCCACCAGCTGGAATACGGCACGCGGTATTCCCTGTCCACGCTCGTGGCACCGCCCATGGTGAAGACCGTCGAGCCGTCGAGCTCGAAGACCTCCCCGCGCATGAGGAGGCGGATGGACGAAGCATCCGACAGGCGTTGCGTCAGCCCGCCGTGCCACGGCTCCATGGGGCGCTCCTCCCAGTGGTCGAAGCGCTCATGGTTGCCGTCGACAAAGAGAACTGTGTAGGGGCGCGACTCGAGCCAGGCGATATCGGCGCATTCCTCGGCAGAGAAGTTCCACGGAAAGCCAAAGTCACCGGCGACGATGAGATAGTCGTCGCTGGTAAGACTATCGCCAAGCTCCCAGTCGCGGAGCTTTTGCATGTCGAGTCCACTGTGGATGTCGCCTGTCACGTAGACCGTCATCGGATTACCACTTCCCTCTTGTAAGCCTCGAGCTCGCGCTCGACCTGCCTGTCGCCGGTCTCGTTGACCCACCAGGGCCATTTCACGCGGCTGCACGGCTCGTCGACTCCGGCGAACCATTCCCTCAGCTCGTCGAGGCTCACCGGGGAGTGCCCGTTGGCGTCGCAACCGACGTCGTAGCGCAGAAGGCCCTGCTTGCGATTGAACTCGTTGTACGCGCCACCGCTGCTGTGGATGTGTCCGTGAAGGTGCCACGATCCATGGCTCATGCCCTGCCAGTCGGCCATGGGGTAATGGCTCAGGACGATCTTCTGCCCGTCGATCTTGAGCACGCAAATCGGCGGCTCCACGGTGAACGCGCCCGCGACCGCCGGCTGGGTCCAGTCCTTGTCGTGGTTTCCCGGGACGAGGTGGATGCGTCTGCAGGCGATTTGCTTGCGCAACCCGTAGGCATCCTGGGCGGTCATCTTGAAACTAAAGTCGCCTAGGATGTAGAGCTCATCGTCCACGGCAACCTTACCGTTGATGTTGTCGACGATGGCGTCGTTCATCTGCCAAATCGTCTCCCACGGGCGGTCGGTGAACTTCAGCACGTTCTCATGCCCGAA
>NZ_JADMRH010000052.1:0-1259 GCF_015560135.1 Collinsella aerofaciens
TAATATGAGAAAGCCATTGTCAATAGGCGTGTTTGTTGAGCCCGGTTTAAAACCGGGCTTTTTCGTTTCCCGTCGGGAGGGCCCGCGCACGCTGCACGTTTAGTCGACGCTTGCCTGGCAAGCTAATATCCGCGGGCTCTTGTGGGCGCGCTGCCGGCGGTCAGCCCGGTATGTCCGCGCACCCCACCGCATTTCGATTCTCCGGCCGGCGCGCTCGTCCGAAACCAGTCTTGTTCACGGGCGCGGCCCTTGGGCTGCCCAAAAAGGGCTCGTGAACGCGCGCCGGCGATGCGTCGAGGCGCGGGCCCTCCCGGCGGGAGGCTTGTTGTCCGACGGGGTCAGCCGAGGGTCCCCTCCGCCCGGCGCCCGATCTCCCAGACCCAGCAGGCGAGCTCGCTCGCGACGGCGGCATTTGCCTTGCACGAGCTCTTGCCCGCCGCCGCCAGCGCCTCGCGGCGGCGGCAGAGCCTGGCGGTGCAGTCGTCGGCGCGCGCCCGGATCGCCGCGGGGACGTCCGCGCCGGGGGCCGGGGCCTTCGGGCGGGGCGTGCACGTCAGGTAGTGCCACGCCGACTCCACCAGTGCCGTCCTGGCGAGCCGGTTGCCCGTCTTGGTTATCCCGCCGCGCCGCTCGGTCTCGCCGCTCGAGCGCTCCGACGGGACCAGCCCGCACCAGCTCGCGAAGGCCGGGGCCGTCCGGAACCTCGTGAAGGAACCCGCCTCGGCTGCGAGCCTGAAGGCCGTCAGGGTGTCGATTCCCTTGATGCAGGAGAGCGCCTCGACGGCCGGGCGCCACCGGTCGGTCCGGGCGAGGGCGAGCACCTTCTTCTCGAGCTGCCGGCGGTCCGACTCCGCGCACCTCGCGGCCGTGACGTAGTACTCGAGCACGTCGCGCTGGGGCCCCTCGAGCCTGATCCCGGATATCCACCTCCAGTGGGCGCGCGTCCAGGATCCCTTCCTCGTCCCGTCGGCGTTGCGCTCGTCCCAGACGTGGCCCAGCCTGATCAGGAACATGTTGAGGCGCTGCCTGGCGCGGCGGTACTCCACCGTGGCGTCGTCGAGGGCGCGGTCGAGGTCCCGGGCGGCCTCGACGGCCGCATCGGGCAGCGGGACCTCCACGATGTTGTGGGTGGCGAGCATGCGGGCGATGAACTCGGCGTCGCGCCGGTCGTTCTTGCGGCGCGCGTCCGCCGCCGGCCTCTGCATCTTGGAGACGGCGGCCACGGCGCAGTCGAGGCCGAGCGCGCGCAGCTCGCGCGC
>NZ_JADMRH010000053.1:0-1217 GCF_015560135.1 Collinsella aerofaciens
TGGATTGGCTACACTGATGTGGACAGTTCCGGGAGGGGCGCAGGAGACGGGAGGGCCGTATATGAGGGACCCCAGGCACCCGAGGCATTTCACCGACGAGTTCAAGAGGCAGATAGTCGACCTCTACAACGCCGGCAAGCCCAAGCGCGAGATCATGGACGAGTACGACCTCGGCAAGAGCACCGTGGAGAGGTGGATCAAGTCGATAAACGCGACCGGCTCGCCGCGCGCCGCGTGCAACCGCACGCCCGAGCAGAACCGGATCCTGGAGCTCGAGCGCGAGAACCGCAGGCTCCGGATGGAGGTCGACGTCTTAAAACAAGCGGCGCTGATATACGCTCGAAAGTGAGGGCCATAGCGGCCAACGAGGGCCGCTACCCCATATCAGCGCAGTGCAGGCTCCTCGGCGTCGCGAGGTCGACGTACTACTCCATGCGCTCGCGGGCCGACCGGCCCGCCGCGCCGGACCCCGCCGCGCCGGCCGTGGTCGCGGCCCACGCCGCCAGCAAGGGCCGGTACGGCTCGCGCAAGATAAAGGCGTCGCTCGAGAGGTCGGGCGTCACCGTCAGCCGGCGCCGGGTCTGCCGCATCATGAGGGAGAACGGCCTGGTCAGCGCATACGGCAGGAAGAGGTTCAAGGTGCACCCCGGGGCGGTCAACGAGGCCGACGTGCCCAACGTCGTCGCGCGCGGCTTCGGCGGCAGGGCGCCGCGCACCCATATATGCAGCGACCTGACCTACGTGCGCGTCGGGGCCTCGTGGAACTACGTCTGCCTGCTCGTCGACCTCTACAACAGGGAGATCGTCGGCCACTCCGCCGGGCCCAGGAAGGACGCCCGGCTGGTCAAGTCGGCGTTCGCGACGCTCTCCTTCCCCATCTCGGACATCGAGGTCTTCCACACGGACCGCGGCAGCGAGTTCGACAACGCCGAGATCGACCTGATGCTCGAGGCCTTCGGCATTGAGAGGTCGCTGTCGGCCAAGGGCTGCCCCTACGACAACGCCGTCGACGAGTCGACCAACAGGATACTGAAGGCCGAGCTCGTCCACCGCGAGACGTTCGGCACGACGCGCGAGCTCCGGGCCAAGCTCTCGGACTACGTGCACTGGTACAACAACTTCAGGATCCACTCGACGCTGGGCTACATGTCTCCGGTCGAGTTCAGGGAGGCGGGGCTGTCCCTCCCGGAATCGTCCAAATAGGTGTTGCCAATCCA
>NZ_JADMRH010000005.1:0-116582 GCF_015560135.1 Collinsella aerofaciens
GCTCACGCTGCTGCACCGCCCCAGCAGGCTCCAGCTCGCGCTGCCGCTGGAGGAGAAGACCGCCGGGTGCGTCGCGGACGCCCTGGGCGATATCAGGGAGGTCCTCGGCGCCGACGGCATGGGCAGGGTCTTCCGCGCCGTGCTCACCGACAACGGCGCCGAGTTCTCCGACGAGGCGGCGATCGCGGCGCTGCTCGGCGAGGGGCCGGGCGAGACGAGGCTGTTCTACTGCGACCCCGGGCGCAGCGACCAGAAGGGCGCCTGCGAGCGCAACCACGTCGAGATAAGGAAGCTGCTGCCCAAGGGCGCCGGCCTCAGGTTCGACCGGCTCTCCCCGGCCGACCTGGCGCTCGCGATGTCGCAAGTGAACTCCGAGCCCCGCGGCGCGCTCGGCTTCGCGACGCCCGCGCGCGCCTTCAGGGCGATGCTCGGGGAGGACGCGGTGGCGCTGCTGGACGCCTACGGTGTGTGGGACGTGCCGCTCGGCGACCTCGACCTGACGCCGGGGCTGATAGGGCGGGCGCGCGCAGAGAGGGGCGATGCCCCGCTGTCCTAGCCTGAAGGGAAAAAAGGAATAGGCGGACCGACCGTCCGGCTGAGTCTGGGAAGAGGTGCCGGACGGAGGGCGGAGCATGGCCACCGGACCCATCGAAACACATCTCCACTGTTCCATCAACTGGGAAAACGGCGCCCCCGGACCCCAGGAGGGGCCGCGGGGGCGTTCAGCTAACTGCGGGAATGGCCTATTTGCTCAATGTGTTCGGCTGAGATCGGAAATCAACCAATGCCTATTGATATAAATAAGCGATGGCGGTGCCGGTGTGGACTTGGATCGTGGCTGTTGACCTGACGACGTTGCTAACGCCCGTGTCGGCTAGCAGGCCCAGGGGGCTGTGGTCTAGGTCCCACTCTAGGCCGTGTTCGCTTACCTCGGTGTTGGGGGCTATAGCAATGATGGAGAACGTCTTGCCTTCGGCGCCCTTAATGGTCCACGATTCG
Source organism: Collinsella aerofaciens (assembly GCF_015560135.1). Lineage (GTDB taxonomy): Bacteria > Actinomycetota > Coriobacteriia > Coriobacteriales > Coriobacteriaceae > Collinsella > Collinsella aerofaciens_AN. The sequence goes on from NZ_JADMRH010000005.1 coordinate 1,000, forward strand.
CCTCCGTGAAGAATGCGGCCCGTGGTCTCGTCTTCGGCAATCCAGACTGAGGAATCCACGTAGCCCGCGAGCAGCCCCAGTACGGAAAGCGCCATGTCCGGACGGCCGCCCGTAGCACAGGTTGCCACAACCTCTGCACCCGGCCAGCGACGACGGACGGAATCGAGCGCCAGCGCCAGATCGGTATAGTCCTTGTACGGGTCGTGGCGCTCTACTTCAAAGGCTTCGGCGGCATCGACCAAAGCACGACCCGCGTCGCTCACCGTGTCGGCATCCCCCACATATACGTCGCAGGCCAGGCCAGCGCCCAGCAGTGCGTCGAGCCCGCGGTCCACGGTGACAACGTGGTCGCACTCCCCCGCTAGCCTCCGCAACAGATCTGTGCTCGCCACCACGGGCGAGCCGCAGACAACTAATACCTTGCAAGCCACAGCCCTCGCCTATCCCTCAAACGAAAGCACGCGGGGTAGATCCAGCTCCTCGTAGCTGTCGATAAAGATATCGCAGTTGTCGCGCACGTCGTCGCGCTTCATGCGGCCGTGCGGATCATAGATGCCCACGCGCTTAAAGCCGGCGGAGCCAGAGCTCTTTAGGCCAAAGACGGCGTCCTCAAACACCCAAGCGCGCTCAAACTTGTGCCCATGGCGCTCCTCCAGGCGGCGCAGCGCCAGCTCGTACACATCGGGGAACTGTTTGGAGCGTCCTGCCTCGCCCGTCGTGGTAACAAACTCCATGTAAGCGTCGAGCCCGGCACCAGCGAGCGCAGACTGCACCAGCTCGGCCGGCGTGGATGTAGCCACGCACATGGCAATGCCCTCCGCCTTCGCCTGCTCCAAAAATGCCAGGAGACCCTTGCGCGGCGGCACCTTGGAGTACCCATCAATCAGAATATTGCTCAGCTCGCGGTACAGCTCCTCGCCATTCGCGCCAATGCCCCAGGTGTCGTGGTAGGCCTGGCACTCAGCCTCCAGCGACAAATGCTCAAACTGGGCAAAATCGTCGACCGTCACATCAACTCCGTGGCGGTGCAATAACTCGGGCTGGGAATAGGCCCAAACGGGGGTGCTATTAACTAGCGTGCCGTCGCAATCGAAAATAAAAGCAACCTTGGGAGCGGCGGTATGGGACATAAACGAACCTTTCGATGTCAAATGGTAAACAACCTGCTAAAAACGTTTTACCAAACGTAAGCCTATCAGTTTTGAAACCCTAATTGGTAAAACTGTCAAGGGTTTTACCATTGCAATTCTGCCAGTGGTATAAACATGTCGCTTACCGATTAAACGCCCCCGCAAATCCGCTTTCGTCCATAAAACTAACGTACAGGTGTTATCGTAGTTTCTGCCGAAAGTTCCACCGAACACGCGAGGTGGAACGAATCATAGAACTATCGCCGTCCCTTCGATTCGTGCAGCCTTGGACCTTTCGCATCTAGTCACCAAGGCAACACGCTGCCGCGTCATGATGGGATCAAACGTGAGCGATACAAAGCTAAAGCCAGCAACCAAAAAGCCCGCCACCCGTAAAGCCGCCCCGCATGCACCGGAGCTCACCAAGGACGATGTCTACCTGTTTGGCATCGGCACATGGGAGCGCAGCTGGGAAAAGATGGGCGCGCACCCCGACACGCAGAACCGTACGCGTGGCTGGCGCTTTTGCGTTTGGGCGCCCGACGTAAAGAGCGTCCACGTCATTGGCGAATTTAACGACTGGGATGAGCAAGCCAACCCGCTGGTGCCCATGCATACAAGCGCTATTTGGGAAGGCTTTATTCCTGGTGCCGAGCAGGGTCAGCTCTATAAGTACCTTATCGAGACCAACGAGGGCAAAAAGCTCTATAAGGCCGATCCGTACGCCTTTAAGGCCGAGTGCCCTCCGGGTACCGCCAGCGTGCTGTGGACCCTCGATGGCTACCAGTGGAACGACGCCGCGTGGCTTAAGCGCCGTGCGAGCCATAACCACATGTCGCAGCCCCTTAACATCTACGAGGTGCACATTGGCTCGTGGAAGCGCCACGGCGACGCACCGCAGGGCGAGCCGGACGAGTACGGCAACTACCCCGGCCCCATGGATCCCTTCCCCGCGCAGCGCGGCGAGTTTTACACCTACGACGACCTGTCGGTGGAGCTCGTGGACTACGTGCGCGACATGGGCTACACGCATATCGAGGTCATGCCGCTTATGGAGCATCCCTTCGATGGCTCCTGGGGCTACCAGACGACTGGCTACTATGCTGCAACGTCGCGCTATGGCAACCCACAGCAGCTCATGCACTTTATCGATGCGTGCCACGAGGCGGGCATCGGTGTGATCATGGACTGGGTGCCCGGCGGTTTTTGCGCCGACGCCCACGGCCTTGCCACCTTTAACGGCCATATGCTGTTTGAGCACGAGATTCACCCAAACTGGGGCACGCATAAGTTCGACTTCGCCCGCGGCGAGGTTCGCTCCTTCCTGGTCTCCAACGTGCTGTACTGGCTTGAGAACTTCCACGTGGACGGTATTCGCATGGACGGCGTGTCCAGCATGCTGTACCTCAACTTTGGCATCGACGATCCCGGCCAAAAGAAGTTCAACAAGTACGGTACCGAGGAGGACCTGGACGCCAGCGCGTTTATCCGCCAGGTCAACTGCGCTGTGGAGGCGCACTACCCCGACGTGATGATGATGGCCGAGGAGTCCACCGCGTGGCCGCTCGTGACCTATCCGCCGCAGGACGGCGGTCTGGGCTTCCACTACAAGTGGGACATGGGCTGGATGAACGACACCCTGCACTACATGCAGACCGATTTTCCGTGGCGCCCCGGCAACCACGGGCTGCTCACGTTCTCCATCATGTACGCCTTTACCGAGAACTTCATCTGCCCGCTGAGCCACGACGAGGTCGTACACGGCAAGTGCTCGCTCATCGGCCGCATGCCGGGCGACTGGTGGCGCCAGTTTGCCGGCCTGCGCACGCTGGCCTTCTACCAGATGACGCACCCCGGTGCCAAGCTCAACTTTATGGGCAACGAGATCGGCCAGTTTATCGAGTGGCGCTACTACGAGTCCATCCAGTGGTTCTTGACCGAGGAGTACGAGACCCACAGGCATCATCAGGCGTTTATCAAGGCGCTCAACCACCTGTACACCGCCGAGCCCGCCCTGTACGAGCGAGGCTACACCGACGACGGCTTTACCTGGATCGATGCGGACAACTCTAAGCAGTCCATCGTGAGCTTTGTGCGTCAGGGCGAGGACGTCGATGACGACCTGGTGATCCTGATCAACTTTGACCCGGCAAGCTACGAGAGCTTCCGCGTGGGCGTACCGCGTGAGGGTGACTGGGAGGTCATCTTTGACTCCGACCGTCCCGAGTTTGGCGGCAGCGGATACGCCGGTGAGGAACCCTACACCTGCTCGAGCGAGCCCTATCCCTGGAACGGGCAGATGGACTCCATCGAGATCAAGGTGCCCGGCCTGGCAGGCGTGGTGCTTAAGCGCCGCGGTCCCAGCAGCTATAAGCCGCCCGTGGTTGAGGAGCCCAAGAAGGCCACGCGCAAGCGCACGTCTTCGGTGAAGCCCAAGACTGCCGCGGCCAAGAAGGCTCCGGCCAAGGCGAAGGCTACGACGGCGACCAAGGCTAAGGCTGCTGCGAAGCCCGCTGCCAAGTCCACCACGGCCAAGAAGGCGGCTGCTAAAAAGACCACTACCAAGGCCAAGTCAGCTTCTGTTAAGTCGACCGCTAAGGACGCGTAACAAAGCCGTTACCACTGTAATCACCCGCCCCGCTGGGGCGTAGGATGTAAGTCATAACCGTTCCGGGAGATATCCCCGGGGGAAAGGAACGTATGAATAAGATCTTCGACAACAAGCAGGAGTTTACCGAACTCTATCGCGATGCCGTCATGAGCATCAGCGGCAAGAGCGTCGAGGCCGCCAGCGACCTCGACCGCTTTAACGCCCTTGCCAAGCTCGTGGCCGAGAAGGCGCGCACCGTTGCCACCAAGAGCGACGCCCGTGCCACCGCCGAGGGCAAGAAGCGTGTGTACTACTTCTCGATCGAGTTTTTGATCGGTCGCCTGCTCGACAACTACCTGCTCAACTTTGGCGTGCGCGACATGGTCGCCGAGGCGCTCGACGACATGGGCTTCGACCTGTCCGTCATCGAGAACCAGGAGCCCGATCCGGCTCTGGGCAACGGTGGCCTGGGCCGTCTGGCCGCGTGCTTCCTGGATTCCATGGCAGCCGAGGGCATTGCCGGCTACGGCAACGGCATGCGCTACCGCTACGGCCTGTTTAAGCAGGAGATCGTTAACGGCAGCCAGGTCGAGGCCACCGACGAGTGGCTCACCCACGGCTATCCCTGGGAGGTTCGTCGTCAGGACAAGGCCGTGACCATCAAGTTTGGTGGTCACGTTGAGGGCTTTGAGGAGGACGGCCGCACGTTCTACCGCACGGTGGACACGCAGGATATCCTGGCCGTTCCCTACGACATCCCCGTCGTTGGCTATGCCGGCGAGACCGTCAACAAGCTGCGCGTCTGGGCCGCCGAGCCGGTCGAGGAGCACTTTGACCTTGAGGCCTTCAACCGCGGCGACTACGCCCTGGCCGACGCCGAGCGCGCCGAGGCCGAGGCCATCAGCGCCATCCTCTACCCCAACGACGCCGGCGAGCACGGCCGCCTGCTGCGCCTGAAGCAGGAGTACCTGTTTGTGTCTGCCGGCATCTACAGCCTGCTCGACACCTTTGAGAAGGAGCACGGCGAGAACTGGGAGCTGCTGCCGCAGTATGTGGCCATCCACACCAACGACACGCACCCCGCCATGTGCGGCCCCGAGCTCATGCGCATTCTCATCGACGAGAAGAAGCTCGAGTGGGACGACGCCTGGAACATCGTGACGCAGGTCGTGAGCTACACCAACCACACCATCCTGCCCGAGGCTCTGGAGAAGTGGCCCATCGGCACGTTCTCCAAGCTCCTCCCCCGCGTGTACCAGATCATCGACGAGATCAGCCGTCGTTGGCACGAGTCGTTCGACACCACCCAGGAGGGCTGGCAGGAGCGTCTGCGCCAGACCGCCATCCTGTGGGACGGCGAGATTCGCATGGCCAACCTGTCCGTGATCTGCAGCCACAGCGTCAACGGCGTGGCCAAGATTCACTCCGACATCATCAAGAACATCGTGCTCAAGGACTTCTATGCCCTCACGCCCGAGAAGTTCAACAACAAGACCAACGGTATTTCGCACCGCCGCTTCTTTGCCGAGGCCAACCCCACCTACGCCAAGCTCGTCACCGAGGCCATTGGCGACGGCTGGCTCAAGGACGCTTTTGAGCTCGAGAAACTCAAGGAGTTCCAGAACGACACCGAGTTCCTGAAGGCCGTGGGTGCCTCCAAGCGCGCCAACAAGGAGCGTCTGGCCGCCTACGTTAAGGCCGAGACCGGTCTTGTTATCGACCCCAACACCGTTTTTGATGTTCAGGTGAAGCGCTTCCACGCCTACAAGCGTCAGCTCATGAACATCATGAAGGTGATGGACATCTACAACCGTCGCATCGCCGACCCCAACTTCCACGTGACGCCGACGACCTTCATCTTTAGCGGCAAGGCGGCCTCGAGCTACACCTTCGCCAAGGAGACCATCCGTCTGATCAACTCCGTCGCCGAGGTCGTCAACAACGACCCGCGTGTGAACGAGGTCATGAAGGTCTGCTTTATCCCCAACTTCCGCGTGAGCAACGCCCAGCTCATCTACCCCGCAGCCGAGATCTCGGAGCAGATCTCCACGGCCGGCAAGGAGGCCTCGGGCACGTCCAACATGAAGCTCATGATGAACGGCGCCATTACGCTGGGCACCCTCGACGGCGCCAACATCGAGATTGCCGACCTGGCCGGCCGCGAGAACGAGGCCATCTTTGGCCTGACCGCTCCCGAGGTCGAGCAGCTGTGGGCGTCTAACAGCTACTTTGCGTGGGATACCCTCAACGGCGACCGCGAGCGTCTGGGCCGCGTGATGGATGAGCTCAAGGACAACACCTTTGCGGGTCTTTCGGGCAACTTCGAGAGCATCTACAACGAGCTCATGAACAACAACGATCCCGACCTGGTCATGGCCGATTTCCGCAGTTACGTCGACGCCTGGGAGGCGCTCACGGGCAGCTACGGCGACCAGGAGACCTGGAACCGCAAGGCGCTGCTCAACACCGCGTCCAGTGGCTGGTTCTCGAGCGACCGCACCATTCGCGAGTACCGTGACGAGATCTGGCACGCATAAAGCGCGCGAGTTCCCTTTGCCAGCACGGCATTACTCGGCGGGCGCGTCCAAGCGCCGCGCCCGCCGCTAATGGGTTAGAAACATCGATGACAGAAGGAGAAATCGATGAGTAAGAAAGAATGCATCGCGATGCTCCTCGCAGGAGGACAGGGTAGCCGATTGGGGGCTCTTACCCAAAAGATCGCTAAGCCGGCGGTTAGCTTTGGTGGCAAGTTCCGCATTATCGACTTTTCGCTGTCCAACTGCTCCAACTCGGGCATCGACACGGTGGGCGTTCTGACGCAGTATCGTCCCTACCTGCTGCATGCCTATGTGGGCTCTGGCGAGGCTTGGGATCTGGACAGCCGCGACGGCGGCGTGTCGATCCTGCCACCGTACGAGACGCAGACCGGCGGCGCCTGGTATGCGGGCACGGCTGACGCCATTACGCAGAACCTCGACTACATCAAGGCCAACGACCCCAAGTACGTCCTGATTCTTTCCGGCGACCACCTGTATCGCATGGACTACCGCAAGATGCTCAAGACGCACATCGAGAACAACGCCGACCTTACGGTGAGCGTTATGCCCGTGCCGTGGGAGGAGGCCAGCCGCTTTGGCATTCTGACCACCGACCCCGAGGACGGCCGCATCACCAAGTTTACCGAGAAGCCCGAGAAGCCCGATTCGAACCTCGCGTCCATGGGCATCTACATCTTCTCGGCCGACGTTCTGATCGAGGCCCTCGAGGAGGACGCCCTGGACCAGCGCTCGAGCCACGACTTTGGCAAGGACATCATCCCCAAGCTGCTCGGCGAGGAAAAGCGCCTGTACAGCTACGAGTTCCATGGCTTCTGGAAGGACGTCGGCACTATCGCCAGCTTCCACGAGACCTCAATGGACCTGCTGGGCAACAACCCCGAGTTCGACCTCTTTGACAAGAGCTTCCCCATCATGTCCAACATCACCACGCGTCCGCCGCACTACATTGGCCCGGACGGCCGCCTGGACGACTGCCTGGTCTCCAACGGCTGCAAGATCTACGGCACCGCTCGCCACTCGATCCTTTCGACCGACGTCATTATCGAGGAGCGCGCCGTGGTCGAGGATTCCGTGCTGCTGCCGGGTGCGCACGTTAAGAGCGGTGCGCACATCTGCCGCGCCATTTTGGGCGAGAACTCCACGGTCGAAGAGGGCGTGAAGCTCGGCTCTGTCGATACCACCAAGGATACGGCCGTCGTTGGAAATGACGTCGTTATCGGGAAGGGGGAATGATCCGATGATCAATCGCAAGGCCATCGGCTATATCACCGCTAACTACTCTTCGACCTACGGCAGCGTGCTGCTCAAGGACCGCCCCATCGCGTCCGTCCCGTTTTTGGGCCGCTACCGCCTGATCGACTTTCCGCTGTCCAACATGATGAATGCCGGCATTAAGACCGTCGGTGTCGTCATGCCGGGCAACTACCGCTCGCTGATCGACCACGTGGGCTCGGGCAAGGACTGGGGCCTGGACCGCAAGAAGGGCGGCCTGTTTTTGGTGCCCGGCAACGCGTATGGCACCACCAAGGGCGGCATGCGCTTTTTGCTGCGCGACATCATCTCCAACAAGACGCTGTTCCAGCGCTCGGACAAGCCCTACGTTGTGATGATGGGCACCAACATCATCTTTAACCTGGACCTCAACACCATCATCGAGGCTCACGAGAATTCTGGCGCCCAGATGACCGTGGTGTACTGCAAGGCCACGCGAAGCATCGAGGACGAGACCAAGCTCGAGATCAACGAGAACGGCCGTCTGACCGGCGTGAGCACCGGTGTTGTGTATGGCGATAACGCGTCTATGGACTGCTGCATCGTCAACCGCGAGACGCTGCTCGAGATTATCGATCACTACCAGGCCGCCGACTATCTGGACCTGCTCGAGGCACTCCAAGGCGACTTTGGCAACATCGACGTGTGCAGCTACGAGTACAAGGGCGAGGTCGTGGGCGTGTTTAGCGAGAAGTCGCTGTATCGCCGCAGCATGGACCTGCTCGACCAGACCGTGGCCGACCAGCTCTTCGACCCCGAGCGCCCGATCCTGACCAAGGCCCACGACGTGCCGCCTTCGCGCTACGCGACCGGCAGCCACGCCTGCAACTCGATCATCTCGGCCGGCTGCATCATCAAGGGCACGGTGCGCAATTCGATCCTGTCGCGCGGCGTTGTGGTTGAGGAAGGCGCCTCGGTGACCAACTCGATCATCAACCAAAGCTGCGTCATCAAGAGCGGTGCCCGTGTTGAGAGCGCCATCCTGGACAAGAACAACGTGGTTCCCACCAACACCGAACTTCGCGGCACGCCCGAGAACATCCTGGTGCTGGGCAAGGCCCCGTTAACTTCTGATATCACCAACGCGAGCTAGCTTTGGCACCGCAACATCGTTCGTAACATGTAGAATAGCCGCCCGGTTCGCGCCAGGCGGCTATTCTCGAATAAAAACATGGGAGACAATATGGCTGATTCCAGCAAAAAGATGCAGATCGTGTTTGCCTCGGCCGAGTGCGCACCGTTTGTGAAGACCGGTGGCCTGGGCGACGTGGCGGGCTCGCTGCCTGCGGCGCTTGTGCGCGCCGGCGCCGAAGTCATCGTGATGGTGCCCAAGTACGCCACCATCAAGGACGAGTACAAGGCGCAGATGGAGCACTTCTCCGACTTTTACGTAAGCCTGGGCTGGCGCAATGAGTACTGCGGACTCGAGAAGCTCGAGCACGACGGCGTCACCTATATGTTCATCGACAACGAGCGCTACTTTGCGCGCGACTATCCGTACGGCTTCTTTGACGACGGCGAGCGCTTCGCGTTCTTCTCCAAGGCCATCACCGAGAGCCTGCAGCACCTGCCGGCCGGCTTTGAGTGCGACGTCCTGCACTGCAACGACTGGCAGACGGCACTGGCGCCCGTGTTTTTGCGCGAGTTCTACCAGGGCCTGCCGCTGTACGATCGCGTCAAGACCGTGTTCTCGATCCACAACGTGGCGTTCCAGGGCCAGTTTAGCGATACCGTGATGGAGGACATCCTGGGTGTGGCACACATTCCGGCGGCCGCCTCGCAGCTGCGTTGCGACGCCTGCAGCATCAACTACATGCTGGGCGCACTGCGCTATGCCGATGCCATCACCACGGTGAGCCCCACCTATGCGGGCGAGATCCAGACGTCCGAGTTTGGCGAGGGCCTGGACGGCGTGCTGCGCGAGCGCTCTTACGCGCTGCAGGGCATTTTGAATGGCATTGACGTGGCGGGCTTTGACCCGGCGACCGACAAGCGCATCGCCGCGAACTACACCGTCGAGGACCGCTCCGGCAAGGCCGTTTGCAAGGCCAAGCTGCAGGAGGAGCTGGGCCTCGAGGTCCGCGACGACCGTCCGCTCATGGTTATGGTCACGCGCCTGACGCGCCAGAAGGGCATGGACCTGGTCATGTACGCACTCGACCGCATTCTGGCCGGCGGCGTGCAGGTGGCGGTGCTGGGCACCGGCGACCGCGACTACGAGGACGGCCTGCGCTACTTCCAGGACAAGTACCCCGGCACCATGGCCGCGCGTATCGAGTTTGATCCGGCGCTGTCGCAGCGTATGTATGCCGCCGCCGATATGTTCCTGATGCCTTCAAAGTTTGAGCCCTGCGGCCTGTCGCAAATCATAGCCATGCGTTACGGCACCCTGCCCATCGTGCGCGAGACCGGTGGCCTAAAGGACACCGTGATCCCGTACAACGAGTTTACCGGCGAGGGAACGGGCTTCTCGTTTAGCAACTTTAACGGCGACGAGATGGGCGACGCCGTGTTCCGCGCGGCACGCCTGTTCTGGGATAACCGCGATGCCTGGAACCAACTGGTCACGCAGGCCATGAGCCAGGACTTTAGCTGGACGCGCTCGGCGGATAAGTATCTGGACCTGTACTTCTTTATGCACCCGGAGATCGAGCGCCCGGTGACTGTGGTTGAGACTGCGGCTGAGGAGCCTGTGGCGACTGATAAGGAGCCCGCTGCTGCCGAGGAGCCCAAGACTGAAGAGAAACCGGCTGCCGAGGCCGAGGTTAAGCCCGCGGCTAAGCCTGCCGCCAAGAAGACGACGACCCGCAAGACGACAGCTAAGAAGGCCACAACCACGAAGGCCGCTGCTAGCAAGACAACCGCTGCTAAGGCAACGTCCACGCGCAAGCGTACGACCGCCGCAGCCAAAAAGGCCGCCGAGGCCGAGGTCGCTCCCGAGGTAAAGGTCGAGCCCGCCACCGCCGAGGCTAAGCCTGCGGCAAAGGCTCCGGCCAAGACCGCTGCCAAGAAGACGGCCGCGACCACCAAGAAGGCAACGGCAGCCAAGAAGACCACGGCAACGAAGTCGACGACCACGAAGGCTACTACGACGAAGGCCGCCGCGAAGACGACCCCGAAGGCAGTCGCAAAGCCGGCCGGCAAAGTCGAGGAGACGCCCTCCGAGTCCAAGGCCGAGGCAGCTGTCGAGGCAAAGCCGGCTGCCAAGACTACCACGCGCAAGCGCACTACCACGACGACCAAAAAGGCCACGACCAAGGCTGCTACTCCCAAGGCAGAGGCTAAGGCCGAGGACAAGCCCGCAGTAAAGGCCGAGTCGGCGCCGAAGACTACCGAGGTTAAGGCCGCTCCAAAGGTTAAGGCAAAGACCGAGCCTGCCAAGGAGCCCTCGGTCTCCCCCGCTACTCCGGCCGAGACAAAGGCTCCGACCAAGAAAACGTCCGTCCGCAAGGCAACGGCCACCCGTAAACGCCGCTAGCCCACAGACGATCCAAAACCTCATCAAACCCTAAGCAAGGGGCGCTCCAACCGGGCGCCCCTTCTCTGTAGATAGTTGGTAAAACGATTTTCTAGGACAACCGTTCGCCGATGGTAAACGGATGTTGTTTATACAGCCTGTGTACAACAGATATACTTACATCCTGTGCGTAAAGCCCATGGCCCGCACGCCATGATTGTATAGAACTGGACCGTACTATGAGATTGATACACAACAGCCGTCTGCCGCAGTTTCGCACTCCGTTTGGCGCTGTGACCACAGGAACAACCCTTTCGCTCTCCGTGATTCTGGAGGATGCCGATCCCGCGCAGGCAACGCTTACGCTGCGCACCTGGGTCGATGATATCGGTGAGTCTCGATATCCCATGACGCACGAGGGCGACGGCATATTTAGCGTAGAGCTTGAGTGCACCAAGCCCTGTCTTATCTGGTACAGCTTTATCTGCAATATCGAGGGCCAGCCCGAGGTTCGCCTGGGCGCACCGCAGGGCCGCACCGGCGGCGAAGGCGTAACCTACGACTACGCCGAGGTGCCGTCATTCCAGGTCACTGTCTACAAACACCGTGAGGTTCGTCCCGAGTGGTACGAGCGCGGCATGGTCTACCAGATCTTCCCCGACCGCTATGCACGCGATGAGCACTGGCGCGAGCGCACGCTGGCCGAGCTCGAAAAGCCGCGCAAGGGCATTCAGCGCCGCATGGTCGAGGACTGGAACGAGCCGCCCGTGTACGAACGCGCCGAGGACGGCTCCATCAAGACCTGGGACTTCTACGGCGGCTCGCTCAAGGGCATCCAGGAAGACCTGCCCCGCATCGCCGAGCTGGGCTTTACGGCCATCTACCTCAACCCCATCTTTGAGGCGACAAGCAACCACCGCTACGACACCGCCGATTACACCAAGATCGACCCGATTCTGGGCACCGAACAGGACTTTACCGAGCTGTGCCAGGCAGCCGAGAAGCTGGGCATTTCCATTATTCTGGACGGCGTCTTCAACCACACGGGCGACGACTCGATCTATTTCAACCGCTATGGCAACTACCCCGGTGTGGGCGCTTGGCAGAGCGAGGATTCACCGTGGCGCGACGCGTTTACTTTCCACGAGGATGGCTCGTACGACTGCTGGTGGGGCGTGGGCAACATGCCTGCCATCAACGAGAACTCCGAGCTGGTACGCGAGAAGCTCTTGGGCAAGGACGGCGTAATCCGCAAGTGGCTGCGAGCCGGTGCCCATGGCTGGCGTCTGGACGTGGCCGACGAGCTCTCCGACGACTTCCTGGCCGAAATCAAGAAGGCCGTTCTCGCCGAAAAGCCCGATGCGCTGCTGCTCGGCGAGGTCTGGGAAGACGCCTCCAACAAGATTAGCTACGGTCACTTGCGTCGCTATCTGCAAGGCTCCGAGCTCGACTCGGCCATGGATTACCCCTTCCGCGACATGGTCATCGGCTTCTTAATGGGCTACAAAAACGCCTACCAGGCTGCCGAAGATATCGAGACCCTACGCGAGAACTATCCGCGTGAGGCACTGTCTTGCGCACTTAATCTGCTTTCGAGCCACGATCGTCCGCGCATTATCTCGGTGCTCGGCGGCGGCCCTGACGAGTCGCAGCTGCCCGAGTGCGAACGCAGCAAGTGGCGCCTGGACGAGAACTCGATGGGCCTGGCCAAGAGCCGATTTTGGCTCGCTACGCTCATGCAGATGACGTTCCCGGGCGTTCCCTCAATCTATTACGGTGACGAGTACGGCCTTGAGGGCCTGACCGATCCGGGTAATCGCCGCACCATGCCGACCAAGGAAGACCTGCACGACTTCGATACGTTTGCAATCGTCAAGAACGCATCTGCTGTGCGCCGCGCGCTGCCGTTTATGGTTGACGGCGAGATCAAGGCCTTTGCGCTCAATGACGAAGTACTCGCCTATACGCGCACCGGCAAAGACGGCGAGTCCGCGACCGTCATCATTAACCGCAGCCTGCGCAATTCGCATCGCGTGACCATTCCGGCGCTCAGCGAATGTGCGAGCGATGTGATTAGCGGTCACGAGTGCGAGATTCACAACGGCACGGTCACGCTCGACCTGTACCCGCTGGGCTCGTCGATCATCTATCACCACGCCGAGCAGCGCCTGCAGGAGCCGCTCGATCACGGTGCGGGTGTTGTGTGCCATATCACATCGGTGCCGACCGACGACGGCAAGCCCGGTACGATCGGTGCGCCCACGCGTCGCTTTATCGACCATCTGGCTGCCATGGGCATGCGCTACTGGCAGGTTCTCCCCGTCAACCCCACGGACTTCTTCCGCTCCCCCTACGCTGGCCCTTCGGCCTTTGCGGGCAATATCGACCTGCTGCCCGAAAGCCACGAGGAGCTGGCCGCCGACTTTGAGACCTGGAAGGCTCGCGGCGGCGAGGATGCCGATCCGCTCTACACCGCGTTTAAACATCGCAATGCCGATTGGCTCGAAAAGTACTGCGTCTATATGGCCGTCAAGAAGTACTTTGAGGGCGAGTCGCGCCACGATTGGCCCACCGATGTCGCACGCTACAACGAGCATCTGATCGATGACATGCGCTTCTGTGACGAGGCCGAGCTACAGGCGTACATGCAGTACCGCTTTGACCTGGCCTGGTGCGAGCTTATGAACTACGCGCACAAGAAGGGCATCGAGGTTATCGGCGATATTCCGATGTATGTCTCGGACGATTCGGCCGACGCGTGGAGCGAGCCCGAGAACTTCTGGCTGTCCGATACCGGCAAGGCGATTGAGATTTCCGGCGCGCCGCCCGACAACTTTGCGCCCGAGGGCCAGGTGTGGGGCAACCCGACCTTCCGCTGGGACCACATGAAGGAGAACGGCTACCGCTGGTGGATGGATCGTCTGCGCCGTGCGTTCTCGCTGTACGACCGTGTACGCCTGGACCACTTCCTGGGCTTCCACAGCTACTTCAGCATTCCCGCGGGCAAGGCCTGCGCCGACGGCCGCTGGCTGGCGGGCCCGGGCAAAGACCTGTTCCAGACTGCCTACGAGGAACTGGGGCCGCTCAACTTTATCGCCGAGGATTTGGGGTATCTGACACCCGGTGTTCGCGCGATGGCTTCGACCTGCGGCTTCCCCGGCATGGACGTGCTGGAGTTTAGCGATTACGACGTCCGCAACGGGATTAACCCCACGCCCGGCAAGATCCTGTATACCTCGACGCACGACACGTCGACGCTCGCCGGTTGGTGCACGCGCTCCTTTGCGGGCGGCGACGAGCCGAGCGGCAAGGAGTTCGCCGGTAAGCTGATGGGCGACGCGCTGGCAAGCGACGCACCGCTCGTGATGATGCCGCTGCAAGACGTGCTGGGTTTGGGCGACGATACGCGCATGAACGTGCCGGGTGTCGCCACGGGAAACTGGACCTGGCAGGCCGATGAGGCTGATATCGAGGCGGCTGAGGAAAAAACTGCACAGCTCCTGCGCAACACCCATAGATTCTGGGGCGAAGCGTGATAAAACCCCCGATATAGGGTACAGTTACAGACGTTTGAATTTATGCGGGCAGAGCGATCTGCCCGCTTTGTGCTGAAAAGGAAGTATTATGGCGCGCTACGATTACAAGTGCTCGAGCTGCGGCAACGTGTTTGAGGTTGAGCATCCCATGTCCGAGACTCCCGAGGTCGTGTGCCCGAGCTGCGGTGCCCCGGCGGCCAAGACGTTCTCGGCCAGCGGCATTAAATTTGAGGGTAGCGGTTTCTACAACACCGACCAGCGAAGCGGCGGCTCCAGCACCAACGCCACGAGCGGCTGCTGCGCCAACTGCCCGCATAGCCACTAGAAACAACGCGGCCCCGCGATCAACATCGATCGCGGGGCCATTTCTTTAGCTACCCAGGTTTCCTTATGAGTTGCGGTGAAATAAGGACTGTTTGGCGGGTAGAAGCCGCTATTCAATCCTTATTTCACCGCAACTTAGTCATTACTTGTGGACCAGTCTGGCGCAGAAGTGGCCGTCGTAGGAGTCGGCGTTTACCGGCACGCTTTGGAAGAGGCCTCGATCGTTTTGGCGTACGGATACGAGCTTCTTGGCCTGATCGAACTCGGGGAGCTGCAGAATCTGTGCCTCGGAGAGCGGCGCTACAGTAAAGCCGGTGCCCTCAGGAGAGTTCAAGAAAGCATCCACCACCTGCGTGTTCTCCTCGTCGAAGACCGAGCACGTCGCATAGATGAGCTCGCCGCCGGCAGCTACGCGCGCAGCAGCCTCTTTGAGCATCATCAACTGCAGCTTGGGCAGCTCGCACGTGACGTCACACTCGGCCAGGCGCCACGGAATCTCGGGATGGCGGCGCATGGTGCCGGTGCCCGAACACGGCGCATCGATAAAGACCGTGTCGAACTTAACCGGATTGCCAAGCATGGCATCAAACGATGTCAGTACTTCATCAAGCTCGCAGGCATCACCCGAAACCGTACGAACGCCCTGAATACCGGCCTTATGCAGGCGAGCGAGATTCAAGTCGCACTTGCGATCATGCAAATCGAGCGCCGTATGCTGACGCTCATAGCCCGCACGCTTGGCCTGGCACATCATCACATAGGTCTTGGTGCCACGACCGGCACCAATCTCAAGGCAGCTACCAGGGCGCGTGGCAGCTGTGGCGATAAGCTGCGCATTGAGATCAGATGCCACCGCGGCAGCACGCTCAAACACACCCGAAGCAACGGTAACCTGGGCATCAACCGGGGCATGGCAGCCCGGGAAGACAGGCGCGACGAGCTGCGAGATATACGGATCGGGCTTGGTCGCAAAGGCGTTCTCATGCAGGGCCAGCGGCGCGGGGGCCAGATTGCCGGCAAAGTTAAGTGCACCCTCTGGCGTGTCGAACGATGCCATAATGCGAGCGCACAGCCAACGCGGTAGACCCATCAGGCGCGACAGACGAACCAAGCGTCGCTCAGACTCATCCACATCGGACGCAGTAGCAAAGTCCTCAACGTTGTCCGCGACCTTATGCAGCACGGCATTGGCCAAACCGGCGGCAGACTTAGCTCCGCTGCGCACCAGCTCAACACCCTGACTTACTGCAACGCGGCCAGGCGTATGCAGATAGAGCATCTCGAAGGCCGAGATACGAAGCGCCATGCGAACACGCGGCGCAACCTTTTTAGGCTTATCAAGAAACTGATCGAGCAGCTCGTCCAAAATACCCTGCGTGGCGGCAACACCCAGCGCCAAGCGAGCGGCAAAAGCGGAATCGCGCTGGTCAATAGCCTTGGTCGATGCGCGAGAGGACAGCACGTCACGCGCATACATGCCGCGGCGATCGGCCTCCATCAACACATCGAGCGCAAGCTTACGCGCGGGAGACAGCTTGCTCATGACAGAACACCCCACGAAAGATCGGCACCCTGCAGTCCAGCGGCCCAAGCAGAAGCGTCCATAGCACGCTTGCCATCAGGCTTAACCTCGAGCAGCTCAACCGTGCCATCGGAAAGACCAAGGTAAACACGCTTGGCCTTAACGAGAACCTGACCCTCGCCAAGCGACACATCAGCCGGCGCAGCATCGAGCACGCGCACGGTCTTGCCGGCAATCACGCAACGAGCAGGCGCGGTATCGGACGAGGCCAGCACATGACGCACGCAATCAAGCGCCGCCATCTGCGGATCCAGGCGCATCTCCTGTTTGGAAATCTTGGCAGCATGGGTCACAAGCGACTCATCCTGCTCAGTCCAAACAGCCGAGCAATCGGCAAGCGACGGAAGCGTATCAGCAAGCAGTTTGCCGCCAAGCTCGCCAAGCTCCATCGTGAGCGCCTCGGCATGCTTACCGGCAACAGGCGTGGAAGCCTGAGCACAATAAGCACCAGTATCCACGCCATGTCCAATGCGCATAATGGAAACGCCAGCAACCTCATCACCAGCAAGAATGGCGCGCTGAATAGGAGCAGCCCCACGCCAACGAGGCAGCAAGGACGCATGAACATTCACGATGCCAAGCGGCGCCATATTCAGCACGTCATCAGGTAAAATGCAGCCATAAGCAGCCACGCAGAAAATATCGGCATCTGCAGCTTGGAGCGCCTCAACAACCTCAGGCGTCATACGATTAGCCTCAATAACCGGCAACCCCAGCTCAAGCGCCTTGGCCTTAACAGGAGACGGCTCCAACTTTTTACCACGTCCGCGAACAGCATCGGGACGAGTAACAACAAGCGCAATCTCATTCCCAGCCTCGACGAGCGAAGTCAACGAAGGCACCGCAAAATCAGGCGTGCCCATAAACACAATACGCATAAAGATCGTCTCCTCTCAACCAAAGCCGAGACGGCTACAAAGAACAGCGGAAAGCCAAGTACCAAGCCTAACCGCAAGAACAATTCAACAAGAACAAATATACCCAAAACCAAAGAAAGAGCCGCATAAAAGCAGCCCTCTCTCAACAAAGACTATCAGCGAAGACGCCCCTCCCTGGCCCGACGGCACCCGGGCGAACCGAGCCAGAACAACGCAGTCCCCGGTGCTGAGCGCCCACATATCGTCCCGCGCGCAGTTTCGCAGCAAAGCGAGAATGTTTGAGCACGGGATGATATGTGGGCGCTCAGCACCGGGGACGGTGGGACCTACTCCGTCTCGCCCGGTCGAGCGCCGCGGGCCAAGGCGTCCTGGTACTCCTTGACGGCCTTGATCCTCTGCATGGGCTTCAGTCGCTCAAACATGGTGTTGCCGTGCAAGTGATCGATCTCGTGCTGCAGGCACACGCAGAACAGGTCGCCCGTGGCCTCATAGCGAATCAGGTTGGCGTCCAAGTCGTACGCCTCGACGACGACATGGTCGGGACGCTCAATCTCGCAGCTAATGCCGGGGATGGACAGGCAGCCCTCGCTAAACGGCACCAGATGGTCGCTCTGCTCAACAATGACGGGGTTAATGAGCACGTACGGATCGTAGTCGCTCTTGTCACTGTAATCGCAGTCGATGGTGACGAGCTGGATGAGCTCGCCGATCTGCGGGGCAGCTAGGCCGCAACCGCCGTTCTCGAACATCATCTTCTTCATCTTCTCGGCAAGCGCCTCGATCGCCGGGGTGATCTCCTCGATGACGGCGCACTCCTGGCGCAGACGAGGGTCGGGCGACAGTACGATTCCGTTGGCTTCCATGGCCATCCTTTCGAGTTGCTACATCAAATCATAGGCGTCGACGTCAACGCTCACGCTCACGCCGCGCACGGAGCCCACCTCTTTGAGGCAGGCGTCGATATCATCAGAGACATGGTACCCCACGGGCGACTTCACAAGCAGATGGAAGCGGTAACGGTCCTTGGCTCTCTCGATTACACACGAAGCCGGGCCCAGCACCTGCGGCACGGCACTCCCCGCCTGCAAAAAGTCGGGCGCGGCAGCATGCCAACGGCGCTTAAGAAGCTTTGCAATACGCCCGATGTAGTCTTGCGCGTCGTCTCGGTTCGCCGACCACGCCAAAATGTTGACCAGGCGAACAAACGGCGGGTACAGCGCGTCGCGGCGCTGGTCCAGGTCGTAGTCGGTAAAGATCGAACGGTCGTGCTCAGCGACGGCGCGAATGACCGGATCCTCAGGCAGGTAGGTCTGGATGATCACCTCACCGGGACGATCGCCGCGACCGGCACGGCCCGCCACCTGTTCCAGCAGGTCGTAGGCGCGCTCCCCTGCGCGGAAGTCCGGCAGCTTGAGGGCAAAGTCGGCATTGACCACGCCCACAAGCGTGACCTCGGGAAAATCGAGGCCCTTGGCGATCATCTGCGTGCCCAGCAGCACCGCACAATCGGCGGCATCGAACTGCTCGAGCAGCTTTTTGTGTGCGTCCTTGCCACGCGTGGAATCGGCATCCATGCGAATAATGGCGACGTCATCGGGCAGCATCTGGTGCAGCGCGTCCTCGATCTGCTGCGTACCAAGGCCCATTTTTGCCAGGTAGCGGCTGCCGCATTTGGGACAGCGGCTCGTGGGCGCCGGGTAGGGCTGCACGCGCCAAGACGACCCGCAGGTGTGGCACTGCAGCGTGTGCGTGCGCTCGTGGTACGTGAGCGCGGTGGAACAGTGGTTGCAGGTGGGAACGCAGCCGCACTCGCGGCACATGAGGAACGGCGCAAAGCCTCGACGGTTGTGCAGCAGCACAGCCTTTTCGCGGCGCTCGACCACGCGCTCAAGGCCTTCCATCAGAGGTTTTGAGAACATGGAGCGGCTGCCGTGCGAGAACTCGCGGCGCAGGTCGGCAATGCGGACCGTGGGCAGCACCGCGTGCCCCGGGCGCTCGGGCATCTCGACGCGCGTCCAGGTGGCACCGTTGTACACGCCGCGACGGCAGCGGTCGAGGGCCTCGGCGGAAGGCGTGGCGGAACCCAGCACGAGCGGGCAGCGGTAGCGGCGCGCCATCTCGGCCGCCACCTCACGCGCATGGTAGCGCGGGCTGGAGCCCTGCTTGTAGCTGGTCTCGTGCTCCTCGTCGATAATGATGAGGCCCAAGTCGCTGAGCGGACAAAAAAGCGCCGAGCGGGCGCCAACGACCACGCGGGCCGCACCGCTGGCGACCATATCCCACTGGTCCAGACGCTCACCGGCCGAGAGACGCGAGTGGAAGACCGCGACCGTCTCGCCAAAGCGCGAGCGGAATCGGCCGACGGTTTGGGCCGTCAGCGAAATCTCGGGCACAAGAACGCAGGCAGAGCGGCCGGCCGCGAGCACGCGCTCAATCGCCGAAAGGTAGACCTCAGTTTTGCCGGAGCCGGTCACGCCGTCCACAAGGACCACGTCACCGTGAGCGTCCAGGCGGGCGCGCTCAATCTGCGCGAGCGCCTGCTGCTGGCCGTTGGTGAGTGCCACCGGGGCCTTGCCGCTTGCCGAAGACAGTGTGGTCTGCTCGCTGCAGCCACGCCAAGCGCGACGCTGCTCCACCACGACGACGCCGCGTTTTTCGAGCGCCTTGATGGTCGCCGACATGCTGTTGTAAAGCAGGTTGAGATCGCGCGTCGTGACCGGTCCGCACTGGAGCGCCTCGATGAGCTGGCGCTGGCGAACGGCGGTCTTGGGCGGTGTATAGTCGAAGCCCTCGGGCGTGAGCATGACCCAACGGTTTTGAATAGGCTTGACGGCGGGGCGCTCAACCGACCATGCGCCGTCATCGCCCTTGACCACGCGCGGGCTACCGCCCGGAGGCAAAAACAGGCGCAGGCACTCGGAAAGCGTCGCGACATACTCGCGGCTCATCCAGCGCGCGATGCGGGCAGCCTCGGCGGTAAAGAGCGGTTTGCTGAGGATGGCTTCGACGGGCTTGATGCGCGAAGGATCGAGGGCGTTGTTGCCTTGCAGGTCACCAAGCTCGGCCGCAATATCGACGATGTAGCCTGCGGCGGCACGATTGCCAAAGTGGACCAGGACCGTCGATCCGACCTGGGCCTCGTTGGCAAGGGACTCAGGGATGCCGTAAGCAAACGGTTCGGACAGCGCACGGGTGGGGATGTCGAGAACCACGCTCGTGTAGGCGGCGACGGGCTCAGGCGCAGGCTCGGGCTTGGCCGAGGCAGCAGCGGATGCCGGTGCCGCCGGAGTCTCCTCCGGTTCCGGCGAACCAAACAGCGAAAGTTGCTCGGCCATGGCCCCAGCACCTCCTATCCCATGCGTCTACAGAAACAAGAGCCCCGCTCTGAGTGAACGGGGCTCGGATACATACGTTTGCGCAGCGATTACAGCACCATCGTGCGGGCGCGGTCAATGCGCGCCAGGCAGTCGTCACGACCGACGAGCGCCATGGTCTCGCCCAGCGGAGGGCTCACCATGTTGCCGCAGACGGCGACGCGCACGGCCTGGAACACCACGCGCTTCTTGAGGTCCATCTGCTCGGGCAGTGGCTCAAGAGCGGCGTCGATGTTGGCAGCCGTCCACTCGTTCACACCCTCGAGCGCGGCCTTGGCGGCATCCAGAATGGCACCCATGCCCTCCTTGGCCAGGCCCTTGTTGACGGACTTCTCGTCATACTCGAGCGTCTCGGCCGTAGCGAAGATGGGAGCGGCGACGGTCACGGCGTCGGCCGGCATCTTGGTGCGCGGCTTGACGATGGCGGCAAGCGCGTCGATCCAATCCTCGCCGTACTCGACATTGCCCTCGATGAGACCCGCCTCGTGCAGCTCGGGGACCATGATCTCGTCGGCAAACTGAGCATCGGACATGCCGTTGATGTACTCGGCATTGACCCAATCGAGCTTCTTGGGATCGAAGGTCGCCGGGTTCTTGGAGATGCGGTCGAGCGAGAACTTGCTGGCCAGGACATCGCGCGGGATGATCGTGGTCTCGCCGTCGAGCGACCAGCCGAGCAGCGCCAGGTAGTTGACGAAGGCATCGGACAGGTAACCGGCGTCGCGGTACTCCTCCACCGAGGTGGCGCCGTGGCGCTTGGAGAGCTTTTTGCCGTCGGCACCCAGGATCATGGAGATGTGGGCAAACGTGGGCACAGGCGCGCCGAGGGCCTCGTAGACCATGACCTGACGCGGGGTGTTGGACAGGTGGTCGTCGCCGCGGATGACATGGGTGATCTTCATCATGGCGTCGTCGACGACGGTCGCGAAGTTGTACGTGGGCGTGCCGTCGGAGCGGAAGATGACAAAGTCGTCGAGCTCCTTGGCGTCGAAGGTCACCTCGCCGTGGACGGCGTCGTGGATGACGACGTCGCCGCGGTCCTCGGGCACCTTGATGCGCAGGACGTAGGACTCGCCGGCCTCGATACGGCGGCGGGCCTCCTCGGGATCAAGATCGCGGCAACGACGTTGATAGCCCTGGAAGGGGTCCTTGCGCTCCTGAGCGGCCTTGCGGTCGGCGTCGAGCTGCTCCTTAGTGCAGAAGCAGGGATAGGCCTTGCCCTCGTCCCAAAGCTTCTGGGCAGCCTGCTTGTACAGGTCCAGGCGCTCGGTCTGGGCGTAGGGGCCAAAGTCGCCGCCCACCTCGGGACCCTCGTCCCAGTCCAGGCCCAGCCAACGCATGGCGCGCAGGATGATCTGCGTGTTCTCGTCGGTGGAGCGGGTGGGGTCGGTGTCGTCGATGCGCAGGATGAACGTGCCGCCGTTTGCGCGGGCGAAAGCCCAGTTATAGATAGCGGTGCGGGCGCCGCCGATGTGCAGCTTGCCCGTCGGTGAGGGTGCAAAGCGGACGCGAACGTCTGATGCCATGGAAATCTCCTCGATTGCAGGATGGATGTCTAACCGCACCAGTATAAAGCAACAAAGCAACCTCCGCACAAAAGGGCACCGACCTACTCATTGGGGACAGACTTAAATGACCAGTCTTTGGGCAACCTGTCAGCACTTAGGAAGGCTGGTCATTTAAGTCTGTCCCCAATGAGTACCCAATGACTAGGTGCGGAAAGGGTGTGAATGTTTGATTTACGCGCTATGATGTGCCATTGCATAGAGAGCCCGGCGGAATGGTAACGGTCGCCGGGACACGTTTTTGAAAGGACAATCATGTCAGAAGAACTTCGTTCCATCCCGCCCCAACACGGGTCCTTTGTTTTTACGTCGGAGTCGGTGACCGAAGGTCATCCCGATAAGATCGCTGACCAGATCAGCGACGCCGTCCTCGACGCAATCCTCGCCAAAGAAATAGAGCTGCAGGAGCAGGGCTACATCGCCCCCAACGGCGTGCCCGCCAACGTGGAGAACGTCCGCTGCGCCTGCGAGACCCTCGTGACCACCGGCACCGTCATCGTCGCCGGCGAGATTCGCACCCAGGCCTACGTCGACGTACAGGAAATCGCCCGCGACGTCATCCGCCGCATCGGCTACAACCGCGCCAAGTTTGGCTTTGACTGCGATACCTGCGGCGTCATGAGCCTCATTCACGAGCAGTCCCCCGATATCGCCCAGGGCGTTGACGAGTCCTTCGAGACCCAGACCGGCGCCACCACCGACCCGATCGACCTTATCGGTGCCGGCGACCAGGGCATGATGTTCGGTTATGCCTCCAACGAGACCAAGACCCTCATGCCCATGCCACACTACCTTGCCAGCCGCTTGGCCGAGCGCCTGGCAGCCGTGCGCCACGACGGCACCCTCGTCTATCTGCGTCCCGATGGCAAAACCCAGGTCACCGTGCGCTACGAGGATGGCAAGCCCGTCGAGGTCACGACCATCGTCATCTCCACGCAGCACGCCGCCGAGATCGAGGATATGGGCAAGATCAAGGCCGACCTCATTGAGCACGTCATCACCCCGGTCATGGCCGCCGAGAACATGCCGTGGGACAACGCGGACATCTACGTGAACCCCACTGGTCGCTTTGTCGTGGGCGGCCCCATGGGCGACACGGGCCTGACCGGCCGCAAGATCATCGTCGACACCTACGGCGGCTACGGCCGTCACGGCGGTGGCGCCTTTAGCGGCAAGGACTGCACCAAGGTCGACCGCTCCGCCGCGTATGCCGCGCGCTGGGTCGCCAAGAACGTGGTCGCCGCCGGTCTGGCCGACCGCTGCGAAGTTGAGCTTGCCTACGCCATCGGCGTTTCCAAGCCCCTCTCAATCATGGTCGACACCTTCGGTACCGCGCATGTTGCCGAGGACAAGATCGTCGAGGCCGTAGAGAAGACCTTCGACCTGCGCCCGGGCGCAATCATCCGCGACCTCGACCTGCGTCGCCCCATCTACGAAAAGACGGCAGCCTACGGTCACTTCGGCCGCGAAGACGCCGACTTCACCTGGGAGAAAACCGACCGAGTCGAAGAGCTCAAAGCAGCCTGCGGCCTGTAAGCTAACGGCAAAAGCTACAGCAAAGAAACAACGCACCAAAAGAAGTACCGGCTCCAACCGGTACTTCTTTTTTATTTAAAGGTGGTGAAGATGAGCCGACCTGGGACATGGAATAGGTCATAGGCCGATAAATTTCGCAGCAGAGCGACTCCAACCATGTATCCTAAGTTCCGAGGGCTTTGGTATTTGGTCGGTCGCGAGTTCCGCACGAGCCGGAGAGCACTTAATGTGCTCTCCGTGCGAGCAGGACTGCCCGAGCAGGCGACCAAATACCAAAGCCCTCGGAACGGCGGGACAGAGTATGCCTCGTCCCTCGGGACGACGGGATAGAACAGGAGCGCATATGGCAGGCAAGCCGCAAACACTAGCTACGACCTCGGCATTCGAGATCTTGGGCCCCGTCATGGTCGGCCCCAGCTCATCGCACACCGCCGGCGCCCTGCGCTGCGCCCAAGTTGCCGCCAGCCTGTTGGAAGGCCACATCACCAAAGTCACCTTTGGCCTGTGGAACTCCTTCGCCCACACCCACCGCGGCCACGGCACCGATCGTGCGCTCGTCGCGGGCATCCTGGGCCTCGACACCGATGACGAGAACATCAAGCAGGCCTTCGACCTCGCACGCGAGCAGGGCCTCGAATATCACTTTGACATCAAGGGCGACGACGCCTCCATCCACCCCAACACCGTCGACATCGACATGGTCGACGACACGGGCGCCACGGCACAGGTCCGCGGTGAAAGCCTCGGCGGCGGCAAGATGCGCATCAGCCGTATCAACGGCGTCGGCGTCGATATCTCGGGCATGTATTCCACGCTCTTCGTGGCTCACCAGGATGTCCCCGGCGTGCTCGCAGCGCTCACGAACCTGCTTGCCTACGCACACGTGAACATCGCCTTCTGCCGCACCTACCGCACCGAGGTGGGAGGCCAGGCCTATTCCGTCTTTGAAACCGACGGCGCTCCCGACGACACCGTCATCCCCATGCTGCGCAAGCTCGACAATGTCGATTACGCCACCTTTATCGAGCTCCCAGGCTCGGCCTCGTCGCTCTCCCCCGGCGTCTCGGCCAAAGAGATCTTCGACGACGGCGAGCAGCTGCTCGATGCGTGCGCCGAGCTCGGCCTGAATATTGGCGCCGTTATGGCCATGCGTGAGGCGCGTCTGACCGGCGAGGCCCATGCTATCGCAGCCATGCGCCGCGTGCTCGACGTCATGCGCGAAGAGACCACGGCCCCCATCGCCAATCCGCAGCAATCGCTCGGCGGGCTTATCGGCGGCGAAGCCAAACTCGTCGATGCCACCTGCCGCAACGATTTGAGCACAAGCCTAATGGGCCCCGTTCAGACCGATGCCGTGTCCCGAGCGATGGCCGTGCTCGAGCGCTCCGCCACCATGGGTGTGATCGTCGCCGCCCCCACGGCCGGCTCCGCGGGCGTCGTACCCGGCTGCGTGCTGGCGCTCGCCGATCGCCTCCAGCTCGACGACGAACAGGTCATGGATGCCCTCTACTGCGCCGCCGCCATCGGCCTCAACCTCACCACGAGTGCCTGCGTCGCCGGCGCCGAGGGCGGATGCCAGGCCGAGGTTGGAAGCGCTGCCGCCATGGCCGCCGCCGCACTGGTCCAGATGATGGATGGCACGCCCGAGCAAGCGCTCGATGCCAGCTCCATCGCGCTGAGCAACCTGTTGGGCCTCGTTTGCGACCCTGTCGGTGGCCTCGTGGAGGTGCCCTGCCAAAACCGCAACGCCATAGGTGTGGCCGCGGCCTTTAGCTCGGCGCAACTCGCCCTCGCCGGCATCAAGAGCCTGGTGCCGTTTGACCAGATGGCACACGTCATGCTCTCGGTGGGCCACGCCCTGCCTGCCACGTTGCGCGAGACGGCCAAGGGCGGCATCGCGCAGGCTCCGGCCGCACTTTCGGCCTGTGCAAAATGCGGCGTGTGCGGATAACGGCAAAGTATGACTCAAAGGTGGGACAAATGTCCCACCTCTTTTGAATGCCACCGTTTCCGTACCACAAACAGCAGGGCAATCGCTATAATGCAAGCCCAGTAAAAACACGATGAGCCATAAGGCGAAATTCGAAGGATATGCATACGATGTCGCAAAACGATCGAACTCAACTGATTCCCGATCCGCAGCAGCCGAGCAGGCACACCGGCGGCGTTCAGTCACCGCGTCCCATCGCGCCGAGTCACGGTCAGCAGCGCGGTGCAGCAAACGCTTCCCAACGCCCGAACCAACAGCGACAGCAGCGTCAACAACGTCAGCAGCGCCAGGCAAACGGCAATGCGCCCAAGCAGCCCCCCACGCACGCTCGAGGCGATCGCGGCCCCGCGCGCAAACCCGCCGGCAACAATAAGTCGGGCAAAAAAACGACGCTCTTTGTCGTCCTGGGTCTTATCGTCATTGTCTATATCGTTGGCATCGTAGCGTTTTCGCAGCTAGCCTACCCCAACACTACCATTGCCGGCGTCGACGTCTCGTTCTCCAACGCTTCGTCTGCCGCCACTAAGGTCAACTCGGCATGGAAGCACTATAAGCTCACCGTGACAGGCGATGACTTTAGCTGGACCTATCAGCCCGAGTCCGATGAACCCATCGTCGACGGTGAAGCTGCTGCAAAAGAAATCATCAACCACAACGAAGCCTTTATTTGGCCGGTCCGCCTTGTGGAATCCATAAGCGGCAAGACCAAAACAGCCGCTACCTCCAACGAAGTCGATCTTGATCAAGACGTCGACCTGTCCATGCTCTCCGACGCCTTTGACCAAAAGAAGTTTGAGAAGGATCTGGGCGCCGCCATCGACGAGTTTAACGAGGGGCGTTCGGGCACGTTCGAGGCCAATAGCTCCTATGACGAGCAAGCCGGCAAGTTTACCGTCGAGAAGGCGCGCTCCAACGAAAAACTCAACCGCGAGCATGTCATTAAGTATGCCGAACTCGAGCTTGCCTCGCTGGTCGAGACCGTAGATCTTTCCAAGCTCGGCAACGATGCCTATGAGCCGCTCAATGGAACGCTGACCGATAATCAGATTCAGGCCGCATGCGATGCCGCCAACAACTTCCTGGGCGTCAACGTGACCCTCAAGCTTAACGGCGAGGATGCCGGCAAGGTTGATGGCAGCTCCGTGTTGCAGTGGATCAGCTTCGCCGATCCGGCCAACCCCACGCTCGATACGTCGCAGATCAGCAGCTGGGCAGCCGAGCTCGCCAACGGCTTTAATACCGTTGGCTCCACTCGCTGGTGGACGCGCGCCGATGGCAAGCAGTGCGCCGTCGAAGGCGGTGACTTTGGTTGGTCCATCGACAGCAGCTCGCTCGCCAAGCAGGTCGAGGACGCCATTAACAACAAGCAGACCGGCGAAATCGAGATCAAGTACTCCCAGAAGGCCGACACCTTTACCGCAAAGGGAGAGCCCGACTGGAAGGCGTATATCGACGTCGACCTGTCCGAGCAGCACGCGCGCTACTATGACGAGAACGGTAATATCGTTTGGGAGGCCAACTTTATTTCCGGCAAACCGGGCGAAGACGCAACCCCCGAGGGCGTGTGGCAGATCAACAGCAACGACGGCGGCAGCACCCTGATCGGAGCCAAGGACCCCGAGACCGGTAAGCCCAAATACGAAAGCCCGGTGAGCTACTGGATGCCGTTTGAGGGCAATATGATCGGCTTCCACGATGCCACCTGGCAAAACGACAAGAGCTTCGATAATGCCGAGTCGTACAAGTGGTGCGGCAGCCACGGTTGCATCAACCTGCGCCTGGCAGACGCCAAGGCACTGCACGACTGCATCAAAGTCGGCCTGTGCGTGGTTGTCCACTCATAGTGCAACGCGCGCATTCCTACAACGTGGAACCGCTGCGACCAATCTAACAGTTCCGAAAGAAACCGTTCTATGCGCCCACCCCAACCGGTGGGCGCATATACTTATCAAGGTTCTTTCTATAAAGGAGACGCTATGCCGAATGTCCCCACCATCACCCCGGGCCCGGATGATACCGAGCACACGCCCGAAGGTGCCACCGAAACGATTCCTCTGATTACAAACGCACACACCGACAAGCAGAGCGGACGCGCGAACGATACGGCCGAGATTTCCGATGAAGAGGCATATGCCAAGCTCAAGGCAAAACGCGCCGAACGTCGACGCAAAAAGCTGATTCGACGCGGTATTGCCGCCGGCGTCGTGGGTGCCATCGCGCTCATTGCCATTGTCGCAACCCTGGTTATCAATGCGCAGCCACAAGGCGCTAGCGGGCCTGTGACCGACATGGTGACCGAGGGCACGTTTAGCTCAACGGTCGAGGCGAAAGGCCAACTCAAACCCATTTCGTCCTCAGTGGTCTCCCCTTCTGTCGACGGCACGGTCGATTCGATCAACGTGCAGGCAGGCCAATCCGTCAACGAGGGCGACGTGCTTATGACCATTAAAAACGACGAGCTCGATCGCAACGTTGCCGAGGCGCAGCGTGCAGTTGCAGCCGCTCAGGAAGACCTCGCCAACGCACAGAAAGCCGCAGCCGCCGCGCAGGCCACCCCAACGACGGACGTCGATGGAGCTTCCGCAGCGGCTGACGTCTCCGCCGCATCAGCGGACACGAACGCCGTATCGGCCGCGCAGCGCAGCCTCGCATCGGCCCAGGCAAACCTCGACCAGGCGAACGCCAAGGCCGCCAGTCGCACGGTCACGGCCCCGAGCTCGGGTAGCATCGTGGAGCTCAACGCCAAGGTGGGCGCCACGGTAACAGGCGGCATGATCATGGGCGAAAGCGATACGAGCGGCGGCAAGCAATGCATGCAGATCGCCGACCTATCCAAGATGAAGGTGACCGTGCAGGTGGGCGAAAAGGACATCGCCAAGATCGCCGTTGGGCAGAGAGCCAACGTCACGTATCCCGCGTTTCCCGATATCGTGAGCCAGGGAACCGTCACGGCCATCGCGTCGGTGGCAAACTCCGACGCCGCAAACGGTGGCGGCGGCAACGTAACCTTTAACGTCGACATCCTCATCGAGGCACCCGACGCGCGCCTGAAGCCGGGCATGACGGCCGAGGTATCGGTGGTGACCGAGCAGCTCGACGACGTGGTGATGGTGCCGACGATGGCGCTCATGACCGAAGACGGCGAACACTATTACGTCAACGTGGCAACCGATGACGAGGGCAAGCAAACCCATCGCGTGAAGGTGGCCGTCGTGACACAAAACGACAACGAAGCCGTAGTCGGCAAGACACAGGTCAAGCGCGACGACCAGGGCAACGAGATCAACCCTGACGTGCCGGTTACCAAGCTGCGCGATGGCGACACCCTCGTCATGGACACCGGAGCGGACGCAACGGCTGACGGCGGCTACAGCGCGGATTCGGGCAGTATGACTGCCGATGAGGACATGTAATGCGTCCCGTTATCGACATTCGCAACGTGCACCGCATCTTTGAGAGCGAGGCAGGTTGCGCCCACATCCTGCACAACGTGAGCCTTGCGGTAATGAGCGGCGAATTCGTCGCTATCACTGGCCCCTCGGGCTCAGGCAAATCAACGCTCATGAACATCCTGGGCTGCCTGGATAAGCCGACGGCGGGCGACTATTACCTGCAAGGGCTCAACGTGGCCGAGCTCGATGATGACGAGCTGACCGAAGTTCGCGCCCTGAGCATTGGCTTTGTCTTTCAGAGCTTCAACCTGCTGCCGCGCCTCTCGGTTATCGAAAACGTCATGCTGCCGCTGGCCTACACCAATGTGCCCCGTAGCCAGCGCGAAATGCGCGCCGTCCACGCCCTGCAAGCCGTCACGCTGCCGGTCGACCACTGGGACCACCGCATATCAGAGCTCTCAGGCGGACAGATGCAGCGCGTCGCCATCGCGCGCGCCCTCGTCAATGACCCGCCCATCATTCTGGCCGACGAGCCGACGGGAAACCTGGACTCCGCGACTGGAGCGCTTGTGATGGAGACCTTCCATAAGCTCCAGGAGCGCGGCAAAACCATCGTTCTTATCACACACGACCCCGGCATCGCCGCCGAAGCCGACCGTGCCGTGACCATCCGCGATGGTCGCATTCACGACGGCGCGTATATTCCACATGCACCGCAGACCCTGCGCAGCGCCGTAGATAGCCTGCCCATGATTTCCGCCTCCGCCAACCCGCCGAAAGGAGTGGTGGCATGAGCGCCCGCGATCTCATCCAGGAAGCCCTTCACTCGCTCGAGGCCAACAAGGGGCGCAGCCTGCTCACCATCCTGGGCATTGTCATCGGCATCGCCTCGGTTATCGCCATGACCTCACTCATCGGCGGCATCCAAAACACCCTGGTCAACAGCCTGGGCCTCAATGCGGCACGCATGGTGCAAATCTATTCGTCGCAAGAACTCACCGAGTCGGACATCGAGAAGCTTCAAAAGCTGGTGCCGCAGATAGAGCAGATCGGCATTGTCGACAGCGCGTATACCGAGTACAAGACCGGCGATAAAAGCTATACCGTCATGGCGCAGGGTGTCGATAGCGACATGCTCGACGCCGTGGGGGCCAGCAAGCTCGTTGCGGGGCGCATCTATTCCCAGGCCGAGTCCCAATCAGGCTCGCGCGTGGCGCTCATCAGCCGCAGCGGCGCCGATCAGCTGTACGGCAACGAACAGGATGCGCTGGGGAAAACCATCAAGGTGTCCAACGGCGAGGTGCAGATTGTCGGCGTGATTGATGGCGGCAGCGACTCCATGGGCTCGCTCACGCTGTATATGCCACGCGAAACCATCTCCGGGCTGTTTGGCGACGAGAATCCTTCATTCCCCAGCGTGACGGCACTCGCCGCCGAGGGTACGGACATGGATGAGCTTTGTAAGACCATCGAGTCCAAGGTGCGCGCGATGAAGGGCATCGCGGAGGATGATGAATACGACAGTGTATCGGCGACCTCCATGAAAAGCGCTATCGATGCACTCAACTCCTTTATGAGCGCGTTCTCGCTCATCATGGGTGCTGTCGCCAGCATCTCGCTGCTTGTCGGCGGTATCGGCATTATGAATATGATGCTCACCAACGTGACTGAGCGCATCCGCGAGATCGGTATTCGCCGTGCCCTGGGCGCCAGTCGTCGCGATATCACCGCGCAGTTTTTGGCCGAGTCCTCGGCGCTGTGCGTCACCGGCGGACTGTTGGGTGTCCTGATTGGCTATCTGCTGGCATGGGGACTCACGTTCTTTGCCGCAAGCTCGGGCATCATGAGCGAGTTTGGAGCTACCGGGACGATCACGCCAAGCTTCTCCATTACGACAGTGTTGATCGCGTTTGCCGTATCGGTCGGCATCGGCGTAATCTTTGGCTTCTACCCCGCTCGACGCGCGGCAAAGCTCGACCCGGTGGAGTGCCTACGCTACCAGTAAGCCACCACCAACAAGTTGCGGTGAATTAGGGACTGAATATGCTATCTAGTAGCAAAACAGACACTATTTCACCGCAACTTATTTAAGGGCTGCTTGCGCCAGTTCCGGGCGTCCTCCTCGAGCTATTGGCGGATGACGGTCTTGTACGGCTCGAGCTTGCTCGGGGCGCTCCTCCTCGCGGGCGGGAGGACGCGCAGGCGCGGCGAGCGCCTAGCGCGCGAACTCCCGTAAGAGTGCGTCTTCCACTTCCCGAAGCGAAAGGCCCCCGTCTCCCTCGGCGGGACGGGTGACCACGATGCAGCGCGCTCCCACGTCGCGCGCGGCGGCAAGCTTCTCGGCCGTGCCGCCTACGGTTCCCGAGTCCTTGGTCACAAGCCACTGGGCTCCCACCTGCCGAAGCATCGCCTCGTTGAGCTCGCGGGTGAAGGGCCCCTGCATGCCGATGACGTGCGACGGCGAAAACCCCGCGTCGATGCACTTCGTTATAGCACCGGGCAGCGGGAGCACACGCACGAAGAAGCGCTCCGAGAAATCGGCGACGCGCGTATAGGGAGCAAGCTCCTTGCTCCCCGTCGTGAGAAGCGCGCGACCCGGGTTCTCGGAGAGAAAGCGCGCCGCGCAGGCGATCGACGCGACCGACACGACGCCTTTGGGCAGCGCCTCGGCCGCACGCGCAAGGCGCAGACATCGTACACCCACGGCAAGCGAAGCGGCCCGGATGTTGCCGCTGGCGAGCGTAGCGAAGGGGTGCGTGGCGTCGACGACGATGCGCGCGCCGGAAAGCTCGCGCTCCATGTCGGCCTCGTCGAGCCTGCTCGCATGCACCTCGATGCCCGGAAGCTCGCCCAAAAGCTCGCCTCCGTACTCGGTTGCCGCGTAGGCACGGGCGGGGATGCCCGCCCCGCTCGCCCATTCGCACAGAAGGCGGCCCTCGGTGGTGCCGGCGAAGATGCGCAGCGCCGGCGCAGATGCGGGCGCCGTCACTTCGGGCCGCCTGGGCGCGTGATCTGGTAGAGCAGCGCGTTCATAATGGCGGCCGCCACGGTCGAACCACCCTTGCGACCCCTCGCGACGATGGCCGGCGCGCGTCGCGCGAGTAGCTCCTCTTTCGCCTCGACCACGTTCACAAACCCGACCGGCACCCCAACGACGAGCGCGGGCGCGATCTTCCCCTCGTCCATGAGCTCGGCGAGGCGCAGAAGTGCTGTGGGAGCGTTGCCGACGGCCACGATGAGCGGACCCTCGATGCCGCAAGCTTTGTCCATGCTCGCAACGGCGCGAGTCGTGCCCGCGGCGCGCGCAGCCACGGCGACATCAGGGTCGGCCATGTAGCACACGGCCTTGCAGCCGAGCTTCGCGAGCGCAGGCTTGCTTATGCCTGCGAGCGCCATGTTCGTATCGGTGAGCACCGTGGCCCCTGCGCGCAGTGCGTCGAGCGCACAGTGCGCGGCGTCATGAGTGAAAACGAGGGAATCGGCGTACGAGAAGTCGGCAGTGGTGTGGATGACGCGCTTCACGACGGGTTCTTCGAGCGGCGGGAACGTGCGGCCGCCGAGCTCTTCGGTGATGATCTCGAAGCTGCGCCGCTCGATGTCGCCGGGCGCCATCTCCTTGGAATCCATCTAGTACTCCACTCCTTCCCTTGCACATATCCCCTGCTCGTAGGGGTGTTTCTCGCACCGCATCTCGGTTATGTAGTCGGCCTTCTCCACGATCTTGCGGGAAGGCGCGCGCCCGGTGAGCGCTACTTCGACGCCGCGCGCGGACATATCGAGCGCGCGGTCCACGAGCGCCTCGTCGACAAGCCCCTTCGAAAGCGCATCGAGCGCCTCGTCGAGCACGAGCAGCCCCTCCTGCGCGCCCTCGAGCTCGGCAAGCGCGGAAGCGAGGTTCCCATCGTGCAGCTCGCACGTAGCGGCAAGTTCTTCCGACGACATCGACCAGGTAAACTTGTCCGACACCTTCCCCGCGAACACGGGCACGCCGAAATGCTCGGCGAGCAGGCGCGCCTCCCCGCTTTCGCCGTCTTTCAGGAACTGCACGACGACGACGCGGCGGCCTGCGGCGAGCATGCGAAGGGCGAGGCCCATCGCCGCCGTGGTCTTGCCTTTGCCGTCGCCATGATACACGTGAATCATACGCCCTCCTCGATAATGCGGTAGACATACTCCATGTCGAGCGCTCCGCGCACGACGTCGGCCAGGCGGTCGAACTCGCGCGCACGGTGATCGGCCGCGGACGCCGCGCCCGCAGCACCCACGACGCTCTCGGGCAGGCCGCGCATGCGCGCGAGCGAGCGCGCGAGGGCGAGCGCCACCCCCGGTTCGTCGAACAGGCCGTGGAGATAGGTTCCGAACACGTTTCCGCAGGCCGCGCCTTCTGGTTTGCCGCCAATCGTGCCCGCAGGGGCGCAGGAGACGGTCGTTTCGCCGTCGTGAATCTCGTACCCACGCGCCGTCATGCCGTTCCACACCGAGAACGCGCCTTGGGCGCCCGTGATGCGCAGCTCCGACTGGGCGAGGCGCTTTTCCTCCTTGAACACCGTACTTGCAGGGATGAGCCCGAGCCCGCGCGCGGTGCCAGCGCCTTCCCTGCCGTGCGGGTCCGAAAGCTCGTCTCCCAAAAGCTGGTAGCCTCCGCATATGCCGAGCACCGGCGTGCCCGCGCCCGAAAGCGCGCGTACACAGGCTCCGATGCCGCTAGCCGCAAGCCAGCGCGCGTCGTCGACCGTGGACTTCGAGCCGGGAAGCACCACCAGGTCGGGTCGGCCCAGATCGGTCGTCGAGGAAACGTAGCGCACGCCCATGCCGGGCACGCGCGAAAGCGGGTCGAAGTCGGTGAAGTTCGACAGATGCGGAAGGCGCACGACGGCGACGTCGATGACGCCGCGCGCCTCGCGGGCAGTTAGGCGCGGCGCGAGCGAGTCCTCGTCGTCCAGGTCGAGCGTAAGATACGGCACGACCCCCACGACGGGAACCCCGCACATTTTCTCGAGCGGAGCCAAACCCGGACGCAGGATTTCCACATCGCCGCGGAACTTGTTCACCATAAGCCCCCGCAAAAGCGCGCGGTCCTCGGGCGCAAGGAGCGCGACCGTGCCGTAGAGCTGGGCAAACACCCCGCCTGGGTCGATGTCGCCCGCGAGCAGAACGGGGGAGGACACGGCGCGCGCGAGCCCCATGTTGACGATGTCGTTTTCGGCAAGGTTGATTTCGACGGGACTGCCGGCGCCCTCGATGACGATGACGTCGTTTTCCTCCGCGAGCGAATCGAACGCCTCCAAAATCTGCGGCATGAGCGCCTTCTTTCGCGCGAAGTAGTCCCTCGCAGCGAAGGCTCCCTGCGCCTTGCCGGCCACGATGAGCTGGCTTCGGTGATCGCTTTCGGGCTTGAGCAGGATGGGGTTCATGCGCACGTCGGGCGCGATGCCGCACGCCTCGGCCTGCATGATCTGAGCGCGCCCCATCTCGAGCCCGTCGGCCGTGACACCGCTGTTGAGCGCCATGTTCTGGCTCTTGAAGGGAGCCACGCGCAGGCCGTCCTGCGAAAGCACACGGCACAGCCCCGCCGCAAGCAGGCTCTTCCCCGCGTTCGACATGGTGCCCTGGATCATGATGGGCTTCGCCCTACCCACGGGTATCGACCTCCTTCGCCGAGCCTCGGCCATCCGCGCCCGCCATAGCGCCGCTGCAAGAAGCGCCGCCCCGTTCGTCGGGTTCGCCTTCGCCCGATGCGCCTTCCGCCCGAAGCGCGCGGCTGAACGCCATCGCAAGCCGGGCATTCTCCTTGTGCGTGCGCACGGCGACGCGGCACCAGAAACGGGACAGTATCGAAAACGAGTCGCACGTGCGGACCAAAACCCCCTGTTTATACAGGCGCTCGGGGATGTCTTTCGCCGGCGTGCGGACTAAAAGGAAGTTCGCATCCGACGGCACGACGGAAAGCCCGAGCGAGGAGAGCTCGTGGGAAAGCCACGCTCGCTCGCCCGCCAATACATCGCGCGTGCGCGAGACGTATTCGACGTCTTCCAGGGCGGCGATGCCCGCGGCCTCGGCGACCGAGGAGACGGGCCACGCCTGCCCCGCCCGACGAATCCCCTCGATGAGTTGGGCGTTTCCGCTGATCAGATACCCCAACCGCAACCCTGCCATTCCGTAGAGCTTGGTGAACGCGGAGAGCACGGCCACATGGTGCGAACACGCGGCGCGTGCGGCCACGCTCCTTTCGCGGGCGTCGGGCGCAAATCCGAGGAAGCACTCGTCCACGACGAGCAGCGCGCCCACCTGCTCGCAGCGGCAAGCCGCGGCATCGATCACGCGGGGGTCGACGAGGCGCCCCGTCGGGTTGTTCGGATTGCAGAGGTACGCCACGTCTCCCGGCCCCTCGATCGCGCGGGCGAAGGAGGCGGGCACGTCGAAGTCATCCGCCTCGGAGAGCGGGAACTCCTGCACGCATGCACCGTAGTACGATGCCGCCTCCGCATATTCAGAGAACGTCGGCGCGCACACGACGATGCGTTTCGGGCGTACCGCCGCGGCGAGCCGCCAGATGATGTCAGACGCGCCCGCGCCGCAGACGATAGTATCTTCGGGAATGCCCTGGGCGCGCCCTAGGGCGCGAACGAGGGCGAGGCTTTCCCTATCGGGGTAGGCGTCGATTCGAGAAAGCGCCTTGCAAGCTGCGGCGACGGCGCGCGGCGAGGGGCCTGCCGGATTCACGTTCACCGAGAAGTCAATGAGGTCGGAGGCGCCCCCTTCGCAAGCGATGCCGAGCGATTGCGAGCTGCCCCCATGCGTACGGGCGCGCAGGATTCCCCCGGCAGCCTGGGGCGCGGCGTGGTCTTCCCTCATGCCATCGCCCCCACGGCGAGCACGACCGCCGCGCGCGCGGCGCCGAAGACGACGAGCGCGCATACGGACGCGGCGAGCATGAGCCTTATCGCCCGTGCGATGTCGCCCCACTCGATTTCGCGGGACGCGTCGCCTATCGTCGGTTTCTCAACGAGCTTGCCGAAATACACCGCGGGTCCCGCCAGGCGCAGCCCGAGCGCGCCCGCGCACGCTGACTCGGTCTGCGCCGAGTTGGGGCTCGCATGGCGACGCCTGTCGCGGCGCCAGATGCGCGCCGCCCCGCGCGCGTCGAGCCCGACGATCGGGCACACGGCGATCATGAGCAGGGCCGATAAGCGCGAGGGAATCCAGTTCACCGCATCGTCGAGGCGCGCCGAGGCGCAGCCGAAGTCGATGTAGCGCTCATTTTTGTAGCCCACCATGCTGTCGAGCGTGTTCACCGCCTTGTACGCCATGCCCAAGGGCGCACCCCCGATCATAAGGTAGAAAAGCGGCGCGATGACGCCGTCGCTCGCGTTCTCCGCCACCGTTTCCACGGCGGCGCGCGCAACGCCCTGCTCGTCGAGAACAGACGTGTCGCGTCCCACGATGAGCCCGACGGCTTCGCGAGCCGCGACAAGGCCGCCCTTCGAGAACGCGCGGGCCACGGCCAGGCTCTGGCGGCGAAGCTCGCATGCCGCGAGAATCTGATAGCTTGCCCATGCCTCGGCCACGAAGCGCAAGCCGGAGTGAACCATGCCGCAAAGATGCAGGATTCCCCAGGTCAAAAGCCCACACGCAAGCGGAAGCGCCACGGCGAGCACAAGCCCTGCGG
Organism: Collinsella aerofaciens; assembly: GCF_015560135.1. Classification (GTDB taxonomy): domain Bacteria; phylum Actinomycetota; class Coriobacteriia; order Coriobacteriales; family Coriobacteriaceae; genus Collinsella; species Collinsella aerofaciens_AN. Next base: position 37,853 of record NZ_JADMRH010000005.1, read on the forward strand.
CGCGCGTGCCCGCGGACGTTTGCGGGAATGCGCCCCGCAGGCGGCCTTCGGCCCACGTGATCGCGCGCCCCATGGCGACGACGGGATGGGGAAGCCAGCGCGGGTCGCCGAAGGCAAGGTCGGCCGCGAACCCGGCGGCGACGGCAAGAATCGTCATCACCGGGCATCGCCCCCCGAAGCGGGGCGAACGTCGCGAAGGCAGCGCCCATCCCAGGTGGCGGCCCATGCACCACCCGGCTCGGTATGCACGTCGAAGTATCCCATTTTCGGGACAGCTAGCTCGGAGAGCAGCGCTTTCACGGTACCCGCGTGAACGACGAAGACGGCGCGCCCACTCCCCTGGGCGCGCTCCGATTCGCACGCCTCCCGAAACGCCGCGACGACGCGGCGGGTGAAATCGCTCTTGCCCTCGCCATGCGGGCAGCGCGTCTCACACCAGGAGTCTACCCAGGCGCGGTAACGCGCATCCTCTTTAAGTTCGGCGGCGCTTCGCCCCTCGAAGTCGCCGAAATCTATCTCGCGCAGACCGGGGCACGCCATAAGCTCCGCGTTCGGGAAGAGAATGCGTGCCGTCTGGTCGGTGCGGGCCATGCCGCTCGTGATAACACGGAACACGTCACGATCGCACGCGAGGTCGCGCAAAGCGCGCTCGCCCGCGCTCGACAGGGGCTCGTCGGTGCCCGCCCCGCTGTAGCGATGGTCTTCCGTGCCCGCCGTGGCACCATGGCGCACGAAGATGACTTCCAAAGGCGCGCCCGCGCCCAGCGTCCCTCGAGGCGCATCGGCAAGGTTTCCTTTGATGACCTGGGGAATCCCGCACGTCATGCGCACGACGACGTCGGCGCGCGCAGCGAGCGCGCATCCCAGGCGCCCCGCGCGCTCGCGCCATTGGGCGTCTTCCGCACGCATAGGGACGACCCCCGAGCCGACCAAGGTCAGAATCACTGCGTCGAAGCCAATCAGCCGCTCGAGCGCCCGGTCAGCGTCGAGCGTGCGTACGAGTTCCTCAGCACGGTACGCGACACGGCCGGCAAAAACCGCGGGCACGACGCCCTCCGCAAGCTGCGCCGCGTCGACGAAATCGTCCGCCGCGAACCCGAGCTTTTCGCGCACGAAGGTCCTCTTCCCCGAATGCGCGCCACCTACCACGAGCATCATAGGAGCATGCCCCCCGCCACCAGCATGGCAAGCATCGCGAGCTCGGCCCATTGCAGAAACCATCCGGCCAAATCCCCCGTCACCCCGCCGAAGCGGGACAGGGCAACATGGCGATACCACGCGAGCGCCAAAAGCCCCGCCACCGCCATAAGGGCGCCGACGGCCCGAGCGCACGCGACCATCCCTGCAGCCGAAGCCGCAGCGAAAGCGCAAAGCGGCACGACGATCGCCGCGCGCTTCTTCGAAGGCGAGAGTCCCGCGGCCATGCCGTCCGCCCGCGCGGCAGGCCAACATTCAACGGCGAGCCCCGAAAGCGCGCGGGAGAACACGAGCGAGCACAGAAGCGCAAGGAACGTCCCCGCCGTAAGCGGCAGCGCGGTGAACAGGGAAAACTGCAGAATAAGGTACACGACAACACCGATGACCCCGAAGGCGCCCGCCCGCGGGTCGTGCATGATCTCGAGCTTTCGCTCGCGTGGGGCCCAACTTGCAAGCGCATCGGAGGTGTCGCAGAGCCCGTCTAGGTGGATGCCTCCCGTCACCGCCACAGGCAGCGCCACGAGCACAGCCGCGACGATGGTCGCGGGCACGCCGAACAGGTTCGCCATGTACCCCCACGCCGTCATGAGGAAGCCTTCCGCAACGCCCACCAGGGGAAACGCGGCAAGCGCATGGGTTGATCCGAAATCGGTCCAGGTCGATTTCGGGACGGGGATGCGCGAGAACGTTCCGAACGCCGCGCCGATTGCCTCTGCTATCTTCACCTTGTAGGCCCTTCGCCTTTCATCCACACGGGAATCCCGCACACCACTTCGACTGCGCGGTCGGCCAGCGCCGCCACGCCCGCGTTCACGCGCGCAAGCGCGCGCCTCCATGCCTCGGTCCCCTCATCGTAGCGCATCCCATCGGCGAACACGTCGACGGAGACCACCACCGTATACGCAGCGGCCTGAGCGAGCCGTTCGATGCCTCCGAGCACCTCGCGCGCCGCAGCGTCGGGGTCACGTGGGGACAAGCCGCCTTCCGCGAAAAGCTCGTTCGCAACCAGGTTGCCCACGTCCTCCAAAAGAAGCGTGCAGCCGCGCGGAAGCCCGGACACTGCGGCGCCCACGTCACGCGTGCGCTCGAGGGTGGAAAACCCCTTGCCCTCGCGCAGCCCCCGATGGCGCGCGATGCGGCGGGCGCCCTCTTCCCCGAAGGGCTCCATCGTTGCCAGGTACACGCGGGGTCCGTCGTGCCCGAGGCACAGGGACTCGGCGTAGGCGCTCTTGCCGCTCGCGGCGGCGCCGATGACGAGCGTTACCGTCATTTCCCGGCCTCGAAATGCTCGTAAGCAGCCATGCCAGTCGCCGTGAACGTCTTCCCATCCCGGTACACGCGCAGCGCCGAATCCAGAAGGGGCAGATACGCCATGGCGCCCGCGCCCTCGCCCAAGTGCATGCCTGCGTCGAGGGGTGCCTTTATGCCGAGCTCGCGAAGGAGCTCCTGGCTTGCGGGTTCGCTTGATGTGTGGGTGCCCACGAGGTAACCCAAGGCGTTGGGGCACAGGCGCGCCGCGCACAGGGCCGCCGTGCAGGATATGACCCCGTCGAGGAGCGCCGGCGCCTTCGAGGCCGCGGCCCCCAGGTAGAAACCGCACATCGCCGCGATGTCGAAGCCGCCCACCTTCGAGAGCACGTCGATCGGGTCGGCGGGATCGGGCGAGTTCGCGTCGATAGCGCGCTCGACCACGTCGCGCTTGCGCGCGAGCGAGGCGTCCGAGAGCCCCGCGCCGCGCCCGACGAGACTCCGCGCGTCCGTCCGGAGGAGCACTGCGGCCACCGCCGCCGAGGTGGTCGTGTTGCCGATGCCCATCTCGCCCGCGGCGAGAAGGCGCACGCCGGCGCGGGCAAGCCCGCACGCGACGGCGATTCCGACCTCGATCGCGCGCACGGCCCCATCGCGAGACATAGCGGGGCCGTACGCGATGTTGCCGCTCCCCCGCCGCACGTTCGCGCGCACCATGCGCGCGTCTTCTATGCCCCAGGCCATACCCACGTCGACGGGCACGACCTCGGCACCCGCGAACGCCGCCATGCGGCAGGCGCTCGTGGCCCCTTCGCACATGTTGCGCGCGACGACTCGCGTCACGTCTTGCCCGCTTTGCGACACGCCTTCGGCAACGACCCCGTTGTCGGAGAAGAATACCGCGAGCGCACGGGGAAACTCGACCACCTCGGCGCTCCCCTGAGCTGCGGCGATACACGCGACGGCGTCTTCAAAGTCGCCCAATCCCCCCAAGGGGTGCGCGATGGAGTCCCACGCGGCGTACGCGGCGGCGCGGGCGCACTCGTCTGCGGGCGCAATCCGGGAGAGCGCGGCTTCGAGCACGGCGCCCGGCGCCGACGAGAACGCGCGCTCGACTTCCTCGCGGATGCAGGCAAGCGCGGTTTCGGTTGCTTCAGCCATGCCGTCTCCTCTCTGCGAACGACGCTGCGGCAGACGCGAACGCGCGCGCAACGTCGGGGTTCGCAGGATAGTACACATGCGGGAAGCCCGCAACCAGGGACGGGGTGGTCGTCATGCACGGCCAGCCCTTGTCGCGCCGGGGCTTCTGCGCCCAGAAGTCGCCGCCCGGGCAGGTGGACTGCCAGTAGTGGAACTCGTGCGCGCGGATGCGTGTGCCGCGCGGCCCGTAGAGCCCGTCGCGTTGAGAAGTGAGCTCCACGTACCCGAAATGGGACAGCCTTCCCCCGTTCTCGCTTACGCCCTCAAGGGCGCCCGCAACAGGCCAGCGCCGCCCCTCGCTATCGGCGATTTCGCGCTGCAGATACAGAAACCCACCGCATTCGGCGACCGTCGGCATGCCAGATTCCACCGCGCGCCGCACCGCCTCGCGCATCGGCGCGTTCTCGGAGAGCTGCCGCGCATGGAGCTCCGGGTAGCCGCCCCCCAGATAGAGGGCGCTTGTCCCCCGGGGCAACTCGCTATCACACAGGGGGCTGAAAAAGGCCAGCTCGCAACCCAGGTCCTCGAGCGCGCGCAGGTTCTCCTCGTAGTAAAACGAGAACGCCTCGTCACGCGCGACGGCGACGATGGGCCGCGCTCCCGCGATCGGCTCCAACCGATAAGGTTCCTCGCAGATATCGGGTGCCGTCGCCGCTATTTCAAGCAAGCGGTCGACGTTGACGCTCTTTTCCACCAGCTCGGCCATCTTGTCGATGCGCGCGGAGAGCTGCTTGACTTCGTCGGCGGTCACAAGCCCCAGATGCCGGCTTTCGAGCGAGAACGCCTCGTCGGCGGGAATATTACCCAAAACCGCGACGCCCGTGTGCTTCTCGATCGCAGGCGCCGCGTAGGCGCAGGCAGCGGCGCTCGTCTTGTTCAGCACGACGCCGCGCACGTTCGCACAAGGCAGGAACTCGGCGATGCCGCGGATTACGGCGGCGAGCGATAAAGACGCCCCGCGCCCGTTCACCACTAAAACGACCGGCGTTTCCGTGTCGCGCGCAACCTGGTAGCTGCTCGCGTCGGCCACGCCGGGCGCCATGCCGTCGTAGAAGCCCATGACCCCCTCGAGCACCGCGACATCCGCGCCCGCGGCGCCGCGTGCGAGCAGGGCGCGCAGCGTCGGGGCGTCGGTGAAGAAGCCGTCTAAGTTGCCCGAGCGCGCACCCACGACGCGGCGATGAAAGAGCGGGTCAATGTAGTCGGGGCCGCATTTGAAGGCCGCGCATGCAAGGCCGCGGCGCGCGAACGCGCGCAGGAGCGCGCACGTTACGACCGTCTTGCCGCTCCCACTCGAGGGCGCAGCGACCATGAAGCGCGGGATGGACGTGCTCACCGGGCGCCGCCTTCCCCACCTGCACCACGCGCGCTGACGAGGAACACGGGGTTTTGCGCCTTCATAAGATGGTGCGAGCCTACAGCCTCGGCGCGGGCGGCCGACACCTGGCACGCCTCGAACCCCTTAAAGCGCGAACCCGAGAGGAGCGCGCACGCCTCGGTGAGCGTCTCAACAGTGACGCATGGCACGCACAGGCGAACCTGCGAGTTCTTCTCGAGCGCTGCCTCCACGATGGAGGGAAGCTCGCCCGCGCTCCCGCCGACGAACACAGCGTCGGGAACGGGCAGTTTCGCGAGCGCTTCGGGGGCGACACCGGGGACCGCATGCACGTTGCCGCACCCGAATGCATCCGCGTTCTCTCGGATGAGCCGCACGCCGGCCGCGTTGCGCTCGACCGCCCATACCGACCCCGCTCGCGCGACGAGCGCCGCCTCGATCGACACGCTCCCCGTGCCGGCTCCGACGTCCCACACGGTGTCGGTAGCGGTAAGGCGCAGCTTCGCGAGCGCGACTGCGCGCACCTCCTGCTTGGTCATGGGAACGTCGCCGCGGATGAAGAGCTCGTCGGGAATGCCCGAGGAAGCGTACGGCCAGCGGGAACTCGCGGCGCGGGATGCGAACTCGATAAGCATCACGTTCAAGTCGTCAAACGTCTGACCTGCGATTTCACTTGCGGTCGCGCAGGTGATGCGCTCGTCGGGGTACGACAGGCGCTCGGCCACCGTCACGCGCGCGTCCCCGAAGCCCGCTTGCGCAAGCTCGCACGAAAGCCGCGAGGGGTCTTCCCCGCCCGACGTGGCGAGGAAGAGCTCACCTGCGCGCTCGGCCTCGGCCACGATGTCGCACGCCACGCCGTGAGCGCTCGCAAAGCGCCAATCCTGCCATGGACGCGCAAGGCGCGCGGCGAGATACGACGCTGAGCTTATGCCGGGAACAACGCGCACGTCCACCTGCGCGTCGCCGGAGAGCGCCTCCACCAGGCGGCGCGCGCCGCTGAACAGCCCCACATCGCCCGTCATCACGACCACGGCGCGCCGCCACGACGCCGCATCGGTGAGCGCGGCGACGATGTCCGCCGTCTTCACGAGCTCGCATCTCACCACGTCGGGCGGCACGTCGATGCCGGCAAGCGCGCGATGAGCGCCGATGACCACGTCGGCGATGTCGATCGCGTCGAGCGCCGCGCGCGAGAGCAAGTCGGGGTTTCCGGGCCCCGCCCCGATGATCGTTACCTTTCGCATGGAATCTCCCGATACCCGCGCGGCGTGACCATACGGCCGCCTACGCGCTTCGTGTCAGCGTTGCCGACGAACACGGTGGTGAACATGTCGGCGTCGATCTCCCCCAGCTCGGAGAGCCTGCACATGCCCGACTGCTGCCCCTCGCGCCCGATGTTGCGTACCCAGCCGCAGAGCGTGTCGGGGGCCTTCCATTCGAGCATAATCTTCGCCGCGCGCGAGAGCCTGTCGGCGCGCTTTCTGCTGCGCGGGTTGTACAAACAGATGCAGAAGTCGGCGCTCGCCACGGCGGCGAGCCTGCGCTCGATGACCTCCCACGGCGTGAGCAGGTCGGAGAGCGACACGACCGCGAAGTCGTGGGCAAGCGGGGCGCCGAGCACCGCCGACCCGCTCTGAGCCGCGGTGGCCCCGGCGATAACTTCCACGTCTACATCGGGGTAGTCCTCCGCAAGCTCCAGCACGGGGCTCGCCATGCCGTACACGCCCGCGTCACCGCTGCACACGAGCGCCACGGCTTCTCCGCTCTGCGCGCGCGAAAGCGCCAGGCGGCACCGTTCAACCTCGTGCATCATCGGCGTCGCGAGATGCGCCGCGTCGGGCACGGCGGCGAGCGCGAGCTCCACGTATTTCGTGTACCCCACAACGATGTCGGCCGCCTCGAGCGCGCGCCGGGCCGCAATCGTCATGCCGTCGGGGCCGCCCGGGCCGATCCCCACCACGAAGAGCTTTCCCATCACCGCTCCTTAAACGAAAGTTCGATAGTTACCTTGGAAAACGCGACGGTCACGCCGCCGTGAGCGAGCTTCGGGAAGATAAGTTTGCCCCCGTCCGCGAGCGCCGCGCGCTCGCACACGTTGTCGACCCCCACCGTCGCGCGCACGAAATCAGATGGCGAAATGCTGCCTTCGCCTTGCGACAACTCATCTGCGGAATACGTCGCAAGCGGAATATTGCGCGCGCGGCAGAAGGCGAGCAGACCCTCCTCGTGCGCCTTCACGTCGATCGTCGCCGCCTCGCGCACGGCCGAAGGCGAGATACCCACCTGCCCGCACGCGAGAAGAAACGCCTCCTCGATCGCTTCGGCGCACGCACCGCGACGGCACCCTATGCCCGCAACGATGCAGGGCACGACAAGGCGAAGCGGCTCGGGCGCAGGCGCCTGCGCCCGCACGCCCGCCGGCTTCCCCGTCTCACCGGCGGGCACGACCTCGCCCGTTGTCTCCGACGCGCGAACGGACGCACCTGCATTCGCGCCAGCGAACGGCGACACGACGATATCGGCCCGAGCGCGGTCGGACGCAATGTCAACCCCCTCAGGAGGCTGTCCCGAAATCGGCATGTCGGAATAGAGCGCCACGCGCCCGCCCGAAAGCAGCCGCGCCGACACTCGCTTGATAGCCTCGGGATTCGAAACGACGAGCCCCGCACAGCGCGCCCACGTATCCACCGCCCACACGCCGCGGACGTCGGTCGCCGTGGTGATGACGGGGATGGCCCCTGCCGCGCGTGCCACAGTTTGCGCAAGCTCGTTCGCACCGCCCAAATGCCCCGACAAAAGCGGGACGGCAAAGCGCCCAGCCTCGTCGATCACCACAACCGCGGAATCGGTTGCCTTCGAGGCGACATGCGGCGCGATCGCCCGCACGGCGATGCCCGCCGCGCCCACGAACAGAAGCGCGTCCGACGCTTCCCACGCGAGCGCCGTCCATGCGCGCAGGTCGGCCTTCCCCTCACCGAACCCGCGCGAAACGGAAACGTACCAGCCAGGGTCATCTTCACCTGTCTGCGCGTAATCGGAAAGCGCGTGTGCGGTGCGCTCCGCCAACGCATACCCCCTCTCAGTGAACGCTATGCAGGAAATCCTCATCTAGCACACCACCATCGTCGAGAAGTAGCTGCCCCGATCGGGCATATCGTCGAGCGAGCGGTACACGCGCTCGCCCGGAAGCCCACAGTCCTCTACGAGCTCGGCACCGTCGAAGGTGCCCTCCTCGCGAAGGATGCGCTTCGTGTCCGCAAGCGAGCGGCGTGCCTTCATGACCACCTTCGTCCCCGGCCAGCCGATTGCGCGGCCCACCCCGTACAGCACGCCTTTACTCATACGTCGCCCCCAATTTCCCGATAACTGCATCGGCGCCCGACGTGCGGAAAAGCTCGCGGCGCTCGGCGTCGAACACGACCGCGGCGATGTCGCATGCGCCCGCCGCGCGACGGCGCAACCTGTCCTCGATTGCCGTAGCGAGCGAGGCGCGCGCAGCGTCCCCCACGCCGGCGGCCTCGATTACCTCGAGTGCCGCCGTGGTCGTGACGGACGTCATGATCTCGCGCACTGTCTTCGCGCCCGCGCCGGCCATGGCCGCGTGGGCGGCCAGAATCTCCGCGCGGCAGTCGGCGGTACGCGAATGGGTGTCCATGATGCCGCCCGCGACCTTCACCAACTTGCCGATGTGTCCCACAAGAAGGACATTGGTAAATCCCTCGCGAATGCAGCAATCAATCGCGTCGCCCACAAAGTTGGAGATGAAGACCACCGGCGCACCGTTTAGGTGGAAATGCCCCGAGATGAACTGCCCGCCGTAGTTGCCGGGCGTGAGCACGACTCCGCGCCGCCCCATAGCCGCATGCTGCCGAATCTCGAGCTCGATGCTGTCACGCAAGGCAGCGAGGCTGCGCGGCTCGACGATGCCCGTCGTTCCCAGGATGGAGATGCCGTCCTCTATCCCCAGGTGCGGGTTGAAGGTCTTTTCGGCAAGGGCCACACCCTCGGGTACCGAAATCGTCACAGCAATGTTTCCAGAAAAGCCGTGCGCGGCGCACACCTCACGCACCGCCGAAGTAATCATCGCGCGCGGCGTCGCGTTGATGGCGGCCGCCCCCACCGGCTGCTCGAGCCCGGGCAACGTCACGCGCCCCACGCCCACGCCGCCATCGACGGAAACTTCCGATTCGTGCGCGGGCACGTCCTTGCTGCCCGCAGTACCCGTGCCCGACCCCGCATGTTCCACGCGCGCGTACACGAGCACGCCGTCGGTCACATCGGCGTCGTCGCCTGCATCCTTTCGCACGGCGCACTGGGAGCACCCCTCGCCGATGTATGCATCGACCACGTCCGTCTCGACGGGCAGCCCGCCGGGGGTGACGATCGACACGCGGCCGACGGGCTTTCGTGACAAGAGCATCTCGCAGGCCGCCTTCGCCGCGAGCGCGGCGCAACTCCCCGTGGTATAGCCGCAGCGCAGGCGGGTCGTCCCGGTATATATGTAGTGCTCGAAGGCCACGCTAGCTGCTCGCCTTCCGATACCCCGTGGCAAACGAAGGGTCGTAAAGCTTGCTGCGCTCGTACGACTCCGCTTGCGCGCCGTCGTGCGCAAGCCCGCCGCGAGCTCCGAGCACGCGGCCCACCACCACGAGCGCCGTGCGGTCGATGCCCACTCGCGCACCCGCATCGGCGAGCGTGCCCACTGTGCAGCGCACCACGCGCTCCTCAGGCCAGGTCGCCTTGTACACGAGCGCCGCCGGCTCGTCGGAGCTGCGGCCCGCGGCCAAAAGCTCGGCGGAAAGCTCGGCGAGCATACCCGAGCTCAGGAAGATGACCATAGTCGAGCCGCTTTCCGCCATGGTGCGCATGCCCTCGCCCGCGGGCATGGGGGTGCGCCCGGAAAGCCGCGTGATCACGACAGACTGGCTGATTCCCGGCAGCGTGTATTCCTGGCGAAGCGCCGCCGCGGCACCGCAAAAGCTCGACACGCCGGGCACCACCTCGTAGTCCACGCCGCGCGCGTCGAGTGCGTCCATCTGCTCCTGGATGGCGCCGTATAGGCACGGGTCACCCGTGTGCAGGCGCACCACTTCCTCGCCCCGCGCATCCGCCGCACACATCACGTCGAGCACTTCCTCCAAGGTCATGTGCGCGCTGTCGTAGACGACGCAGGATTCCTTGCAATCGGCGAGCAGCTCGGGGTTCACAAGGCTCCCCGCCCAAACGACCACGTCGGCCGCGCGCAGAAGGCGCGCCCCGCGCAGCGTGATAAGGTCGGCGGCGCCCGAGCCTGCGCCAACGATATGAATCATCCGAGCCTTCCCTTCCCGTTTCTCATCGCAACCGTTTACGCCGCCCTTCGCACAGCGGGCAAAACACGGCGCCCGCAGCGGCAATCGGCGCAAATACGCAGGCAGGAGGCGCAATGCCGCCCGCCCTGGCTTTGACACGTTCACAAGTGCCCACTATTATAGTAAAAGTTTCGGCAACGAGCATATGACAATCGGATAAAAGGAAATGACCGGCGCGGCGCCCGCACAGCCCGCGCTGGCTTGCGGAGGGAACCAGGTGGGAATCCTGGGCAAGGGACATTACTGTATAGGACGCGCGGGCGAACTGCCTCGCGCCCCAAGCCAGACTGCTTCGCCTTTTCCTCACGGCATCGCCGTGGCGTTAGCTCCTTGTGAACCCCGAGGGGTGCGCTTTTCTTTCGCTTGTGCCGACAAGCAACTGTCGCCGGGGGACCGGCAAACCGAGGAAAGGAAAAACCATGTCCGAACAGATGTCACGCCGCGGCTTCATGAGCGCCGCGGCAACCGGAGCCGTCGCGCTCGCCGGAGTCGCGCTCGCGGGCTGCTCCAACACCTCCGCGAGTTCCGAGAAATCGAGCGAAAAGGAGAAGGCCGTGAAGCCGGTCATCCTCGTCACGAGCTTCGGCACGAGCTACAACGACTCGCGCCACATCACCATCGGCGCCATCGAAGACGCTATCCGTGAGAAGTACTGGCAGGACTACGACATCCGCCGCGCCTTCACCGCGCAGATCATCATCGACAAGCTGAAGAAGCGCGACGGCATCACGATCGACAACATGACCGAGGCGCTCGACCGCTGCGTGGAAGACGGCGTGAAGGAAATCGTCGTGCAGCCGACGCATCTCATGGCTGGCCTGGAATACGCCGACGTGAAAGACGAGCTCGACAAGTACGCTGACAAGTTCGACAAGATCTCGCTCGGCGACCCGCTGCTCACCTCCGACGACGACTACAAGAAGGTGGCCGCAGCCATTAAGGAGAACATGGCGTCCTTCGACGACGGCAAGACGGCGCTGTGCCTCATGGGCCACGGCACCGAAGCCGATTCCAACGCCGACTATGCCAAGATGCAGGAAGTGTTTAAGAACGAGGGCTTGACGCAGTTCTTCGTCGGCACCGTCGAGGCTGAACCGACCTGTGAGGATGTTATCGCCGCCGCGAGCGCCGCAGGCTACAAGAAGGCCGTGCTCGCGCCGTTCATGGTGGTCGCGGGCGACCACGCGAACAACGACATGGCAGACGAGACCGACCCCGACAGCTGGGCTGCGAAGTTCGTGGCCGCCGGCTTCGAAGTGACGTGCCTGCTCCAGGGTCTGGGACAGAACGTCGCGGTCGACGACATCTACGTCGCGCACGTGGACGACGCCATCGCCAAGCTGTAAACTCGCCGCGCACGGGGGCGCCGGTCGCGTCCCCGTGCAACGGGCATGCGCCTTCCCCGACTAACGGCGCATGCCCGTTGCATTCGCATCCCGCCCGCCCACCGCACGGCGCGGGCGGTCGAAGCGATTGAAAGGAACCCCCTCCATGTTGAAGAAAACCCTCGCCTTCGCCCTGTCAGCGGCGCTTTTCGCGTTCTCGCTCGCCGGCTGCGGCGGAAATTCAATCGACAGCGCAAAGGCAAGCGATGCCGATTCCCAGGAAAAGACCGAACAGGCGGCCGATGCGCCCGAGGGCGCAAGCGCTGCCCCCATCACCGCCGACAAGGTGGCCGACGGCACCTATCCGATCACCGTAGATTCCAGCTCGAACATGTTCAGGATTGTGGACGCCCAGCTCATCGTGGAAAACGGCTCCATGCACTGCGTGATGACACTTTCCGGCACGGGCTACGGCAAGCTCTTCATGGGCACGGGCGACGAGGCTGCCGCCGCGAGCGAGGCCGACTTCATCCCCTATGTGGAAAACGCGGAAGGCAAGTACACCTACGACGTGCCCGTTGAAGCGCTCGACGAGGACACCGCCTGCGCCGCGTGGAGTATTAGAAAAGAGCAGTGGTACGACCGCACGCTCGTGTTCGAATCCGCCGGCGTCGATCTGCGCGCCGACGCACTGAAGTAACGCCATGCGGTCGATTCTTCCCAAGGGGGAAAGCAGGAAGCGTCGCAGCATCGCGGTGCGCGCGATCGCCTGCGTTCTCGTCGCCCTGTTCGCGCTTCCCTTCGCGGGGTGTAGTGCGAGCCCGAACGCGACCGGTGGCACGGCAGGCTCTCAGGAATACACTGTGAGCGTCTCGCTCTCCGGCGGGTCAGGGCGCGCAAGCATCGCCTCACCCACCACAATTGTGAAGGATGGCGACACCTACACCGCGACCATCACCTGGTCGAGTTCGAACTACGACAAAATGACCGTCAACGGCGTGGACTACGCGCCCGTAAACGACGGCGGCAACTCCACGTTCGAGATACCCGTCACGCTCGACGAGGACATCGCCGTGTCGGCCGAGACCGTCGCCATGTCGACGCCGCACACCATCGACTACACGCTCCACTTCGACTCATCCACCATGAAGGAGAAATCGGGCGACGATGCAAGCGGCGGCTCCCCTGCGGGAACGGCTTCAAGCGCCGCGGCCGACTTCCACAACGCCGATTTGGGCTGCGGCTGGGAGCCGACGGGGGCGCTTCAGCTTGAATACGCCGAGCACTTCACTGTCGACGAGTACGAAGGCGGCCTGCGGCTTATCTGCATTTCGAACGGGGAGCGCTTCCTCGTGGTACCGCAAGATGCGAAGGTACCTGATGGGTTGAGCTCCGACATCGCGGTCATAAGGCGTCCCGCCAACAAGGTGTACCTCGTGTCGTCGGCGACGATGTGCCTGGTCGACGCGCTCGATGCGAACGACAACATCCTCATGTCGGGCACGAAGGCCGACGATTGCTCGGTCGCGGGCTTCAAAAGCGCACTCGAAAGTGGGGCGATCGCCTACGGCGGCAAGTACAGCGCGCCCGACTACGAGCGAATATCGGCCTCGGGCTGCACGCTCGCCATCGAGAACACCATGATCAACCACACGCCCGATGTGAAGGAAAAGCTGCAGAAGCTCGGGCTCGTCGTGCTCACCGAACAGTCGTCGAGCGAGCCCGAAGCACTCGGGCGCGTCGAGTGGATTAAGCTTTTCGGCGTCCTGTTCGACAAGGAAGACGAGGCCGCGCACCTGTTCAACGAGCAGAAGGCCCGCGTCGAGCAAACGTCGAGGCTCGCGTCGTCAGGTAAAACCGTGGCGTATTTCTACATTAACTCGAACGGGGCCGCCGTCACGCGGCGGGCGGGCGACTACGTGGCGCAGATGATCGAGCTTGCAGGCGGCAACTACGCGCTCGATGACGCGCAGACGGCGTCGACGTCAGGTTCGTCAGTAACGCTCGAAATGGAGCGCTTCTACGCGACGGCGAAGGATGCCGACATCATCGTCTACAACGGCACCATCGACGAATCGGTTGCCACCTTGAAAGACTTCGTAGGCAAAAACGCGCTATTGTCGCAGTTCAAAGCTGTAAAGAACGGCAACGTCTGGGTCACAAGCGCCGACATGTACCAGCAGATGACTTCTACCGCCGACATTATCGACGAGCTGCACGGGGCGTTCACCGGCGATGACGCGAGCGACTTCCATTATCTGAGGAAGCTTGGCTAGCGTCATGAGAAGCCGGCTTTCCATGACATACGACGAATCACGACGCGCCGCGCGGTGTCGCGTCGTGACGGCGCTGCTCGCTGTTGTCCTCATCGTGCTCGTCGGGGCCAACCTGTGCATCGGGAGCGTGCTCGTGCCCGCAGACCACATCCCCGGCATCCTTTCGGGCGGCGCGGCCAATTCCATGGAAAGCCAAGTCATCTGGGAGATTCGCCTGCCGCGCGTGCTTTCAGCCGTGCTTCTCGGCGGGGCACTTTCGCTCTCCGGGTTCCTGCTGCAGACGTTTTTCAACAACCCCATCGCCGACCCGTTCATCTTGGGCGTCTCCTCGGGCGCAAAGTTCGTCGTCGCGCTTACGATGATCGTGCTTCTGGGCGCGAACCAGGCCATGTCCTCGCCGGCCATGGTGGCCGCAGCGTTTCTGGGCTCGCTTATCACCATCGGCTTCGTGCTCCTCATCGCACGGCGCATAAGTTCCATGGCCATGCTCATCGTGGCGGGCGTCATGGTGGGATACATCTGCTCGGCGGCGACGAACTTCCTTATCGCCTTCGCCGACGACCAGTCCATCGTGAACCTGCACAACTGGTCTTTGGGTAGTTTCTCGGGTTCGAGCTGGGACGACATCGCGGTCATCGCGGTCGTGGTGATCACCGTGAGCGCATGCGTATTCGCGATATCGAAGCCCCTTTCCGCCTTCCAGCTGGGAGAAGCCTACGCGAAAAGCGTCGGCGTGAACGTCGCACGCTTCCGCGTGGTGCTCGTCCTTCTAGCGAGCATGCTCTCCGCCTGCGTGACCGCGTTCGCTGGTCCGGTGTCGTTCGTAGGCATCGCGGTTCCACATCTCGTGAAGTCGGCGATAAAGTCGTCGAAGCCCATCCGCGTGATTCCTGCGTGCTTCTTGGGAGGCGCCATCTTCTGCGCGGGCTGCGATTTGATCGCGCGCACGCTGTTCTCTCCCGTCGAACTTTCCATCAGCGCCGTCACCGCCATCTTCGGCGCGCCGGTGGTTATCGCACTCATGTTGAAGAAGCGGGTGAGGTAGATGGGAAAATTCGTGCCGCAGCCCAAAACGCTCGGAAGGGACATTCCGTGCTTAGACAGTCCTAAGCTCGCACGAAAGCGCCAGAAGGCACTTTCGGCTCGTGCGGAACTGCACGCGAAACGCCTCCTCCGAGCGGAGTCGAACCTCGAAACCCCGGTCGAAACGCAGGCTGACGGAGCGCCGCTTTTCCGCATAAGCGACCTGTCGGCGGGCTACGACAAGAAGGTCGTAGTCGAAGGCGTCGATCTGGAGGTTCGCGCGGGCGACGTCGTGGCGCTCATCGGGCCGAACGGCTCGGGCAAGTCGACCATCTTGAAAACCATCACGCGCCATCTGGCACCGCTTGCCGGCGCGGTCGAGCTCGACGGGCGGGAGATTTCCCGATGGAAGACGGCGGAATTCGCAAGGAACCTTGCCGTTATGCTGACAGATCGCCCCCGGACCGAGCTCCTCACCTGCCGCGATATCGTAGAGGCGGGAAGGCATCCCTACACCGGGCGAATGGGAACACTTTCGCCTGACGACCATAGTCGGGTCGACGAGGCCATGAAAACCGCACATGTGGAAGAGCTCGCCGAGCGCGACTTGATGCAGATAAGCGACGGGCAACGCCAGCGCGTCATGCTCGCACGCGCCATCGCGCAGGATCCGCGTGTGCTAGTGCTCGACGAGCCCACGTCGTATCTCGATATCCGCTACCAGATCGACCTGCTGCGAATACTTCGTCACCTTGCGAAATCGCGGAATGTGGCTGTCATCATGTCCATCCACGAACTCGAGCTAGCGCAGAAAAGCGCCGACAAGGTGATTTGCGTGAAGGACGGTCGGGTCTTCCGCGCCGGCGCACCCGAGGACATATTCACGCGCGAGACGATTGGCGAGCTCTACGGCCTTCAACATGGCACCTTCAACGAGCGCTTCGGCAGCGTGGAAATTGGGCGCCCACACGGCGATGCGCACACGTTCGTCATCGCCGGCGCAGGTACGGGGTCAGCTGTGTTTCGCCAGCTCATCCGGCAGGGCAAGGCGTTCTACGCGGGCATTCTGCACGAAGGGGACATCGACTGCGAGCTCGCGCGCGACCTGGCGACGGAATGCGTGGCCGAGCGCGCCTTCGAGCCGATCGGGGATAAAACCATAGCCCGCGCCAAAGAGCTCCTCGTCCACTGCGCGCGCCTTATCGTGTGCCCCGCTGCCTTCGGCACCATAAACGCCCGCAACGCAGAGCTCGTCGAGTTCGCACGCTCGCATGGTATCGAGGTCATGCAAGCGTGCGAAGGCGCATCGGAGGATTCCAAAATTGGAGTGGGAAGGATAAACTGGACTTTCTTTTAAGGATCCTCAGGCTACAGCTCCTACGCCGGCAAGGTCTCCAAGGCGCCGGAGAACCTCAGGAACAGGAATATCCACGCCGACGAGCCCAACTAGGCCTAATCCAAGCGAGATTCCAGACTCGACAGACCATTGAGAGTCAGGTCGTTGGCGACCTCAGAGACGCGCTCGATAGGAACCGAGCCGTCAGACAGCGCCCACGTGCGATAGATACCGATAATACCCGACAGCAAAAACGCCAGATAGTAGTCGAACATCTCGTCCTTGAGACCTTGGGGCAGCAGATCGCGCTCGGCAATCTCATGTTCGAGCGGCGCACGAAGACGAGCCATGAAATCATCAAGCGGAATGTTCTCGATCAGCTGACGATTGAGCACCAAGTTGTTGCACAGTGCCTCATTAACGGTTTTAAAGAAGGTCGCCGCCGCGCCAAGAGCGCGCTCGCTGGTGTCACCGTCCATAGAAGCAAGCGTTTTCTCGACCGAGTCGACAATCATCTCCACCACATCGGCGGCAATGGCATCGAGCAGGCCGTCAACCGTACCAAAGTGAACGTAAAAGGTCTTGCGGTCGACATTGGCCTCGCGCGCGATGGCACTCACCGTAATGTCTGCCAGCGGCTTTTCCATGAGCAGGCGCTCGAAAGCCGAAAGGATGGCATTACGGCTGCGAACGATGCGACGATCAAGACGCGGTTTGCTGGTTGCCATGGGCGTGTCCCTTCGATATGCGAGCATTCATCAACAGATGAGAGATAATCTACGTAAGAGGATTATCCCCCATACAGCACAAATATGCCTCGCATCATGAAGAACGCACGACTGCCCTACTGCGACTTAGGGTGCTTCTTCTTATTGAGTGCCGACGGAGATACGCGAATACCGTCTCCTGTCTGACGCACATAGGCCTTATGAGCCGGCTTTGCGGTCCCAGAAGCCTTCTGAGCGTGCTTCTTGGGATCAACGGTAACAGCATTCGTGGGGTGCGGCTTAGTGGGCGCAGAGGGCGTCTGAGGCGTGCGGCCGAGCTTGCGCATCACGCGATCCCAGCGCGCATGGATGCTCTCGTTGTGGGCGCTCTTAAGTCCCAGCAGAGGCGCAGCCAAAATGGTAGGCGCAATAAACGTAATGAGACGCCACAGCAGATAGCCGGCGGTCGAAGCCGAACCGAAGAAATGACCCAAGAACAATGCAAAGCCGCCCTCAGCGCCACCAGTTCCACCGGGCAAGGGAACCGCAGAGCTTAACAGCTGGACAAAGGCGCTCGCGGCCATGACCGAGAAAAAGTCGACCTCGTGGTGGCCAAAGGCAAGCATCAGGAAATACGGAACCAGATAGAAAAACGCGAGCTGCAGCATGGTGATAAACACGGTGAGCAGCATGGAAGAAAAATGTCCGGCCGAAAGCTTGAACTTCTCGGAAAAGGAGTAGATCTCGCCATCGACAAACGTGCGCCAACCCTCGATCTTAGTGGCCGAGACACCAATGCGCTCAAGCCAATTGATGATGCAATGGGCGACGCGCGTGACGGTCTTAGGCATGAGCGCGACGGCGAAGATGCCAAGCAAGATGCAGCAGTGTCCACCAAAGCTAAAGACGCACAGCAGCGTCATGTCGCCGTAGCGTTCGGCAAAAAACGGCATACGGGCGAGCAGCAGGATAGCGCCCCAGGCGACCAGGCCAAACTGGTACACGATAAAACGCGTGAATTGCGTGGCGCCGGCCTCGCCCACGTTTTGGCCGGCCTTGGTCAGGCGATAGATCTGAGCCGGGGTGGAGCCCATCATCATGGGCGTCAGGTTGCCAAAGAAGATGCCACTCGCCTCGACCGAGATCAGGTCGCGGATGCCGACGGGCGAATTGGGATCGAGCCAGACGGCGATCGCATAGGCCACAATGCCAAAGAACAGGTACATGAACATGCAAAGACACGCGACAACGAGCCATGACGCCTGGACGCTCGACATAGCGGCCCAAAACTGCCCCATCTGCCCGGTTACCACCAGATAGACGATATAACCTACCAGCACGACGCCGATAAAGATGGCGCCGCGGCGTGCGCTCTTATTGTCATCGCCGCCCGAGGCCTCAACCTCGACCTGGGGCTTAGACGTATGCTGAGAGGACTCCGTCATGAGACTCCTTCTAACAGTCAAAATATCTTGGATATTGTACCCGTAAGGGCCATAGGCAGAACGCAAAGCTCTGGTTCAAACGGGAATTGCAGACGGCTGTATGAAAATAAAAAAACCCGACCTTCCATGGGAAGTCCGGGTATCAGATGCGTGGTAGCCCGTACCAGATTCGAACTGGTGATCTCCGCCTTGAGAGGGCGGCGTCCTAAACCGCTAGACGAACGGGCCACATGACATCTGCACTGCCGTGCTGCGAGGAAATATATTACGGGACAAAAAACGTCAGCGCAAGAAGAAATTCCAAATTGCCGAAAAATTGTCGGCAGGTTATGGAATACGCAGGTAAACTTGGTAGCTAATTCAAGTTGAGATGAACCAAAAGAGCTTCGCGCTCGTTGGGAATATCGTCTTCGATCACGGCGTCGAGGGCGGAGTTGAGAAGCTGACCTAGTTCCGGCCCGGGCTTGACTCCGGCACGGATCAGGTCGCCGCCGTTGATGGCGAGCATCTTGAGCGTATAGGGCTCCCCTGCCTTCAGCAGCTCGTGCGCCAGCGCGCGCATCTCCTCAATCGTCTCAACATAATAGAAGCACGACGGGGCCTTGCCAAGTGTGTCGGCACGCTTAAGGTCCATGAGCTCGTCAATCAGGCGGGCCGTGTCGACGCCCTCACCCGAAAGCGCGCGCATCATATTGAGCAGGCAGGAGCGCTCGGGGCGCAGCGGCTTGTCATGGTATTTGATGAGCAGGCACACGTCGCGCACCAAGTCGTGCGAGAGCGCCAGGCGATCCATAATGACGCGCGCCTTCTTGGCGCCGAGCTCGGGATGACCGTAGAAGTGTCCGCTACCGGCATGGTCGACCGTGAAGCACTCGGGCTTGGACACATCGTGCAAAAACGCCGCCCACATAAGGCTCGACGAGGGCGCGACGCCGTCACACAGCGCGAGCTCCCCCGCCACCGTCAGCACACGGGCGATATGCACGTAGACGTTAAACGCATGATAGACACTGCGCTGATCAAACCCGCGACCCGCTGCCAACTCGGGCACGGCGGCGCAGATGAGCTCGGGATAGCGGAGCATCGCGTCTCCCCCATGACCGGTCGAAAGAATGCCCTCGAGCTCAATACCCACACGCTCACGCGCCACGGCATCGAGCAGCGGCGCGTACTCGGCAAGCGCACGCTTAGTCTCGGGCTCAATCATAAAGTCCAGACGGCAGGCAAAGCGCACCGCACGCAGCATGCGCAGGGCGTCCTCGTTAAAGCGACGCTTGGGATCGCCGACAGCGCGAATCAGCTTGCGCTCCAAGTCACCCTGGCCGTCGTAGCGGTCGACAAGCCCGCGCTCGGGATGCCAGGCCATGGCGTTGACGGTAAAGTCGCGGCGCGCCAGATCGTCCTCGAGCGAGGCGGCACGCTCCACACTCTGGGGATGACGACCATCGGTGTAAAAGCCATCCAGACGGTACGTGGTGACCTCGATACGCTCGCCATCGGAAATAGCCGTGATTCCGCCAAATTTAATGCCCGACTCCACAACCGCGATGCCGGCGGCCTCGAGCGCCGCTTTGGACTCCTGCCACAGGCCGCTACAGCACATATCAACATCGTGGCTGGGGCATCCCATCAGGGCGTCGCGCACCCAACCGCCCACGTACCAAGCCTCAAGACCAGCCGCCTCAAGCGCGCGCAGGACGCGCAGGGACGCATCGGACGGTTGAGTACCGTTGAGCGAAACATTGCACATGCCTATGGCCTCCTGCGACTATCAAATTGGCTATCGATTGCGTCTGCAAGAAGTCTAGCAAGAAACAGTCTCCACTGCACACGCAAGTCCGATAAACAAAAACGCATCCGTCCTAGTCTAAGACGGATGCGAAATAATCAAACTATTCAGACAAGGTGCCGGAACTAGCAGACCTGGCGAACCTCGATGTGCTTCTTATATTCGTCCACCTTGGCAAAATCACCCAGACCGGGGCACTCGACCACGTTGGCGCCAGTGGCCATCGAAAGGCGCAGGGCGTCCCCGACGCGCTCGGGGGCGTCGTGCCACACGGACAGGAAGGCAGCGAGCGAGGAATCGCCGGCGCACACCGTCGACAGCAGCTTGACGTCGAAGGTGCGGTTGGCAAACCAGATATGCTCGCCGTTGGAGAAGTACGCACCGGCGCCACCAAGGGTCAGCAGCACGTTCTTGGCGCCCTTGGCGTGCAGCTCGGCCATAGCGCCCTTGACGGACTCGTCGTCGCCACCGCTCACCTTGATGCCAAAGATGTCAAGCAGCTCGTCGTCATTGGGCTTGATCAGCAGTGGCTCCAGAGCAATGAGGTCTGCCAGCTGATGGCTCGAGATGTCGAGGACGAACTCGGCCCCCTTGGCCTTGACACGGCGCAGGACCTCGGCCAAGAAGCCCTCGGAAGTGTTAGGAGGCAGCGAGCCGCTGATGACCAGGCAGGTCATGTCATCGAGCGAATCGATAAGTTCAAACATCTCCTGCTCGTTGGCCTCATTGATGGCGGCACCGGCATTGACCATGTTGTACTCGGTGTCGGGACCGGCGTTGAGGAACACATTGACGCGCGTAATACCGTCGGTCCACACGGGCTTGACGGGCACGCCCAGGGCCTCGGCGCCCTTAACGATAAACTCACCCGAGAAGCCGGCGAAGAAACCCAGGATCGTGGTGTCGACACCATAGTGGTCAAGCGTAAACGAGACGTTGAGGCCTTTGCCGTTGGGCGTGTAGACGGCATTGCGGGTACGCGTGACGGTATTGGCAGTAAGGCCGTCGCAGGCGATGTTGTAATCAATGGCGGGATTAGCAGTGAGCGTGTAAATCATGAATGTTCCTTTCACGAAGCAACGTGTTAATGAAAGTATATTCCACGCATCGGTAAAAGGCTAGGACAACTCGGTGAACGGTGTGGAAGCGATGAAGTACGGCAGGACGTACGGCAGGACACCTCTCCCCCATGGCGGAACAAAAAAGGCGCCCCGGCCGAAACCGGGGCGCCGCATGCGCACGAATATGTCGCGTTTCGATTACTGACGATCGAGCTTGCGGACAGCAACGCGCTTGCTGTACTCGTCGACGTGACCGAAGTCACCAATGCCGACGGACTCGGCAACGTTGGCGCCGGTGGCCATAGCGAGCTTCATGGCCTCCTCGACGTTGTCGCGATCCCTGTACCACTTGTGCAGGAACGCAGCGAGGGTGCAGTCGCCGGCGCAGACGGAAGAGACCAGCTTGATGTTGAACTCACGCTTGGCGTACCAGATGTCCTCGCCGTTGGAGAAGTAAGCGTCGCCGCGGCTACCACGGGTGAGCAGCACGTTCTGAACGCCAGCGTCGTGAGCCATCTTCATGGCGACACGAACCTCGTCGTCGGTGTCGACCGGCACGCCGAAGATGGCCTTCATCTCGTGATGGTTCGGCTTGATGAGCAGCGGCTTCTTGTGAGCGAGCTCCTTGAGCTTATCGGAGGACAGGTCCAGGACGACGTCAGCGCCACGAGCCTGAGCGTGCTCCATGACCTGAGCCAGGAAGTCGGGCGTAGCTTTGGGAGGCACGGAGCCGGAGACGATCAGGCACTCGAGATCGCCCGCGGTGTCCAGGATGTTGTAGAGCTCCTCCTGGTGCTGCGGCGTGATCGGAGCACCCGGGTTCAGGATGCCGTACTCGTGCTGGCCATCGTTGACGTAGGTGTTAATGCGCGTGATACCGTCGGTCCAGACCGGGCGGCAGAGGCAACCCAGGTTCATAACCTCCTCGACGATGAACTTGCCCGTGAAGCCGGCGAAGAAGCCGAGCGCGACGGTGTCGACGCCCATCTTCTTAAAGGCGAAGGACACGTCGAGGCCCTTGCCGTTAGCCGTGTAGCTGGCCGAGCCGGTGCGGACGTTCTCGTCGGGCTCGAGCGGAGAGCTCGAAACCGTCATGTCGACAGCCGGGTTAGCGGTTAGCGTGTAGAACATTTACAGTACCCCCTGTATATGTGAGGGCCGCGTGGCCGGCCCATTCCAACCACGCGGTTACCTCTGATACCAAATTAGCGAGCTGCGGACTCGAGCAGTGCCTTGACCTCGGCGGCGGTGTTGCAGGCGAGCGCCTTCTCGGCGAGCTCGTCGCACTCGGCCTTGGTCCACTGGCTGATGGTCTTGCGGGCGCGCAGGATCGACGGAGCGCTCATCGAGAACTCCTCCAGGCCCCAGCTGATCAGCAGCGGCTCGAGCAGCGGATCGGCAGCGGCCTCGCCGCACATACCGACCATGATGCCGGCCTTCACGCCGCTCTCGATGATGTTCTTGAGCGAGCGGAGCACGGCGGGATAGTAAACCTGGTACAGGTTGGAGATGGTGTCGTTACCACGGTCGGCGCACATGGTGTAGCCGATCAGGTCGTTGGTGCCGATGGAGAAGAAGTCGGCGACCTCGGCAAGACGGTCTGCGAGCAGCGAAGCGGCGGGCGTCTCGACCATGATGCCGACCTCGATGTTCTCGTTGAACTTGCGACCCTCTTCGGTCAGCTCGGCCTTGCACTGCTCGACGAGCTCCTTGACAGCCAAGACCTCCTCGACGCAGGTGACGAGCGGGATCATGATCTTGACGTCACCGAAGGCGCTAGCGCGCAGCAGAGCGCGGAGCTGGACCTTGTACTGGTCGGGATTGGCCAGGCAGTAACGCACGGCGCGGAAGCCCATGAAGGGGTTGTCTTCCTTGACCATATGCAGATACGGAATCTCCTTGTCGCCACCCACATCGAGCGTGCGGATGATGACCGGAGCACCCTTGAGCGCGCTGGCGACCTTACGGTAGGCGTTGAACTGCTCCTCCTCGGAAGGAAGCTCAGCGGAGTCCATGAACAGGAACTCGGAGCGGAACAGACCGATAGCCTCGGCGTCGTGATCGAGCGCGTTGGGCACGTCATCGGGGTTGCCGATGTTGCAGGCGATGATCTTCTTGATGCCATCGGCAGTCACGGACGGCTTGCCACGGAAGGCCTCGAGGGCTGCCTTCTCGGCAGCGAAGGCCTCGGCCTTGGCGGTGTAGGCGGCGAGCGTCTCCTCGTCGGGATCGGCCTCGACGATACCCTTGCCGCCGTCGACGACAACGGTCATGCCGTTGCGCAGTGCGGTGCAGCTGTTGGAGACCGAAAGGACAGCCGGGATCTCGAGGGCGCGCGCAATGATCGCGGAGTGCGACGTGCGGCCACCGGTCTCGGTGACGATACCGGCAACGTGGGCCTTATCGATCGTGGCGGTCATGGACGGCGTGAGGTCGTGCACGACAACGACAGTGTTCTCGGGCAGGACGGAGAGGTCGACGACCTCCTTGCCCAGCAGCTCGGCCAGAATACCGGTGCGGATGTCGGCGATGTCAGCCGCGCGAAGACGGAACATCTCGTCGTCCATGGACAGGAACATGTTCTCGAACATGGTCGAGGTGTCCATGAGCGCCTGCTCGGCGCAGGTACCGCCGTCAATGGCGGCGTTGATGGCGTCGGTCATACCCGGATCCTGAGCCAGAACAATGTGTCCGCTCATGATCTCGGCCTCGGCCTCGCCCACCGTCTCCTTCATGTGGTCGGCCTGAGCCTGGGTCTTCTCGCAGAAGACCGAAAGAGCGGACTGATAGCGCTCCTTCTCTGCTGCCGAATCAGCAACCTCGTGCGGCTCAAACGTCAAGTCGGGATCGACGGCGACCATGACGGTGCCGATACCGATGCCCTCGGAAGCGTTGACTCCCTGATACATTCCCATTCCTCTCTCCGTGTCATGTGATAAAGCGTTTTGCCATATCCATGACAAAAGAGCGCAGTTACCTTACAACAGGTCACTGCGCCCCCAAATATGAACTTAGTTGTTCAACATGCGACCCGTTTGAGTTCTACTCGCCAAGACCGCTCTTGATGAGCTCGATGGCAGCAGCCAGAGCCTCGGCCTCGTCGGCGCCGTCGCACTTGACCTCGACCTCGGTACCGCAGGGGATACCAGCAGCCATGAGGGCCATCGGGGACTTGCCGTTGACCTCCTTCTCGGGGGTGACGACCGTCACGTCACAGGCGTACTTGCCCATGGTGGAGGCGAACAGACCAGCCGGACGCATGTGCAGACCCTGAGGATTAACGAGGGTAGCCTTCTCAGAAACCATAGTTGACTCCTTTTTGTGTTTAACCCCTGTCATGCATGTGGCAGGAGTCAGATTCACGACGTTGTTTATATTAACTCACATCAAACTGTTTTTCATTATGTTTCGCACGAATTGTTGGACAGATGTGTTTGTCGTCCGCTTGCTAGCCCACAGGGGGCCGGGCGCGGCCAGTGAGATTTCCTGCTCTACAGTCCTGCTCGCACGAAGAGCACATTAAGTGCTCTTCGGCTCGTGCGGAACTCGCGATAAATCTCACTGGCCGCGTCCGGCCCCCTGTGGGCGAGCAAGCTGCGGAAACTCGGTCGGTCCAGAGCAATATCGTGCAAACGGAATTCAGGCTGATGAACCGTTCGCGACAAAGACTCGATAGGTAGCCCCCTCTATGACCTTTTATAAGTTGCGGTGAAATAGGGACTAAATTTGGGGTTGAATCGTTTAAACAGTCCCTATTTCACCGCAACTTATGGGAGGGGTAGAAAAAGGCGGAGGCCCTGGAGAGGGACTCCGCCTTATATACAGGGGGCGATGGTATTCGCGTGTTGCGGGATTAGACCAGGCGGGCGTTGATCGTCTTGGCGATCTTGGCGGCGTCGGTGGAACCCTTGACGGTGGCACGGAAGTCCTCGTCCATGAGCGCCTCGGCGACCTTGGACAGGATCTTAAGGTGCGTGGTGCCGGCCTGGGCACCCGGGATGAGCAGCGCGATGGCCACGTTGACGGGAGCGCCGTCCATGGTGTCCCAACCGGTCACACCGGACTCGTCCTTGACGACGATGACGGCAGCCTCGGTAATGGCGTCGGACTTGGCATGCGGGATGGCGAAGCCCTCCATCATGCCCGTGGTGCCCTCGGCCTCGCGGGCCAGGAAGGCGTTCATCACGGCGTCGGCGTCGCTGGCGATACCGGCCTTGACAGCCTGGTTGGAAACGAAGCTCAGAGCCTCGTCACGAGAAGCGAAGTCCTCGGCGACAAAGACATTCTCGACCTTCACGAAGTCGGCAGCCTCGGCCTTGGGGGCCTCGACGGCAGCGGCCTTGGGGGCCTCAACGGACCTGGCTACAGGAGCGGCCTTCTGATTCTTCTCGAAGTCGTACTTCTTGAAGGCCACGAACAGGATGCCACCGACCACAGCGCCGATGAGGATCGCGAGGACCCACAGCGGACCGTTCTCGACAACGGGCAGGACCAGGAAGCCGCCGTGAGGCGCCGGATCGTGAACGTTGAAGAAGATGGTCAAGATGGAAGCGATGGAAGAACCGAGCATCATGATGGGCATGACGGGCCAGATGTTCTTGGTCATGAACGGAATGGCGCCCTCGGTGATGTGGGTGCAACCAAGGATGAGGTTGACGATACCGGCGTCATGATCCTCCTGGCTGAAGTACTTCTTGCCGACAACGACGGCGAAGGTGGTGATCAGCGGCGGAACGATGCAAGCGGCGGAGACGGCAGCCATGAAGTTGGTGCCGAAGTTGTAGGTCTCGGTGCCGACGCCAGCTTCGAGAGCGGTACCGAGCAGGAAGGTGCCAGTAGCGTAAGCAGCCTTGTTGACCGGGCCGCCCATATCAAAGGCGCACATGCAGCCGATGGCCAGGCCAAGGATCACCGGACCGGAGTTACCGAGGCTCTGCAGGAAATCCATCATACCCTGGTTAATGGCAGCCATGGGGCCGGAAATACCGAGCATGACCAGGCCGACGATGGCGGTAGAGCACAGCGGATACAGGAAGATTGCCTTCAGGCCATTAAGGCTCGCAGGAATTTTAGAGAAAACCTTCTCGAGCAGCAGGATGACATAGCCAGCGAGGAAGCCGCCGACGATGCCGCCCAGGAAGCCGAAGCCCACGCCGGCGCCACCGGCGTCGATCATGCCGGTCTCGGCGTTAACAGGCAGGCCCTGGATGGCAATCATACCGGCGACGAAACCGGGGACGAGCGCTGGGCGCTTGCCGATGGACTCGGCGATGTAAGCGGAGAGCACCGGAACCATGAGGTTCATGGCGATACCGCCGATAATCTTGAGCATCGCGGCAAAGCTGTTGTAGTCGGCAGCCGTCGAATCAAAGGACGTGATGCCCCACAGGAACGAAATGGCGGTCAGAACACCACCGGCAACGACGAAGACCAGCATGTGGCTGACGCCGTTCATGAGGTGCTTGTAGATGACGTGACCGATGGACTCCTTCTCCTCGACCTCGTCCTCGACATCGGCGGCAGCGGCAACCGTGTCGTCGCCCTTGGCGGCGAGCGCGCGGTCGATCAGCTTACCAGCAGCCTCGACAGACAGGGCCTTGGAAACACCAACGGAAACCATGGGCTTACCGGCGAAACGCTCAGCCTGGACATCCTTATCGGCTGCGACGACGACGGCCTTGGCACCGGCGATCTCGCTCTTGGTGAGCTCGTTCTCGACGCCGACCTGGCCATGAGTCTCGACCTTAATGGTCAGACCTCGCTCGGCAGCAGCCTTCTCCAGCGCCTCCTTCGCCATGAAGGTGTGCGCAATGCCGGTCGGGCAACCGGTCGCGGCGATGATGTCAAACTTAGCCATGTGTCCCTCCTTCTTGAGTACAGCGCCCGCGGGCGCTCCCCTACACGCGCTTCGATGCGCGTTTTTCCACACTTGAAAGATACCAACCTACCGTCCGCGTGAGAAGAGACAAGGCGCAATTCTCCGGTGAAAGGTTCTTTCATAACCGTAAACGGCAAGTGAAAGTTTACCATCAACACTTGAAACGGCAAGGTGTATCTTGTAATTGAAAATGCCCGTATACTATGGCATTGCAAATCAAGCTAGATTTTCATGCCAACCAGGAGCCATCCATGACCGATAGTAGCAAGAGCGCACTTTCCCTCATTAGTACCCATCAGGGATACAGCGAGTCCGAGCAGCGCATTGTCGACTATATATTGGAGCACCAGTCCGAAGCGCCACGCCTCACGGCCGCTCAGCTCTCGCGCGCTGCCGCCACGTCCGAGGCGACCGTTTCGCGTTTCTGCCGCAAGCTGGGCTTTGGCAGCTTCCGCAGCTTTCAGTTTTCGTTGGCGCGCGACTTAGAGAGTCAGCGCAACGAGGGCCTGACCGACGAGGTCTCGCTCGACAACATGGAGCAGAGCCTTAAAAATATCCTCGCCGCCAAGGTGAGTGAGCTTAATGCGACCATCGACGGCATTGATCACGACACGTTGGCCGCAGTTGTACACGCGCTTAAGAATGCCGGCGTTATTGAGTTCGCCGCCGTGGGCAATACGAACGCGGTCGCGCTCGATGCGACGTTTAAGTTTTCGCAGCTGGGCCTGCGCTGCATGGCGAGCACCATTAGCGAGACATCAATCGGCTTTGCGCTCACGTTACGCCCGGGTGACGTCATCGTGCTAATCTCAAACTCTGGCAAATCGCGCCGACTGAATCGCATGGCAAAAGCGGCTCGCAACTGCGGCGCAACCGTAGTCGTCATCAGCAGCGATAGCAAGTCTCCACTTGCACGCCTCGCCGACTACACCTTTAATACCGTCAATCACGAAGCGCTGCTGACAACGGGTGACTTCGCATTCTCCAAGATGAGCGCCACGATGATCATAGAGGTCACCTACAACTTCCTGCTGCCCGAAATCGAGGACGCCCGAGAGCACATCAGCTACTATGAGGAACTCATCCAACCGGATAAGGTCGTGGAGTAAAACGCGAAGTGAGACAAAAAATTCAGTCTATTTTGTCCCACCAACACCGCTGATACGACCTAACCTCGAGCTTCTTCAAGCATCTGCTTGGCATGCGCCAAGCTCGCCTCCGATTGATCGCCGCTCAACATGCGGGCGATCTCGGCGGTACGCGCTTCGCCGGTCACCTCGTCCAAATGCGTCTGGGGAACATCGCCCGGTTCCTTACTGACAACATAATGTTTGTCGGCCATGACCGCAACCTGCGCCAAGTGGGTTACGACAATCACCTGATGCGTAGCGGCGAGATCTGCCAGCACGCTCGCGAGGGCACGTGCGGTAGAGCCGCCGACACCAGCATCGACCTCGTCAAACACCAGCGTATCGACACCGTCCGCGTTACCGAGGACAACCTTACTTGCCAACATGACGCGGCTGAGCTCGCCGCCCGACGCAATGCGGCGCAGGGGACGTGGAGTCAAACCGGCACCGCTGCGGTATAGCAGCTCGTAGCTCGAAGGACCAACGGGCGTCCACTCAGCACGGGGAAGATCACGCGACTCCCAGACGAGCTCGGCGCCGCCCATCTCCAGGCGAGCCATCTGGCGGCAAACCTCGTGGCAGAAGCGCGGGGCCGCCACATTGCGAGCGCGCTTAAGTGCCTTGGCAGCGGCAAACAACTCGTGCTCGGCGCTCCCGAGTGCCTCACGCGCCTTTCTGATCTGTTCATCGCCATCATCGACCAGGGACAGCAGCTCTTGCGAGCGATCGCGCATGGCAAAAACATCGTCCATGGTAGGACCCCACTGACGCAGCAGGCCCTTGAGGTCGGAATACCGCTCACGCATGCGAGCGAGCTCGCGCGGATCGAAGGCGACGCCATCGCGATAGGCACGAAGTTCGTTCGCGCAATCCTCAAGGGAGATACAGGCATCCGAAAGCAAATCGGCAATGTCGCCAAGTTTGCGATCGACGGAAGCCATACGGGAA
The DNA here is from genome assembly GCF_015560135.1 of Collinsella aerofaciens. Lineage (GTDB taxonomy): Bacteria > Actinomycetota > Coriobacteriia > Coriobacteriales > Coriobacteriaceae > Collinsella > Collinsella aerofaciens_AN. The sequence goes on from NZ_JADMRH010000005.1 coordinate 67,103, forward strand.
AGTTCTGCCACGGCGCTGTTCACGGCATCGAGCGCTCCCCCTTCAGAGGCAAGCGATGCATGGGCATCATTAGCTGTGGCAACCAGCACCTCGGCATGTTCGGAGCGCGGCAGCAGTTCCTCGAGTTCCTCATACTCGCCCGGTTTGGGGTCGACCTCGCCGATGCGCTCGAGCGCAAAGCGCGCTTCCTCGACGCGGCTCCCCTGCGCACGCGAGGTCTCTTCGACACGTCGAACCTCCTTAGCGGCAGCGCGCGAAGCCTTAAAGCAGGCGCGGTAGTGCTCGAGCGCCTCGAGTGCAGGGCGCCCTGCCCAGGCATCGACCATCGCAACATGATGCGCCGGATCGAGCAAGCGCTGGTGCTCGTGTTGGCCGCACAGATCCATCATCACGCCAACGCGCTCCGAAAGCTCGCGCACACTGGCGATGCGTCCGTCAATCTTCACGCGGCTGCGGCCCTCGGCAGAAAGACTGCGCTGCACGATGAAGCCCTCCGTGTCGTGCGGGCCGTCAAACAGGCGCGCCTCGACGCTCGCCAGCGCCTCGCCCTCGCGCACCATAGACGAATCCGCGCGCTCACCCAAAATAAGCTTGAGGGCCGAGAGCAGCGCGGTCTTGCCGGCACCGGTCTCGCCGGTCAGGACAGTCAGGCCGGCACTCGGCAGCAGCGTCGCCTCGCGAATGAGCGCAATGTTAGAAACCTGCAGCTCATCGATCATGACGGACTCCGTAGAATACGCGGCTCACCGAGTTATAGAAGCTCTCGGGGCCGTAATCCAGCAGCAGCACATCACCGGGCCCGCGACGCACCGCCACGCTCTCAACGGTGCCATCGCAAGTAATAAATTGTCCATCGATAGCGATCGCCGGAACGCTCGGACGGTCATCAGACATAAAGATTTCGACGACATCACTCGGCGAAGTCAAGAAGGCACGGGCCTGAATGGTGTGCGGCGCAATAGGTACGCAGACCATACCCGTATAGTCGGGGCTCACGATGGGGCCACCGGCACTGAGCGCGTACCCCGTAGAACCAGTCGCCGTGGACACGACCACGCCGTCGCCACGCAGTCGGTCGATATGGTGGCCCGACACCGTGATGTCGAACTCGACCATATCGGACAGCGGACCGCGGGTAAGCGCCATGTCGTTGAGGGCGAAGGTGCGCACGACATCCTTCGTACCGTCTTCGCGCACGGATACGATATCCGCGGCGATGGTGGCGCGACGGCTCACGTGCAGCTCACCGGACAGGGCGTCGCTCACGACCTGCAGAATGTCGCGCTCCTCGGGGCTCGCAGCAGTTAAAAAGCCCAGGTGACCATAGGAAAGACCGAGGATAGGAATCTCGCGATGGTTGAGGATGCGGGCAGCGCGCAGCAACGTACCGTCGCCGCCGAGCGTAATGACCAGATCGGAGCCGTCAATATCAGGCGTGCTCTGAATCTTCGATCGCTGGTCGGCAGCCCATGCGACCTCATAGCCCTGGCGCGTCAGCCAAAGCTCAAGCATCAGGCCGCTCTCGACCGCCTCTTGTTTGTAGTAATTGGGAACCAGAAAGACCTTCATAGCGTTGCAGATTTCTCGCTCAAAACCGATACCTGGGATTGCAGCTCATCGTCGGTGCGTTCGCCGGGGACAAACCTCGTGCCGTACAGGAAAAACTCAACGTTGCCCTTGGCACCATGAATGGGCGACACGCACACATCGACCGGGAACAGCCCCTTGGCAGCAAAGAGTTCAACTGCCGCAACAAGTGTATCGCGGCGCACGGCGGGATCGGTCACAATACCGCCCTCGCCCACCAGCGCCGCCGGAGCCTCAAACTGCGGCTTTACGAGCGTGCAGAATGCACCCGTAGGCGCCAGGCACGCCAGCACCGCATCGATAATGTTCGCGATGCTGGTAAACGAGACATCGCACACAGCCAGGTCGAGAGCGCCGGCATAGCCAAGCTCAGGCAGCTGCGTCACGTTTGTGCGCTCATGCAGCGTTACGCGATCGTCCTGACGCAACGACCAATCGAATTGGGCGCGACCCACGTCCACCGAGACAACGGCCGCAGCTCCGCGCTTGAGCAGACAATCGGTAAAGCCGCCGGTAGAGCAGCCCACATCCAGACAGGCAAGGCCCGTCGGATTGATGCCAAACGCATCAAGCGCGCCTTCGAGCTTAAGACCGCCGCGGCCAACATAGGGAATGCGCCCCTTCACGTGCAGCGGCAGCCCCGGGATCACCTTAAGGCCCGGCGAAGTCAAGCGCTCGCCGCCACTCGAGACCAAGCCGGCCATAAGAGTGCGAAGGGCATCCGCGCGATCGGCGCAGATGCCCTGTGAAATCAGTTCGTCATCAAGACGCACACGTTTCATGAATGCCATCAACCATTCGTATCCGGAGATGCGGCCTAGCTATCCTGGGATTCGTTTGCCGCATCCTCATCGTATTCCTGCTCGAGCTTGTCGGCTTCTCGCGGCGTAAGCTCAAACTTGTCGACCATATCGACCGCGCGGGAGCCCAGCTCAATCGCCTCGTCAAACAGATCGAGTGAACGCTCCAAGGAGGTATCCTTGGAGCGAACGGTAGCGATGATCTGGTCCAGACGGTCCGAAATCTCGTCAAAGTTGCGGACAGAACCCTCTGGCATGGCTACTCCTCGACGGAGTCGACGACAGCCTCGGCAGCGTCCGCATCCTCGGCAAGTACACCGGCGGCAGCCTGAGCGGCGGCGACCTTTGCGGCAGCCTCTGCAGCCTGCGCCTCCTCGCGAGCGCGGTCCTCGGCCAGCAGCTCTTGGTACAGGTCCTCGCCCGGCAGCTCCTCGCTGCGAGCGATCTTGCCCAGCACGCCATTGACAAACGACGCGGACTGATCGGTGCCATAGGCCTTGGTAAGCTCGACGGCCTCGTTGATCACGATGGCGTCCGAGACCTCCTCGTCGGTGAGGAAGCGCATCTCGTAGACGGCGATACGCAGCAGGTTGCGGTCGGCGCCGGGCATGCGCATAAGATCCCAGTTCTTGGCGACGGCGCGCAGGGCACAGTCGATGCGATCGATATGCTCGTAGGCACCACGGCAAAGCTCCAGCGCATAGGGGTCGAGGGGGCCCTTCGAGATCAGGAAATCGCCCTCGAGGACGCGCTCGAGCGGGCTGTCCGTGGCCTCGGCCTGAAACAGCAGCTGCAGCGCCTGACTGCGGGCAAGCGTACGCCCGCGATAAACCTTAAGGCTCAAAGGTTACTCCTTGGGGAAAACGAGGCCATCGATGCAAACGTCAACGCGCTCGACCTCAACGCCCACCTGAGCATCGATGGCGGCGACCACGGCGGCGCGAACGGCCTCGGCGAGTTTCTTGAACGGATAGCCAAAGAACACCACGACACGCACGGTGAGTGCGAGCTTGTCGCCGACGACCTCGGCCTCGACCGCCGGCTCGGAAGCCGGGGCCTTGGACGAGAGCATCATGGAGACAAGGTTGGTGGCAAGGTCCTTGACGCCAACGGAGGCGATGCCCTCGACATCCGACACGGCGCGCGAGACGATGGCGGTCAGAACATCGGGCGAAATGCCGATGCCGTCAATCTTGATTTCCTGGGGCATGAGTCCTCCTAGAAGAGTTGGTTGCTAGACGCGGGAGACGAACTTGCCGTCGCGGGTGTCAACCTTGATGACCTCGCCCTCGTTGAGGTACATGGGGACCTGGATGACAGCGCCGGTGTCAATCGTGGCCGGCTTGGTGGAACCCTGGACGGTGTCGCCCTTAAAGCCCGGGTCGGTCTGGACGATGGTGGTCTCGATGAACATCGGCGGCGTCACGCCCATGAGCTCATCGTCGGCGAAGAGCAGCTGGCAGATGTCGTTCTCGCGCAGCCACTTGGAGTTCTCGCCCACCATGTCCTCGGGAACGGGAACCTGCTCATAGGTCTCATTGTCCATGAAGATGTAGTCGGCGCCATCGTTGTAGAGGTACTGGAACTCACGGGTGGTGAGCATAACGCTCTCGAACTTGGTGCCAGCGTTGCAGGTGTTCTCGACGACGCGGCCGCTCTTGATGTCGCGGGTCTTGTAGCGCACAAACGCGCCGCCCTTGCCCGGCTTGACATGCTGGAACTCGACGATGGTGTAGACCTTGTCCTTGATGCGGAGACCGAGGCCGTTCTTGAAGTCGGCGGTAGAAATGGTAGGCATAGCGACCTTTCTTGTTATGGGCAGAACGCACAAGCGTCCAAATTACATACGACCGAAATTATACACTTGCTGACGGCGCCTGCAGCGAGCGCATAAAAAGAGAACGCGGGGCGTCCGAATCGATCCGGACGCCCCGCCCCAAAAATCTATCGAAATGGGCTAGCAATCGATGACGTGCAGGTCGTGCGGGGTCTTGGTGAAGGGCTCGTAGCCGTTCTCGGTGACCACGCCGTAGTCCTCCAGACGCACGCCGCCCACACCGGGCAGATACACGCCGGGCTCCATGGTGATAACCGAGCCGACCTCGATGGTGTTCTTGCTGCGGTTGAAGTTGGGCAGCTCATGGATGTCGATGCCCACGCCGTGACCCAGACCATGGTTGTAATAATCGCCATAGCCGGCATCGCCGATAATCTTCTTGGAAAGCTTGAAAATGTCGTTGCCCTCGACGCCCGGATGGATGGCAGCGACGCACTCCTCGTGCGTACGGCGCACGAGCGCGTACAGGTCGAGCTGCTCCTGGGTAGGCTCGCCCATCACGACAGTGCGTGTCATGTCGGAGCGATAATCGCAGTAGCCCGCGCCGTAATCCATGAGGACAAAGTCGCCCTTCTCGATCACGCGGTCGCTCGGGACGGCATGCGGGTTGGCGGTGTTGGGGCCGCTCGCCACGATGGAGCCGAAGGCAAGGCTGTCGGCGCCGTTGGCGAACATAAAGTTCTCGAGCTCGTTGCGAACCTGCTTCTCGGTCATACCAGGCTTAATAAAGCCGAGCATGTGCTGGAAGGCGGCGTCAGTGATCGACTGTGCATGGCGCATGAGCTCGATCTCCTCGGCATCCTTGATGGCGCGCATCTTGCGGATGTCGTCGTGCATCAGCGGCAGCATGCAGGCGACGGAACGGTCCTCCAGGCCGCGCTGAATACCCTGGTAGAAGTTGATCTGCATGTCGTCCTCGACAGCGCAGACGCGGCACTTGTTGGCTGCGATCTTGCCGGCGACCCAACCGGGGATGGTGCCCTCGTCCATGTCGTAGACCCAGGGGCTGCCGGCGGGCGTGTTCTCCTCAAAGCTGTTGAGGTAGCGCGAGTCGGTATGGAACAGGCACTGATCGGCCGTAATAAACGCCGCGTGCGGGAACTCGAAGGTGTAGTCGAAGACGCCCTTCACGCCCGTGAGCCAACGAAGATTGGCCTCGTCGCGTACCACGATAGCGTCATAGCCGCGCTCGACCATCAGGGCACGGACACGTTCGATACGACCGGCAGGACCGGCAGCAAACTCAGACATGCAGATTCCTTTCTTGTTGTCTCTATATAGACGGAACGGGTCTCAACCGAACGACGGAATCGCATACGATCCGCAACCGATTGAAAACCCGCCCCTCAACATGATACGAAAGACGATGGAAGTCAATAAATCTTAGAGAAGTTCTTTGCGAGAAGCCAAGTAGGCATGAGCATGGCGCTCAAGAACCTCGTCCTCGACGCTCGTTAGGCGAATGGCGCCGAGTGCCGCGGGCAGCGGCAACATACTGCGGTTCGAGCGGGCGAACTGCTGCCTGCGGAACTCCTCGATAAACGCGGTGGGCTCCAGGTCGAAGGCAAGTTCCTCGATGCCAAAGTCCTCCAGGCAGTCATCGACCTCAAAGACGTAATCGATATCAAAGTCGCAGGCATCATGTGCTAGGCGCGCCTCAAAGCGCATGCCCTCGGATAACAGCTGATAGGCAGGGACCTGCGAAGCGGCATCGCCCAAGCAGGCGCGCAGGGTACGCTCCCCCGTCTTGCCAAAATCGAGCGCATGGCGAGCGCTCGGGTTCGTGGCCATCAGTACGTCCTTACGGGCAGTCTGAGACCATTGAACGGCATTGACGAGCGCGACCTCCTCGCCCGCGAGAATCTCGGGGACGGTCTCAGTAAACTGATTCCAGCGGGACTTACTGCTCGAAAGCATGGTGCCAACAAGCACCACAAAGCCGAGCTTGAGGTCCTCGGGGTCCGCCTCACGAACAAGGTCGAGGTCACACACGACCAAGCCCGGCTCAGGACGGAACGCGATAGCGGGAAGCGCATTCGACGACGAGGCGACGAGCGGCTTCATGGTCGTCGCGACCGTGAGCATGGCGTCGAACGTCGTCGGCAGCAACGCGCACTCGGTGCGGCCGCACCACTGATTGGCACACCAGCTAACAACCGAGCAGGTTGCGGCATCGCCAACGGCGACAACCAGATCGTCACAGGTAATGCCGTTGGCAGACAAGGCGCCAAAGATCGCATCGGCATCAGCAAGCGTGGCACCAGCAGGCGAAACCTCGAGGAAGAGCTGTGACACGGCAAAACCGGCGTCGACCAGCGCATGCTCGACGACCTCATCAAAACGTTCTGACGAGGCGGAGTTCCAAACCACCATCGCGCGCTTAGGCTTGCCCACAGCCGAGGCAAACATACGCGACAGCTCATCGAACGCGCCCAATCCGACACGGACATCGACGCTGCGGTTTTGGAAATTGATCAGTTGGCGGCGAATCATAGCAGTCCACGCTCCAAAAGCATCTCGGCACAAAGGTAGGAAACGTCCTCGAAGGACTTGTTGCGAATATCAAGGGTAATATCGGCGGCCTGGCGATACAGCGGACGGCGATGCTCAAACAAGCGCGCGGCATGCTCGGGCGAGCGGAAATCGGGGCGCGTGTCGGACCGACGAATCTGGCGAATCGAATCCTCAAAGTCGCCCTCGAGGTACACGCACGTACCCATTTCGTGCATCAGCTCAATATTCACCGGCGTCTCGACGATACCGCCACCGCACGAAACCAACAGACTGCGCTCGCTTTGGAGCGAACGGAGCGCCGAGGTCTCGAGCTCGCGAAAACGATCCTCACCCTCGGTCTCAAAAATCTCGGTTACCGACTTGCCGCAACGGCGGACGACTAGGCGGTCGGTATCGATAAAACGCCGCTTGAACATAGTGCCGACGTTGCGCGCGAGCGTCGATTTGCCCGCGCCCAAAAAGCCGATAAAGAAGATATGGTCGCAGCCGTGTTTGGTGTGCTGGGACATGACGAGACCTATTCCTCGCAGGGAAGGTCGCGCAGGGCCCGGCGCTCAAAGATACGGAAGATCTGCGTATACCACAGGTCCTGCGTGGCCTGCGGCTTTACCAGGATGGTATCGACGCCGGCGAAGTTGCCGCTCCACACGTCCGTGTAGAGCTGATCACCGATCAGCACCGCCTCGTCGGCCGTGGCGCCGAGGCGCTTAAGACCCGCCTTGAGGGCAAACGGTGCCGGCTTCATGGCGTGGCTGATGGCCTCGAGTCCCAGCTCGCGTGCTGATGCCATGACCTGGTCGCGATGCCAGTTGTTGGACACCATGCACAGCTTAAAGCCTTTGGCGCGGGCGGTATCGAGCCAAGCGGAAACCGCGGCGGGAACCTGCTCGGTGTCGCGCGGCACCAGGGTGTTATCGCGATCGAGCAGAATGGCGCGTTTGCCGTCGGCCCACAGGGTATCAAGGTCGATGCGATCGACCGAGGCAACGTAACGTTTGGGGCTAAAAATCCTCATGCTAATTCCAAGACTGTTGATGCTCTTCGTAGGTTTGCGAGAAGTACTCCTCGTCCTGCGTAATGTAGAAATACAGGTCATCGGAGTCGGTCGGCTCAAGCGTGGCCTTGAGTGCCTCGAGCGACGGAGAGCAGATGGGCGTGGGTGGCAGACCCTCATGCTTATAGGTGTTATACGGACTATCGCTCTGCAGGTCGTCGGCGGTAACCTCGCCACCGGTGACATACATCATAGTCGCATCGCTATTGAGATAGCGCAGACCGTCGAGCTTGCCGGCAAGGCGGTTGTAGAAAACCGAGGCCACATGCGCACGTTGATCGGCGTTGAGGCCCTCGCGCTCAACGATAGAGGCCAAGTTGACGATGTCGTAGTCGGACATCTCCACACCGTAGCGTTCCTTGATCTTGGCTTCGCAGCTCGCAAAGTCAAGCGACTTGTACTCGGTCTTAAACTGATCGAGCATAGCGCGAATCACGTCATCGGCCGTCGGCGAATCGCCCAGCGAATAGGTCTTGGGGAACAAGAAACCCTCGAGCGAATCGTTGGCGGCGCCCTTAAGGAAGCTATAGTCGTCCACGTAGTTGGAGGCCTTGGCCTGGTTGAGGAAGTCTTCCTTAGAGATGCTGTCGTAGGCCTGGGCCACACGGTCGGCGACTTGATCGACCGTCAGGCCCTCAGGGATAGTCAGCGTATTGGAGCCCGCGTTGGGGCCTTCCATGAGCTGCTGAACAACCTTGGTCGCATCCATGAGTGTGGTGAACGAATAATCACCAGGCTTGAGCGACATATCGGCGTTGAGCTTTTTCACCGCCGCATAGTAATCCTTGGGATTTTCTACGATATGGTTCTCGGAGAGAATCGAAGCGATGCTGTCACCCGAGGCACCATCGGGAATCGTGATAGTAACCTGCTGGCCTGCAACGACTTTCGCACCCTCACCGCCAAAGAAGCCCTTGACGGCTGGCACGACAAAGAAAACGATCGCGACAAGCGCAAGCACGGCAACAACGCCACCGATAATCATAGGCACCGGGGAGCTTTTCTTTTGAGCACCGCGACGAGCATGCGTGTTGTAGCTCGAGCGGGTCGCCGGAGCAACACCATGCGAACCACGAGCGTGATGCGAATGCGATTGGGGGGCCTGCGTTCGCTGGGTAGGTGCCTGCTGCTTAAAGCGGGTGCCGCCTGCAGGCTGGGCCGTACGAGCAGTGGGCTGCTGAACCGCGTGAGAAGCCGAATGCTGAACCGAACGAGCAGAAGGCTGCTGACCCGTCCGTTGAACAGGTTGGGCCGAACGAGAGAAGGACTGCGCCGGGCGCGCGGCAGGCTGAGCTGCGCGCTGCGTCGGCTGTGCCGGACGCTGGCCAGGCTGGGCAGGGCGCGACGCCGGCTGCTGTGTACGATTCGGCTGGCGCGGATCGGAAGCACTAGGCATGCGAAACCTCCTCGTTTTTACGATCGAGCCACGTCTGCAAAAACAGGCTGGCGGCAATCATGTCGATCTTGCCCCTCATCTGCTTTTCGTTGAGACCCTGCTCGCGCAGGATACGCTTGGCCTCTTGCGAGGACAGACGCTCGTCCTCAAACTCCAACGGAAGATCGAGCTCGTCGGCAATCTTTTGCGCCACAGCGGCAACGCGCACGGCCTGAGGGCCGGGCTCACCGGCCATGGTCAGGGGACGTCCGCTTACCAGGATGTCGGGCTCATAGTCCTCAACCAGGTAGCGGAACGTCTTGGCCATACCGGTGACCTCGGCAGCCGGAAGCACCTTGACAGGCATCGCCATCTTGCCATCACGGCTCGAGACGGCGATGCCAATCCTGGTCTCCCCTATGTCCAGCGCGAGCGCAACCACAGCGACTTCTTAGATTCTTAGGCGCCGAGCGCGGTCTTAGCGGCCGCGAGGGCATCGGCGATGCCGGCAGCATTCTTGCCACCGGCCTGGGCCATGTTGGGACGACCGCCACCGCGACCGTCGACCAGACCCGCGATCTGCTTGATCACGTTACCGGCGTGGAAACCGGCCTTGACGGCGTCATCGGAGCCGGCAGCGAGCAGGGCCGGAGTGCCCTTCTCAGTCACGCTGGCGACGACACAAGCGACAGGGCCGGCGACCTTCTGGTGCACGGTATCCCAAACGTTGCGCAGGTCAGCGGCCTCGAGACCCTGAAGCTCAGCAACAACAAGCTTGTAGCCATTCAGCTCGACAGCACCCTCGATGGCGCTGGAGATCGCATCGGAGGAGCCACCAGTGAGCGCCTTCTTGAGCTTGTTGGACGTCTCACGCAGCTCGGCCTGCAGGTTCTCCACGCGGGCGGGAACCTCGTCGACGCGGCACTTGAGCGCAGCGGCGGCGGCGTCAACGAGCGCCAGGCGGTCGGCCATGTAGTCGAGGGCACCCTTAGAGGTCACGGCCTCGATACGGCGGACATTGGAGCCCGTGGAGGACTCGGAAATGATCTTGAACAGGCCAATCTCGGCGGTATTGGCGGCATGAGTGCCACCACAGAGCTCGCGGGAGAACGGCTGGTCCTCGGCGCCCACGGAGACGACGCGGACAACATCGCCGTACTTCTCTCCAAACAGAGCGACAGCGCCGGCAGCCTTAGCCTCGTCGATGTCCATGACACGGGTCACGACCGGCTTGAAAGCGAAGATCTGCTGGTTGACCAGGTCCTCGACAGCCTTGAGCTGCTCGGAGGACAGGGCCTCGAAGTGCGTAAAGTCAAAGCGCAGGTGCTCGGGCGTCACCAGCGAGCCGGCCTGGGAGACGTGCTCGCCCAGGACCTGCTTAAGGGCGGCATCGAGCAGGTGCGTGGCGGTGTGGTTGCGGCGCAGGAAGCCACGGCGCTCGGCGTCGAGCGCGGCGGTCACGGTAGCACCGACGACCAGCGTGCCCTCGGCAACGTGGGCGACGTGAGCATACAGGCCGTTGTGGTTCTTGGTATCGGAAACGGTCAGCGAAACGCCCTCGGCGGAAAGCTCGCCGGCATCGCCCTGCTGGCCACCCATCTCGGCATAGAACGGGGTGCGGTCGAGCACGACCTCGACGTCCTCGCCCGCGGCGGCGGACTCGACGGACTCACCGTTGCGCACGATGGCGACAACCTTGGCGCCCTCGATCACATCGTTGTCATAACCGTCGAACTCAGTCGCGGCGACCTTGTCGGAAAGCTCGACCCACACGTCGTTAAAGCTGCCCCAGGCATCGCCCTTGGCGTTGGCACGAGCGCGGGCCTTCTGGTCCTCCATGCAGGCGGTGAAGCCGTCCATGTCGACGTCGTGGCCAGCAGCGCCGGCGATCTCGACAGTCAGGTCAATGGGGAAACCAAAGGTGTCGTGCAGCTTAAAGGCAACGTCACCCGGAAGCACGGTGCCCTCGACAAGCGCTGCCAGGGCCTCGTCCAGGTAAACACGGCCGTTGTCGAGCGTCGTGGAGAAGCGCTCCTCCTCGGAGGCGACGATACCCTTGACGAGCGCAACATTCTTGAGCAGCTCGGGATAGGCCTCGCCCATCTGAGCGTTAACCTCGTCAATGAACTTGGTCAGGAAGGCGCCCTCGATGCCCAGCAGGCGACCGTGGAACACGGCACGACGGAGTAGGCGGCGAAGGACGTACTCGCGACCCTCGTTACCGGGAAGGATGCCGTCCGAGATCATAAAGTCGACGGCACGGGAGTGGTCGGCGATGATACGCAGGGAGCGGCTGGCGCCGGAGTAATCGTCGGCGTCATAGGTCTTGCCGCTGACCTCCTCACCCAGCTTGATGAGATGCTGCATCAGATCGCCGTCGTAATTGGCGGTCTTGTGCTGCATAATGGCGGCCATGCGCTCCAGGCCCATACCCGTATCGAGGTTGCGGTGCGGCAGCTCCGGCATGGAGCCGTCCTCCTGGCGGTCGTACTGGGTAAAGACGAGGTTCCAGAACTCCAGGAAGCGGTCGCAGTCGCAGCCAGGCTTGCAGTCGGGGCCGCCGCAGCCGACCTCCTCGCCCATATCAAAGTAAATCTCGGAGCACGGACCGCAGGGCCCGGTGGGGCCAGCGGCCCAGAAGTTGTCGTCCTCGCCCAGGCGAGAAATGTGATCCTCGGCAACGCCCAGGGAGCGCCACACATCGTGGGTCTCGTCGTCCTCGGTAAAGACGGTGAAGTACAGGCGGTCGAGCGGCAGCTTGAACTCCTTGGTGATGAGCTCAAAGGCCCAAGCGCAAGCCTGCTCCTTGGAGACGCCGCCAAAAGAGAAGTCGCCGAGCATCTCGAAGAACGACAGGTGACGGCCGTCCTCGCCGATGCAATCGATGTCGTTGGTGCGGACGCACTTCTGGCAGGAAATCGCGCCGATCTCCTTCATGGTCTTCTTGCCCTGGTAGTACTCCTTAAACTGGTTCATGCCAGCGTTGGCAAGCAGCAGCGAAGGATCGTCAGGAACAAGAGACGAAGAAGGATAGAGCTTAAGACCGCGCTCCTCAAAGAAGTTGAGGAACTTGGAGCGGATCTCGGCCGTAGTCATTGACGGGTAGTCAGCACTCATAGAGGGAATCTCCTCGGTTTCACATCGAAACAGTTCAAACGTAACGATATTACCATCCCGCCGCGCCCATGCAAAAAAGAGGGCCGGCACAATGCCGGCCCTTCAGCGAAATTGCATGTTAGCGCGTATGAATATTAATCCGAATTACCCCGCTAGTTGTCATCATCGTCCATGGAGCCGTCGATGCCGGTTTTGGTATCGTCGTCCGAGTTGGAGTCATCGTCCTTGGCAAAGGGGTTCTTGAAGAAGCCCGTGGCATCGGGCTGCAGACCAGAGAGCTTAATCCAGGGATTATCGAGCTCGGGCTTGGGCATGGCCTTGGCCTCGGGCGCAGTCTCGTTGCCGATGAGCTCGGACTCGTAGATGAAGGTGTCGTCGCCGAGCGCGTCGTAGGCGGCGACCGGGTTGCCATCGGCATCGCGGTACGGCGTGCCCTTAAACACGGCGCCGTCATAGGCCACAAGCTGTCGGCCGGTCTCATTCTCGAAGTAGTACACGAAGATACCCTTGAGGGCCGCACAAAGCGGGATGGCAATAATCATGCCGATGGGGCCCATGAGTGCTGAGCCAATAACGAGCGCCGTGAGGCTCATGATGGGATGCACCTGCACCGAGCTCTGCATGACCTTAGGCGAAATCACATTATCGGTGACGTTTTGCGCGACCATCGTCACGATGAGCGTCCATAACGCCAACATAGGGCTGAACATGAAACCGAGCACTGTGGCGATTGCTGCGCTCACCCAGGGACCGACGACCGGAACCAAATGCATGATGCCGGTAAAGATAGCCATGAGCGCCGCATACGGATGCCCGATGATCATAAAACCGATAAAGGCGAGGAAACCACCGCAGATAGACGTCACGACCATACCGCGCATGTAGCCGCCGACAGAGCGAGAAAGGATGGCGACCATAAAGCGGTACGAGGTCTCCTTCTCCTGACCGATGATGGTGCAAATCTCGTGGTGCATGCGAGGGTAGTCGCAGGCCATCCAGTACGCAAGCACCAGACCAAGGAAGATCACGAACAACTGCGAGGCCGTATTGGTGATGAGCGGGAACACACCGCGGCCAAGCTCGGCAGCGATCTGAGACACATACTTCGATGCCACGGTGACCAGCGACGAAAGATTATCGTCCAAATACTCCTTGAGCGGCGTGTTGTTAAGCGTCTTGGCATTCGAGATCATCTCGTTGAGGTCGCCACCCGCAACACGAAGCTGCTCGGGCAGGCGGCTCAGGACTTCCATGATCTGACCAAAGAGAATCGGCGACAAGATGCAAACGACACCGACGAGCACGGCAACAACAACAATAAGCGCGATAAGCGAACCGATGCCGCGATTCACGCCATGGTGCTCGAGCCAGTTGGTGATCGGGGACATCACAAAGGCAATGATGGAACCAACAGCGAGAAACTCGATAACCGGCGCCAGGATGCCCATAAGGTTAAAGATGACAGCGGCGATGACAATGCAGCCGACAACAGCCCAAATGCGAAGCGTCAGAATGCGGGTGTCGCGCAGCACGCGATCGGTTTGTTGGGGGCGCTCACTCATGAACGAATCATCACTCCGTCGGGGTCGATCTTGTCCTGAATCTTCTTAAGCGTGCGGCGCAGCAGGCGCGAAACCTGCACCTGAGAAATACCCAGCTTCTTGGCGATCTCGATCTGGGTCATGCCCTTTACAAAGCGCAGCTCGATCACCTCGCGCTCGCGCGGCGAGAAATCGCGGATGGCTTCCTCGATCACCAGGCGGTCATCGGTAAAGTCGAGCTCGTTGTCATCGTCGGCGTAACGGTCGAGAATCGAGGGCGCATCGTCGGAATCGGACGCACCAGGAGCCTCGATGGGCACCGAGGTATAGGCCGAAGACGATTCCATAGCCTCGAGGACCTCATCGACAGTCACATCTAGATACTCAGCGATCTCCTCAACCTTGGGCGAACGCTGCAGCTCGTTGGTAAGTTTGTCAGTAGCCTGGTTGACCTTGGCCGAGAGCTCCTGCAGACGACGCGGTACGCGCACGCTCCAGCCCTTGTCGCGGAAATGGCGTTTGATCTCGCCCAGGATAGTGGGTGTCGCAAACGTCGTGAACTCGAGTCCGCGCTCGGGGTCAAAGCGGTCGATAGCCTTGAGCAAACCCAGATAGCCGACCTGCATGAGGTCGTCGAGCGGCTCGCCGCGATTCTTAAATTTGTTGGCAAGAAACCTTACCAGGTTCATATGGGACATGACGAGCTGTTCGCGGGCGTCCGGATCACCGGTCTCCTTGTAGCGACGAAACAGCTCGCGGGTTTTCTCCTTGTCCCAAGCGGTCTTGCCGCTCCGGGAACGTTCGGTCATATTAAATATCCGCCTTGAGGTCGAGGGAAAGCGTCAGGGGCGCCGCAGTCTTTTCGTAGGAGTCGCACACGCTCGCCAAAATAAGCTCGGCATAAACAGCAGCCTGGTCATCCTCGTCGACGGTGGCCTGATCGCCAAAGGTAAAGGTCATGCCAACGTGAGATTCATCGACATCGAATTTGATTGAGATGTCGTCGGAATCAACAGCCGTGCAGCCAAAGATAAAGGCTTCCTCGGCAGCCATGCGGATGTCCTCGATGCGATCGACAGACATGGAACACAGGGCGCCAACGTTGGCTGCCGTCATGCGCACAAGGCGAGCGAGACGCGGGTCGCCGGCAACGGTCAGCGTGATGGGGCAGGTTGCTTCGCTACTCATCGCAGGACTCCTCAGAGGTCTCGGCGGGCGTATAGGTGTAATACTGAGCCGGCTTGGATACAGACTTCTGACAATCATCGTCGCCCGCGGCGGCCTCGTCCTCGCCAATTAGGACGCGCTCGGTAGGCTGCTCGGCCTCCGCAGCGGCAGCGGCGAGCTTGCGATCGGCGTCGGCTGCAGGAGCCTTCACCTTATTGAAGAGCTTCTGCACAGCACCGGCGGCAGAGTCGGTCACGCTCGACACAGCATTGCTGGCCTCGGCCATGCTGCCCGTAACCTCGGAAATGTCGCGAACCACGGCTTCGACCTCTACGAGATTGGAGGTAAGGGCATCAACTGCCGTCTTGCTCGACTTAAGCAGCGGCTCCATCTGGGCAAGCGCCGGCGTAAGCTCATCGACAGCGCCATCGAGCTTTGCCACCACAGGCTGAGCCTCGGCGATGGTGTTGTTGAGGTCGTTCACGGTCTTATCGAGCGAGTCGACAACATTGCGGGTCTTGCGCAGGGTAAGCGCGAGCTCAGCGATGGCCCACACGCCGGCAACGGCGAGCAGCAGCAGGGCGATTTGAATGGGACTCATACAAGCCTCCCGGAAGAATCGAAATACAGACGCTTTTCATGGTACCCCAAAGGGGACCGAACATGCCAAGAGCAGCAACGTGGGACAAAATTATCAGCAGCTACCTCGGTGCATTCCCGCTGCGGTCGCGTTCGCTTTGCTCTACGCGCCACTCTTCCCAGCCGCGCCCGGCAGGCTGCCAAAATGCACCGCGTTCCAAGCCTTCGGGCAAATAGCGCTGATCGACCCAGCCTTCGGGATAATCATGTGGATACTTATACACACCGTATTCATCGCTGCCCGGGCGATGGCGATCGCGCAGATAACTCGGCACCTCGCGAAGCCCACTAGAATGGATATCGGCCAGTGCCGCATCGATCGAAGCCTCACACGCGTTGGATTTTGGCGCCAAGCACACATAGAGTGCAGCCTGAGCCAGGTTAATGCGGCACTCGGGATAGCCAATGACCTCGGCAGACTTAAACGCGGCATGCGCCACCAAAAGCGCCTGCGGGTCGGCGTTGCCAACATCCTCAGAAGCGTGAATCATAATGCGGCGAGCGATAAACTTAGGATCCTCCCCAGCATCGATCATGCGCGCGAGCCAATAGATCGTGGCATCGGGGTCACTACCGCGCATGGACTTGATGAACGCACTGATGATGTCGTAGTGCATGTCGCCGTTTTTGTCATACGTAAAGCCGCGACGCGGGTTGGCAATCTTCACGTCATCCACGGTGATGGGATGGCGCTCCCCAGCCGCAGGCGCTGGCGTTCCCTCGGTATCGGGACGCGTGACGGCAATCTCGCTCGCAAGCTCGAGCGTCGTGAGCGCCGAGCGAGCGTCACCCGCTGCCAGCGTGCAAATGGTCTTGACCGTATCCTCATCGGCCGAGAACTTTCCGTTCAAGCCCTGTGGTGCCTCGAGCGCACGCTCAATAAGCGTGGCGATATCCTCATCCTTCAGATGTTCAAGCTCCACCACGCGCCCGCGCGACAACAGTGCCGAGTTGACCTCAAAGTACGGGTTCTCTGTCGTAGCGCCAATCATAATGACGGTACGGTTCTCAACTGCATTCAGCAGGGCATCCTGCTGCGACTTAGAGAAGCGGTGAATCTCATCGATGAATAGAATGGTGCGGCGATCGTACGTATTCAGGCGCGTCTTGGCCTCATCAATCACGCGACGCAGGTCCTTCACGTTACCCGTGACGGCGCTGACCTCGACAAACTCGCTCTTGGTATGGTTGGCGATAATGTGGGCCAGCGTCGTCTTGCCCGTACCGGCAGGCCCGCACAGAATCACGCTCGAAAGCACGTCGTGCTCGATTGCGGCACGCAGCCATGAACCCTTACCGACGGCCTTTTGCTGGCCCACGTACTCGTCGAGCGAATTGGGTCGCATGCGCACCGCGAGCGGCGCATTTTTAAAGGAACGCTCGCGCGTCGAGGCAGAAAAAAGGTCGTCCATAGCCATCCCGTGCATCAATCAAAAACGTTTTCCACTAACAGTATACCGAATTAATACGAACTACCGTTCGTTAATATAGGTACGGTGCGGAAACTCCAGGCCAGGGAATAACTTGCTCGTCAGCTCGCAGAAATAGCCGTCCGTCATGCTCGCGATATAATCCACCACGGCTTGATCCTTGTCGTCCTGCCAGGCATAGGTGCGATCGTAGTAGGAAAGCTGCTGCTCAATGCGCGAAATATGGTGCTTAAAGATGTAAGAGGACTCGTCGCCACTGTTTAGATCCCGCAGGCAACGGTCGTAGAGCTTTACGAACGCCTCGCGCAGCTCCGCCTCGGAATCGCCTTCGATACCGCCCTTGCTATAGATCTTCTCGTAGTTCTCGCGCTTGGCTCGGCGAATTTCCTCAAACAGGTCCTCGCTCATCTCGATGCGCGGCTTACCATAGCTGTGCTCAACGATATCGATGGAGGCATGCGTGAGGATCCAACTGTTGTAGGCACCGCCCCGGCCATCATCAAAAACGTCGGGCGAAAGCAGGCCCGCCGCGATCGCATCCTGACGGTCACGACCAACGTAGGCAAGAATATCCGAGATGCGAACGACGCAGCCCTCGAGCGTCATGGGACGCAGATGCTCAATTGCGCTATAGCCCGTGGCAATGCAATCCTCAACCGTCTGGTCAAACTGGTCAAAAGAGCCCATGTCCGAGAGCTCAAACACACGCTGCTCGTACTCGCCGTTATGGCATAGCACGCCGTCGAGCGTCTGGAGCGACACGTTGCGGCCATACAACGCGTCGAGCACGCGGACCGACTGCACGTTATGGAAAAAATAACGCCCCGTACGCTCATGATAGATATCGTTGAGGAAGCGCTCGCCGGCATGGCCGAAAGGCGTGTGTCCCAAGTCGTGACCCAGGCCAATCGCCTCGATCAGATCGCAATTGAGCCCCAGGGCGCGACCGATATCGCGCGCAATGCGGGAGACGAGCTGCACGTGCAAACCGCGGCGTGACAGATCGTCATTGCTACGGAAGCTAAAGACCTGCGTTTTGCCTGCATAACGGGTGTACGCCGGAAGATGAAGTATCTTTTCGGTATCGCGCATAAACGCCGGACGCATAAGCGTGCCTTTGTCGGCGGCGCGATCAATACGACGAATGACCTGATCGTCGTTGCAACGATACGGGTTGACATAGCCCGAAGCACGATCGGCGGCAATACGCTCGACAAGTTCGGGCGACAACGCCGAGGGAATACGGTCCATGCGCGCCTTAATGACGGCCGTTTCTTGATTAGATGCCATGGCATGCTCCTTAAGAAGGATGCGCAATCGGTTAAAATGTGCAACCCACGACCTCGATTATGGCAAAAATCGGCACTAAAAACGGGAGCAATGGCAGGGAGCGCGATTTTGTGAAGAGACAGGAGAGGGCCAGGGCCAGGAGTGCGACGGCAAATGCCACGATGCCACCCATAGGGTCGAGCGTGCAAAGCGCGAAGAGCGCCTTGGCATCCCCCATGCCGATGCCCGGGGCGTGGCGAAGGCGTCGCCAGAGCGACTCAGTGAGCACAAGGGCAAGGTAGACGATGACCGCAAGACCGGCGTGGTCAAGCGCTGTGTTCAAACCGAGGTCGAGCCAAACGCCCGCCAACGCCGTCACGGCACATGCGCCGGCAAGCCCATTGGGAAACCGTCGCTCTCGGGCATCAATAGCCACGCCGGCAAAGATGCAAATCCAAAACGGGATATAGACCATCGGACTCCTCCTCGAGCTGCATCGCAAAAGCAAAAACCACCACAAAGGTGCCTGTCCCCTTTGCGGTGGTTTTGGTGGTGGTTATTTGGCGCCTTGCATGACCTCGTCAAGGGTAACGTTGACGGCGTGCTGCGTCGGCACCCAGTCGACCTTCAGGAACAGCGCGGCCACCGTGATGGGGATATAGCTGAACATAAAGATCGGGAAGGTAAACAGGTTAGTCACCAGACGCCACTTTTGCGCGCAGTGAATGTGCTTGTACTCAAAGATAGTCGTGAGCAGCGCCAGGATAAAGAAGGTCTGATACATCATGGCGAAGGTCATAATGAGCGAAGCGGCGCACGCCTGCATCTCGACTTCGGTAGCCAAGAAACCATGCGAAAGGCCACCCACGATCAGGAACGTCGCATTGGCGAGCATCGAGATCAGCGATAGCAGCATACCCGGGGCGATCGTCATGAACATGTCGTAGGCGGCAAAGCGATGATAGCGGAACGTCGACTTGACCAGATGCTTACCGTAGGTAAAGAACACCTGGTAAAAGCCCTTGGTCCAGCGCATACGCTGCTTCCAGGATGCCTTGAACGTCACGGGTTGCTCGTCAAAGAACTCCGCCGGCGCATAGCCAATGCGAATACCGTGAATAGCGCAGAACGTAGTGAACTGAATGTCCTCGGTCAGCGTGTGGAACTGCCAACCGTGCATGCCCTCGATAACGCTGGCGGAGATAAGGTAACCCGAACCCGAAACAGCGCAAGAAGTCTTGCAGATATTACGCGCGTTGTTGAGGAAGCGCGCCTCGCGTAGATACCACGTGGCATTAGCAGCCGAGATCCACGAGCTGCCGAAGTTCTTGGAATTGCGATAGCTCGTGACCACATGGAAGCCCTGGTCAAAGGCATCATTCATCTTGGAAACGTAATCGCGGGAGATAACGTTATCGGCATCGAAGATAAAGTAGCCCTCAAACGTGTCAGGATACTCGTTGAGAATGCGGTCGAAGCCAAAGTCCATGACCCAGCTCTTGCCCTTGCGGGCCAGGTCATTGCGCTCGTAAACAATGGCACCGGCCTCGCGCGCGAGCTGCGCCGTGTTGTCGGTGCAGGCATCGGCGACCACGAAAACCTCGATGAGCTCGGACGGATAATCCTGGTCCTTGATGGAGCGAACGAGGTTGGCGATCACGGCCTCCTCATTATGCGCCGCGATAAAAAAGGCATAGCGATGGAGATTTTTGGCCCTGGGAGGCGCAACCTCGCCACGAAGAGCGCCAATGACAAAGAAGACCACCTGGTACAGAAAGCAGACCGTGAGCAGCGTGACGACAATCTGGTTGAAGATCACGATGGGTGTGTTGGTTTGTAAAAAGGCGAGCATGCAGGCTCCCAGCAACGCGTAACGTAAACAATCGTATATCTTACCGCAGGCTTACCGAGTTCAAGAAACCACCTAATACTGGCTAGGCTTCGAGAAGACCGAGCTGCGGAACGATTTCATCTCCAACGGCCGTGCGACCGAGCGAGCGCGGAGCCAGATCGTCGAGAACCGCAGCGAGATCCCACGGCAACTCGTCGCGGCACTCAATGCGCTCCCCCGTCACGGGATGGTCGAACGCCACGCGCCAGGAATGAAGGAACTGCCTGGTCAGGCCCTGGTCGGCGCGCGCATCGCACTTGCCGTAGAGTGGATCGCCCACGCAGGCGTGGTTGATATGACGCATATGCACGCGAATCTGGTGCGTGCGACCGGTAAACAGATGGCACTCAACGAGCGTATAACCATCGTCAAAGCGCGTGGAATCAAAGCGCTCGAGGACTTTAAAAGTCGTAATGGCCTGACGGGCAAAGGGGTCGTCCGAAACCGCCATCTTGACGCGGTCGCGCGTAGAACGGGCGATACCGGTATTGATGGTGCCCTCGTCCATGGCGATGTGCCCGTGGACAAGCGTGATATAGCGGCGGTCGAGCGTACGCGTGCGAATGAGATTTTGAAGCGCGCGCTGGGTGTCGTCGTCTTTTGCCGCGAGCATAAGGCCCGAGGTATCGCGATCCAGTCGATGCACGATGCCGGGGCGGTCCTCACCCTGCACGGTACCAAGATGATCGATACCGCAGTGGTAGACCAAGGCGTTCGCAAGCGTGCCGCTCTCGTGGCCGTGGGCGGGATGGCACACCAGCCCGCGCTGCTTGGAGAGCACAATGAGATAGTCGTCCTCATAGCGAATGTCGAGCGGGATGGCCTCGGGAATCACATCGGTGGGATCGTGCGGCTCGGGCAGGTCGACCGAGATGCGGTCACCGGCGCGTACAGCATACTTTTTTGACAGACAGGTCTCGCCGTTCACGATTACGGCGCCGCCCTCGATCAGATGCGCGCAGGCAGAGCGCGTGGGGCAGCCGTCGTTGGCACCCAGAAAGGCGTCGAGACGCTGGCCAGAGCAATCGTCGGCAACAAGAATATGGATGTCGGCCATTAACGCTCATTCCTTTCGCGAATCTTGCGGGCACGCTCCCCACGCTGCTTGGCTTTGCGCTTAGCGCGGGCCTCATCACGGGCATTGAGCTCAGCAGTCGCATCGACCTCGCGAGCGGCGGGACTCAAGAACATGTAACCGATAAGCGCCAGCACAACACCGACCGTAATGCCGATATCGGCCACATTGAAGACGGGAAAGTCGATGAAGGTGGTGGCAATAAAATCGGTCACGAAGCCAAAGGCCAAACGATCGATAGCGTTGCCGATAGCACCGCCCGCAACCATCGCCATGCCCACAACCTCAAGATGGGCGAGCTGGGGTGCACGAACGAGGTACACGGCAATAGCGACAATGACCGCCAGCGCCAGCACGGCAAACGCGATGCCATGCCCCTCGCCCATGCTAAAGGCAGCGCCGATATTGCGGACAAACAGGAAGTCGATCACGCCGGGGATGACGGTCACATGCAGTGCATCGCCCACGGAACGACCCGCAAGCTTGGTCAACTGGTCAACAAGCAGCACAACCAGCGCCACCCCACCAGCAACACCCAACCGCCAACGCAAAGGCGGCGTCATATCCCCAGCACGACCCAAAGAAATCCCCTACCCTCAGAACAATCGAATTCCGTTTAACGCACTTAACCATCTTATATTGTCACACGCAGGGCGCACGACATATCCACCAACGCTAGCGAAATAATCAGCATAAAACGAAAGCGACATTCCGAAAAACAGAATGCCGCTTGAATATGACACAGGTAGTCGTTGGGGACGTTCTTGTTTGACTAGTCGTTTAAGAACGTCCCCAACGACTAGGTCCATAGAAACGCCGCATTACCGTCGCCAACAGCGAAAACATCCCTAAGCGAGCAAGGTGACGTGAAAGAGGAGGGAAGCGTACTTTGGTACGCGACCGACGATTGAACGTCAGATTGCCGCTTAGGGGCGTTTGCAGCGTCGGTAGGTTACGGCGTTCTACGAACGCCGTAACCTACAGCGCATCAGCGCAGCGCTTACAGATATGAGCGTGGCCGTTGTACTCGCCAACGGTGGTGCGGTAGTTCCAGCAACGGTCGCAGCACTCGCCCTCGGCAGCATCAATGCAGACGGAAAGCTCTTCGCCCTGGGTCAGCTCAACATCGGAGACGATGTAGAACTCGGCCAGGTCGACCGCTTTGTCACCAGTCAGCAGCGCGTACATCTCGGCGGGAACGACCGCCTTGACGCGAACCTGCTGGCTCTTGGTGAAGGTGCCGGCAGAACGGGCATCCTCAAGGGCCTTGGTCACGGCGCTACGGAGCTCAAGAGAAGCCTCGAGCACGCCCTCGAACTCATTGGCCTCGTCGACCGTGATGGGCGACTTGTACCAATCGAGCAGCGCGGCGTACTTCTGGTGATCGACGCAGCCAGCGGGCGCATATGCCATGGCCTCGTCAACCGTGTAGGACAGGATCGGCTGCAGGTCGCGCATGAGCATCGAGAAGAGCTCGGCCAGCACGGTCTGGGCGCTGCGGCGCTCGAGCGAGCCGGGCTTGTCGCAGTACAGACGGTCCTTCAGGGCGTCGAGGTACACGTTGGAGAGCTCGGTAACCACGAAGTCGTAGAGCGCACGGTAGGCGCGCGGGAACTCGTAGCTGGCGTAGGCGTCGTCGACCTCGGCCTGGACCTGAGTCAGGCGGGCAACCATGAGCTTGTCGAGCGGCAGCAGGTCGGCAAAGGCGACGCCGTCGGTCTCGGGCTCAAACTGACCCTCGAGCTCGGAGAGCAGGAAGCGCAGCGTGTTGCGGAAACGACGGTAGGCATCGGACGTACGAGCGAGAATCTCATGGTCGATGGAGACGTCGGAGCTGGTGTCGACGGAGGCAACCCAGAGACGGATGATGTCAGCGCCCATCTCGTCGCAGACCTTGTTGGGGTCGATGACGTTGCCGAGCGACTTGGACATCTTGCGGCCCTGGCCATCGAGCGTGAAGCCCTGCGAGACGACCGCCTTGTACGGAGCATGGCCGTTGGCACCCACCGAGGTGAGCAGCGAGCTCTGGAACCAACCGCGATGCTGGTCGGAGCCCTCGAGGTACACATCCGCCGGGTACTCAAGCTCGGGGCGGTACTCGCAGACGGCCTTCCAAGACACACCGGAGTCCCACCACACGTCGAGAATGTCCTTATCAGCCTTGAGGTGATGGCCGCTGCACTTGGGGCAGACGCAGGCCTCGCCCAGGTAGCTCTCGGGAGCATCGGTGAACCAGGCGTCGGAGCCCTTCTCGTGGAAGAGCTTGATGACAGCGTCGAGCGTGGCGTCGTTCATGACCTTCTCGCCGCAGTCGGCGCAGGTGTAGCTCGGGATAGGCACGCCCCAGTTGCGCTGACGGCTGATGCACCAGTCGGGACGCTGCTCGACCATGGCGCCGATGCGGTTGGCCGCGTGGGCCGGATACCACTTGACGTTCTCGCGGACCTCCTTGCCAGCCTGCTCGCGCAAGCCGGTCTTGTCCATCGAGACAAACCACTGGTCGGTAGCACGGAAGAGCACCGGGTGCTTGCAGCGCCAGCAGTGCGGATAGCTGTGCGTGATCTTTTTCTCGAGGACCAGGGTACCGCGCTCGCGCAGGAACTCGATGATGTGCGGGTTGGCCTCGTCGGTATCCATTCCGCTGAAGGGGCCACCGGTACCAAACTCCTCGCCGGTGTAGAACTTGCCGTCGTCATCGACCGGCATGCAGATGTCGGTGATGCCCTCCTTGAGGCAGGCAAAGTAGTCGTCGACGCCGTGGCCGGGCGAGTTGTGGACGATACCGGTACCGTCATCGACACCGACGTAATCGGCCAGCAGCGCCACGCCCTCGACACCGTCAAAGATCGGCTGCTTGTAGTGGATATGATGGAAGGTCTCGGCGGGAACCACGTAGGGCTTACCGTCGACCATGACCGGGGTGTACTCCCAGCCAAACTCCTCGCAGCACTTGGGAGCCAGGTCCTCGAGCATGACCTCGGCGCGGCCGTCGTGCTCAACGGCGACGTAGGCGGCGCCGGGCTTGAGGGAAACTGCCTGGTCGGAGGGGATGGTCCACGGCGTGGTCGTCCAGATGATGAAGTCAACCGGGCCGTCGAAGTTCTCGAGGCCGGCGGGCTTGGAGGTCATCTCGAAGCGCACGAAAATGGACGGGCTCGTCTCGTCGGAGTACTCAATCTCGGCCTCGGCGAGTGCGGTGTGGCAGTGCTTGCACCAGTGGACGGGCTTATGACCGCGATAGATCATGCCCTTGTCGAACATGGCCTTGAAGACCTCAATGTCGGCGGCGTCATGCTGGTGATAGAGCGTCAGATACGGGTTGTCCCAGTCGCCAAGCACGCCAAGGCGACGGAAGCCAGCCTTCTGGAGCTCGATGTTCTCGACAGCGAACTTGTTGCAAAGCTCGCGGATCTTAGCCGTGGAGGTCTGGTTGAACTTCTCGGTGCCGAGCTTCTCCTCGACCTTATGTTCGATCGGCTGACCGTGGCAGTCCCAACCGGGAACATAGGGAACCTCATAGCCCTGCATCATCCAGTAACGGTTGATCATGTCCTTGGAGATCTTGTTCATGGCGTGGCCGATGTGGATAGGGCCGTTGGCGTACGGAGGGCCGTCGTGCAGCACGAACTTCTTGTGACCCTCGTTCTTCTTTAGAACTTGCTCGTAGACCTTGTTGTCCTGCCAGTCCTTGAGTCGCTTTGGCTCGGACTTGGAAAGACCGGCACGCATGGGAAATCCGGTTTTGGGCAGATTCATCGTCTGCTTGTACTCGTTTGCCACGGTACCCCTTTCTTGTCATGGGCGCGCACGCCCTCTGGGCACCAAAAAAGCGCCCGTCCCT
Organism: Collinsella aerofaciens; assembly: GCF_015560135.1. Lineage (GTDB taxonomy): Bacteria > Actinomycetota > Coriobacteriia > Coriobacteriales > Coriobacteriaceae > Collinsella > Collinsella aerofaciens_AN. The sequence continues at coordinate 92,240 of NZ_JADMRH010000005.1, forward strand.
ACAAGCTGGGACGAAGCGCCACAAAACGGACAGTCTGTCCGTAAAAGCTCTTCGCTTAACCACCCAGCTTAGATGCCCTCGCTCGCGTCGCCGCGCGCTCGCATCCGTTACTCGGCTGGTCTGTATCGACGACCATCTCGGCGATGTCTACTAAGACGAACCTGCGCGGCACGTCCGTTGGGACCGCAGCTCCGGGGTGATTTTCATCGGTCGCATGCACGGGTTCTCAGCGCTCCCCGCTCTCTGTAGCATGCGGACGGCCGACTACTCGTCCCCATCAACGCTTATGCGGAGTATGCTAGCACGTTCAGCGCCGGCGAAAAACCCTCAACACTGGTTTTATACGTTCGAAATTTCTCGCGGCTGTGGACCTTCTCTTGGAGCAAAATACCTGAAAGCACTTTATCGAACGAAAGAAGGTTGCTATGCGCACGATTGGAATGAGCGACTACACCGTTGGCGAGGATTGTTTTACCGAGTTGCCCGCCGCGCTGGCAGAGTACGGAGCGACCAAGGTCGCCATCATCGGCGGCAAGCGAGCCCTGGCTGCGGCGCTGCCGGGCATCGAGGCTGCGCTGGCAGGCACCGACGTCGAGATTCTGGAGACGCGCGTCTACGGCACCAACAGCACGCGCGCCAATATCGCCAAGGTCATAAACTCCCCTGCCTGCCAGGAAGCTGACGTTCTCATCGCCTGTGGCGGCGGCAAGGCACTCGACACCGTCAAGACGGCAGCCATCGAGCTCAAGAAGATCGTCTTCACCGTCCCGACGATCTGTTCCAACTGCTCGGCCGCGACCGCCATTGCCGTCGTGTACAACGACGACGGCTCGCTCGAGGGATATTCGTACCCCAACCGACCTGCGCATATCTTCATCAACCCCAAGATTATCGCCGAAGCTCCGGCGGAGTACTTCTGGGCCGGCGTGGGCGATGCCCTGTCCAAGCAGCCCGAGGTCGAATACGCCACGAGCGCCGGTAATTTGGAGCATACCGCCGGTCTTGGCCTGGCACTCGCCCACACCTGCTCCGAGCCGCTGTTTACTTACGGCGTCCAGGGTCTTGAGGACGTGCGCCGGAATCTGTCGAGCGAGGCCGTCAAGCAGATCGCGCTCGACATCGTGGTCAACACGGGCTATGTCTCGAACCTGACCAACCAAAACGATTACTACTACAACTCGAGCGTGGCGCACGCGTTCTACAATGCGACGTGCAGCATTCCGCGCGAGGGAACCTATCTGCACGGTGAGGTCGTGAGCCTGGGCGTGCTCGTGCTGTTTGCCTATACGGGCGATACCGAGAGCCTTGAACGCTACGCCGCCTTTAACAAGCAGATGGGCCTGCCCGTAACGCTTGAGCAGGTCGGACTTTCCGAGGCCGACATCCCTGCCCTGTGCGAATACGCACACGCCACCAACGAGTGGAAGCAAGGCAACCCGGAGCCCTTCACCGACGAAAAGTTCGCCGCCGCCATCAAGGCCGCCAACGCCTACGGCCACACGCTCTAGGCCTAGCCCAAAACCACCACAAGGGAGCAGTGCCCTTGTGGTGGTTTTTTATTGCTCCAGCATGCTGGGGTCGAACTCGCTAGCTGGTATAACGCGATAGCCGTGACGCAGCAACAGATCAACGAAGACGCCGTTGCCCGCGGTGAGCGTACCGCTAAAGGTACCGTCGTAGATGCGACCCGCGCCGCACGAGGGACTGCGGTCCTGCAAGACGCACGCAGCAATCTCGGACGGGCCGCCCGCCTGCTCGCACATATCGAGCGCACGTTGAGCGCCCAGGCGAAACTCGCGATCGACCGAGGCACCCTCGCAGGTACGGACCTCGCCGTTCACAATCTCGGACGGCCTGCGCGGCGTGGGCAGGCCGCCAAAGACCTCAGGGCACACCAAGAGGACCTCGGTCCCCGTATGCTCGCAGGCCTCGACCAACTCGCGATGATAGTTGTCGAGCCCGTTATACTTGCAGCTCTCGCCCATCAAGCAGGCGCTCACCACGATCTTCATTTCCATCCCTCTCAAGCAAAACGCCCCATTTGAGAAAGCTGCTCAAATGGGGCGTCGGCGTTTACTGGCTCGGCCGCGGCTTTACTGCTGCTTGGGCATCAGCGGATTCTCGCGCGTGAGGAGGTTCATGAACTCCTCGCCCGTGATGGTCTCCTTCTTATACAGATAACGAGCCAGCTCGTGGAGCTTAAACTTGTTCTCCTTCAGAATCTGCAAAGCGCGGTCGTGCGCATCCTCGATCAGCTTGGCAACAATCGCGTCCACGCGCTCGGCCGTACCGGGGGCGCAGGTGAGCGACGTGTCCTGATTGAGATACGCGTTCTGCACGGTACCGAGCGCCATCATGCCAAACTCGTCGGACATACCAAAGCGCGTCACCATATTACGGGCGAGCTTGGTGGCCTGCTCGATGTCGTTGGCGGCGCCGGTCGTCATCTCTCCAAAGATGAGCTCCTCGGCTGCGCGGCCACCGCAATAGACAGCGAGCTTGTCCAAGACCTCTTGGCGCGTCGTCAGGAAGCGCTCGTCCTCCTCGACCTGCATGGTATAACCAAGAGCACCGCTCGTGCGCGGCACGATGGTGATCTTCGTGACCGGCGCAGAGCCCTTCTGGCGAGCGGCAACGATGGCATGGCCGATCTCGTGATAAGAAACGACCTGCTTCTCGTGGTCGGACAGCACCGTGGACTTACGCTGTTGGCCGGCAATGACGACCTCCACCGACTCCTCGAAGTCGTCCTGGGTTGCACGCTTGCGACCCTCGCGAACGGCGCGCAGGGCGCCCTCGTTGATGATATTGGCCAGGTCGGCGCCCGAGGCACCGGGCGTGGCGCGGGCAATCGCGGTCAGGTCGATCGGCGGCTCGGTCTTCACGCTCTTGGCATGCAGCTCGAGGATGTTCTTGCGGCCGGTCAGGTCGGGCAGCTCGACGGGGATGCGGCGGTCAAAACGACCGGGGCGCAGTAGAGCGGGATCGAGACTGTCGGGGCGGTTGGTTGCGGCAAGGACAACGATACCCTTATGGTTATCGAAGCCATCCATCTCGGTCAGCAACTGATTGAGCGTCTGCTCGCGCTCGTCGTTGCCGCTAAAGCCGCCGCCATCGCGCTTCTTACCGATGGTATCGATCTCATCGATAAAGACGATACACGGTGCCTTTTCCTTGGCCTGCTTAAACAGGTCACGAACCTTAGCAGCGCCGCGACCGACAAACATCTCAACGAACTCAGAGCCCGAAATGCTAAAGAACGGAACACCGGCCTCGCCGGCAACAGCCTTGGCAAGCAGGGTCTTACCGGTACCCGGAGGGCCAACAAGGAGAGCACCACGCGGCAGCTTGGCGCCGATCTCCTCGTAGCGCTGCGGCTTCTCCAGAAAGTCGACGACCTCCTTGAGAGACTCCTTGGCCTCTTCCTGACCGGCGACGTCCTTAAAGGTCACGCCCACGTCCTTGGAGGCGATCACGCGCGCGCCGGACTTACCCAGTCCGCCGCCAAAACCGCCGCCGCCAAAGTTCATCGACGGGCCGTCATCGCCCATAGCCTTCTTCATGCGGCGGTTGAGCCACCAACCGATGAGGAAGAAAATCGCCATGGGAAGAATGAGTGTGAGCAGGTAGTAGGTCATCAAACCCGAGTTTTTATCGGGAACGACCGACTCCAGCGAAGCGCCAGACTCAAGCACGCGATCGGTAAAGCCCGCGTCATTCGGCACACCGGTCGTCTTGTAGGCGATGTTCTCGTCCTCGCCCTTCTTGGTGTAATAAATCGAGTAATCGTCCGTGTTGTACTCGACCTTGTCGACGCTCTTCTTATCGAGCGCTTTGACAAACGTCGAGTAATCGGTCTTCGTAATCTGCTGCGTGTGACCGATGTTGGGGAACAGAACGGTCGAGAGCACGAGGTAGACGACGAAGGCGATGAGCACGTAGAGAATCATATTCCGTCTACGTTTGTTGTCATCCATCTCCATCTGCTTGAACTCCATCTACTGGGGTTGATAATGCTAACTAGAATACCCAACCCGGCCGGCGATAAACCGACGCCGGGCACGAAAGGACATAGATGGCATCACTGGAAGTCGGCAAGGTTCAAATCTATACGGGCAACTGATCGCGATGAAACCCGACACCACAGAGCTCATACTGACCGGCCGCGGCCTGCTGCCCCTCGCTGACCTCGCCGACCTGGTCACCGAAATGCGCCCCATCAAACACTACTTCGACGAAGGACTCCTAGCCCGCCAAGGCATCGAATACTAGCCATTGCGGACGTCCCCAATGGCTAGGCAGTGGCGCGGCCTAGCCAGTTGCCGCTGTGGTGGTAGATGGTGAACATGGTTGCGGTGATGAGCCAGGTTACGGGGTAGACCAGCAGTAGATGCTCAAGCGACGGATCGAAGGGCATGATTGCAAACACCCAGATCACCCTCAAGACAACGGTGCCAAAGATGGTGAGCATCATAGGCTGCAAGCTCACGCCGGCGCCGCGAATGGAGCCCGACGCGTTTTCGATAATCGAGAAGATCGCGTAAAACGGCGCGATGAAATGAAGAATCGTCGTGGTGTACGCCGAAATCGAAGCATCGTCGACAAACAGACGCGACAACGGACCCGAGAACACCAGCAGCACGGCAGACAGGCCACCAATGAGCATAAACGACAGCACGAGCGACGTATGGTAGCCCTTGCGCATGCGCTCGTAGTTGCGCGCGCCAAAGTTCTGCGCCGAGAACGTAGTGATCGATACGCCGAGCGCCTCGGTCACCATCCAGATAATGCCATCCAGGCGCCCAGATAGACCCCAAGCAGTCGTGACATCGGCGCCAAACGAATTAACCGACACCTGGATCAGCACGTTCGAGATCGAATAGGCAGCCGATTGAAAACCGAGTGGCAGACCACACGAGATCATACTCTTGCAAATACCGCGATCGATACCGAGCTTAGACAGCGAAAGACGCCATGCACCCGGAGCGCGCATCATGCGCAACACGATCATCGTTGCATTGGAGCAAATGGTCAGCGCCACTGCGATGCCGCAGCCCAGCGCCTCCATATGCAACACAGCGACAAAGATGATATCCAGCACCACGTTAACAAGGCAGCCAGAGGCAATGATCACGGCGGGCCCGCGCGTGTCGCCCACGGCACGCAGCAGTGCGGTTCCCATATTCAGCAGCAGCGCCGCAACCATCGCGGCAAAATAACAGCGAGCATAGGCCACACCCTCGGCCAATAGTTCATGCGGCGTGTTCATAAGCACCAGCATGGGCTCAACGAACACTATGCCAAGAATCGAGAAAGCGATACCGCCCACCAGCGCGAGCGTCATGGCCGTATGGACCGAACGGCTCAGACGCTCATCATCGTGCTGGCCAAAAAACTGACCCGTGATAACGGCACAACCAGCGCCAACGCCAACGCAAAAGCCAATGCAGAGCTCGGTGAGGACCATCGTGGCTTGAATGCCGCCCAGCGCGAGCTTGCCGCCAAACTGACCGACAATATAGGTACCGATAAGCGTGTAGGCCTGCTGAAAAAACGAACTAAAAAAGATGGGAACGCACAGCGAAAGCAGCTGCTGCCAAATAACACCCTGCGTTACATCGATAGCCGTAGATTTCTTAGCCACACGCCCTCCCCACACGCATACGTCAAACAACAAAACAGCAATTTAAAACCAAAGCCAAAACCAGCTTAGCACCGACTGGCGGCGACCGAAACACCCCGAATTAGAGCGCGGTGCGAAATATCTGCCTAGTGATACAAACCCGGCTGGTAGTGATACTCATTGCTCACGTGCGGGCACAGCTGCCAAAAGGCGACGGCGCTCGCCGCGGCCACGTTGAGCGAATCGACCCCGTGCGCCATCGGAATGCGCACGGCGCAGTCACAGCCCTCAATGGTCTTGGCTCCCAGGCCGGCACCCTCGGTACCCATAAAGATCGCCAGGCGATCAATCTCCTGCAGCACGGGATCGTCCAACGACACCGAATCATCCGTCAACGCCATGGCGGAACACGAAAAGCCGGCATCGTGCAGCGCCGCCAGCCCATCATGCGGCCATACGCGCGCCTCACTGCCAATACGCGTCCACGGCACCTGAAACACGGTGCCCATGCTCACGCGGGCCGAGCGACGATACAGCGGGTCACAGCACGTAGGACTCACCAAAATGCCATCGACGTTCAGCGCAGCCGCCGAGCGGAAAATCGCGCCGACGTTGGTGTGGTCGACAATGCCCTCGAGCACGCACACGCGCACCGGGCGCTCCCCCGCCGCCTCGACGACGCCGCCCAAGAACTCGGCTACCGGAAACTGACGCGGGCGACGGAACGCCGCGAGCGCACCGCGCGTCACGTTAAAGCCCGTCAGCTGCTCCATAAGCTCCATCGAGGCCACGAACACGGGAACCGGGCCCGCACCTTCGCGTACCGCCAGGCGCTCAAACAGCGGCAGCATCTGGTCGAGCCAGCGTTCGCCCAAAAGAAAGCTCACCGGCTCGTATCCGGCGCGCACTGCACGCTCGATGACCTTGGCACTCTCGGCGATAAAAATGCCCTTCTGCGGCTCCAGCACGCAGCGAAGCTCACGCTCGGTCAGTCGCACGTAGGCATCGAGCCGCTCGTCCTCGAGCGAATCGATTCGCAGCACCTCAACGGCATCAGTCATAGCAGCCTGCCCGCACCTTTCTTTACAGCAGATCTATACCAAACGAGGCGACGCTAAGCGCCGCCCCATGCATTCAAATAACCCGATGATACCGTTCACGCCAGACGATTTACGCCTCAACGCGACGATACGTCACGAACTCATAATCGAGACCCTCGTCACCCTCGCCCGCGGCAATCGTGGCAACACCGCCACGCCTCGCAATCTCCCACGCGGGATCGGCATCCAGATCGGGAAAGTACGTATCCACGTCATGCACGCAATGGTTATGCGTAACCTCGGCCTCGACGCAATACGGCAAGAACTGTCGATACACCTCGCCGCCGCCGATCACCCACGCAACGGGTTCATCGGCTACCGCGACGAGCGCTTCGTCAACGCCATGCACCACGTCGACGCCCTCGGCAGCAAAGCTCTCGTCGCGGGTGAGCACGATATTACGGCGATTCTTGAGAGGACGCCCGCCGGGAAAACTCAACAGCGTCTTGCGCCCCATAATGACCGGGCAACCCTTGGTGCATGCCACAAAATGACGCATGTCGGCACGGTTGGACACGACCATGTCGCCCTCGCACCCAATACCCCAGTCATCGCACACGGCGACAATGGCAGAAAGCTTACACGTCATGATCGCCACCTACACCGCAATGGGAATGTTCTTGACCTGCGGGCCGTGCTCGTAGCCCTCAACGATCAGATCATCGGTCGTAAACGCGTAGAAATCGTGCACGTCGGGGTTCAATGAAACCTTAGGCGCCGCAAACTGCGGACGCTCGATAAGTTCGCGGATGATATCGACATGACGGTCGTAAATGTGGGCATCGGCAATCACGTGCAGCAGCTCGCCAGTGATCATATCGACCGACTGCGCAACCATCATCAGCAAAATGGCGTACTGGCACACATTCCAGTTGTTCGCGGCCAAAATATCCTGGCTACGCTGGTTGAGAATCATGTTGAGCGTCGGCTTGTCGTCCTGCGGACGCTGCGTGACGTTATAGGTCACGCTGTAGGCGCACGGATACAGGTGCATCTCGGACAGATCACTGAACACGTATGTGTTGGTCATGATGCGGCGGCTGTACGGCGTGTGCTTGAGGTCGTACAGCACGCGGTCCATCTGATCAAAGTCACCCTCGGCATAATGGCTCTTCTGCCCAATCTGGTAGCCGTAGGCTTTGCCGATGGAGCCGGTCTCGTCGGCCCACTCATCCCAAATATGGCTGTTGAGGTCATGCACGTTATTGGACTTCTTCTGATAGATCCACAGGATCTCATCCATCGCAGACTTAAGCGCCGTGCGACGCAGGGTGAGCGCGGGGAACTCCTCGCGCAGGTCGTAGCGTGCCGTAACTCCAAAGTTTTTAATGGTATAGGCAGGGGTGCCGTCCTCCCACACCGGGCGGACCTTTTGGCCCTCGGTCGTGGTGCCATGGTCCAAGATATCGCGGCACATGGCTACAAACTGTTGATCAGCCTTGCTCATTGACCCTCCTGTCAGTCGCCTACAAGCGAGATTCATTGTAGCCCAGGCACACGCGGCCCCACAGCCCAAACATAAGTCCTCATTTTCTGACATATGCTAAAAATGCCTTGCGCCCAACGGCTAACGCGTTATCCTATTGTTGACATATGTCAGATAAGGAGTGTGCATGGCAGGAAGACGCGAAAAACTGCGCCGCGTCGGGATCATCCCCGAATACCGCGGCTTTACCCCCGATGGCCTTGCCAGCGGTGATGCCATCGACATGACCGTCGACGAGCTTGAGGTGCTGCGCCTGTGCGACCTGGAAGGTCTCAACCAAGAGGCGGTCGCCCAGCAGATGGGCATCGCCCGCGCAACGGTGGCGGCCATTTGCAGCCGCGCGCATCGCAAGGTGGCCGATGCGCTGGTCAACGGACGAGCGCTCGTCATCGAGGGCGGCAATATCGCGTACTCCCCCATCGCCACGACGACGGCCGCATGGCCAGCAAAGGAGGTCGGCACCATGAGGGTGGCAACGACGTACGACAACGGCAACATCTTTATGCACTTTGGCCGCAGCGAGCAGTTCAAGATCTACGACATCCAGGATGGCAAGGTGCTCAACGAGCAGGTCGTAGGCACCGGTGGCACCGGCCACGGCGCCTTGGCGGGCCTGCTTGCCAACGGTGGCGTTGACACGCTCATCTGCGGCGGTATCGGCGGCGGCGCCATCAACGCGCTCACCCAGGCTGGCATCACGGTCTATGCGGGCGCCCAGGGCAGCTGCGATGCCTGCGTCGAGGCCCTCATTGCCGGCACGCTCGCTCAGACCGGCGAGGCCACCTGCGACTGCCATGGACATGATCACGAGCACACCCGCGAGCATGGCGAGTCCTGCGGCTGCCACGGCCATCACGAGCACGAGGGCCACGAGGGCTGCAGCTGCCACTAACGACAAGCACCTCGTCGAGAATACGCTTCCGCGCGTGCGACAACCTACGAACAAACGGCGAAGGCCGCCTGGAGTACCATCCAGGCGGCCTTCGCCATACACGACTCAGCCAGTCGTTATTTCTTATTGCGCATCTGCGCTTCCATCTGGCGCAGCAGGTCCATATCGGACTTAGGGCCGCCCGTTCCCAAGCCGCCCATGCCGCCCAGACCCATGGCATCCAGACCGGGAATATTGGGCATGCGCATCTTCTTGCCCTTCTTACCCTTTTTGCCCTTCTTGCCGCCGGCATGCGCCTGATTGGCCATCGTGCGCATGCGGCCCATCATCTTATTCATCTCACCCCACTGCTTCATAAGGCTATTGACCTCGGTGGGGGTCACGCCGGCGCCCTTGGCAATGCGGGCACGGCGCTGGCCGTTGATGATGGAGGGGCGAAGGCGCTCCTCCTTGGTCATCGACATGATGATGGCCTCGTTCTTATCGAAGATACCTTCGTCCAGGTTGCCACCCATCTGGTTAAGCGCACGCTGGCCACCGGGGAGCATGCCCAGAATGCCCTTCATGCCGCCCATCTTCTTGACGGCTTTCATCTGGTCGAGCATGTCGTTCATAGTAAAGCCCTCGCGCAGCATGCGCTCGGCGGCCTCGAGCTGCTCGGCATCGGCGGCCTCCTGGGCCTTCTCAATGATGCCGACAACGTCGCCCATACCCAGAATGCGCTTGGCCATACGATCGGGGTAGAACGGCTCCAGCGAATCGGGCTTCTCGCCCATGCTCACAAACTTGATGGGCTTGCCGGTCACCTGGCGCACGGAAAGCGCGCCGCCGCCACGGGCGTCGCCGTCGAGCTTGGAGATGATCACGCCGTCAAAGTCGGTGCGCTCAGCGAAGGTCGAGACGACGTTGACAATATCCTGGCCGGTCATGGCATCGACGACCATCAGCACCTGATCGGGCTTGACGGCCTTCTTGATGTCCACGGCCTCCTGCATCATCTGCTCGTCGATCTGCAAACGACCGGCGGTATCGACGATGACCACGTCGCGCAGGTGGTCGACGGCCTCCTGGATGGCGCCCTTGGCGATATCGACCGGGTGCGCACCGTCGCCGCGGAAGACCGGTACGCCGATCTCGCCACCGAGCGTGGCCAGCTGGTCGGCAGCAGCGGGACGGTAGACGTCGCACGCGGCGAGCAACGGCGAGCGGCCCTGCTTCTTGAGCAGGTAGGCCAGCTTTACGGCCGCCGTGGTCTTACCGGAGCCCTGCAGGCCCACGAGCATGATGACGTTGGGGATGCGGTTGCTAAAGACGAGCTTGCTCTCGGTGGAGCCGAGCATCTCGGTGAGCTCGTCGAGCACGATCTTGACGACGTTTTGCGCCGGGGACAGGGACTCCATGACCTCGGCGGTCATGCAGCGCTCCTTGGTCTTAGCGACAAACTCCTTAACGACCTTAAAGTTAACGTCGGCCTCGAGCAGCGCCATTCGGATGTCGCGCATGGCCGAGGTGATATCGGCCTCGGTCAGCTTACCCTTGCCGCGCAGGCGGTCAAATGTGTCGTTGAGGCGATCGCTCAGAGAATCAAACACTAGTCACTCCTTAGTTGGACTCGCCCACCAGGGCGCGGCAGAAATCTTTGGCATTAAACTCCTGCAGGTCATCGACCTGCTCTCCCACACCGATGCGCAGGATGGGAAGCTTGAGCTTCTCGGCCACGGCCATGGCGATACCGCCCTTTGCCGTACCGTCGAGCTTTGTCATGATAATACCGTCCAGGCCCAGCGCCTCGTTAAACTCGAGCGCCTGGTTGAGGCCGTTTTGGCCTGTCGCGGCATCGATTACGAGGACGACCGAGACGGGCATGGGGCCGGCGGCCATATTGGCGGCGCGCTTACGCGTCACGTTGACCACCTTGGCAAGCTCGCGCATGAGCTCGGGACTCGTGTGCAGACGACCGGCGGTATCGATAAGCACCAGGTCGCTGCCGCGCTTGTCGGCCTCATCGAGCACGTCGTAGCACACGCTTGCCGGGTCGGAGCCGCGGTCGCGCTTGATGACGGGAACGCCAGCGCGCTGGCCCCACACATCGAGCTGCTCAATGGCGGCAGCGCGGAAGGTATCGGCAGAGCCGATCACGACGTTCTTGCCGCGGGCTGCCATGGCACTCGCGATCTTGCCGACCGTCGTGGTCTTGCCGGCGCCGTTGATGCCCACAAACAGTACACAGCTCGGCGTATCGGCGAACGGATCGCGCTCGATGGGCACAAAGTGCTGCTCGAGCTGCTCGGCCAGGGCACGACGGAGCTGCGGGGCGGTCTTGAGGTTCTTCTTGGCGGCGGCGTCGCGCAGGTCATCAGAAACCTGGATCGCGACCTCGGCCCCCATGTCACCCATGACGAGCGTGTCCTCAAGGTCCTCCCAAAAATCCTCATCGACCTCGCCGCCAAAGTAGAAGATCTCGTTGAGGGCCTCGCGGCTGCGCTCGAGTCCGCGCGACAGAGCGTCAAAGAATCCCATTATGCATTCACGACCTTTCCGGTTTCGCGATCGAGTTTTTGCGAGACGACGCGACTGACGCCGTCAGCTTGCATCGAGACGCCGTAGAGAACGTCAGCGTCCTCCATAGTACGGCGCTGATGCGAAATGACCAAGAGCTGCGTATCGGAACGCAGTACATCAAGGGCGCCAATGAGCTTGGACAAGTTGGCGTCGTCGAGCGCCGCCTCGACCTCGTCCAGCACATAGAACGGCACCGTACGCGTGCGATACACGGCAAAAAGCAGGGCGAGCGCCGTCAGGCTCTTCTCGCCGCCCGACATGAGCATCATCTTGGTGATGCGCTTACCGCGCGGCTGCGCCACGACCTCGATTCCCGTCTCGGCCGGATGCTCGGGGTCGGTCATCTCCAGATGAGCCTGGCCTCCCGGGAAGAGCATGGCGAAGATCTCGCGGAAGTTCGCATCGACATTCTCGAAGGTTACCAGGAACGCTTTGCGCATCTTACGGTCGATAGCAACGGTGATCTTGGTGAGCGCCTTACGCGCGCTCTCCAGATCGGCCAGCTGTTCCTCGATGTAGTCGGCTCGGCGCTTGAGCTGCTCGTACTCTTCCATGGCAACCTGGTTCACAGGACCCAGGTTGTTGATTTGGCGAACGAGCTGGTTGAGCTCGCGCTCGGCAGCGTCGCGGTCGGTGGGCGCGGGAAGCATAAGCGCTTCCTCGAGCACCGTGGTGCCGTCGGCGGTGATGGCCTTGATGGCTGCCTCCACCTGCACCTCGAGCTTGCCGCGTGCGACCTTGAACTCATTTTGCGTCGCGGCGGCGGTATCGACCTTATCTTTGGCGCGAGCGACTTCGGCCTTGGCGTCCTCGATGGTCTTCTTGAGCGAGGCGGAGTCTGCCTCCTCGAGAGAAGCCTGGTCCCGAAGGCGCGCGGCCCAGTCCGAGGCGCGCTCCAGCAGGGCCGAGTAACGCTCGTGCATGGGATCGACGCGCAGTCGCAGCAGCTCAAGCGAGCGCGAAGCCTGGCGCGTTCCGCGAATACGGCGGTCGATACCCTCCAGACGATGCTCCAGATCGGGAACGCGGCCCTTCAGCGAACGCAGGCGCTCGCTCGTCTGGGCCAGACGCACCTTGGCATCGGCGAGCTTACCGGCGGCCTCGGAGTCATCGCGGCGCACGCGGTCGAGCTCGTCGTTGGCCTCGGCAATCTGGAGACCTAGGTCGCTCGCCTGCGCACGAGCTTCGTCACGCGAACGAGTAAGTTCATCCACGCGTGGACGAGCGGCACGGACGGCCTCAGCGGCTTGCTCACGGCGCTTGGAAATGCGCACGCGCTCGACCTCGGCGTTGTTGGCGCTTTGCTCAAGGCGGCCGATCTCGGACAGCAGCGAGCGACGCTCACCCTCAAGGCGGGCAATCTCGCCGGCGGCATCGCCCTCGGCGGCACGGGCCTCCTCGACAGCGGCGTTGGCCTCAACGACTTGGTCCGAGACATGCTCAAAGATAGCAGCCAGATCGGGCTCCAGACCCTCGAGCTCACGGATGCGGCGCTTGCGCTCCAGGGCACCCGAAGCCTCGCCGGCATCGAGCCCCACGCGCACCAGACCACCACAGCACACGCGGGCGCCATCGGGAGTCACGTAGGTCACACCGTCAACGACAGGCGCAGCCAGCGCGGTGGCCAAGTCATCGACCACGTAATAGCCGCCGAGCAGCGCCTCGACGACGGGTCCGTAGCCTGCACGCACGGACAGACGATCAACCAGGCGGGTACCGGCAGCGCCCTCAGCGGCGGTAGAGCCGCTCACGCCGCGCGCCACCAGCAATGCCTCGCCCGAGGCCTTCTTTTGGTCCAGGGCGGCACGCCCGGCGCGCTCAAGCGCATCAGCGTCATCAAACAACAGGGCATCGATATCGCCGGCAAGCAGCTGCTCCACCAGGCCTTCGAGCTCGCGCGGGGCTTCGAGCACATCACCCAGGCGACCCGTTACGTCATCGCCCAACGCCCCCACCAGTCGGCTCACGAGCGGCGAGCTGTCGGCCATGCGAGCATCGAGTTTCTTTTGGCTGGCAAGCTCCGAGCGCACCTCGGACAGCTTGTTGCGCGCCTCGCTCTCGCGGGCACGTAGGTCCTTGAGCGCCGTACGCGCGACCTCTGCGGCCTCGCGCGCATCGATCTGGGCTTGGCGAGCCTGATCGAGTGCGCCGTCGAGCTCCTCAGCGCGGTTGCGACGGCTCTCAAGCGAGGCCGTGACCTCCTCGAGCTGCTCGTCAACCTGCTCCAGGCGCGAGACATACATGTTGTCCTCGACCTCAGCGTTGCTCAGCGAGTCCTTCACCTTGGCGAGCTCGAGCGCGGCGTTATCGGCCACGCGCTGCACATCGCGTTGCTCACGCGTAAGCTGCGAAATCTGATTGTCGAGCGCCACGCGCCGCTCGTGGAGCTCAGCGGCGGCAGGACCGGCGGCGTCAACGTCCTCCTGGGCCTGCATATGCGCACCGGTCACTTCCTCAAGCTGCGCACGCGCGTCCTCGAGCTCCTCGACCACGCGACGACGCTGATGCTCGGAGCTCGAAATCTGCCCGCGCATGTCAGACAGGCGCGACACCATGTTGTGGCCCTTTTCCTCAAGCAGGCGCATGTCGGAGTTAATGCGACCGACCACATCTTGCATATGACGGCGTTGCTCGCCCAGGTCGCCCACAAACAGGCCCTTTTCCTCGAGCATAACCTGGAGCTTCTCGAGCTCACGCTCCTTTTCGCCCAAGCGGTACTGCGCAAGCTCCAGCTCGGCAGCGCCCTCCTTGGAGCGGCTCTCCAGATCGTTCCACTGCGACTGCAGCGAACGCAGCTCGTCGACGGCCAGCATCTGCGTAAGCTCGTTCGCGCGCGAGGACAGCTCTTTGTACTTGCGCGCGCGGTCGACCTGACGCTCCAGCGGTCGCAGCTGACGGGCGATTTCCTTATTGATGTCGCGGGCACGCGTCAGGTGCTCGTCCATTGACTTAATCTTTTTGAGCGCGCGCTCCTTGCGGCGCTTGTGCTTGGAGATGCCGGCGGCCTCCTCGATGAGGGCGCGACGCTCCTCGGGGCGGCTCTGCAAAATGGCGTCGAGCTTGCCCTGGCTGATGATGGAATGCGTATCCTTGCCCAGGCCCGAATCGTGCAGGATGTCCTGAATGTCCATCAGGCGGCACGGACTCGAGTTGATGAGATACTCGCTTTCGCCCGAGCGATACATACGACGGGTGATGGCAACCTCGTCAAAATCGACGGGCAGCATATGGTCCGAGTTATCGAGCACCAGCGTGACCTCGGCGACACCCACCGGCTTGCGCGCTGACGAGCCAGAGAAGATGACATCCTCCATGGCCTGGCCGCGCAGCTGCTTGGCGCTCTGCTCGCCCAGGACCCACAGAATCGAGTCGGAGATGTTCGATTTTCCCGAGCCGTTAGGACCGACGATGACGGTCAGGCCCGGCTCAAACGTCATATGGGCGCGGTCGGCAAACGACTTGAACCCTTTGAGCGTGAGGGACTTGAGATACACGGTTCCTCGCTTACACGTGCTTCTTGTTCAGAATCACGCCGTTGGTGGTGTAACCCATGCGGTCGAGCGCTTCGAGCGCGGCGGCTCCCTCGGCTTCCTTCTTTGAGGAGCCGGAGCCGCGACCCTGACGAATACCATCGATCAACACCACGGCGGTAAAGGTGGGCGCATGCGCCGGGCCCTCGGAGCCAACGAGCTTGTACGCCGGGGGTTCGTGACCGTCGGCTTGCACGCACTCCTGCAAAAACGACTTGGGGTTCGCGGGATGCTCGGCGCGCTCGGAAGCCAAATGCGGCTTAAGCGTACGATGGATAAACTCCGCCGCAACGTCCCAGCCGGCATCCAGGTACAGTGCGCCCACGAGCGACTCGTAGACGTTCTCGAGCGCCGAATGCAGGCCGCGCGCACCGGTACCGGTCTCGGAGGCACCAAAGATGATGATGTCGTCGATGCCCAGCTCGTGAGAAACCTCGGACAGCGTAGCGCCCGAGACAAGCGACACCTTCAGGCGCGTGAGCTTGCCCTCGTCAAACTCAGGATAGGACTCAAACAGGGAGCGTGCGACCACAGCACCCAAAATGGAATCGCCCAAGAACTCAAGGCGCTCATAGCTGGCAGAAACCGGCTGGCCCTCGACTGCCGAGGGATGCGTAAGGGCCGCGCGCAGCAGCACCTTATTATTGAACTCGTGGCCCAGAATTTCCTGGGCGCGCGTAAGTCGTTCAGACAAAGCCAAGACCTAAGCCTCCCTGGCGTTTTCGATCGCGTCGACGGCGTCGGCGACAGAGTTAAGCGAGAGCAGAGTCTCGTCATCGATCTCGAGGTTGAACTCGTCCTCGATGGCCGTAACCAGCTGCAAACGCTCGAGCGAGTTGGCATCGAGGTCGTCAAAGGTGGTCTCATCGCTAATTTCGGCAACATCGACGCCCAGAACGTCAGCAGCGACCTCGGCGATCTTGTCGAAGATTTCGGAGCGGTCCATAGCGCTTCCTCTCATAGTGCATGAATACCAAAAGAATGGTACCGCCCGGGCGGTACCAAGACAAGGTTCTGATTCTACCCCACGACGTGCGCCGCGAAGCACATAACAGCGCCCTAACTCGCTCTTATAAAACGATACCGTCCATGGAGTTGGCGACATTCTCGACCAGCCCGGCGCGCACGGCTTCGGCCGCCGCGAGCGTACCGTTTTTAACAGCCTCGACCGAGGTGGCGCCATGGCCGATCAGGACCACGCCGCGCAGGCCCAAAAGAATCGCGCCGCCCTTGGCGTCGCCAGAGAGCTTGGCCTTAATCTCGCGCATCTGCTTTTTGATGAGAAGCGCGGCAATCTTGGTGCCAAGCGAAGACATAAAGACACCCTTGAGCTCCTGCAGCAAAAACTTGGCAGCGCCCTCGGTGGCCTTGAGCGCAATATTGCCCGACATGCCATCGGCAACGATGACATCGAAGTTACCTGAGGTGAGGTCGGTGCCCTCGCAGTTACCAACAAAGCCGGGAACGGCGGCCTTCATAGCAGGGAAACAGGCCTTGGTAAAGTTGGAGCCCTTCTCGTCCTCGGTGCCGTTGGCGAGCAGGCCCACGCGAGGGTGCTCGATGCCCAGGACGACGCGGGCATAGGCGCTGCCCATCTGGGCAAAACGCACCATATCGTCAACCTCGACATCGGGGTTGGCACCCATGTCGCACAGCACCGTCAGACCGCCGGCGCGATTGGGCAGTGCATTGGTCAGACAGGGGCGCACCGGCTGCTTCTTGCCTTCGGCCTGATACCTAAACGGCGTCACGTAGGCGGTGGCAGCGGCGGTCATGGCACCGGTCGAGCCGGCGGAGAAGAACGCATCCGCGTTGCCCTTCTTAATGGCGCGGCAAGAAAGCACGATCGACGACTTACGCTTGGTCATCACGGCGCGAATGGGATCGTCATCCATGGCGATAACGTCAGGTGCCTCAAGGGCCTCAACACGTGCATGGGAAGCTGCAAAGGGATTGACGATTTCGGCGGGGCCAGCTGCCAAGACCTCGATATCGGGATCGGCGGCAAGCGCAGCCTCGATACCATCGAGAACAACCTGAGGTTTCTCGTCTCCGCCCACAACGTCTACACAAACGCGAACGTTACTCATATACATGCTCCTTATACAAAAATGGCCGACTCACTGAGCCGGCCATTGTGGTTCCATTTGGAACGGCATCGCATCCAGAGTATACCGTTACTCGGTAACGATAACCTCGCGGTCCTTGTAGAAACCGCAGCTGGGGCACACGTGGTGCGGAAGCTTGACAGCGCCGCAACGGGGGCACGTGGACTGAGCCGCAGCCGAGATCTTCATGTTGGCGGAACGACGGGTGTGAGTGCGGATACGACCCTGCTTTTGTTTAGGTACGGGCATAGTGACCTTCCTTATGAACTATCCAGTGTGGCGATTACGCGCAAGTAGCGATACTACCACAGTTTTACTCATCGAGCTTGAGATTCTTCAATGCTGCAAATGGATTTTCCGTGGCAGCGGCCCATTCTGCCTCTGCCTGGGCGGCGCAATCGCATTGCTCGACGTTGAGATTGCAACCGCAGGTGGGGCACAGACCACGGCAATCGGGCTTGCAGAGCACCACAAACGGCGTGTCCATAACGACCGCGTCATTGATGGGCTCACCCAGATCGACGATGCGGTCCTCACCCAGGAGCTCGTAGCCGTCCTCGTAGGCCTCGGGATCCTCGGGCTCCTCAAAGAGGTAGAACTCCTCGATCTCTCCGGCGATATCAAACGAGGCGGGCTCCAGGCAACGGTCGCACTCACCGGTGGCGTGCGCGCGGACCATGCCCGTGAGCAAGACACCGGTACCGGCATTGGTAAAGACAACGTCGTAGTCGATGCCGTCCTGTAGCTGGTACTCCTTCTCGCCCACCGTGTAGGTGGCGACATCGACCTTACCGGTCAGCGGAAACGAATCTCCAGGAAACTCGAGCTGCTCGGAAAGATCGACGGTAACGCTCGGGAACTCAGCCATTACCACTGACCATTCTGCTGGGCGGCACCCTCGTTGAGCTGCTGACGGCAACGGGTAACGGTGCCGGTCAGGCTCTTGAGGTTCTCCTCCAGGTGCGTAAAGACCTGCTCTGCGTAGTCCTCGGCAGCATAACGCGTCTCGCGCTCGTACTGCTGGGCACGATCGCGGATGTCGTCGGCCTGCTGCTGCGCAAGGCGGACAATCTCCTGCTCACCGGCAATGGTGAGGGCCTGCTGCTGAGCATCGGCGATGATGGAATCGGCCTGAGCGGCGGCGGAAGCCATAAGCTCCTCGCGCTCTTTGAGGATACGGCGGGACTTCTGCCATTCCTCGGGATAGCTCATGCGGATCTCATCGAGGATGTTGAAGAACACGTCGGCGTCGATGACCTTGAACTGAGCGTTCTTGCCGAAAGGCGGCTTGGCTTCCTCGATCAGCCCTTCGAGCTCATCGACCAAGCTGACGATCCTATCGCCAGGAAAATTCTCGCCCGGCATCCGGTCTCCTTTCATAGGTAACATATCATCGTGCTAGTTTACCACATGCCACCAGGCAATAAGAAACGTCACGAAAAGCGATGTTTGAGCGCTTCGACCACGTTGGGCGGGACAAACGTCGATACGTCACTACCGAGCGAGGCGATCTGGCGAACGACCGAGCTTGAGATATAGCCGTACTGCGGCGCGCTCATGACAAAGATGGACTCCAGCTCGTTATCCAAGCGATAGTTGAGGTCGGCCTGCTGCAGCTCGTACTCAAAGTCGGTCATGGCGCGCAGGCCCTTGACCACGGCCCCCGCCCCCTGCTCGCGAGCGAAGTCGACCAAGAGGCCGGTAAAGGGCAGGACCTCGACGCCGTCGATATCACCGAGCGCCTCGCGGGCCAGCGCCACGCGCTCATCGAGCGTAAACGTGGTGCCCACACCGTTTTTACCCTGCGACTCGGCAACAGCGACGATCACGCTGGGAAAGATGCGGCGGGCGCGGCGGATCACATCGATATGGCCAAACGTGATGGGATCGAAGGTGCCCGGGACGATCACGCGATTGATGGTGTCACTCATGGGCGTCCTCCTGAAACGTCGTGGCATCGTTGTTGTCAGCATCGGTGCCGGCGTTATCGCCCTCGCCATCGTTATCGCCGACCCAACGAAGCAGGTCGACCGAGGTAATGCCGTAGCGCTTCTCACGTACAGTCTCAAAGCCTGCCGGATGCGCGCCCGCATCGGCAGCGGCATGCTCAAACAAGGCGTAAGCGCCAGGTGCAAGTAAACCCTGCTGAGCCAGGTTCTGCAGCAGTTCCTCGACCGGCTCGGCACCAAAAGCATAGGGCGGGTCGAGCAGGACCAGATCAAAGGGGCCGCCCGGTACACGACCGCGCGAGGCACTCGCCAGCATGTCGCCCGTGACCACGCGCCAACGCGCACGGTCGCGGCAGAGCGACTCGATATTCTTGGTAATGAGCCGCGCGGCGTTGCGATCGATCTCAAACGTCGTGAGCGAGCGGGCCCCACGAGAGAGCATCTCTAACCCTAAGGCACCGGAGCCGCCAAAGGCGTCCAGCACGCGGACCTCGTCCAGATCGAAGTCGAATGCCGACATGACCATAGATGCGCACGACTCGCGCACGCGATCAGTCGTGGGGCGGGTGACATCGCGACCACGGGGCTCCTCGATCTTACGACCGCGCCATTCGCCGCCGATGATTCTCATCCTCCGCTGACCTCCTTAAAAATATGTCGATAACGCATGGCGACCGCGTCGCGCAGGGGGCGCGTCGCCACGGAGTCAAGTGTACAAGCATACCGCAAGAGCTCGACCGCGTCCAAATGGGCCCACTCGATCAGCTCCTCGTCGGCATCCAGGTCGACAAAGCGCAGGGTCACACCGCCGTGCTGGCGGTACCCCAGGATTTCGCCCTCATGGCGCAGGCGCAGGTCCATCTGGGCGAGTGTAAAGCCATCAGAGGTTTTTTCGAGCGATTGCAGGCGATCTTGCGCTGCCGAAGCGCCACCGTTGCCCTTGGAGTGCGTCATGACCAGGCACGTGCCCGACACGCTGCCACGGCCCACGCGACCGCGCAGCTGGTGCAGGGCAGCCAACCCAAAGCGCTCGCCGTTCTCGATGACCATGACGGTGGCGTTAGGCACGTCGACGCCCACCTCGACCACCGTAGTCGAGACGAGCACGTCGATCTCGCCACGCTTGAAGGCGTCGATCACACGATCCTTCTCCCCCGCCGGCATGCGGCCGTGAAGGCGCTCGATGACAAGACCCGGCAACGCCAGACGCAGGCGATCGAGCTCGGTTGCCGTATCGTGCAGCGGCACGGGGACCGTCACGCGGCCCTCGTCGTCGCGGGCGATACCAGGTACGTCTTCCAGCTCATCGGCCGAATCACTCGGCTCCACAAGTGGGCAAATCACGTAGGCCTGCTGGCCCTTTGCATGCGCCTCGCGGATGGCGCCATAGGCGAGGTCGCGGCTCGACTCGGTGAGCACGCGTGTCATCACGCCAGCGCCAGGGACGGGCCGATGGCGGATGATACTCGTGTCCAGATCGCCGTAGACCGAAAGCGCCAGCGTACGCGGGATTGGCGTTGCCGTCATAACGAGCAGATCGGCACCGGGGCCCTTCGCGCGTAGGGCGTTACGTTGGCCGACGCCAAACCGGTGCTGCTCGTCGATGACGACAAGCGACAGATGCTTGAACGCAACGTCATCCGAAAGCACCGCATGGGTGCCAAAGAGCACGTCAAGCTCGCCCGATTCCAGCTGTGCATGGATGCGCTCGCGCTCTGCGGTCGGCGTGGCACCCGTCAGAAGCGCCCAGGACATGCCGGCCTGAGAGAGCAGAGGGCCGGTCTTATCGGCATATTGGCGCGCCAGCACGCCCGTGGGCGCCATAACACAGGCCTGCGTGCCGCTATCGGCAGCCACAGCCAGCGCGCAGGCGGCAACGGCGGTCTTACCGGTACCGACATCGCCCAGCAGCAGGCGGTTCATCACACGCCCGCCATCGCACATATCGCGCAGGATATCTTGGAACGCGACCTCCTGCTCGTCGCTCAGCGAAAACGGCAGGGCTTGCTTGAGTGCGGCCAGGTGCTCGCCCGCGGTGTGGGCATAGGGCACCACATCGACTAGGCCGCCATCGTTGCGCAGGCGAAGCGCCAGCTGAAGGTAAAGGCACTCCTCATAAGCAAGGCGACGTCGCGCGATATCCCGCTCAGCCATACTCGATGGAAAGTGGATCGATCGAAGCGCGCGGGCATTGCTCATCAGGCGGCGCTTGACGCGCAAGCGTGCGGGAATCGGGTCGAAGGGATTGCCGACGACCTCGAGCGCGCCGCTTACGATGCGGCGCATCCACGCCTGGCTCACGCCGTCACTCACATAATGGACCGGCAAAATGGTACCCGCAGCACGCCCTTCCTCGAGCTTTTCAAAGTGCGGAGAGGCCATCTGCTTAAAACCGTAGGCAAACTCAACCTTGCCCATCACGGCCAGGCGGTCGCCCTGCTTAAGCTGCTGGGCAATCCAGGGCTGGCGGAAAAAGGCGACCTGCAGCACGCCCGTCTCGTCAACGAGTGAGACCTCGGTCACCTGCATGCGCGGACGCGGCTGTTTTTGGACGATACGGTCGACCGTGGCGATGATGGTGCACACAGTACCGATGGGCGCCATCTCGATAGACCAAGAACGGGTAAAGTCCAGGTATCGATGAGGGATATGGAGAAGGAGGTCCCCCACCGTCCGAATTCCCAGACGGCGAAGGGCCTCCTCATGTTTACCCGAAACATATTTGAGTCGCGCGATATCCTCGTCGAGCGCATTGCTCTGGGCAAAGCGCTCCGAGACGCGCGGCACGGAGCACAGCTCGGACATAGGCAGAGCCTACTCGATCGAGAAGATCACGGGATAGAGCGGCTGCTCGCCACGATGGGCGTCGATCTCCAGATCGGGCTGAGCCTCCTCGATGGCGTCGACGATCTCCTGGAAGGCCTCGTCGGATAGCTCCTCGCCGGCCAGAATCGTCAGCGCGTCGCCTTCCTCTTCCTCCTGCATGCGGTTGATGCAGTCGAGCGTGACCTGCTTCACGTCGGAACCGACCACGTCGATGGAGCCGGCGATGATGCCCATGACGTCACCGGAGTGAATCGGAGAGCCGTCCGAGGCGCTGGAGTCGCGCACGGCGCGGGTGACCTCGCCATCGCGGACCTCGCTGATGGCATCGACCATGGCGGCAACGGCGTCCTCGAGCTCAGAATCGGGCAGGACGGCGAACAGCGCGGAGAACGCCTGCGGGACGGTCTTGGTGGGAACGACGGCGACCTTCTTGTCGGTGCAGGCAGAGGCTGCGGCCTCGGCAGCCATGCGGATGTTGCCGTTATTGGGCAGGATGATGACCGAGGTCGCGTTGACCTGGTCGACGGCGCCCAACAGGTCGGCGGTCGAGGGGTTCATGGTCTGGCCACCCGAGACGATCACGTCAACGCCGAGGGACTTGAGGATGTCGGCCTCACCGGAACCGGCGGCAACGGCGACAAAGCCCAGGGCCTTCGCGGGCTCGGCGGCCTTCTCCTGATCCTCGTGAATCTTAGCGGTACGGTCGTGGGCCTCCATCTCCATGTTGTGGATAAAGACCTCATAGATCTGACCAAGCTGCAGCATGTGCTCGAGCACCAGGTTGGGGGTGTTGGAGTGCACGTGGATCTTGTAGTCGGGATAGGCACCCACGAGCAACTCGCAGTCGCCCATGGAGCCCAGGAACTTAAGGCACTCGTCCTCGTCAAACGGGGCATCGGCCTTAAAGAGGAACTCGTTGCAGTAGCGGAACTCCGAGCCCTCCCAGTCATCGTTGGCCTCGATCTCAACGCGACCGAGGGCCGCATCGCGGGCAGAGCCGGCAGAATCAAACGTGGCGGAGAAATCCTCGACAACGGTGCTACGGCCGAGCGCAGCGGCAACAAAGTTCTCCAGGAAGATGGCAAAGCCAAAGGCGCCGGAGTCGACCACGCCGTTCTCCTTCAGAACCGGCAGCAGGTCGGGCGTGCGGGCGACAGACTGGTAGGCCTCGACAACGATGGCATCGAGCGCGTCCTCGGCCGAGAACTTCTTCTTTTCGCACTCGTCGGCCTTGGTCGAGACATCGCGCAGTACCGTGAGGATCGTGCCCTCGATGGGCTTGCGGACGGCCTGGAAGGCGACCTTGACGGCACGACGGAACGCATAAGCGATGTTGGCGGAGGTGATGGGCTCATCGGCAGAGACGAGGCCCTCGGCCACGCCGCGCAGAATCTGCGACGTGATGACGCCGGAGTTACCGCGGGCGCCCATGAGGGAGCCGTGAGTGATGGCGCCGGCGATGGCCTCCATGTCGGCATCGGCGGGAAGGGCGGAGAGCTCCTTGGTCACCGAGGCGAGCGTGAGCGACATGTTGGTGCCGGTATCGCCGTCGGGTACGGGGAAGACGTTGAGCTTGTTGATCTCCTCGGCCTTGTCGGAAACGGCAGCCGCAGCGATCGGAAAACAGGTGCGAATGGTCTTTGCAATCATGGGTATTTGAATCTCCGTTTTCGGACGCTAGTTCAGACGGCTCTTGAGCGCGTCGATATGGATGCCGATCTTAAGGCTGGCGGGATCGATCTGGGCGATCTCCTGCAAAGTGAAGGCAACGGAGCTCGAAAGATTGTGGCAGACGGACTTCATGTTGACGCCGTTCTCGAGCACGACGTGAAGATCGACCGTAAGGCCGTCCTCGTCGGCGGAGACAAGCACGCCCTTGCGGAGGCGCTGACCGGCAAGCAGGCGCACGCTCTCGGCGCCCTGGAGCTGCTCGGCCATACCGACGACGCCATAGCACGTCATCGCGGCATAACCGGCAATATCGGCAATAACGTCGTTCGAGACGCTCAGGCTGCCGTTAATGGTCTCAGACACAAGAATCTCCTTTTCTTGGTGCTCGCGGCACCATGTCGTGGGAGCAATCATTGCAATATTCTACAACGACCGCGCCATGTTGAGGTGGCGGGCCTCGGGATTACATCCTCGACACGAAATGTTGATACGGTAACGTTCGCGCCAAGCGATCGCGACATCAAAACCACCCCTAAAAGGGGTGGTTTGCTCTTAGGGTATAACCCTTGGATTTCCGGCACGCGTCTAAAGGCGCC
>NZ_JADMRH010000006.1:0-112872 GCF_015560135.1 Collinsella aerofaciens
GGCGCCTTTAGACGCGTGCCGGAAATCCAAGGGTTATACCCTAAGAGCAAACCACCCCTTTTAGGGGTGGTTTTGATTGCGAAGGACGCTTAGGAGTCCGTTTTGCAACTGATTCGCCCACGTAATAAGGGGTCGTGGGCAAAAAACGTCAAATATGAGTACTGTCACAAGTCCTGTAGCATTATCTTTTTGCAAAATATGCAGTGTTACGCAACATATGTCCAAGTACTTAGCTGATAAACGCTTGCAAGTCTTCCGCCGTAGGACCCCTGGCGTCTAAATCGCCTTCTGATGGCATGAAATCGCTGTTACTAAATTGGTAACAGTACTCATATTTGCTATTTTTTGCACACGGGCCCTTGGATGACAGTGTGATTTAATGCCCTCGGGGTTCGAATCCCGGCATATCGGCAGCAAAAAGCCCACTACCGAATTAGAAACGGGCTTCTCAGACTCTGTGGTGCCCCCAGCGGGATGTCCGCGTGCGGCTGGCGCCGCCCGCCTTCGCTGCGTCGCTTCGCTCCTTGCGTGCTGCGCTGGAAAACGCTTCGCGTTTCCTCAGCTCCGCACCCTGTCGGGTTCGAATCCCGGCGTTGGGGAAGAAAAAAGCCCGTCACCGAATTGGCAACGGGCTTCAGATTTCAAATGGTGCCCCCAGCGGGATTCGAACCCGCGATATCCACCTTGAAAGGGTGGCGTCCTTGGCCGCTAGACGATGGGGACAGCGGGAAAGAGTATAGCAGACTTTTCTATCCGTTCACATATCGTTGGCAGATTGAAAAACCACCACACAGAGGTAGGTTTCTATTCCGGTTTTCAAATATCTCAATCTGTAACATCTGGGCGGGCAAATCGGATTTATCTGTTACAGATCGAGACAGACGGCGGGCGTCGGGACGAATATCTCAATCTGTAACAGTAAGACGACTTTCAACGGTCTAGATGTTACAGATTGAGACAAACCGCTGGGACGGGGCAAAACCACCACAAAGGTGCCTGTCCCCTTTGTGGTGGCGGGGCGTTAGGGGAGGAGCTTCATGGCGGCGTCGTGGGCGGCGTGCTCGTAGGTGTCGTCGAGGGACTTGAGCGGCAGCAGGGCTGTGGCCTGCGCATCGCCGCGGCGCTCGAGGGCGTGGGTAATGAGCCAGTCGGCGAGTTCGGGATTCTTGGGTAGCGCCGGTCCGTGCAGGTACGTGCCGATGACGCCCTTGTAGATCAGGCCCTCAAAGCCGTCTTCGCCGTTGTTGCCGGTGCCCGTGACGACGGACGTTCCGAGTGGCGTGGCATCTGCGTCGAGCAGAGTGCGGCCGCCGTGGTTCTCGAATCCTACAAAGGGCTCGGGTGCCAGGTCGGTCTTGACGGCGACGTTGCCGATCAGTCGGTCGGAGCCGCGTACAGTTTCGGCGGCAATGACGCCCAAGCCCTCGATGCGATCTTCACCCATGTAGTACGAACGGCCGAGCAGCTGATAGCTGCCGCAGATAGCAAGCAACGAGCCGCCGTCCTCAACATAGGCCGCAACCTTGTCTTTTTGAGCGAGCAGCTCGTGCGCCACGGCCAGCTGGTCGCGATCGGAGCCGCCGCCCATCATGACGATATCGGCGTCGGTGAGATCGAGCGCCTCGCCCATGCGGACCTCGTCCACGCGAACGGGGATGCCGCGCCAGGCGCAGCGGCGCTCGAGGGCGATGACATTGCCGCCGTCGCCGTAGAGGTTGAGGGCATCGGGGTACAGATAGACGATGCGCAGGGGGCGCGAAAGCTCGGTCGGCGCGACGCCGACGGGGACGGCACTGCCATCGGCGCACGTTGCAGCGTGGGCGGCAACCGTAGCCGCATCGGTGCCTTTAAGCTCGTCGAGCTCCTTGACCAGCGGCGGAAAGGCCGTGTAGTTGGCGACGGCATAGAAAGTGTCGCCGGCGGCTTCATCCGCAACGGCACCGATCGCCTGCTCGATATTCGAGATAATCGCGGCATCGATGCCGGCGTACTTGAGGCGCACCTGCATGTCGTGCGCGCGCGTGCCGCCGGCAAAGGCGACAAGCCCCGTTGTATCGGCGATGCGCTCAAAGTCGACGTCGTAGATCCACGAGACATCGTGGCCGTCGGCGTCGTTGTCGTTGAGGAAGAACGCGCAGAGTCTGCCGCCTGCCGTCTTGATGGACTGGATTTGTCGATCGAAGCCCACGGGATTTTTGGCCAGGTTTGCCTCGACGGTTCGGCCGGCGATATTCCAACGGCCCATGCGACCACCTGCTGGCACGTAGGCGTCGAGCGTGGGCTGCAGGCGTGCGGTGTCTACGCCCAGCTCGTGGGCGGCGAAGAAGGCTGCGGCTACGTTGTAGACCATATACAGGCCGTTGTAGCGTGTGGCGATGTGCACGGCAGCCGCGTCGGGCGTAGATCCAAAGACCAGGTCAAAGCCGTAGCCGTCGCAGCCGAGCTCCACGCTCGTCACGCGACGGACAAGCCCAGGGCGGGTCCAGCCGCACGAGGGGCAATGGTATGCGCCAAGCTGTCCGTACTGCACATAGTCGTACTCCAACGGTGCGTTGCACTGTGAGCAAAAACGCGAGTCGCTAATGCGGTCGGACTCGGTGCCCGTGGCACCGTCGATGCCAAAGGCGATGCTTGCATTGGGAACGCGCGCGGCGATCGAGGCGCACAGCGGATCATCGGCGTTATAGATGAGCGTCGTTGCCGGCGAAAGCTCCAGCGCGTGGGCGATGACGTCCTGGGTGTGGTCGATCTCGCCGTAACGGTCCAGCTGGTCGCGGAACAGGTTGAGCAGCACAAAGTACGTCGGCTTGAGTTTGGGCAGAACGCGTACGGTGTAGAGCTCGTCGCACTCAAAAACGCCCACGCGCTTGCCGCTGCTGGTGTGCTTAAGGCCGCCGCGGGCCTCGAGCAGAGCACCCACCACACCAGGCTCCATATTGTTGCCGGCACGGTTGCACACCACGGTAGCGCCGCTGGCAGCAACTGCGTCGGCGATGAGGTTGGAGGTCGTGGTCTTGCCGTTGGTGCCGGTGATCACCACGCTGCGGTCGACTAGGCTTGCGAGGTCGCTTAGCAGCTCTGGGTCGATCTTCATGGCGATACGGCCGGGAAGCACGCCACCCTGGCGTTTGAGGACAGAGCGCAGCCCCCAGCGGGCGATATCGCTCGAGGTGCAGGCGAGAGATGAGCGGAGGTTCATGAAGCCGTTCCTAACATAGATGACATGGTCGGGGCGATCGCGTCGCTAAAAGCCGTAGCGGCGTGCAAATTCCTGGGCAAGCTGCGATACGTCTTCGCAGGCGTTGGCCCAGGGGGCAAAGTCGGGGGTGTCCGAGATAATGCCGTCGGCTTCCCAAACCGCCTGGTGCGAGAGGTCCCAGGGGTCGCGTGGCTCGGGTCGGCAGGGAAGGTACGGCGTCTGGTACATGGGGTTCAGCAAGAAGAACGCGCCGCCCTCGCAACGGTTAGCGAACTCACGCAGCGCGCGCGTCGCCGGACGCATCTTGTTTGTTTTGAACAGCAGAATCGTGCGGGCGAGCAGGTACCAGGGGGAGTTCTCGAGGGTATCGGCCCCCACCTGCTCCTCGAGCTGGTGAGCCAGGGCAAAAAAGCCGTCCTGGTCTTCCAAGCGGGCGAGGGCGAGCAACACGGTGCCGGCAGCTCGGGTGGGATAACCTTCTGCCTTAAGGACGCGGCGGGCGTAGTTGGCAGCAGCATGGTAACGAGCGCTCGCCATGCACAGCTGCGAGATGGCCTCGAGCGTGTGAAGCCAGCCAATAAGCGCCGGCTCGCTCACGGTAAGGTCTGCTGCGGTGACATCGTCGGCCAAAACATTATTGGCCCAGTAGTGCGGGGCCTCCATGTCGAACCCGGGCACGCTTTGTTGCAGGTAGTCGGCCGTACTCGTCTCGAGCTTCATCAAGTCGCCCAGGCAGGCATCAACGGGCGTGTCCGCCAGGATGATGGCGAGCAGCTGCGCATCGACGGCAAGTGCATCGACGCGGACGATCTTGAGCAGCTCATCGCGCATATCGTCGAACAGACGGTTGCGCGTCTGCTCAAACTCCTCGTCGCTGCCCATGTCCTCGATGCGGCGAAGCTCGTCAAGCAAATGACGATGAACGCCGGCATAGGACAGCAGCGCTTGGGCATGCTCGGTCTGCGCATACTTGTGGGGGTTTGCGCTGATGTCGTTATGGACAAGCTCGCGTGCTGCATCGGTGAGTTCGGGGTGCGACGCAACGTAGGCGCGCTCCAGGTAGGCGGGGATGTAGACGCTCGGATCCATTAGAGGTCTCCTCCCTTAAACGGCAATCCCTGTTCGGCCGCGCGCAGGATTCGTTCGTCGATTTGGGAGCGCACGATTTCGTTGGTGGCGACCCAGGCGGCAAAGCTGGCGTTGTCGGGCGCGCCTAGGCCCTCCTGTAGCACCGGCGTCGCCTCGGACAGAGCAAGGACAAGCTCATCGGTGGAGCCCGGACCTACGTTGACGCGGGCATAGACGCCATCGGGAAACTCGGTTTGGAAGTAGAGCGCCTCGGCTGCGTGCGGGCACGAGCGTGCAAGGATGCGCAAGTAGTGCTCGGCGCCTTCGTAGTCCAGCTCGCGCCAGGCTGCGCTCATCAGTGCGATGAGCGTCCACGGGTCCAGGTCGCGCTCTGCGTCCTTGGGACGGCGGCGCGGCGGCGTGTTTGCAAGATAGGGCACGGAGTGGGCGGAACGAAAACGCTTGAGCTCCTCGGCAGGGTATTCGAGCTTTGCCATGGCAAGCATCGCGGTATGGCGGACGCCGGCGGGGTCGTTGGGCGCAAAGTCCAGGCTGCGATTCGCGGCATCCAGCGACATGCGGTAGCGGCCGCTAATGAGCGCGCGCGATGCCAAGGCGGCAAGCCAGCGCAGGTAGGGACGGCGGGTCAGGTCGCCTGCGGCCTCACGCTCGTAGGGGTCCTGCGCCGAGGCAATCTTGAGCGCCAGATCGTGCTCCACCTCGTCGCACTTGGACACCAGATACTGTACGTATTCCTCGTTGGATTCGGCGGTGAGCGCCGTCAGCATGCGCTGGGCATCCCAGTTGGCCGGATCGAGCGCGGCTGCCTCGCGGAGCATGTTCTCGGCTGCGGCTTCTTCTTGCTCTGCCTGGGCGTCGTCGGGGATAAAGGGGATGCGGTAGTCGACAGCCTCGACCACCTTGGCAATGAGGTGCCCGGCGCGGTCGCGATCGTGCACGATGAGCGGCGCGGGGTTGCGGGTGAATTGCTCCATTAGACGCTCGACGGCGGGGCCGTCAGTGAGCGGGATATTGTCGCGGCGCAAGGCCTCAAGAACGAGGCGATGGCAATCCTCTTGAATGGGATCGAATGCCATGGGGCCTCCTTTGCTGCAGTTAGGGTTCAAATATCTTTATATAAGGTTCTAGTTTACCCGCATGTGGCACACCGGGGGTGCCGCACTTGGACTTGCACCTTTGCACCACGAAGACGGATGTCGCACAAATGTCGGCACCTTGGACGACCGAGTGGTATCACAGTGCCGTAAACGGTCGATTTTTGGCGGCGAACGGGGCACATTTTGGAGGGGCACAGCCCTGTCCGGGATATGTAGTCAACCCTGATAAAACGTTTGCCCAGCTTGGGAGTATGAATGCCCCACAAGGGTCTTCAGGGATAGAAAAAACGTTTCATCATTGTTGGCTTTAGGTGAATAACTGACCAACCAGAACGGTAAAATAGTGTTTGTCTGAGCGTTGAGACGTTTAGACATTGCGTCGCTATCGCCGGCGACGCACAAAATGGTCCTAACGGAGCCAATCGGGTGCTCCGTTATATACGCAAGTCTAAGAGGGGCTTGTTTAGGAGGCACAGTATGGGACGTTTTACCAATCCTCGCGATCTGTACTTTGGTGAGGGCGCTCGCCACGAGGTGAAGAACCTCAAGGGCAAGAAGGCCATCATCGTTTCTGGCGGCAGCTCTATGCGCCGCGGCGGGTTCCTGCAGGACGTCGAGAACGACCTTAAGGAAGGCGGTTTCGAGGTCAAGCTGTTCGAGGGCGTCGAGTCCGACCCGTCCATCGAGACGGTCATGAAGGGCGCCGAGGCCATGCGCGAGTTCGAGCCCGACTGGATTATCGCCATCGGCGGCGGCTCGCCCATCGATGCCGCTAAGGCCATGTGGGTCTTCTACGAGTATCCCGAGGAGTCCTTCGATAACATCATCCAGCCGTTCAGCTTCCCCGAGCTGCGTCAGAAGGCTCATTTCTGCGCCATCTCCTCTACCTCCGGCACCGCTACCGAGGTCACTGCCTTCTCCGTCATCACCGACTACGCCAAGGGCATCAAGTACCCGCTGGCCGACTTCAACATCACCCCTGATGTCGCCATCGTCGACCCGGAGCTCACCTACACCATGCCCGCCAAGCTGTGCGCTCATACCGGCATGGACGCTCTGACCCACTGCATGGAGGCCTACGTTTCCACCTGCGCTTCCATGTTCACCGACGCCAACGCCCTGCACGGCATCCGCGAGATCGTCGAGTGGCTGCCCAAGTCCTATGCTGGCGACCATGAGGCCCGTCAGCACATGCACGAGGCTCAGTGCATCGCCGGTATCGCCTTCTCCTCGGGCCTGCTGGGCATCGTTCACTCCATGGCTCACAAGACCGGTGCAGCCTTTGAGAACGGCCACATCATCCACGGTGCTGCTAACGCCATGTACCTGGGCAAGGTCATCCAGTGGAACTCCAAGGATCCCCGTGCTGCCGAGCGTTACGCTTACGTGGCCAAGGAGATCCTGCACCTTCCCGGCGAGACCAACGAGGAGCTCATCGCTGCGCTCGTCCAGAAGATCCGCGACCTCAACGACCAGCTCAACATTCCGCAGTCCATCAAGGATTACGCGAATGGTGGCGTGAAGGTCGACGCCGAGAACCCGCAGATGGTTTCCGAGGAGGAGTTCCTCGCCAAGCTGCCCGAGATCGCCGCGAACGCCGAGCAGGACGCCTGCACGCCCGAGAACCCGCGTGAGACCAAGGCTGCCGACTTCGAGAAGATTCTCAAGGCCTGCTACTACGACACCGACATCGATTTCTAATCGACTCTTGTTATCGTAACGAGGGGCTCCGCACGTATCTGTACGGAGCCCCTTTTCTTTTTTCTTTTAGAGAATGGGATAGTTATGGCTGCAATTTTCAATAGCCCCAGCAAGTACATCCAGGGTCCGGACGAGCTCGCCAAGCTCGGCTCCTATGTCGAGCCGCTTGGCGCTAAGGCCCTCGTCATCGTGACGCCTTCGGGCAAGAAGCGCGTCGGTGCCAAGATCGAGGGCGGCTTTGCCGAGGCTAAGGCCGAGCTGCTGTTTGAGGACTTTAACGGCGAGTGCTCCAAGGGCGAGGTCGATCGCCTGGTTGCGCTCGCTCGCGACAACGGTTGCGACATCATCGTCGGCGTCGGTGGCGGCAAGATCCTCGACACCGCGAAGGCCGTCGCCTATTACCTGGAGTCCCCGGTTATCATTTGTCCCACCATTGCTTCGACCGACGCCCCGTGTTCGGCGCTTTCGGTGCTCTATACCGATGACGGCCAGTTCGACAAGTACCTCTTCCTTAAGGCAAACCCCAACATTGTCCTGATGGATACGACGGTTATCGCGGCGAGCCCGGTGCGCCTGACGGTTTCCGGTATGGGCGATGCGCTCGCAACCTACTTTGAGGCCCAGGCGACGCACGATGCCGACGGTGGCACTTGCGCCGGCGGCAAGGGCGGTATGGCTGGTCTGGCACTTGCCAAGCTCTGCTACGAGACGCTTATGGCCGATGGCGTGAAGGCCAAGGTCGCGTTGGAGAAAGGTGCGCTGACGCCTGCCGTGGAGCACATCATCGAGGCAAACACGCTGCTCTCCGGCATTGGCTTTGAGAGCTCGGGCCTTGCTGCTGCTCATGCCATCCACAATGGCCTGACGATGCTGCCCGAGTGCCACGGCATGTATCACGGCGAGAAGGTCGCCTTTGGCACCATCGTCCAGCTGGTACTCGAGGATGCTCCGACCGAGAAGCTCGAGGAAGTCTTGGGCTTCTGCATTGAGCTGGGCCTGCCGGTCACGATGAAGGAACTTGGCGTTGCCGAGCTTACGCGCGAGCAGGCCATGATTGTTGCCGAGGCCGCCTGCGCGCCCGATGACACCATGTGCAACATGCCGTTTGAGGTGACGCCCGAGATGGTCGCAAACGCCATCCTGGGTGCCGACGCGCTGGGCCACTACTATCTCATGGATGAGTAAATCAAGCTAAGGAAGGGGCAAAGCCGGCAGATGGCTTTGCCCTTTTTGCTATGGTGCAAAGGGATCAGGTTACTTTGCACCAATTGTTGTTGATGAAAGGGCGGATTCTCGTATGGCGCTTCCCATGGTATATGGCGGTCCCGGCCGGTATGTTCAGGGGCCGGGTGAGCTCTCGCGTCAGGGCAGGTATTTGTCATGGTTGGGCTGCGCTGCCTATGTCTTGTTTGACCAGGGCACCGAGGATCGGCTGTGCAGGCAGATCGTCGATGGATTTCTGGATGAAGATCTAAGCGAGCCGTTCTTTAAGATTTACAACGGTCCGTGTACGGAAGATGCCGTTGTCGAAATGGCTAAGGAAGCCCGGGCTGAGTATTGCGACATGGTGGTGGGTATTGGCGGCGGCAAGATGCTCGATATCGCCAAGGCCGTTGCGTTTTATGCCGAGTTGCCGTTGTGCGTATGTCCCACGGCGGCGTCGATGGACGGTCCGTGCAGCGCGATTTCGGTGCTGTGTCACGAGGATGGGTCGTTCGACCGCTACCTGATGCTCGAGAAGAATCCAGACCTGGTTGTGGTCGATACCAACGTGGTCGCGGCAGCTCCGCTGCGCATGACAGTCGCTGGTATGGGCGACGCGCTGGCAACGTACTTCGAGGCGCGTTCGTGCGCCGCGGCGCACGGCGCCAACGAGCACGGTGGCGCGCCGGGACACTTGGCCTTGGTTGCGGCTCGGGCCTGCTATGACACACTCATGGAGTGCGGCGTCGCTGCCAAGCGCGATCTCAAAAAGGGCCGTATATCGCCGGCGGTTGAGCGCCTGATCGAGTGCAATATTCTGCTCTCGGGTGTTGGCTTTGAGAGCGGTGGCCTAGCGCTTGCCCATGCCATCGCCAACGGCCTGACGATTCTGCCCGAGTGCAAGGCCATGCATGGTGAGGCCGTGGCATTTGGCCTGGTGGTGCAGCTGCGCCTGGAGCGTGCGCCCGAGCTTAATCAGGTGCTCGAGTTTTGCCAGCGCGTCGGTCTGCCGACGACGCTCGAGGAGCTGGGCCTTGACGAGATTTCCGATGCCGACCTGATGAGCGTTGCAGATGCGGCCTTTAGAAACGAACGCAATATGGCTAACGAACAGGCCAAGGTGACCAGACAAAAGCTCGTGCAGCTCATGCGCGAGGCATAGCTAGGCGCTTGATCGACCTTGTGCAATCGAGGCGGCGATAGGCATAGGCTATTTGCCTCAAAGGTGCGCCGCGTGTAATTTGCCCGAGGCGTGGGCCGATAGCGTATCATTATCTCTTGCTTGTTTGCACTGCTCAGGGAGGGGCCGCGCATGGCGCAGGAACACGATCTGTTTGATGACATTATCGAGATCAGCAAGGGTTTCGACTTTCTTAAAAACCCGCTTGGCGGCGTGACCGATGCACTCGATCCGTCGGCGCCGCAGTGGAATCCTGCCGACTACAAGGAGCGCCCGCGCGGCAACACCATTCCGTGCCTGACCTGCAAAAACGAAAAGAGCGGCTGTACCGCATGCATGGACGTGTGCCCGGTCAACGCTATCGAGGTCGAGGAAGACGCCATCGAGATCCTCGACTCCTGTCGCAAGTGCGGCCTGTGCGCCGCTGCCTGTCCGACCGAGGCGATCATCTCGCCGCGCCTGGCGCCTAAAAACCTGTATGACGATATCGTCTCCGCCGCTACGAGCCACGAGACCGCCTACGTCACCTGCACACGCGCCCTCAAGCGCATGCCGCGCGAAAACGAGGTCGTCGTTGCCTGCGTGGGCGATATTACGGCCGAGACCTGGTTCTCGGTGCTGGCCGATTATCCCAACGTGAGCGTGTACCTGCCGCTGGGCGTGTGCGATAAGTGCCGTAACACCGGTGGCGAGGACATCCTGGGCGAGGCCATTGCTACCGCCGAGGAGTGGGCGGGCACGGGTATGGGTCTGGAGGTCGATCCCAAGAGCCTCAAGTGCCATAAGCGCCGCGAGTACGAGCGCAAGGAGTACATGGAAAAGATTGCCCGCACCACGGGCCTTACCGTGACCAAGCTCAACCCGGCGACGGCGGCGCTGGCCTCGGTGACGCAGAAGTTGAAGGCCCACCGTCACCAGATTACGCAGCTGGAGCGCACGCTCAACACCATGTGCGGCACCACGACGACCAAGCGTCGCCGTACGCTTACGCACGGGCGCCAGCTGGTACTCTCGACGCTGCAAAACCATCCCGAGCTTGCCCAGAACATGCAGGTGAGCACGCCGGAGTGCGATTTTGACAAGTGCACGTCGTGTGGCGAGTGTGTCAACGTGTGCCCCACGTTTGCCTGCGATTTGGTGGGAAGCGGTCGCTTTGCACTGGAGTCCACGTATTGCCTAGGTTGCGGGGCCTGCGTCAAGGTGTGTCCCGAGCATGCGCTTAAGTTGGTTGAGCATGATGCATCCAACCTGGTCGTCGTCGATCCCGAGGCCGAGGAAAAGGCCGCTCAGAAGGCCAAGGCCCACGAGGAGGCCGAGAAGGTCAAGGCCGAGGCAAAGGCCAAGCTCGACAAGATGCTCGATCAGGTGGAGAAGCTCGCGGACTAGTCAGCGAGCTCCATCTCTGCTTCATTTGCGCCGCCGCGGTGTCCGGATTCGCCCGGATGCTGCGGCGGCGCTATACTTATGCAGTTTGAAGTACCTGTATCAAAAGGAGCTGTCGTGTCCCTTTCCATCGGTATCGTGGGCCTGCCCAACGTGGGCAAGTCGACGCTGTTCACCGCGCTTACCAAAAAGACCGGCCTTGCCGCCAACTACCCGTTTGCCACGATCGACCCCAACGTGGGTATCGTCGACGTGCCCGATAGCCGCTTGCAAAAGCTTGCCGACATCGTTAACCCGGGTCGTATTGTGCCGGCGACGGTCGAGTTCGTCGACATCGCAGGTCTGGTGAAGGGCGCTAACGAGGGCGAGGGCCTGGGCAACCAGTTCCTGGCCAACATTCGCGAGACCGACGCCATCTGCGAGGTCGTGCGCTACTTTAAGGACCCCAACGTCATGCGTGAGGTGGGCCGCACGGGCGAGTTCGTCGATCCCGCCGGCGATGCCGACACCATCATGACCGAGCTCATCCTGGCCGACATGGGCACGCTCGAGAAGCAGCTGCCCAAGCTCGAGAAGGAGGCCAAGCGCGACAAGGAGCTCATGCCCAAGTTTGAGGTCGCCAAGCGCCTGCTTGCCTGGCTCAACGAGGGCAAGCGCGCCGCGTCCATGGAGATGACCGACGAGGAGCGCGCCGCTGCCAAGGGCTTGTTCCTGCTCACCATGAAGCCCATCCTGTATGTGGCCAACGTAGACGAGGACATGCTCAACGAGGACCTGGCGCCCATCGATGGCGTCAAGCCGCTGCCGATCTGCGCCAAGATCGAGGCCGAGCTTTCCGAGCTCGATCCCGAGGACGCTGCCGACTACCTGGAGAGCCTGGGCCTGGAGCAGCCCGGTCTGGACGTGCTCGCTCAGGCTGCCTACAAGCTGCTCGGCCTGCAGTCGTTCTTTACGGCTGGCGAGATGGAGGTCAAGGCCTGGACGGTGCGTCAGGGCGCGACCGCCCCGCAGGCCGCCGGTGTCATCCACACCGACTTTGAGCGTGGCTTTATTAAGGCCGAGGTCATTGGCTACGACGACTACATCGAGCTCGGTGGCGAGCAGGGCGCCAAGGCTGCCGGCAAGCTGCGTATTGAGGGCAAGGACTATGTCATGGCCGATGGCGACGTCGTGCACTTCCGCTTTAACGTGTAAGGACGACGCATATGTTTAAATATGGCAAAAAAGCTGGCTACATGGGTATTGCGCTGCTCGTACTTGCGGTGATTCCGCTGGTGGTCGCAGCGTGTGTTATCCCCAACATTGGTCCCGAGGTGGCAACGAAGTTTAATGCCGCCGGCGAGGTGACGCGCTGGGGTAAGAGCTACGAGCTGCTGGCACTGCCGGTGCTCAACCTACTGCTGAGCGTGGCGACGTATTTTACGGCGGGACGCCAGGCTAAAAACAATGATGACTCCGCCGCCATGGCGCGCATCGTGTGCGAGCGCTACCTGCGCAACGGCTGCATCACGGGTGTGTTCCTCAACGTGATCAACGTTTACTTTATGTACTCGGCGATTACCGGAACGGGCTTTGGCTTTGGTTTCTAGCTTGTCCTTTTAGGCAACGAGCCTGCACGCATATTCAATGGCTGCTGCGAGGCCGCCGCTCGATCGTGGTTTAAAGACCATGTCGGCGGCGGCCTCGTTTTCGTATCCGGCGCCGCGAAGGGCAAGTGCGATACCGGCTTCCAGGAGAAGGGGCAGACCGCGTTGGCTGGTTGCGATCACGGCAGCCTGATTGAGCGAGCAGCTGTGCGCCTGGCATTGGATAGCAAGTTCACCTTGCGCCGGGCAAGGGACCAGAACGGCGGCGACGCGACTTGATAGCAATGCAAATGCTGTGCGCTCATCGGGCGAAAGGCATTCGGCCTCAACGACGACGAGCTTGAGCGGTGCGCTGTTTGTGCGAAGCGTGGCTCGGTACATGCGGACCGAAGAACCCGACATAGAAAACTCCTGTGTATTCGGCAAAACGTAAACTATAGTTTACGTTTATGTTCGGCTCCATTTCAAACTCGGCTGCATGGACGAACGTGCGAAACAGATTCTTGGCAGGCGGGTCGAAGAGACACGCAGAGACCTTGGTATCTCCAAGGTTGATTTTTGTGTGGCAACAGGAATCAGCCGACCCTACCTCGACCGAATCGAAGATGGGACGGCAAATTTCACGCTCAGGGTTCTATTTAAGATCGCGCCCACACTCGGCATGACGGTGTCAGAGCTTCTCGAGGGCATTGAATAGAAGATGCCTATTGACCGGTGGTTACACCATCGGGATACGGTCGTGGTTGACTTGGCTGTAGAACAGGCGCTGAATTTCTGACGCATCACGTGACTGGCCGAGTGCCCACATGGTCTTGGCCACGAGCGTCTCGGTGGTCATGTCATCGCCGCGCAGGATGCCCGGATGATCGGCGTAAGCGCGGCCGACCTCATAAACGCCCAGATCGAGGCCCTCTTCGGGGACCTGTGTGGTCATGACGACGGTGCGACCCGAATCGACCCAGCGGAAAATCGCCTCCTGGAACGACTCGCCCGACTCACCAAACTCGGGGATACCGCCAATGCCAAAGGTCTCAAGGATTACAGCATCGTAGCTATCGGCTAGGGCGTCGAGGATGCCCGGGTTTACGCCGGGCGTAAGCTTGAGTACAAATACGCGCGGGTCGATGCTGTCGTAGAAATGCACCGGGTTTTCGTCCTGATGCGTGCCGTGGAGCCCGTTGCGCACGATACGGTCATTGCGGATGTAGGCAATGGGCGGATAGTTGACGCTAATGAATGCGTTGAAGCTCATGGTGCGCTGCTTGCGGGCGCGCGTACCGGCAATGGCGACGCCGCCAAACACAATCGACACATCGTGCGAATGCTCGTCGAGTGCATAGAGCAGGCTCTGGTACAGGTTGAGCTTGGCGTCGGTAAAGGGGTTGCCCATGGGCTTTTGCGAGCCGGTGAGCACGATGGGCTTGGGGCTGTCCTGAATCAGATAGGAAAGCGCCGCCGCGGTGTAGCTCATGGTGTCGGTGCCGTGCAGAATCACGAAGCCGTCGTGGTCGGCATAACCCTCGACGATGACGTCGCGGATACGCATCCAGTCACTGGGGCGCATATTGGTGCTGTCGATGTTCATGGGCTGCACCACGTCGAGCTCGCAGAGGCCCGAGATCTCGGGGACGCTCTGGGCGAGCTCCTCACCGGTCAGGGCGGGGGAGAGGCCGTTGCCGTCCTCGGTCGATGCAATGGTGCCGCCCGTGGCGATGAGAAGGATGCGCTTCATGCTGGTATTCCTATCGTATTTGCCGCCGCAGAGGCGGAGTCGTTCGGCAGTATTGTGGCACAGGGCGTCCAATGTTCAAACGTATTACATCATCTGTAACGTTTGGTAACACTTCAATCGCCGTCAAATAGGGCCCAGGTCGTGCGTTTGCCGTGCGCTGATGGCTGCGAGGGACGAGAAACCCCATATAACGTGTACACTATGAAAGCTGTTTTCGTTTATTCGCGCGGGTGGGCACCGGCTCCCCGCCAACAAGAGGGGGAACCATGGATCAAAAGGCTTCCGCAAAGGTCCTCGTACTCGACTTTGGTGCGCAGTACGGTCAGCTCATTGCCCGTCGCGTCCGCGACCTCAACGTGTATTCCGAGATTGTCCCCTGCGACATCTCGGCCGACGAGATTCGCGAGATGAACGCCTCTGCGCTCATCCTTTCCGGCGGCCCGGCTTCTGTGTATGCCGAGGACGCTCCGTCCATCGACCCCGCCATCTTTGACCTGGGCCTTCCCGTCCTGGGCTTTTGCTACGGCCATCAGATCACGGCCGTGACGCTCGGCGGCAAGGTCGGCCACTCCGAGGTGGGCGAGTACGGCCGCGCCACCATCACGCGCACGGCCGGCGCCAAGCTCTTTAACTCTACGCCTATGGAGCAGACCGTGTGGATGAGCCACCGCGACGCCGTTTCCGAGGTGCCCGAGGGCTTTACCGTTACCGCCAGCACCGACGTGTGCCCGGTTGCCGCCATGGAGTGCCCCGAGCGCAAGATTTTCACCACGCAGTTCCACCCCGAGGTCAAGCACTCCGAGTACGGTCAGCAGCTGCTGAGCAATTTCCTGTTTGAGATCTGCGGCCTGGAGCCCAACTGGAGCATGGACAACCTGGTCGAGACCATGACGGCCGAGTTCCGCGAGAAGGTCGGCGACGACCGCGTGATTCTGGCCCTGTCCGGTGGCGTCGACTCCTCCGTCGTCGCTGCGCTGGGCGCTCGCGCCGTGGGCAAGCAGATGACCTGCGTGTTTATCAACCACGGCCTGCTGCGCAAGGGCGAGCCCGAGCAGGTGGAGGAGGTCTTCACCAAGCAGTTCGACGTCGACTTCATCCACGTTCACGCCGAGGACCGCTATGCCGAGCTTCTGGCCGGCGTGACCGAGCCCGAGGAGAAGCGCCGCATCATCGGTACGCAGTTCTGGAAAGAGTTCTTCGCCGTGGCGCAGCAGCTCGAGACCGATGGCAAGCCGGTCAAGTACCTGGCTCAGGGCACTATCTACCCCGACATCATCGAGTCCGGCGCTCGCAAGACGGGCGGCAAGACGGCCACCATCAAGAGCCATCACAACCTGATCCCGTTCCCCGATGGCGTGCACTTCGACCTCATCGAGCCGCTCGATCACTTCTTTAAGGACGAGGTCCGCGCGCTTGGTCTGGCGCTGGGCCTGCCGGCTCACATCGTGTTCCGTCAGCCCTTCCCGGGCCCGGGTCTGGCCATCCGCATCATCGGTGCGGTCGACAAGGAGAAGCTCGAGATTCTCAAGAACGCCGACGCCATCGTGCGCGAGGAGCTCGACGCCTACAACCAGCGTCTGTTTGAGCAGACCGGCGAGCGCAACTCCGAGCATAGCTGCTGGCAGTATTTCGCGGTTCTGCCCGACATTAAGTCCGTGGGCGTCATGGGCGACGAGCGTACCTACCAGCGCCCGATCATCCTGCGTGCCGTCGAGTCCAGCGATGCCATGACCGCCGACTGGGCCAAGCTGCCCTACGACGTGCTGGCCCGCATTTCCGGCCGTATCGTGGCCGAGGTCCCCGGCGCCAACCGCGTGTGCTACGACATCACGTCCAAGCCGCCCGCGACGATCGAGTGGGAATAGAAAAATCCTTAGTTATGGGGGTATAAATTTGATTCCCTTTAGGATAAACCCCCATGACTATATGAATTGACCTGCTGACTCCAATGAAGATTGGAGGGTAACGGCCAGGGTGACGGCCCAGCGAGTGTTATTTTGCGAGCTATGCGCATTGAAAGCGACCTTTCGTGTTATAAACTACTTGCCGGAAGCCGCGGCTTTCAGAGTACGGCTTACGTGTACGTTTAACCTCCGTGGGCGACGGGGCGCCGCAAGGCGTAGAATATCGCCCACCTGTAGGGGCCCGCAGCGATGCGGGCCCCGCTTCGTATGAAGGGGGCGTAGCCGATGAAGATCGTATCCACCTCCAGGACTTCTTCGACCTCGTCGAGGGCAACCGCGAGCTCATGCTTAAGCGCGACCGCCCCTGCATCGTGGTGGTGAGGCTGCGTTTCCACGGAAAGCGCAGGGACTTCGCCGTGCCGCTGCGTTCCAACATCGCCCCTAACGTGCCCAAAGACCAGTACTTTGCGTTGCCACCCCGCCCCACGACGCGCCCCGGCTGCCGCCACGGCATCCACTACATCAAGATGTTCCCCATAACCAAGGCCTACCAGCGCCGCTTCAGGACCGAGGGCTCGGCCTACTACGAGACGCTCCAGCGCATCATCGACGGCAACACCAAGCGCATTGTCTCCGAGTGCCAGGCATACCTCGACCGCTACGAGCGCGAGGGAAGGCCTCACTTTGCCGTCGACATCGACCGCATCGTGGGGCTGCTGGAGGGCGAGAAGTAGGGCACCTCGGCTCAGTCTCGAGCCATGCGGAGTCGCTCAGCATTTTTGAACGCCGCGTGTGCGTCCCAGATACTTGAGAAACAAGCTGTGAAGTGCGGTGGCGCGCCCGTGCCCGTGCATAGCCGTCACCATTAGCGTCTACGCGGCGTCGGCTTCAAGTGGAATTGACGCCGCTGCTGTATATGGTTTGCCTTGCTGCAAATGGCGGTATCAATGACCGCGATGCTTCTGCTTGTGCTTCAGTTTTCTCTGCTCGAAGCGCGCATCAGCCTCTTCCGCGCGGCGTCGGCTTCTTGCATGAGCTGACTCCTGCTTCATCGCTTCTCTCTGTGCCACGAGTGCCTGCTGCGCCTTTGTGCTCATCGCGGGCCGATTAAGGGCTTTCGCCGCCTCGCGAGCGCGTCGCTTGGGGTTCTTCGCGGGCTTGCTTGTTTCCGTGGACTCGTCGTCGAAGAACGAGAGCTTCTCCCATTCGCTTGTAACGAATCGCAGGATCTCCTCATCGGACGGCTCCGCGCCGAAGACGATGCGGGCGGCGTCATACCCGCCGTCCTCGACGTGCTCCGTCAGCCCGACCCAGAATTGGCCGTCGTGATATACGGTCAGGGTGGACGACACGCTGATCTGCATGGTTGGTTCCTCCTTTATGTAGATGTCCATGCAGAGAAGGGACAACCAAGGAGGCAGGTTACTGATGCGGACATCCGCACGCCCACGACTACCCGACGGGGACTGTGTTTTCATCTATGACGCGATATCAAGCGAGCATGGAAGAGTTGAAATAAGGTTTAAGACACCAATTTCTGCAAAATCGAAAAAAATAGGTGCCTTAACCGACGATTAGCGTCCTCTCTGATATGCTAAGCAGAGGAGGCGATTTCTATGAAACTGTATCATCGCGAACAGTACTTGAAAAAGATTCGACCGTTCTACGACGATGACCTGATCAAGGTGATCACGGGTATCCGCCGCTGCGGCAAATCGTGCCTCATGTCGACGATTGCCGAAGAACTGAGAAACCGTGGTGTCGAAGACAAGGACATCATCTACCTCGACCTCGACAAGCGCGGCAACCGCTCAATTAAGACGCCTGATCAGCTGGAGGAAAAAATCGAGTCGCTTCTGGCTGACAACGACTTCAAATACCTCTTCATCGATGAGGTGCAGAACGTCCGAGACTACGAGGAGGTCGTGAACGCCTATAACTCGGATGGCGGCTTCTCGATTTTCATCACAGGCTCCAACTCGTATCTGCTGTCTGGCGAGCTGACGACCAAGCTCACGGGCCGATACGTGGAGTTCGAGATGTTCACCCTGTCCTTTTCCGAGTTTCTCGATATGAAGAGGTTCATGGGCAAGGAGGTCGGTGACGCGCGGATCGAGTTTGACGAATATCTACGGTATGGAGGGTTTCCCCGGTCCCTGGAATACGATGACCCCGAGGCGAAGGCTCGCTACATCGAGGATGTCGTAGGGCAGATCGTCGACAAGGACATCAGGTCTCGCAACAAGATCCGGAACATCGATACGTTCAACCGTGTCATGACCTACGTCATCAACAACTACGGTGCGCCGACGATCCTCACCAACCTTCACGGCTACTTCACCAAGACAGAGCATATTGCCGTCGAGCGGCGGACAATCGCCTCCTATATCCAGATGCTCGTCGATGCCAAGGTGCTCTATAAATGCGAGAGGTTCGA
The DNA here is from genome assembly GCF_015560135.1 of Collinsella aerofaciens. Lineage (GTDB taxonomy): Bacteria > Actinomycetota > Coriobacteriia > Coriobacteriales > Coriobacteriaceae > Collinsella > Collinsella aerofaciens_AN. The sequence goes on from NZ_JADMRH010000006.1 coordinate 18,512, forward strand.
CCTTAAGTCCCGCAAATCGTTGCGCGGCGAGGAGAAGTACTACCTCGCGGATCCGGGTATCTATTTTGCGCGCAACGTCGATGTCCGGTTGAATTACGGGCCCTCGTTGGAAAACGCCCTGTACATCTATCTCCGCTCGAGGGGATATAAGCTATCCGTAGGCCGCATCGGGAAGCTGGAGTGCGACTTCATCGCGCGTAGACGCAACGCCTACGCCTACATCCAGGTCTCGATGACGATCGCCGATAGGGACGTGGAGGAGCGGGAGTACAGGCCGTTCGGCTACATCAGGGACGGATATCCGCGCTACCTTTTCACGCTTGACCCCCTGCTGCAGGAGAGAGACGGCGTCAGGCATCTGAACATGGTGTCGTTTATGAAAGACGACGGCGACCTAATTTGAGTGGAGGCCGGCTCCGATTCATGTCGGCATTGATTAATGCCCGCGATGCTTTTGCTTGCGCTTCAGCTTTCGCTTCAGCTTTCGCTGTTCGAAGCGCGCTTCCTGCTACCAAGGATGGAGCGTGCATTTCCGACACGCCTGCACGAGCGTGGAAATCTGGACGCATGAGCGTGGATTATCCACTCTCATTTTTTCGACATGTGCCGAGCCGGCGGCCCTAGTGTGCGCTGAGCGCGTGTGAGGACCAATCGAGCCGCCTGAATGAATAGCCATCGGGATAATCTTGCCCTGCCAGTCCATCTACAACCTGGCGTTCATCTCGCCCGTCTCGTTGTTCACTCCCGGGATGGTTGCCTCTTTGACCTCGTTGAAATCCACCAGCATCGGTACGTTTCTTTCCGTGCGTCGATTTGCCATATTTTAGCTAGCTGTTGCGGCTCCTTGTTGCGGAAATGCCGGCTGCTGCGATCGCTACGCCAACTGCGCTCAAGACGACTGCCGTTGCGCCGTTGTCGCCTGTTGCGGGCAGGACGGTCTCGGTGTGCTTAACGACCGCTGGTGTCTTGGCGGGGGAGGAGGCTGCGGCTGGCTTTTCTGTTTTAGGCTGCGGCGTGGGCTCGGGCTTGGTTTCTGGATTGGGTTTGACCTCGGGATTCGGTTTCACCTCTGGGTTCGGCTTGACGTCAGGGCTGGGCTCGGGATCGGTCGTGTCGGTTGCAATCAAATGTACATCGCTGTCGAAGACGTAGCGTATGTAGTAATCGTGTCGTGTCTCGCGCATAGTTCCCTGCGTGGTGTCGTAATCGCGGTCAACGTGTGTACCAAGGCAGGTTGAGCTGACGAGATTCAGCCTGTAAGGGATTTGGTCGTCGGCGTAACCGCCTGTAAAGACTACGGTTGCTCTTACGTGATTGTCGATCATGGTCAGGGCGATAGAGACGCTTGCCTCTTTGGGGTTCTCGGTTTTTATAAGGCTTTCGGTATCGGTGTCGACCTTGAAGAGGTGGACGGTGTCGTTAAGCCCGTAGGAGAAATCCTCGGGTTTGTCGGGGAAGTCGTAAACAAACGCCTCGTTCTGGATCAACATGAAAGCAGGGGGTAGCTCTAGGTCGTAGTAATGGTCGACAACGGTGGTAGCTGTGAAGTTGCCGTTCGTGTTGGTTTCGTCGCAGGTAATGGGCGTTGCGGTATCGGGTTCGGGCATTTCGGCCGCCAGTGCCGCGCCGGGTAGCAAAAGCAGCCCCGCCATAAGAATGCATACTCCGAAAGCAGCGACTCTGACACCTGTATGACGCATGGCGTTGCGGATAGACAGGCTGGTCCGTTTGTTCTGGGTTTGAGGTGTAACACACTGTCCATACATAAGGCGCTCCTTGTTCGTAGGCCGGTTTCCGTGGGTCTATATTGCGCCTGTCCGATTCGGCCAGGTTCATACACGCGAACGCTCACGCGAGCAGGGAGAAAGCTCAAGTTAATTTTCCCACAGCCGACACTTTGCGAGCAACATTCTGCCCGCTTGATTCTTGGAGAGAGAATTAAGGTTGCCGGGGAGTTATCAACCAATGGAATTGTGTCTAGAGAGTGCGAACAAGAGATGTGGTCTGCAGACAACTGAATAGCTCCATCCGGTTTGGTTAAAACAGAAAGCGTGCCGCGCGCCTGCGGCATGAAGGAGGGAGATTCCTATGAATATCGTTGTATTGAGCGGTAGCCCGCGTAAGGGCGCCAATACCGACATTATGGTCGAGGCGTTTGCCGAGACCGCGCGTGAGGGCGGCCATACGGTCGAGGTCGTCCGCGTTGCCAGCAAGAAGATCACTGGTTGCCTGGGATGCCAGTACTGCTTTGCCCATGAGGGTGCCTGCGTGCAGAAGGACGACATGGCCGGCGTGATCGAGTCGTTGAAAGACGCCGACATGGTCGTCTTCGCTTCGCCGATCTACTGGTTTGATATTACCGCGCAGGAGAAAGCCGCCATCGACCGCCTTTACGCCTTCGGTGCTACGGGCTTCCCGTTCACCAAGACGGCCCTTTTGCTCGATAGCCACAGCGAGGGCGTCTATGATGCTGCGATCGCCATGTACAAGTCCGCATGCGCATACTGCAAGTGGGAGGACCAAGGCGTTGTCACCATCAGCGGTATGACCGAGCGCGACAGCATGGCCTCCTCGCCCAAGTTGGAAGAGGTGCAAGAGCTCGCTCGCAAGCTGGCCTAAGGACAAGAAGAGCGCATGGCAATCGGCACGAGCGGAAATGCTTGCTGTCCTTACCAAGAGGATTGCTGATTGCCAAGCGTTGATGCTCTCGCGGGCAATTCCGGCGAGCTAAAACGCCTTCTCGCTCAAGAACTCCCTGAATGCGGGGATGTCAAAGCCCACGAGGCCACGTCCGCGCTCCCCGATAACGCCGTCTTCGAGGAGGCGGCGTTTGTACTGACTTGCGTAGTTTCTAGCGACGCCCATGCGCTTGGCTATCTCCGAGACCCTGCTGGGGCCAGAATCGAACAGAAGACTGAGGGTGAAAATCGGGAGTTCTATTCCCGATTTTGACCGATTTAGGTTTGTGCGAGATAATGAACTCCGAACAGGAGGCGATTCTATGTACATCGAGCGCGAAATTGAACAGACGATAGATTCGATGCTGGGGCAGGGAAAAGTTGTCCTGGTGACCGGGGCGCGCCAAGTTGGGAAGACGACGGTTCTCAAGCAACATCTGGGCGACCGATTCGACTATGTTTCGATGGAGAACCCGCGGGATTATCTCCTTGCAAAAGAGGATGCCGCCCTGTTTTTCGAGTCTCATGATCTGCCGATTATCATCGATGAGATTCAGCGCGTGCCTGAGCTTTTTTCTCCGGTGAAGTGGGTTGTTGATCAATCAGGGGAGAAGGGCCGAATCGTCCTCACAGGATCCCAGACATATCACCTCATGAAGGGGGTGAGCGAATCTTTGGCGGGGAGGATCAGAATCTTGGAGATGCCCTCTCTAAGCTTGCGAGAGCTCATCGGCGGTTCCCAGAGTCCTCGTCCGTATATCCCCGAAAAGATTTCCTTAGCATCTAAGATGTCTTCGGGAAATATTTGGAACATCATCCATAGGGGTTCGATGCCCGAACTGCAAGACCAGAATATCGATTGGGACTCCTATTATTCCGACTACGTTGCCGCATATCTCGAACGCGATGTTCGCGATCTTGTAAACGTGAAGGATGAGGCGAAGTTCTACAGCTTTATGGTCGCGTGCGCAGCGAGAACGGGGCAACTGTTGAATGCCACCGATATTGGAAACACCGTTGATGTCGACCGTAAGACGGTAAAGGCTTGGCTCTCGGTTTTGCAGGCGTCGAACATCGTTCGGATTGTCGAGCCCTTTTGGCCTAATGTCGATAAGCGTCTGACCAAGACCCCTAAGATATTCTTCATGGATACAGGTCTTGTTTGTCATCTAACGAGATGGATAACGCCGGAGCAATTGCGCAACGGGGCTGCGGCGGGGCATATATTTGAGACGTTCGTAGTCTCGGAAATTTTGAAGAGCTTTATGAATGCGGGGAAGAGCCTTCGTGATGTATGGTTCTACCGGGATCAAAAGAAGCGCGAAATCGATTTGCTCATCCAAGAGGGTCGTATCTTACATCCCGTCGAGGTGAAGATGTCTGCTACGGTGGGTAGAGACGCGGTGAAGAACTTTACCTGTCTTGAAGGCCTTTCTGGCTATGAGATTGGCTTTGGACACGTTGTCTGCCAAGCTCCGGAACCATACCTCATTACCAAGGATGTCCAGGCGGTTCCCGTGTGGTGCATATGATTTATGTAGCAATGGCGCGGTCTTGATTGATGGTTACCAAAGGATCGCTGATCGCCATGCGTAGTTGCTGACATTGTCGTCTTTGCCTTGCATGTCTAATAGCGGGGCCCGGAGCTCAGTATTTACTGCGCTCCGGGCCTCGTAGGTTTGTGGCTTGGACCAGCTCAATTGCCGTCGTCCTAGTCAAACAAGCTCGGCATGTCGTTTTCCTTCATGAGGGCACCGGCGGAGGGGAGGCTCTGCGCGGTGAACTTTTCGGCCGAGACGCCGGCGCCGAGGATGTCCTCGGTCGTGCCGACGGTGGTGACCGAGCGGCCCTTCTTGGCCGTGAAAGCCTGGACGCCCTGCGTGTTGGTGGTCGTCTTGGTCTTGAGCAGCGACGTGTTGAAGTTCATCAGGCGGTAGTCGCTCGAGACCAGCGCAATGTCGCGATCCTCCTTGAGCACCTGGGCATACAGCAGCTTGCTGCCGCCGTAGATGGCGTTCTTGAGGCGCTTGCGGTTGGTCTTGGTGACATATCCGGAAAGCGCGACACGCACCACGCGGCCGTTCTCAAAGACGAATAGCACGTCGGCCTTGTAGTCCTCGGGGTCGATAACCCAGATGACGCTCTCGTCGGGTTCCATCTCAAGATCGGTCGGCAGATACGAGCCCAGCTGGGCCGACTTGGTGTCTTCAAACTGCGCGGCCTTGCACTTGTACACCTGACTCTTGTTGGTAAAGACCAGCAGCTCGTGCGTGTTGGAGGACAGGAACTCGATAAAGGGCTTATCGCCGTCCTTGTACTTGAGCGTAGCGGCCTTCTTGAGCACGCGGTCGGTCATCTTTTTGAGGTAGCCGTCGCGCGAGAGCATGATGGTAACCGGGTACTCCTCGACCTCGGGTTCCAGGCTCACCTCGATAACCTCATGGGGCTCGATCCTGCCCGTGCGGCGCGGCATCACGTACTTCTTGTTGACCGCTGCCAACTCGTCGCTGATGACTTTCTTGATGTTCTCCTCGCTGGAGAGGATCTCCTCAAGCTCGGCAATCTCGCCCTCAAGCTTGGCAATGTCCTTGGTGCGGTTGAGGATGTACTCCTCGTTGATGTTGCGGAGCTTGAGCTCGGCAACAAACTCGGCCTGGGTCTCGTCGATGTCAAAGCCCTTCATAAGGTTGGGCACGACCTCGGCCTCGAGCTTGGTGCCGCGGATGATGGCAATCGCCTTGTCGATGTCGAGCAGAATTGCCTCAAGGCCGTGCAGCAGGTGCAGGCGCTCGGACTTTTTGCCCAGGTCAAAGTTAATGCGGCGGCGCGTGGACTCAATACGCCACTTGACCCACTCGTGCAGGATCTGGCGCACGCCCATAACGCGGGGATAGCCGTCGACCAGCACGTTAAAGTTGCACGAGAACGAATCCTGCAGCGTGGTCGAGCGATAGAGCTTGGCCATGAGCTTGTCGGGGTCGACGCCGCGCTTAAGGTCGATAGCGATGCGCAGACCCGAAAGGTCGGTCTCGTCGCGAATGTCTGCGATCTCCTTGACCTTGCCCTCTTTGGAGAGCTTGACGATGCGCTCGATAATGACATCGGTCTTGGTGGTGTAGGGGATCTCATAAACCTCGATGATGCGCTCTTCGGGAATCCAGCGCCAGCGGGAGCGGATCTGGAAGCTGCCAAGACCGGTCTCGATAATCTTTTCCATCTCCTCGCGGCGGTAGATAATCTCGCCGCCGGTCGAGAAGTCGGGCATGGGCATGTACTCGAGCAGGTCGCAGTCGGGGTCCTGTAGGTAATGCATGGTGGCAGTGCATACCTCGTTGAGGTTGAAGCCGCAGATGTCGGATGCCATGGCGACGCCGATGCCCTTGTTAGCCGAGACGAGGATGTTGGGGAATGTGGTGGGCAGCAGGCGCGGCTCCTTCATGGCGCCGTCGTAGCTGTCGACGAAGTCGACCGGGTCCTTGTCGATGTCCTTGAAGATCTCGGCGCTGATGGGGGAGAGCTTGGCCTCGGTATAACGCGAGGCGGCGTAGCTCAGATCGCCCGAATAGTACTTGCCAAAGTTGCCCTTCGACTCAACGAAGGGGGCGAGCAGCGCCTCGTTGCCGGTGGCCAGACGCACCATCGTCTCGTAGATCGCGGCGTCGCCGTGCGGGTTGAGCTTCATGGTCTGGCCCACGATATTGGCGCTCTTCTGGCGCTCGCCCTTGAGCAGGCCCATCTTGTACATGGTGTAGAGCAGCTTGCGGTGCGAGGGCTTAAAGCCGTCGATCTCGGGGAACGCACGCGAGACGTTGACGCTCATGGCGTAGGGCATGTAGTTGACCTCGAGCGTCTGCGTGATCGGCTGGTCGGTGACCTCGGAGTGCAGGCCGATGACGTTCTCGGCGTTGACCTGCTTTTTCTTTGGCTGGTTCTTCGTCTTCTTCTTTGCCACGATTTCCTCTTGAACTTCTTATGGGCCGTCGTTATCGATTTGCTGCTACTGCAGGTCCAGCTGGTCCAGGTATTCCTTGCCGTGCTCGGAGATATGGCGCTTGCGGCCTGCCTCGTCGTTGCCCAGCAACAGGTTGAACATAGTTTCCATCTTGGTGACGTCCTCGGGCTCCACCTTGATCAGACGACGCGTCTCGGGGTTCATGGTAGTGAGCCACATCATGTCCGGATCGTTCTCACCAAGACCCTTGGAGCGGTTGATGGAACACTTCTGGTCGCCGATCTCCTTGAGGATGCCGTTCTTCTCGAGCTCGGTGTAGGCAAAGTAGGTCTTCTCTTTGCAGTTGATCTCGTAGAGCGGCGACTCGGCGATATACACGTAGCCTTCGTCGATAAGCGTGGGCACCAGGCGGTAGAGCATGGTGAGCACGAGCGTGCGGATGTGATAACCGTCGACGTCGGCGTCCGTACAGATGATGACCTTGTTCCAGTTGAGGTTGTCCAGGTCAAAGGCGCCGAGGTTCTTGATGCGCTTGTCCTTGATCTCCACGCCGCAGCCCAGCACGCGCATGAGGTCCATGATGATGTCGGACTTAAAGATGCGCGGATAGTCTTCCTTCAGGCAGTTGAGGATCTTGCCGCGAACGGGCATAACGCCCTGGAACTCGGCATCGCGCGAGGTGCGAATGGCGCCTGCTGCCGAGTCGCCCTCTACGATGTAGATCTCGCGACGGCTCTTGTCCTTGGAGCGGCAGTCGATGAACTTCTGCACGCGGTTGGCCATGTCGGTCTTTTGCTGCAGGTTGGTCTTGATGCTCTGGCGCGTCTTCTCGGCATTCTCGCGCGAGCGCTTGTTGATGAGCACCTGCTCCATGATCTTGTTGGCGGCGTCCTTGTTTTCGATCAAGTAGGTCGAGAGACGCTCCTTAAAGAAGGCAGTCATGGCCTGCTGGATAAAGCGGTTATTGATGGCCTTCTTGGTCTGGTTTTCGTAGGACGTTTGGGTGGAGAAGCAGTTGGTCACAAGCACCAGGCAGTCTTGGACGTCTTGCCACTTAATGCCGCTCTCGTTTTTGTTGTATTTGCCCTGTTGCTTAATGTAAGCATCGATGGCGCTAGTCAGAGCGCTGCGAGCGGCCTTCTCGGGCGAACCGCCATTCTCGAGCCAGGAGGAGTTGTGGTAGTACTCCTGCATCATGAAGGTGCGCGAGAAGCACATACACGCGGTGATCTTTACGTTGTAATCGGGCAGGTCCTCGCGATCGCGACCGCGACGGTCGGCCTCGATAAAGAAGGGCTCGGTAAGGTAGTCGGTACCGACCTTCTCGAGCACGTAGTCCTCGATGCCCTTGGGATAGCAAAAATCCTCTTCGGAAAACTCGCCGTCGTCGCCCTCGATGCGCAGGCGGAAGGTCACGTTGGCGTTGACCACGGCCTGTCGGCGCATGGTTTCGCGATACCAATCGTGGGGAATGCTAATCGAGGTAAAGACCTCGAGATCGGGGCGCCACTTGATGGTGGTGCCGGTGCGGTTTTCGTCGCTGGGTTCAATCTCGAGTGCCTTCTTTTTAGCGCCGACAACCTTGCCCTTTTTAAAGTGTAAGGAGTACTTGTTGCCGTCACGCCAGACGGTGACGTCCATGTACTCGGAAGCGTACTGGGTCGCGCAGGAGCCCAGGCCGTTGGTGCCGAGCGAGAAGTCGTAGTCGCCGCCCTGGTTGTTGTTATACTTGCCACCGGCGTAGAGCTCGCAGAAGACGAGCTCCCAGTTAAAGCGCTTCTCGGAAGGGTTCCAGTCGAGCGGGCAGCCACGGCCATTGTCCTCTACCTGGATAGAGCCATCGCGAAAGGCGGTAAGGGTGATGAGCTTGCCGTAGCCCTGGCGTGCCTCGTCAACGGCGTTGGACAGGATCTCGAAGGCGGCATGCGCGCAGCCGTCGAGCCCGTCCGAGCCAAAGATAACGGCGGGGCGCAGGCGTACGCGCTCCTCGTCCTTGAGCTGGCGGATACTGTCGTTACCATAGTTTGCGGTGTTTTTTGCCATACTCGCTCTCTCGGTGCTCCTTTGCTGCGTTTAAGTCATATAGATAGTCAAGGTAGCATAGCCCAGCCCATAGGCGATTCCAACCAACACGAAATCCATCGAACAACCGTTCGAAATTTGGTGGAACGGCGTTTACTCGGACAAAACCGACTCGGTTCTGTGCGAATAAGCGATAAAAAGCAAACCCCGCGCTCCTCCGTAGGGCGCGGGGCAAGAGAATCGGGTGGTTTAACAGCTCGGGACCTGCAGTGAGGTATTGAGTCAGTCGCTGTCCGGGCGGCTGATCAGGCGTGCGTTGTTGTAGGCCATCTTCATCGTTAGAATCGTCTGGCCGATATAAGCGCCGGACTCCATGAGCTCAACCACCAAGGCTACGTCGGGCCGGTCGTTTTCGGTCAGATCGAGCGGCAGCAGCAGGCTCATGGTGTTCTTGGTGGGGTAGAACGCCGGCACAGCGGTTTTGAAGTTCCACTCAACGCGCTTCTGGGCGAGCTCGATGGCATCGTCGAGTCTGTTGATCAGACGGCGCTTTACCTTGGCGTTATCCTCAACGGCTTCGCGCAGCTCGTCGTAGGCGGCCTTTTTAGCCGCGTCGTCATCCGCATTGACCGCCCTCGACAGTGCTTCGAGCGCATCGCTGCTTCCGCGCAGCTCCTCGGCAAGAAACGCCTCGGGCAGGCGGTCGATGTTGTCGAGCAGGATATGGTCGACGTCGCGTTGGAGCGTTCTGTTGCCGTCAAAGAGCAGGTCTTCCTTCTTTTCGAAGTAGGATGCACGCTGCGGAAGCGGGTCGAACGACGCAACGAGTTTCTTGCCCCACTGCTTTGAACCTGCTTTGCAGAAGGCTTCGAAGCGCCATGGGCATCCGTTGCTCGACGGCGAGAAGCAGGCATAAATGGCCTCGTAGGTGGGGTCGACGAGGCCGGTGTTGAATGCCGCGATTCCCTTGTCGCTGTCCTCGAGAACCTTGTTTTCGGACTGAAGGCGATAGAAGGTGTACATGAGGTAGCTGCGCAGAATCGAATAGTCCTTGGAGTCCTCGTCCTGCTCAAATCCCCATTTCTCATCCAGTGCGTAATCTGCCAGGCTCTCGATCATGCTGTCGATGTTGCCCAGATACGCCCAGTCGGTGAGTGCGCGACCAGCACGCACCTTTTGGAAAGCGAAGTTATCGACATAGCAGACGCGCCAAGGCAGCGCGCCCGGGCGATCCATTTTACGATCGCGTGTAATCGATACCTCGACCGGAGTCTCCCCGTCGTTTCGAAGGACGCTGATCGGGAAGATGACCTTGCCCTCGTAGAAGCGAATGATTCGATTGGAGAAGGCGAATTTCCAATCGCGATCCAAAAGGGCCGTGACGTCAATGTCGCGCTTTGCGTACTCGATGATTGTGTCGGTCCACCGCTGCGAGGTCCATGCAAATGACGAGAGTTCATTGCCAAAGGATGCGAATTCCTCGACGAGGTCCTGCGGGACGGGACCGTCAAGATAGTCCTCGGTCTGCTGCATATGCTCAAGGTTGCGTTCTAGGAGCGGGGGCAGCGGGGCTGCGACCGGATGGGTATCGGTGTCCGTGCTCGTGCTTGCAACAGGTTGGGTATGGGTTTCGACGCCTGGGGCCTTGGCCTCAAAATCTCGTCGCAGCTTCATACGGTCGGCAATGGGGACATACGAGAGGAACCAGGGGAGACCGTCCTGCGCATTTTCGGCTATCGACAGCTCAACTGCCGATCCGCTTACCGTCTCCAAGTGTGTGGCAAAGCTGACCGTTTTGGCATCGCGCATATAAAGCGCACCCTGGGCACATGCTTCTTTCCAGTCGGCGCAAAGCAGCGCCATAACATCGAGCCCCGGTCCATAGAGGCTTGAGAGCCTAGATTTAGAGGTATATGGAATCGATACAAAGCTGGCCAGGTCATCGTTAAACGAATCTAAGAGCTCGGGGGAGACGGGCGACGCTTTAAATTTGGGCGAATCGACCGCTCTTGCGATAACCGAGCGGTCCTCTTCGCTCAGGATGGCCTGTCCACATTTTGCCTCTTCCATACTTTGTCTCCTCCAAATAGTTGTTCGGTTTGGGCGAGCGGCCTGGACGCCGGCGACGATCCATTCCCGTTGCCCAAAATCGTTGAAGACATCATACGCTCTGATTGACGCCGCCGGCACTTCGGTTTTGCGCCCGGATGCTGGGACATGTGTCTCGTTTTATGGGCCGAGGGTATGCGAACCACGGCTCTTTTGGCCTGAAAGGGGGTCTAACGGGGCGTGATTTGGGCCGCGGGGCACTTCGTCGGTGCCGTATTTCGTCGTACGCTCATAGTGGAAGCCGATGCCACGGGGGACAACGAATGCCTCGGGCAACGGATGAGCTACAAGTCGAAAGGAGCGGTGAGGATGATGAAGCCCATGACGAAGAAGCTGCTGTTAGGAATTCCCACCGTGACGCTTTCGACCGTGCTGGCGTGTACGGTGGCAGGCTGCGGCGGTAGTGCTCCGAGCGGCTCGAGCGGGAGCTCGGGCGGCAGTGCTCCCGTAGAGAAGAAGGCCAAGGCCTATGAGTCGCAGACGGTCGAGGTGGCTGGCATAACCTATGAGTCGGTAGCCCACGGTACGTTCTATCGCGGTGACGCTAAGCTGCAGGACGGCTTTTACCTGCACGTCAAGATCACCAACAACAATGCAAAGAACAGGACGTTTAACTCCTTTAACGTGCATGCTGCCCAGGGCGATCTTGAGGCAGGCGACCCGCTGTTTACTTCCGGCAAGGCGGCAGTGCTCGACTACGTTGCAAGCGAGGCCCCCGATGGGCTTTACGAGGGCATCGACCTTTCCAAGAGGCGAGATATCGGTCCGGGCGAGACCGTTGAGTATGTCTACTTCTGGGCACCCAAGACGGCGTACTACGGGCCCATCACTGTCGAGTTCGTAGACGCTTACGCCCCCGCCAAGAATCATGAGGCCATGCACTTCGACACCACGGGATGCGAGACCAAGGAGTTCAAGGCGGCCGGCGGCGTGGCCGATTCTGGTGACGCGGCCAATATGACCGGCATCGATTGCGCATCGTACAGCATCGAGGCCGCCGATGGCTACACGCTGGATTCGTCCAACGAAGAGCACGAAAAGGCAGACTTCTTCCATGACGAGACTGGAGGACGTCTGCACATCAGCATCTTCCCGCGCTCGCCGGAGGAAGAGGTTGCAAGCCTAGAGCAGGTTTTCGAAGGCAAGGAAACAACAACCGACCAGGTCGAGTACAACGGCATAACGTGGCTGCGTTTTACCGGTCCCGACAACGGCCATACGCTGTTTGCGACGGCTCCCGCAACGGGCGAGACCGTCCGCGTGTCGATTGGCTGGAAGATCGACTGGGATGCCGCTGTGCCCATGATGGAAGCGCTGAAGCTCAAGTAGCGGGCTGCGATTCCCACGCCAGGCGACTCAGGGCTGGCTTCGGGTACCCGAGGCCAGCCCTTTTTGGTGTTCGATGAGCCGAGTCGGCGTCTCTCGCAAAGGTGACTGAGAGCTAGTGAGGCTTATCAGAATTGATCTCATCGGCGGTGTCGGTTTCGAGCGCCGTGCGGCGGGCGCTGTAGGCGACAAGGCCGGCACCAGCTGCGGCGAGTGCTGCAGCGGCTGCTGTCAGGGGGATGTTGCTGTCACCCGTTCCAGCAAGCGCGCCTGCTTTTCCGGAGAGCTTGTTATTGTCGTTGCCCTTGCCGCTGCCAGAGCCGCTTCCGCCGGAGCTGCCTCCCGTGCCGGAACCGCCGCCGCTCGAGCCGCCATCGCCGTCCACGGTCATCGGTGCATCGTGGAGTCCCGTCGTATTCGCGTTGCTGCTTACGCCCACCAGCACCTCTGCACGTTCGCATACCGCGTCGGGAATGTGGAGCTCGTGCAGCACGGCGCCCAGCGCGGAGTTTGCGCCCGGTCGAATCTCCTCGAGCGTTACGGGGTCGAGCGCCACCAGGTCGCGCGCCTTTGCGTAGAGCGTGACGCGTTTGCCCACCTCGTCGCTCCAGCTCTCCGGGATGGCGAAGCTCATACGGAACTGCGCTGTGCAACCCGGTGCCAGCACGGCGTTGCCGTTGTCGGCTACCAGCGGGTGCGTGGGGCGCACGCCCAGTGTCTCGACTGCGTACTTCACGTGTGCCATGTCGTTGGCCGAAGCATCCTCGGCAAGCTCCGGATCGTAGATCGATGCCATGCGCGCGTTCGCGCCGAATCCGATGGATGCGCTGGAGAACGGTTGGTTGGAGCCCTCTCGGTACAGATCGACTGTTCCTGCGGTCAGCAGCGTGTTGCCGTCGTTTCGCACCGTTACCGTAAACGACTCGCTTGCCGCCCCGGGCACCACGGCGCCCAGGTTGGCTATCGCGCCCAGTGGTGTGGCACATGCCACCAAGGGCACTTCGATGCCGTGCAGTTCTGCCTTGCTCTGCTCGGCGCTCACGATGTGCGTGGCAAGCGCTGAGAGCATGCCGCCCGAGGTCAAAAACGTCGTTATCTGATCGATGGGGTGCTCCAACTCGCAGAGCACGAATGGCTCCGTGAACAGGCCGTCGATCAGGGCGCTGGCGAAGATGCGGAAATGCTTGCCCATTACCGCCACCGGGTTGCCTTCTTCGTCGTAAGTCTGTCCCACCTTGCCGTCGGTGTTCTCTACGTACATCACGCACCGGCCGTTGTTGCTCATGCTAAACGACACCGGGCCGCAGCCAACTGCGCCCACGGGTGCCGCTGCAAATGCCGATGCGCCTCGCGTCCAGGTAACGTACTGCAGCTGCTCGTTGACGGTGGCCAAAAAGCCCGTGTGCTGCGGCCACGGTACCACGCGCGGCACCGAGGGGTCCGGCGACATGACGCCCCAACCCGCGATGGACTGACCGATCACGGCGTACGATGCGCAGCCACAACCGCTTGCAGTCTCGTATGCAACGGGCACCACCATTTTGCCGTTGATATTCTCGGGCGCGCCCAGCTCGATGCTCGACGGTGCCTGCGGAAAGCGGAGAACCTGACGGAACGTGAGGCTGTCGCCCAAATCATCCGACCACAGGGTAAAGCACTCGAGCGCGACTTCTGCCTCGCTGCCGAGCGCCTTCTCGGCGGTGGCTCCGCGACGGTGGAGATAGGCGCCCGACAGACGTCCGTCGACAAGCGTCTTGCCTACTGTGATACGCGGACATTGCAGGCAATGGTAGCCGTCCTCCTGCAGGCGGCCGCGCGAGATACTGCGCCACGACGTGTGCGATATCACGCGAACTTCGCTATTACGTATGCGCAGGCGCACAACGGACAGTATGCCGGATGTGCTCGCCGTGTCGAAAAGGGTGTTGTCGCCAGCGGGACGTTCGCCCGAGACGAGCAGCACGTAAGCGTCCGTGTGCTCCGCGCCATCGGTGTATTCCACCATGTCGAAGTCGTAATCGAACGTGTCATTGCGCTCCACGTCGCCCTCGCCAAAGCCCAGGGGGAAGTCGACCGGCATGGGCGCGGACCACGCTCCGTTTGCCTTCGTGTGTACCACTAGGCGCGAGCGGCCATCCTCGCCGTAGCGCACCGAAGCGATACGGAACAGGCATTCCACGCCGGCGATCTCCGCAAACTTCATGTGGGCTTCGCTGAGCACGCCAGTAAACAGCACGTTGTCGCCCGAGGGCTTTATGCCGCCGCGCTCGTCCTCCGACACGCCGGCAGAATTGGCGTTCGGGTCCGCAACGGCGTTCGTCGCCTGGCCGATGTAGGTGTACTTATACATCGGCGCGGCGTTTTCGCCATTCTCCATCAGAGCGTGGACGAAATGCTCGACCTGTCCCGTGTCAGCGCTCTCTGCATCCGTTTCGAGGTCGATACGCGTGACCGCTTGCTCCCAATCGCGCACGATCGGCGCGACGTTTAAGGCGGTGGCTGCAACTTCGGCGCATGCGAGCAGCTCGGCATTGGTGACGATGGTGGCCGACGCGATAAACTGCGGCACGCCGCCCGACTCGGCATTGCCGGTCGCGCCAAAGCAGGCATCCAGCGTATAAGGCGTATCTCCATCCAAGGCCAGCTCTGAGCGCTGGAGCACATACTGGTCGCCGTTGTTGACCGACATGTTCCATGAATCGGCGAGTGTGGGCCACGACCCCGACCAGGCCTTGGTGGTCCACTTGAACATCACGAACTGGAGTATCACGTCGACATCGACGTCTGCACCCACGCGCAGCCGCGGAAGCTGGTGGCCGTCCGCCTTCTCGTACCCAATGAACAGTGTGAGGGATGCGGCACCGCGTACGGCGGACGAAGCGACGCCTGCAACGCCGGCTCCAAAGGTGACGGCAAGCCCGATCTGGATGGTGAACGATCCCGACGTATTGGAATAGTCGAGCGAAATGTTTTTGAAGAACGCCGCACCGCTGCCGTGCGTGTGGGCGCCTACGGCGAGCGCCAGCTTCGCCAGCACCCAAGGGTTGACGTTTAGGAAAAACGGCACCGGGCCCAAGGTGAACTGCTCGGTCCAGTTGAGGTCGGTTTTTACTTGGAAGAGGGCCTTAATATTGCCGAACGCCGGATCGTTGTTATCGCCCCAAGTTTTGCCTACCCAGTCGTAGGCAAGCGATCCGTACACCTGTGTTGCGATATCCATCGTGAACAGCGGCGTGCAATGGTGACGAAGGAGCTTGGTGTTTCTTGGATCGGTGCCCGAACCGGCACTCATACTTTTGTACTGATTCCACTTCCCCTCCATCTCGTCGAGGTAGCGGTTTGCCTGCTTGGCGCCCGACTCGCGCGGCGATTTCTTCCAGTACTCTGGATCCGGATTGCCTGAATCGTTCATGTAGCCGACCGGTTTGTATCCTCCGCCAAACAGCACGTACCCGGCAAACGAGAAATCGAAGAGAATCGGAAACGTGGGCATCCAGCAGGTGAACTTGTTGCCGCCGATGCCGGGGAACGCCGCGGGGAAATCAAACGGAGTGATCTCTTGGTCCATGGTAGTGGGGACGATAGTGGTCGAGCTCGATTCCGCCTTTGCGGCTGGCGCGGTGACAACGGCCATGGGGGAGGAGAGTGTATAGGTTTTGCCCTGATAGTCGAGGATAAAGCGCAGCCTGCATCCTTCTTCCAGAAGGCCCGAAGCTGCATCGAGGAACGTGTCTTCGAGCGTGAACGTCGCCAGATTATCCGCGCCCGATGCGCTGGCCTTGATCTGGCCGATCTGCGTGACGGTTTCGGTTGAGCTGCCCGCAGAGGGCATCACTTTATTGATATGCAACGTTGCCTGCCCGCCCTGCGGCAGATGAGCCTGCACGGTAAAAGCGTGCGTGTCGGGCTGGTCGTTTGCTGCTTCGTCCGCTGCATTGCCATAAACGTGGCGTCGGCGTACTGGATGTCCCATTCGTCGAACGTGAGCTGTCGAAAGTACGGCTCGCCATCGGAGAGCGGACGTGTGGGTGCGGTAATAGCGGTGCCGCCCTGGATACGCGCAAGGGGAATCTCGACATCGCGGTAGCCTGCCATGCTAATGGAGATGCCGCCGTTAAAGTCGTACGCGTCGAGAAGCGTTGCCTCGTCCACGTAGCCTTCTGAAAGAGGGGCGACCTCAAAGATGGCCGTGCCTTCGTCATCGGTCGTGGCGGTGAGCTGCTTGCCTGCGGCATAGCGCGATATGAGCGTGACCTGGGCACCCGTGATGGGCGTATTCTTGTTGGCGACGTCGACCACGACCACACCAAACATGGTGCGCGAGAGCACCAAGACCTTGAAGGGATCATCTTCGTCGGCGTATGCCTCGGCGGGGGCGAACGGCAATATGAAGGCGTTTGCGCTTCCCGGCACGCGCGGCAACATAATGCTCGCCAGCGAGGACGCTCCGGCAACAAGTAACGAACGGCGATCAAGCATCTTTGGCTCCCATCCCGCAGGTATCGGTGGAAATAATCCAATTTTGCGAGAAGGCATCCTGTCACGGTAGTGCCGTCCGAGGGCCAAAATGTCCAATTTGAGCGAGCGAAGCGCCGGGGCTCCGGGGCGCACGTGCCGCGCTAGGCAGTCTGGCCGCTAACGCAGCATATGCGCGACCAGTTCGGTGCGCGTGCCGATGCCAAGCTTTGCATACACGTTGGACAGTCGATTTTTAACGGTACCTGGCGACACGCCCATGTGGCGTGCGATTTCGGCGTTGGTCCATCCGCGGCAGGCGAGCATGGCCATGGTGAACTCCGTGGTCGTTAAATCGTCGGCAACGTCCTCGCCCGAATCGGGGTTGTGGATGCGCCGCCAGCCGTAGCTGAATCGATACGTAATCTCGATGATACGTGCGAAATCGTCAGGGTATTGCGATTTTAGGCATGCCTCGATGAGCCCCTGCAAAAGGCCGTGATGCTCGCCAATGAGCTCAATAAGGCCGTCGGGACGCGCAGTGTTCCAAGCAACTCCGAAGTGCGTTTTAGCGGCGTCGATGTCCTTGAGGCTCATGCATGCCATGGAAGCTGCCAGGTGCAGGAACAGTTCCGAGATCGGATAGCTCCCCTGTTTCATGATCAGGGCGTTTTCCGCCATGCCCAGACTGCGGCCATATTCGCCGCGCAGGTACAGGGCATGCGCCATCACGTAGCTGGCGAACAGGCGCAGGCCTTCGGGCAGATGCGCCGCAAGCGGATAAAACTCTTCGGCAGAATACGGGGAAGACAAGTGCAGCAGGACGCTTGCGGCCGAGGCGAACAGGATATGCGTGGCGTGGACGGCGGGTGATTCCTCGTCAGTTGGCGTATCGAGGATGCCCGCAAGACAACGGCGGGCGTCGGCGATACGGTTGAGCGACAGGCTGGCGTATCCGCAGATAAAGCATGCGGAATAGCGCAGTGCGGAATCGGTGGCGTCAAGATAGGGGCGCGCCGTCTTGGCAGCGAGGGCGGCCTGTCCGCGAAAGTACAGCGCTTCTGCCGTGGCGATGGTGCGTGAATCGGGGCCGGAAATGCCTGCAACCGCAGCGTCAATCTGCCCCGGCACAAAGGCGGTGCACATCAACGGCATGGGAACGCATGGGTAGCCATCGCAGTCCATCTTCCATCTCCCAACAGCTGGCAACAATAGCAGCAATTATACTCCTGTTGCTCGGGACTGGAATTTGTTGGTATCGCCTACGATTATGCCGAACGTATAAAGGAAGAGTCTATTGGCGATGCTCCCAAGGTGGCTACCGAAGCCTAGCTGACCTCGATATTCGGGAAAATTGCCACCCCTGCAAAAAGCTCTGTCGCAGCGATGGGAAACGCATCTTCTGGGCATTCCGGCGTCTCCAGCCAGCGCTGGACTGCTGCTGTCGCCTGCGCGTTGGCGAGCGGGGCGTGGGGACCGTCCGGCGACCAGCGGTGACGGGCGAGCCCTGCCGCGTACGTGGGACTCCATCGGCGTAGACCCATGACCCCCATGGCATCGGAGAAGTCCACCATGTCGTCCAGGACCTTACCGTCCGGCACGTCCAGCCTAGCGGCTCTCTTGAACCCAAGGTTGAAAGGGGGCGTTGTGCAAGGCGAATGGGGCCGAGTGGAAGTGGATCAAAAGAGCGTTACTTGACGTTTCATGCATAATGCCAACCGCCCCGCGACATCACGTTCGCAGCGCGCAGGGGCCGGAGAATCTTCGCGATGAGAGTTGACGTCTAATACCTTGCATCGTATAGTGCGTATAGCATAGTATATGACGAGAGGAGGTGTGCGGATGGAGGCAC
Organism: Collinsella aerofaciens; assembly: GCF_015560135.1. Lineage (GTDB taxonomy): Bacteria > Actinomycetota > Coriobacteriia > Coriobacteriales > Coriobacteriaceae > Collinsella > Collinsella aerofaciens_AN. Next base: position 36,906 of record NZ_JADMRH010000006.1, read on the forward strand.
AGATGAAGCGCGGCTTCCTGGAGGCCTGCGTGCTCGCGGCCGTCTCCGGCGAGGAGTCCTACGGCTACCAGATCGTGAAGGACGTACCGGCGAGCATGGGGCTCACGGAGTCGACGCTCTACCCGCTGCTCAAGCGCCTGGAGAAGGCCGGGTGCATCACGGCGCGCTCCGCCGAGCACAACGGGCGGCTGCGCCGGTACTACCGCATCACGGACGACGGGCGAGCGCGCATCGAGGAGTTCCTGGCCGAGTGGCCGTCCGTACGGGAGATTTACGCATACGTTGAGGGGGCGCACCATGACGCGTGATGAGTTTCTGGGCCGGTTGGGCGAGCTGCTCGCCTGCCTGCCGGCCGAGCAGGTGGAGGAGACCAAGGCGTTCTATGCGGAGGCCATCGCCGATCGCATGGAGGACGGTATGAGCGAGGAGGAGGCCGTGGCCGCCATGGGCACGCCCGGCGAGGTGGCGGAGGCCACGCTCGACGACCTGCCCGCCGTGCCGCGCGCGATCGCGAGGACGCGCCAGCGCAGCACCGCGCTGCTGTGGGTGCTGACCATCGTGGGCTCCCCGGTGTGGGTGCCGCTGCTCGCCGCCTTCGCCGCCGTGGTCGTCACGGTCTATATCTGCATCTGGGTGCTGGCGCTCTGCGTGTGGATCGTCGCGGCGGCACTCGGGGGCGTGGGCGTAGTTGAGCTCCTGTTTGCCGTAAGCGGCGTCACCATCGGCCACTTCCCGTACACCCTCGCCTCGGCGGGCGTGGGGCTCGGCCTCGTCGGCGTGGCGCTCTTCGTTGGTGCTGGCGCTTGGGCCGCCTCAAAACAAATTGCGCGCCTCTCGGCGCTCTGGGCGAGGAAGGCCGCCTCGCCCTTCTGGAAGGGTAAGGGCGAGAAGGGCGGCGCTGCCGCGCATCTCGCGGCGTAGAAAGGAGTGAGTACCATGACCAGCGCGAAGAAGATCTACCTCGCCGTGGCGGGCGGGCTCGTTGCCGCGGGTGTTGTCCTCGCGGGCATTGGCTTTATCGCTTCGGGCTTCGACCCGGCCGTGTTCACAACCCAAATCGACACGCGCGACAGCACCATCGTGCTCGGCGGCGTCGAGGTGGACGACCCGATGGGCCTCCCCCTCATCGAGCAGCTCGCCGGAATCGGCGAGGTCGACACCTCCGGCATCACCGCGTCCGAGTCCCCTGCTGCTCCGGAGGCGCCCACCGCTCCCTAAGCATAGCGCGCCCGGCGCCAGCCCGGTCGGGGCGAGCGGCAGTGACGAGCGCGCCTCGCGGACCCGGTTCTCGATCTCGCGCGGCGTGGACCTCGCGAGCCTGCGCGGGCGGCTACTGCGGTCGGACATGGGCTCTCCGGACCTGCTGCGGCGCAGCCACTTGCTCGCCGTCTGGCGGCTGACGCCCATCTGACGCGCGGTCTCGGCGACGCCGAGGCCGGACTCTATGCGCGAGACGAGCGTCTCGCGCCCCCTCGGGGTGAGCCTTGCGTTAGGATGTTGCTCCATGGGAGGGCTCCTCTGCTGTTCGTCTAGACAACTCACAGCATGTGGGAGCCCTCCCTATTTGTCACTACCCGGGTGTAAACAACCTATTGGCACAGAACAGCTAGAACAACCGATGCCGCCTCACTGCGCCGAGAAACCCCCGGCGCCGTGAGGCGGGCGGCGGAGTGAGCCAACAGCAAAGCCATGCCGCTATTAGTAGCCTGTCGCCAGCAATCTGCAAGTCACTAGCACCCCACAGCCGTGCCGGCAGCATCCCTTGGTCGCCATATCAGCCGCACGGTATAATCTATCCATCGATATATTGGTTGAACCATGGTGTCTCTGCTGTGACCATAAACCTCCGCAAGACGCTAGGACCTTGTTCTAAGGAGATCTGGTGGAGAAAGGTCAAGAGAACCCACCACAAGACCAGGCGCTTGCCCATAGAGTCAGGTGGGCTGACCTCGACAGCGTATTCGAGCACATGGGCGACAATGCTAGCGTTGGAGAGGCAAGTAGCGGCATCCACCTCATAAATGACCGGGAGCACGTCGCCGTGCGCCAGGACCACGAGGTTCGCATCCCCAATGAATACCTGCAGGAATCATACGTCGGACAGCGCGACAGCGACCTGAGAAAAGCAAGGGAGATGCTCCTTCAGGCCAAGCAGGAGCGCCCTTCCTACAAACCTGACATCCTTTTAGGTCTTGCGACAACGTTCCTGGGCTGGTTTCTCGGGGGTTTGTCGTCATCTGTCAATCTCGCATCTTTGCCCGGTATCTTGATGCTCTGCGTAGCACCGTGTGGCGCAGTAGGACTCTTTGTCGCTTTTATCTTTATCCGAAAAGAAGAGAAGCAGGGCAAATCTGATCTGGCCGAGCGCGTCCTAGAACACCTGGCGGATCCCGATGACAAGGAGACCAAGACCGATGAACATTAATGATACGAGCACGCAGCTGCTCTTTACCACGGTCCCCATCGTGGGCATTACTACCGAAGGCACGGGCGTCTCGGGTACAGGATTCTTCTTTTCCTATGACCTTGAAGACGGGCGAAAAGTGCCCCTGCTCATTACCAACCACCATGTCCTCAAGGATGTGATTCAGGGTCGCTTCGTCATCAATCTAGCCGAAGGTGACGCCCCGTCACGCGAGACCATCAGCGTGAACTTCGACAAGTCATTCATCGAGGGGAAGAAGCTCGGAGAGCTCGACTTGGTTGCGATGCCGGTGGCCCCTGTTCTCAGCATGCTTGAAGAAAACGGGAAGAGGCCCTTCTACCGATCCATCGACTCTGGACTCATCCCGAAGAAGAGTGTGCTGGACAATTTGGCGGCGCTCGAGCAAATCACCTTTATCGGATACCCCAGCGGGCTCTATGACGACTACAACAAGACCCCCCTCATCAGGCAAGGCTGGACTTCCACGCCCGCTTGGAACGACTACAAGGGTAAGCGCGAGTTCCTCGTTGACGCATCTGTATTCGAGGGCTCCAGCGGCAGTCCCGCCTTCATCCTCAACCAGGGCAGCTATCCCACGACCGACGGAATTGCCATCGGCTCCAGGCTGCTGTTCATGGGCGTAATCACTCAGACGATTACGAAGGAGAAGAGTGAGCACCTCGATTTAGGTACAGTCATCAGAAGCGACGCGATGCTCGACAAGCTCAAACCTTTCGTGGAAGGTCTACTGTAGCTAAGAGCACCGTCAAAAGCAGTGACGCCCCTTTGCTCCTTTCCCGAGGATGAGGTGACTGAGCTCGGCATGCTGGTTGACATCTGGTTCCCCAACGGCTCATAGTACAGACTCATGGAAAGCCTTCGGGTTTTGTAAGGGCGGGACCCACTGGGCCTCGTTCTAGTTTTGCTGTTCGGTTAACGCTGCGGATCGTTTTGGAAGGCTTACGAGCATGGTGGTCCCGTTCTCGGAACTTGTTTCGACCTCTACCGTGCCACCGTGAAGCGCCGCAATTTCCCAAACAAGCGCTAGCCCGAGTCCTGCGCCGCCGTATGCCCTGCTGCGGGATTTGTCTAGACGAAAGAACGGCTGGAAGATGCTCTCACGGTACTGCTTGGGTATTCCCGGACCCTGGTCCTCGACTCGCAGGAACACGTGGCTGTCGTTGTCGCAGATGGAGACGTCGACATTCGAGCCGGGGCGGCTGTAACGGATGGCGTTTTCGACCAGATTGAACACCAGCCGATAGAGGAGCGTATCACTTCCGATTGTCAAAGCGTCTCCAGCACAATTGAGGGCTATGCCCTTATTCTCGGCAAGTGGCGCAAGGTCGGTGAGGACCTCTTCGGACAAGGGACCGAGTTCAACATCGTCCTCGCAAGGAACGCTGCGGAGCTCACTCATCTCGAGTAATACCTTGGTCATTCGAGACATGCGCTCGGTTTGTTCTTGTAGCAGGCCGAGCAGCTCGGCTGTTTCGGGTTGCAAACCGGAGTGCTCGGAGATGAATAGTTCAATCTGTGCTTGCATAAGGGCGAGCGGGGTGCGCAGCTCGTGTGCGGCGTTGCCGGTAAACTGACGCTGTGCAGAGAACCCTTCGCCAAGACGGGCGATCATGTCGTTGAAAGAGGCGCTACATCGTTGTAGCTCGGTGGGCACATCTTCACTGAGTCTGATTTCGCTTAGGTTGTCAGGCTGCACACGCTCAACCTGGGCGGCAAAAGCTCGTAGCGGTTTGAGCGCACGGCCGCTCACAAAGTATGCCAGCACGCCGCCAAGGAGTGTGACTCCAGCCGTGATGCACCAGGCTGTCGTGCCAAAAGACTCTTGTGCGTCGTTTACGACGATCGTGACCTCGTCATCGAGGGTCGCTTTCGTTGGGTCGAACGCCTGGGGCGAATCTTCGCCGGCTGCGCTAAGGGCCGAGACGTCGCTGCCGATAGCATCCATGTAGCGCATGCCCGTATAGCCGACCAGGCAGTTCGTCAGCACGCACGCAGCGCACGTGAGCAGTGCCGTCATAATCGTTATGCGCCATTGCAACGAAAGCCTTTTCATTCGCTATCCTCCATAACGTAGCCCTCTCCAATCCGATTGCGAATCGGGTCGTATCCCAAAGCGATGCGTAGCTTTTTGCGGAGTGACGAGATATGAACGCGGGTCGCGTTGCTAAAGCTGTTCACGCTGCTATCCCAAACGTGCTCGATAAGCTCCTCTTGGCTTACCGGACGCCCCTGATTAAGCATCAGGTATTCCAAGATTCCCGTTTCCTTGCGCGTAAGAGATAAAGTCTCGCTGTCCACGGAAGCGATGCGCGCCTTGGTGTCAAAGCGGAGCTTTCTGCAGGTTAAAACTACGTCGCTTTGTGTAAAGCGTCTGAGGGTAAGGCTGCGGATCCTTGCCGCAAGCTCGTCCAGATGAAACGGCTTGGTGAGGTAATCGTTGGCGCCGGCATCGAGTCCGGCGACTTTATCGGATACTTCGCCACGCGCGGACAGAATCAGCACCTTGGTCTCGCAGTCGGTTTTCCTAAGTTCCCTGAGTACGGTCATGCCGTCGATACGGGGAAGGTTGAGGTCGAGTATCACGAGGTCGAAGGCCTCAACGTCCAGTAGGTCGAGCGCCTCCTGTCCGTCGTGACAGCAGTCGACACTGTACGCCAAGTTCCGCAAGCTGCGCGCGATTGCGTCGCACAGCGCCCGCTCGTCCTCGACGATCAAAATACGCATAACAGTCTCCTTGCACATTTCAAATCGCGCTTAACACGGATTTTATAGCCGATATGGTCCAATGGTCGCGTAACGAAAGGAGTGGTCAGGTTGTTCAAAGCGGTAAAACCCGTGGTACAGGTCGCTTTGTTGATCGTCGGAATTGCCATGGTGTGCTTTGGCGTTATGCGTGGCGAGGCAGATGCCGTGCTGGCCAAAGCGATTAGGCTGTGCTTGGAGTGTATCGGAATTGGATAAAAGAGAAAACACTGCGTCGCATGTTTTGGCTCGATTTCGCGGATTCATTCAGGCGGCGGCGACGCTCGTCACCAACATTCACCTGCCAAACTTTGCCAAAGGCGGCATCTATCAGGGCGCGGGAAAAACAGTCTGCGTACCTGGACTTAATTGCTATTCGTGCCCCGCGGCATCGGGTGCGTGCCCCATCGGGTCGTTCCAGTCGGTGGTAGGTTCATCCAAGTTCAACTTTTCTTACTATGTTACCGGTACGCTCATTTTGCTCGGCGTGCTGCTGGGACGCTTTGTATGCGGCTTTCTGTGCCCGTTTGGCTGGCTGCAGGAGCTGCTTCATAAGATTCCCGGCAAAAAGCTTTCGACAAAAAAGCTCAAGCCGCTCACGTACATCAAGTACGTCGTGTTGCTGTTTGCCGTGGTGCTGCTACCCGTCTTGGTGGTTAACGACGTGGGCATGGGCGACCCGTTCTTTTGTAAGTACATCTGTCCGCAGGGTGTGCTCGAGGGCGCCATTCCGCTGGCCATTGCCAATGCCGGCATTCGATCTGCGTTGGGACAGCTCTTTACTTGGAAACTTGTCGTTCTCATTGCCGTGGTAGTGCTGAGCGTTTTGTTCTATCGCCCCTTCTGCAAATGGATTTGCCCGCTCGGCGCATTCTATGCGCTTATGAATAGGGTGTCCCTACTGGGGATTCGGGTTGACGCATGCAAATGTGTCTCGTGCGGCAAGTGCTCAAAGGTTTGTCAGATGGACGTTGATGTGGTCCGCGCACCCAATCATGCCGAATGCATCCGGTGCGGAAAGTGCATCGGGGCCTGTCCCGTCGATGCCATTAGCTATCGCTATGGCCTGGATGTGTCGGCGGAAAAGCTCCCCTTGACCGCCGATAAAAAGTAAACAAGCTTCGACAAAACGGAGGAACGACTATGAAGCTTTCTAAGATTGCGGCCCTGTTTATGGTGCCGGTGCTGGCCTTGTGTCTTGTGGCGTGCTCGGCACCTGGCGGCAATGCGAGCGAATCTGCGAGCTCCGATCCTGAGATCGCAGAACTCACTGCGCAGAAGCCGACCAATGCCGACGAGGCCGCCGAGCTGTATGCGAAGCTCATGCAGAAGGAGAACGAGATCTTTTCGAGTGATAACGCGCTGTGGGAAAAGGTATTCAATGCGGCAAATAAAGACTCGGCAATGATTGAGGACGGCAGCAATTACGGCGATTTCCTGCTCAAGACCATCGAAGGCGCCAAGGATGAGTTTACGGCGGATGAGCTTAAGACACTCAAGGCCGGTGCGCAGCAGATCAAGGAGATCGAGGACAAGCTCGAGAGCTTGGAGAAGGAGTTCCCCGGCTGTGGAAGCACGCCGAGTGCAGGCGAGAGCGTCGACGCTTCGACCGCTGGCATGACGGCTGGTGCCAATGCTTCGAGCGAGGCGACGAAGTTCCCCAGCTTTACGGGCAAGGACCTGGATGGCAACGACGTGAACAGCGACGAGCTGTTCTCTAAGAACAAGGTCACCGTCATGAACTTCTGGTTCACTACTTGCAAGCCGTGCGTGGGCGAGCTGGGCGATCTTGAGAAGCTGAATCAGGAGCTTGCCGAGAAGGGCGGCCAGGTCGTGGGCGTCAATTCCTTTACGCTCGATGGCAACAAGGGCGAGATCGCAGATGCCAAGGACGTGCTGAGCAAGAAGGGCGTGACATATAAGAACATCTGGTTCAAGTCGGATAGCGAGGCCGGTAAGTTTACGTCAAATTTGTTCTCGTTCCCGACAACGTATGTCATCGATCAGAATGGCAACATCGTAGGGGATCCAATCGTGGGAGCCATCAGCTCCGCCGAGCAGCGCGCAGCACTCGACAAGCTTATTGACCAGGCGATTGCGAATAGCGAGCAGTAGAAAACGCGTAAGGCATGGCGAGGATCGTGCGCCGCTGTGCGAAGTAGTCCGTTCCCTTTCAAGATAAGCTCCACCATACAGAGGTCCCGCTCGGGACCTCTTTTTTGGGCGCCGTCCCGTTCGTTTTTTGGCGCGGTTCCCTACATTCCTCACTGGCGCCGGCAAAAAATGGGGATAGAGTAGGACAAACGCGTCGAATACGAACGGCGGGGGAGAGCGGGCAGGGTGCCTGCGCAGGAGAGGTTGCCGTCCATGTTGGAGCTCAAAGGTATTTGCAAAAGGTACGTTACGCAGTCGTTTGCGCAGGTGGCGCTCGACAGCGTGAGCCTGTCTTTTCGCGATAACGAGTTCGTGGCCATTCTGGGTCCCTCGGGTTCGGGCAAAACTACGATGCTCAACGTAATCGGTGGGCTCGATCATTTCGATTCCGGCGACCTGCTCATCGACGGCATCTCGACCAAGGACTTTCACGATCGCGATTGGGATGCCTATCGCAACAACCGCATCGGCTTTGTGTTCCAGAGCTATAACCTCATTCCGCATCAGACCATTTTGGAAAACGTTGAGCTGGCGCTTACGCTCACGGGCGTGGGGCATGCCGAGCGCCGTCAGCGTGCGCGCGAGGCGTTGGAGAAAGTCGGCCTGGGCGAGCACGTTAACAAGCGCCCGAGCCAGCTATCGGGCGGACAGATGCAGCGCGTAGCCATCGCCCGCGCCCTGATTAATGATCCCGAGATTGTGCTGGCAGACGAGCCGACCGGCGCTTTGGATTCAACGACATCCGTACAGGTCATGGATTTGCTCAAGGACGTGGCGCGCGACCGCCTGGTCATCATGGTCACGCACAATCCCGAGCTGGCGTACCGGTACGCCACGCGCATCGTCAACCTGGCGGACGGCAGGATTACCGACGATTCCGATCCCTTTGATGTTGCCAAGGCCGCGCGTCGTGAGGCCAAGCCTACGCGCAAAACCTCGATGAGCTTTGTGACGGCGCTGGGGCTTTCTGCTCGCAACCTCATGACCAAAAAAGGCCGTACGGCCATGACGGCCTTTGCGGGGTCGATTGGCATTATAGGTATTGCGGCGATCCTGGCGCTGTCCAATGGCGTAAACGGCTACATCAAAAAGGTCGAGGAGGATACGCTCTCGAGCTACCCACTCACCATTTCCAAGCAGGATTACGACCTGTCGTCCATGATGGGCGGGCAGGGGGCTGCGGATGATGACTCGCCTGAAAACGTGGATTCGTCCGACGACGGAACCGACGGCAAGGCTCAGGGAACCGATAAGATCCCTGTGGTCACGGCCGTAAAGGATATGTTTGCAAGTGTTAAGTCCAACGACATGACGAGCTTTAAGGCATGGCTCGATGCCGGTGGCGATGGTATCGACAAAGAGGTCAACGCCATTCAGTACGGCTACGGTGTATCGCCGGTTGTCTATCGTGCCGGCAAAGGCGATGAGAAGCCCGTTCGGCTGGTGCCCAACGCTATGACTGAGGCCATGAGCGGAGACGCGAGCTCGGCGGCAACGGTGAGCATGGAATCCATGGGAACCTCTGTCTTTAACGAGATGATCGACGACCAGAGCCTGCTCGACAGCCAGTACGATGTCGTCGCCGGTCATTGGCCCACGTCTGCCAGCGAAGCCGTGATGGTGCTTTCGAGCCGTGGCACGGTGGGCGATTACACGCTCTACAGTATCGGTGCGTTGGATATCGATGAGCTCAACGACCTGGTTAGCAGTGTCATGGCGGCCGACGGCAAGGCCGAGACGCCCGAGACTGGCACCGATTTTACCTACGACGATGCGCTGTCCACGACGTTTAAGATGCTGTCGACGGCCGATGCCTATCGCAAAAACGAAGAGACCGGCATGTGGACCGATATGTCTGGCGACGCCGACTTTATGGCCGCCAAGGTTGCCGACGGTATTGACGTGCACATTGTGGGCGTGGTGCGACCTAACGAGACAGCCAATGCGAGTGCGTTGTCTCCGGGCATTGCCTATACGCATGCGCTGACCCGCCAGCTTATGGAGCGCGCCGCCAATTCGCAGATTGTGCAAGAGCAGCTTGCCCACCCCGAGACAGACGTGTTTACCGGCAAGACCTTCGACGAGCTGCAAAGTGAAGCCAAACAGGGCGTGGACCTGGGCAGCATGTTCAGCGTGGACGAAGCGGTGCTCAAGAGCGCGTTCTCGTTTGATGCGTCTGCACTCTCGGGCGCGGCCGGCGGTATGGACCTGTCGGGTCTTGACTTGTCCGGGTTGGATATTGACCTTTCGGGCGTAGGTAAGGATATCGACTTTAGTGACATCATGGCCAAAGCGCCGGCTCCAGATTTCTCGGGCGTCTTTGACGGTCTGGAGCTCACGCCCGAGCAAATGCAGCAGGTGGGAACGCTTGCCAACCAACTGTTTGAGGGCTTTTTGCAGTCTGATCAGTTTAAGGCGCTGACGCCCGAAGAACTTAAGGATGCCTCAAAGCTTGCTGCTGCATTTTCGACGTATCTTGAGAGTGATGCCACGGCGCAGCAAATCCTGGCCCAGCTCAAGGCGCTCGGCGGCGATGCCCTGGCCGAGCGCCTGCAACAGGCGATGACCGACTATGTGCAAAAGCAGCTGGCTCCGTATCTGCAGCAGGCTATGGATCAGATGATGAAGTCGATCAACGACCAGATTGCGGCGACGGTGTCAGCTCAGCTCAAGGCAGGCGCGGCGGGGCTCATGGGACAGATAGCGACGCAGATGTCGTCAAGTTTTGCCAACTTGACGGGCGCCATGCACGTGGATGCGAGTGCCTTTGCTCGTGCCATCCATTTCAACATGGACGCCGAGGACCTGAGTTCGCTCATGATGAGCTATGCCAAGGCGTCGAAGCTCACCTACGACAACAATCTGACCACACTGGGCTATGCGGACGAGGCCGACCCCATCTCGGTCAAGATTTTCCCGCGCGACTTTGAGGCCAAGGAGCGCGTACTCGATCACATCGATGCGTACAACAAGCAGGTCAAAGCCGCTGGCCACGATGATCGGGCAATTTCGTACACCGACTACATGGGCATCATCATGGGCTCGGTGACCGACATCGTGAACACCATCAGCTTGGTGCTCATCGCATTCGTGGGTATCAGCCTGGTGGTGAGCTCCATCATGATCGGCATCATCACCTACATCAGCGTATTGGAGCGCAAGAAGGAGATCGGCATCCTACGCGCAATCGGTGCGTCGAAGCGCAACGTGGCCAACGTATTCAATGCCGAGACCTTTATCGAGGGCCTCATCGCCGGCGTCTTTGCCATTGTCGTCGTGGTGCTCGTGAGTTTCCCGGTCAATGCCTGGGCGCTTGCGGCCAAACAGGTCCCCAACCTGATGAGTCTGCCCGTGCAGGATGCGCTGGTGCTCATTGCAATTTCGGTGCTGCTGACGGTTGTTGCCGGCCTGCTGCCGGCCCGTAGCGCATCCAAGAAGGACCCCGTCGAAGCCCTGCGCTCCGAATAATGTGACAAAGGGACAGTCCCTTTGTCACATTGAGACCCTTGCGAAAACGGGGTCTAATTACCGTTCGGCAGGTTAAGAACTCCCCCTCCCCGCTTAATGCTTGACGAAGAGTCCTCTGGTTTATATACCTATCGGTAGGCATATAGGATGTATTGCCGATAGAAATGGAGCAACCATGACTCTCACCACACCAGCCAAAAAAGATTGTCTCCGTGAAAGCGGCGCATTTGCTTGGGTCGTCGTTATTGCGCTCGGCTTAATGTCCGCCGGAACAACTGGCACATATAGCATTATTGCCGGCTCATTCGTTGCTCCAGTATGTGAAGATCTGGGCTTTGACTACACTTCTTTTTCTTTCTATTTCACCGCGATTCTTCTTGGCCTTGCGCTTGGGCTTCCGCTTTTGAGTCGCTTCATTCCAAAAGTAATCGGCAAACCATGGCATATTTGCATTGAACTCGTCCTTATTGCCGCCGGCGCCGCAATGGCGTTCTACACCGAGGTCTGGATGTTCACCGTCTCCGCCGCAGTGATCGGCATCTGCTTTTCGTTTACAACGGGCGTCTGCATGTCCGATGTCATTGACCAATGGTTCAGCAAATCGTCCGGTCTCGCCATCGGCCTCGCTTGGGGCGTTAATTCTCTCTGCACGCTGTTATTGAGTCCTGTCATTACACTGGTCATCGAGCAGCAAGGCTGGCGTACGGGATACATCGTGCTTGCGGCCGTTTCTGCAGCTATGATTTTGCCTGCAAGCGCATTTATCATTCGCCTTAACCCCTCTGATCGCAATATGCTTCCGTACGGAGAGACCGCCTCCGAAACCCATGAGAGCTGCAGCGCCGATGAGCAGGAAGATGTCCTTTCGGGCATGGCACTCCGCGATGCCGCGAAAACGCCGTCTTTTATTCTCTGTGTCCTCTTGCTTTGCGTGGCGCAGCTCACCTGCTGCATGAACCAGCTGTTTCCAACCTATGCAAGCGAGGTCGGTTTCAATCCTATCGTAGGAAGCTTAATGGTCTCGGCAGCTTCACTCTCCGATATCTTCCTAAATCCCTTCGTGGGCAAAACATGCGACAAGCTTGGCGCTATTAAAGCAACGGTCGCATGGACAGGTGTCAGCATTCTTTCATTCCTGCTTCTTATCATTGGCGGAAGCAATGAGACCGTTTCCATCATTGCAGCTGGTGTAAACGATGTCATGTTCGCCATCGTTGGAACCGCAATGCCGATGCTTCTCCTCTCGCTCTTTGGATCACGCGATTTTGGAAGGATCTATTCGATCGTTTGCTCAGCGGGCTATGTCGTCGGTGCTTTTGGAATGCCGGTCATGATGAAGGTTTACGGCATGGCAGGGTCATTCCAGGGAGTATTTATCTTCTGCATTGCCTGCAACCTTATGATTGCTGCGTTTGCTATCGTTTCCGGCTTTCTCAATAAGGCTGCTGAAAAGTAATAAGCGCCGATTTGCATCGGCATAGATTGCCACGCAACAGGGGTCGACTCCAAGCCAGACTGGAGTCGACCCCTGTTTTCGTTTTAAAGGTTGCCCGCAGGCACCATGGGTGCCAACATGCGCTTCAGCTTGGCTGGTTTATTTGAACATAAGCTCGACTATTCCCGCCCAAACCGCTTTCTCATCAATATCCTCACCTTGAGCGACCGTATTGCTTGCTCCCTCCAGAACGGTATAAAGAATTTGTACGTAGAGCATTACGTCGGCGCTATCGGAAAACGCGCCAATCTCTACACCATGAAGAAGGATGTCTTTAAGCGCATCCATGGTTCGTTTGGTCGCCGTCGCTTGACGTTCCTGAACTGCAGGAATTCGATTTGCTTGAACGCTAACCTCGGCCAGCACGCGCCGGCGCTTTTCATCGCTTCGATAGCCACCTATAACTGAATTGCCGAGCTCGATAAGCGCGGCCTTGAACCCGTCCCTATCGACTATTAGCGAGTAGTCGCGCTGATAGTCAATGGTCGGAAACATGCTGTCCAAGAGCGTAGTGAAAATCTCCTCTTTTGAGGGAAAGTAGTAGTACACCGACGGCTTGGATATACCGACAAAGTCGCAAATCTTTCCGATAGACGCTTTGTCATAACCGACTTCTGCCACAAGATCGTACATTGCGTCCAATATTTTTTTTCTTGTGCTCACGCTGCATTTCTCCATTGCAAATCACTTCCGCACTACCAACATTATTAAGGATGGCAACGGAACATCAATTCGTGTCCAAACATGACCACTATATACGGCGAACGGTATGTATCAGTAGGCGAGCGGCAATTATTCAAAATTATCTACCGAACGGTAGGTATAGTAGTACTATAGCAGGTGAAACCCCGCTATTGTCGCGGCCGGACAGCATCGCGGGAAACCCGACGGAAGGACCAACCATGTACGAGAACTATCGTATGCCGGGCGAGTTCGAGAAGCGCTCCAACGTCTATGTGACATGGCTTCCCGATTACATCCGTGCAGAGGGCTACGATAACCGCCAGCCCTGCGTTGACGTGATCAAGGCTCTGCTCGAGTATGGCGACGTTACGGTCAACCTCAATTGCGGCACCCCCGGCTCCTATGAGGAGGCTTGCTCGCGCCTGAAGGAGGAGGGGGTTGATCTCGATCGCATCGAGATCACGCAGTTCGAAGACTCCAACTTCTATGTCCGCGACAACGGTCCCAGCATCATGGTCGACGACAAGGGCCATTCTTATATGGTCAACCCCGCTTGGACCTATTACGGCGTGTGGGACAAGAACTCCCCGGAGTGCCAGTCCGCACGTAAGGCAGCCGTTCACATGGCGGTTGCGCTCGGTTGCTTCGATATCGTCAATTCCGAAATGGTTTCGGAGGGCGGTGACCGCGAGTTTGACGGTCACGGCACTCTGATCGCCATCGAGGACACGGAATGCCGCAAGCGTAATCCCGAGTTCACGAAAGAGGAAGTAGAGGCCGAGTATAAGCGCATCTACAACCTCAACAAGGTTATCTGGCTTCCGCAGCCTATGCTCGAGGACGACGACTATCGACTGGGCATCCTCGACGAGAAGGAAGACGGAACTCCCGTCTTTGGCATGAGCTTTGCAGCTCACATTGATGAGATGTGTCGCTTTATCACTCCGAACAAGATTCTTCTTGCCGAGGTGTCCGATGAAGAGGCAGCCTCGAGCAAGGCTGGAGCAGAGTCTCGTCGCCGCATTGAGGCAGCCTACGAGATCCTGAGCAACGAAACGGACTGGGAGGGCAAGCCCTTCGAGATCGTTCGTATGCCCACCGCCGAGCCTATTGAAGTCGTTATCGCCCCTGGCGATGAAGATTACGAGCTCTATAAGGGCTTCATCGACGAAATGGGCGGCAAGTTTATGGATGGCACCCCCTGGCCCGAGGGCCCCGTCCACTTCTACGCCGCAGCGAGCTACTGCAACTTCCTGATTTGCAACGGCGTCGTTCTTGGCCAGCGTTATTACCACGAGGGCATGAGCGAGGTCGTGAAAGAGAAGGATGAGCAGGCCAAGGCAGTTCTTGAGAGCTGCTTCCCCGATCGCAAAGTCATCATGATTGATTCCCTCGCGCTTAACCTGTCCGGCGGCGGCGTGCACTGCTGGACTAAGGACGTGGCGGCCAGTCGTTAGTGAGCCTTAGAGCCTGCGCTCTTTGGCTTAGGCGCCACATGTACCGCTCCCCGAGGGATATCCGTGTTTTCCTCGGGGACACATTCAACAATAATTTTGATAATAATTCGAAAGGAAATAGGCATGAACAACAGCCTCCGCGGTCGCGACTACATCAACATCCATGATCTCTCCTCCGAGGATTTCCGCTATCTCATCGATCTTGCCTGGAACCTTAAGGCTCAGAAGAAGTCTGGTGTCGACCAGCGCTACTTCCCCGGCAAAAACGTCCTCGCCAACTTTGAGTGGGGCTCGACCCGTACTCGTTGCGCATTCGAGACCTCCTGCAATGATTTGGGCATGGGCTTCACTTATCTGACCAACTCCCACATGGGTGACTGCGAGACCGTCAAGGATGCCATGCGCGTCTTTAACGGCATGTACGATCTCATCGTCTACCGCGCACAGAAGGACGAGCAGTTCCTCTATGACGTCGCCGACCTGGTTGACATCCCGGTCATCAATGCCCTTACTCTCGGCGATCACCCGACTCAGATGCTCGCTGACGCTCTTACGATGGAAGAGCAATGGGGCGGTCTGCGTACGAGCCGCGGCAAGAAGATGGCTTTCGTTGGCAACTGCGCCGGCGCCCCAGTGTGGTATGGCCGTCTGTGCGCTATGCTCGACATGGACTTCCTCGCCATCGGCCCCGACGACCTCCGTCATCAGATGTGCAAGGAAATGATCGAAGAGGTGGAGACCTGCTACGCCAAGTACGCTCCCAATAGGACCTTTACCATCACCTCTGACCTCGATGCCCTGGATGGCGTTGACGTTATCGTTACCGAGGAGTGGCGCTACATCAACCCCGAGTGCGGCGAAGAGGTTCTGGATCCCGACGACTACAACTCCTGGCTGGGCGATGCCGAGTCTTTGTACCCCTATCGCGTCACCAGCGAGCTGTGCAAGCGCACCAACAATCCCGACATCTTCTGCATGCATGAGCTTCCCTCTGTCCATAACGCAGATCACCGTGTCGGCAAAATGCTCCTCGACCAGTGCAAGAACGACCTCCATCGCGAAATCATCACCGAGGGCTTTGAGATTGCCGACGAGTGCTTTGAGGCCAACGCTTCGGTCATCTTCCGTGAGGCAGAGAACCGTCAGCACACCATCAAGGCCGTTATGTGTGCCCTTCTGGGTCTCTAGGAGCTGTATCAATGGAAAATGCAAAGTTAAAGAGCAGCAAGGTTTACGCATGGGTTCTCGTAATCGCGCTCGGCCTTATGTCTGCCGGCACGACCGGATCCTATAGCGTCATCGCGGGCTCCTTCGTCGCACCCGTGTGCGAGGAGTTCGGGTTTGACTATTCCATCTTCTCGTATTACTTCACCGCAACGCTCATTGGTCTTGCGGCAGCTCTTCCGTTTGTCGGAAAACTCATTCCCAAGGTCGTTGGCAAGGTTTGGCT
The DNA here is from genome assembly GCF_015560135.1 of Collinsella aerofaciens. Lineage (GTDB taxonomy): Bacteria > Actinomycetota > Coriobacteriia > Coriobacteriales > Coriobacteriaceae > Collinsella > Collinsella aerofaciens_AN. The sequence continues at coordinate 52,802 of NZ_JADMRH010000006.1, forward strand.
CCCCGTTGTCGAGCTTATTTTGCTTGCTGCCGGCGCAGGCATGGCCTTCTACACCGAAGTCTGGATGTTCATCGCCGCTGGCGCCCTGATTGGCGTTTGCTTCGCCTTCACCACCGGCGTCGCCATGTCCGACGTTATTGACCAGTGGTTCAAAAAATCTGGTGGCCTGGCAATCGGTCTCGCTTGGGCAGTGAACTCGATTTACATGCTCATCATGAGCCCCGTCATCACCTCTGTCATCGAGGCCGCTGGCTGGAGGACTGGCTATCTGGTGCTCGCTGGCGTCTCCGCCGTGCTCATTCTCCCCGCTTCCGTCCTGATTATTCGCTATAAGCCTCAGGACAAGGGCATGCTGCCCTATGGCTACGTCGAGGGCGAGACGGTCACCGAGACCGAGGAGACGACCGAGGATAGCACGCGTGGCGTTAGCTATGCGCGCGCCATTAAGTCGCCTGCCTTCTTCTTCTGCATCGGCTTCCTCTGTCTCGTTCAGCTCACTTGCTGCATGAACCAGCTCTTCCCGACGTATGCTTCCGAGGTTGGTTTTAGCCCCATGGTGGGCGGCTTCATGGTATCCGCTGCATCGCTCTTCGATCTGTTCCTCAATCCGATCGTCGGCACCACTTGCGATAGGTTCGGCAGCACGAAGGCCATTCTGGGCTGGCTCGCTGTCTCCATCCTCTCCTTTGTCATGCTCATGATGAGCAGCGGCAACTCGACGCTCAGCATCCTCGCAGCAGGCGTGAACGACGTAATGTACGTCATCGCTGGCACTGCCCTGACCGTTTTGGTTATGGATGTCTTTGGCTCCCGCGATTTCGGTCGCATCTTCGCGCTGATCTGCTCCGTGGGCTATATCGTCGGCGCCTTTGGCATGCCCGTTATGATGAAGGTCTATGAGCTTGTCGGCTCCTTCCAGGGCGTCTTCATCTTCTGCATCGCATGCAACGTTATTATCGGCCTGTTCTTGCTGCTGGCAAAAAAGACTGGTAAGAACCTCTCCTGGGACGAATAGTTCGATTCGTCTTAGACATACGCTGTAGGGCTTAACCTGCAGCCGCTTTGGGGCATCGACTAACATCGGTGCCCTTTTTCATCGAATGTGACAAAGGAGCAGCCACTTTGTCACATTGAGTGGCATGTAAATCGAGGTCTAATACTTTTCCGAGAAGTGAACGGCCATACTTGGACCTCCGAAGCATCGACATTTTTAGACGTCAAACCCGCAGGATTTGGCTGGCAAAACCGCAGGAAATTGCATCTCGAAAGTGCCGATGCTTCGGGGGCCCGTTTTCACTCGTTCACTTCTCGGGAAAAGTATTAAACCTCGTTGTATGGGGTGCGGCTGGAGGGTGGTCATCGTTCAGTAGCTACCTCTTCCTTGTGAATCGCCTGAAGCGCAAGGCATAATGCATGTGACAAAGGGACGGCCCCTTTGTTGTGTTGATATGAGAGAAGAGTAGATGATCCTTTCGCTGGCCCCTATGGAGGGGATTACCGGGCATGTGTTCCGTCGCGTGCATGCGGAGTGCTTCGGTGCGCTCGATTGCTATTACACGCCGTTTTTGCCGCCGCCGCGGGTGGGAAACCGCTTTGGCGGCAAGGCGTTTAAGGAGATCGATCCTGCCAATAACCAGGGGCTCAACGTGGTGCCTCAGCTGATGTCCAAGAACGCGGACGAGTTTGTGTGGGCGGCACAGGTGCTCGCCGACATGGGCTACCGCGAGGTCAATCTCAACTTGGGTTGCCCTTCGGGAACGGTTGTCGCCAAGGGCAAGGGCTCGGGTTTCTTGCGCAATCTCGACGAGCTCGAGGCGTTCTTAAGCGATGTGTGCGAGCGGTCGCCGTTGCCGGTGTCGGTAAAGACCAGGCTGGGGCTGGAGAATGACGACGAATACGAGCGCGTGCTCGATCTGTATTGCCGCATGCCGTTGGCAGAGCTGATCGTGCATCCGCGCGTACAGAAGGACCGCTATACGGGCTTGCCGCGCAAAGAGTTTTATGGCGAGACGCTGGAGCGTGCGCCGTTCCCCGTGGCCTATAACGGTGACATTTTTGATCTTGAGGATATGGACGCGCTGGTGGAGGCCTATCCCGGCACGCGCCATGTGATGTTGGGGCGTGGCCTGCTCGCGAACCCCGCTCTGGCTCGCATGGTCAAGGGCGGCCCTGCTGCAACGGCTGCTGAGCTGCAGCGCTTCCACGACACGCTGTTTGCGGCATATGCAGAAGAGATTGGCGGCAATGCGGTCTTCCGCATGAAGGAGTGGTGGTTCTACGCCAAGTGCGCTTTCGCTGATCCCGCTACCGTCCACAAGATCGTACGCAAGACCAAAAAGGTCGACGAATACCGCGCTGCCGTCGAGCGCGTCTTTCGTGAACAGCCGCTTGCACCCACAGCTCGCTTCCACGGCTAACTAGTCATCGGGGGCGTTCTTTAACGACTGGTCATTTAAGGACGTCCCCAACGACTATGTAGCAAAAACATGTACACCAGCATCCAAAGATGTCGAAAAATGTCGACTTTGGATGCTGGTGTACATGTTTGGGTCCGACGGGGGAGCGGGCCTAGGCAATCAGTGCATCAAGTGTAATGAGCTCTCTGAGCCGCTCCGTGCGTGTTTGCCCATGGCGTTTGGCTTTTTCGTCAAACGCCTCAAGAATCGATTCGCCCACACGTGCTGATATAACGACGCTCGGCTCATCGGAGATTGGTGGCCTTCCCAACTTGATGGTGTGACCTTTCGGCCACTCATCTTTTTCGTAGGCTTCCGCGGCTTTCTTCAACTCTCCGGGAGCAAACCCCATCATCTTTTCGAGCTGCTTAGCATCCATGGCGCCTCCTATCGATCGACATAATGTCGAGCGCCGGTTCTCGGATTCTCTTTTTGTATACAATTTTGTAGACAAAAATACAAGCAGTTCATCGGGCTAATTAGCTTGTTTTGACCTGCCTGTTCGATAGGAAATGAGCATTGACGGCTTCGATACTCCTTTGCTTTTCAGCTTGGAATTTGGATGCTCATTGAACTTCCGGAGGGGAGCCCTTTATTAAGCTATTGAGATTCTGGGCAGGAGCTCTCACTGGTCTTCGGTAATGGGGCCAGCTTAATTCGCGACACAGTGTGTCGCGAATGGGAGTAGTCGTTAGGTGTCCTTCAATGGCTACTCATATAAGAACGTTCAAGTGTCGGATTTTGTCATTTAGTGTCGCTCTCAGCGACTATTCTGGAGGGTCGTGGTCAAAAAAGGGCAAATATGAGTACTGTTGCCATTATGGTTGCATTTATTTGCTATAAATTGTAGCTCCTGATGAGATTTGTTCCCATTAAGAGCTACTTTTATTGAACATATGAGGAGAAATAACGTCGTCTGCGGACGAGTGGAACGTTGAATAGTTCCTGAAGTGATCAAAATCGCTGCTACTAAACAGGTAGCAGTACTCATATTTGCCCTTTTTTTGACCACAGCCCTCTCGGAAACCTTTCCAGAGGCGTCAAACAGCCATAATCCAAAGGTCTCCTCAAACAATTAGCCGGCCAAGAGCGTCCATGACTACCAAAAAGCTGTACGCCAGCATCCAAAGATGTCGAAAAATGTCGACTTTGGATGCTGGTGTACATGTTTGGGTCGTATGGGTTGGGGCCCTGGACGGACAGAGCGTGCGTACTAGAGCAGGTTTTCCTGCACCCACGCGATGATGTCGCTCGATTCGTAGAGTGGTTTGCCGTCGATGAACAGGCAGGGAACCTGGCGTTTTCCGCCGACGGCGATGAGTGTCTGTTCGGCATCGGAATCGGTCGAGATATTGCGCTCGGGAATGGTCACGCCGTTATCGGCCAAAAAGTGCTTGACCTTTAAGCAATACGGGCAGCCGGTCATAACGTACAGCGCGAGCTCGTGATTAGTAGCCATAGGTCTCCAATCGGTTGCGGTTTTGATTGAAATACCCAAAGCCGCCGCAATCTATGCGCGGGCCAGCGACGACTCGATGGCCTGTACCAAAAACGCCGTGGCTCCGGTGCCGCAGGGTTTGTCGTAGTAGCCAACAAAGCGCTGGTCGGCAAGATAACCGTGGGCGAGGCCCAGGTACGCTTCGTTCTGGGGCTCGCATCCCCAGTTGAGAGCAATCCAGCGACGATGCATCGCGACAAGCTTGCGAGCCTCGTTGCTCTCTGGGTCGCCAATGCCCATGGCAATTGAGAGCTGGCCCAGAATAGCGCGTTCAAGTTCCTTCATGTCGTTCCATGTCTGAGGATCTATGTCCAGTAACGTTTCGTTTGCTGCATCGATAGCCTCATCGCCATAGCGCGCCCGCGCCTCGGCGCCGTAGCGCTCCTCGTTTTCCTGCACGGTGCGCCAGCGCTCCAGTTGCGGCAACACGGCGCCCATGAGCGAGACGGCATCGTCGAGCGACATACCGGTGTTTTGCGCCAGGCGCGGGGCGCAGTCCTCGATCATCGCCTCCATGGTGGTGTCGTAGGTGTACTTGCCGTGGTCGTAGCACCACTTGCAGTAATGATCGGTCGCGGTGCCCGTGGCATCGGTGCCGCAGTCGTCGGGCGTGAGTATCATGCCGCAGCTCTGGCAATAGTGCTCAGGCATTTCGAGCAGGTGGGACAGCGGTTCTCCGGTTACGGCGGCGATGAGCTTCATCATGTCGATGCCCGGTGTGACCTCGCCGCGCTCCCACCGGCTGATGGCCTGGCGTGTGACGAAGAGCTTAGCGGCAAGCTGCTCTTGGGTAAGGTGATGGGCGCGACGGACAGCAATGAGCTTTTCTGCAAAGGCCATAGCGGCTCCTTTCTGCTGGTTGATGGCTTAAGCATACGCGGCGGCAGGCGCCCTTCCAAGCAACCGTTGGTTGCACGACGGGGGACCGCGGCGAAGAATTGCGCGCAACGCCCCACGCCTCCATGCCGTACAATGACCGGCATGGAACCTATTGCACACATACATACCGATCTGCCGCAGAAGTTCGGCATTCCGCGCAACAGCTTTTTGGCGCCTCATCTGCAGGGGCGCATCGTTTTTGAGCCGGAATTTGCTTCCAACGCAGCGGTTGAGGGTCTGGACTCCTTCTCTCACCTATGGCTGCTGTGGCGCTTCGAAAACGGAACGCCCGGTGGCACGGCTAAGGACATAGCTGCCGATGCCAAAACGCAGGACAGGTCCGGCACCAACGCAAAATGGTCGAAAACCGTGCGCCCGCCGCGTCTGGGTGGAGCCGAGCGTTTGGGCGTGTTTGCCACACGCAGCCCGTTTCGCCCTAATCCCATCGGGCTCACCTGCGTCAAGCTCGATCGCGTCGAGCTCACCGACGATGGGCCCATCATCCATGTGCTGGGGGCCGACCTGCGCGACGGTACGCCCATCTACGACATTAAGCCCTACATTCCGTTTGCGGACTGCCACCCGGATGCGACCGGAGGCTGGATCGAGGATGCTCCGTGGCAAGAGCTCGACATCGAGTTCCCTCAGACGCTGCAGGATATGGTCCTCCCCGCAAAGCTCCCCGGCTTGGCCGAGGTCCTTCGCCAAGACCCGCGCCGCGCGGGCAGCAAGCACGAGCCAAACCGCGTCTATCATCTGGCCTTCGCCGGGCTCGACATATCGTTTACGGTCGACGAAACCCAGCTAACCGTAGTCGCCGTCAACGACGCGCAAGACTAACCAGCCATTCGTCCGCGCCCGTCAAATTAAGCGCCAAACCCCGCGCCAAAGCCGCCCACGCTGGTGGACAATAACGTCTACCAAAACAATCAACTTTGCACGGGAGCTCAGCATGAAATACGACTTTAGCTCGCTTATCGACCGCCACGGCATGGACTCCATCGCCGTTGACTCCTGGGGCGAGATCCCCGACATGGCTCCAAACGCACCCGACGAGTGCTTCGATCGCATTCCCATGTGGGTGGCGGACATGAACTTCGCCACGGTGCCCACGGTCCAGGAACATATCATTCAGCGTGCCCAGCATCCCATGTTTGGCTACTTTAACCCGCGCCCCGAGTACTTCGACCGCATCATCGAATGGCAGAGCCGCCGTAATGGCGTCGAAGGCCTGGCGCCGGAGCATATCGGCTACGAAAACGGCGTGCTGGGCGGTGTCGTGTCGACGCTACGCGCGTATGTCCAGCCAGGTGATGCGGTGCTAGTCCACAGCCCTACCTACATCGGCTTTACCAAGTCCATCGAGGCCGCGGGCTATCGTATTGTCCACAGCCCGCTTAAGCTCGACGACCAGGGCGTGTGGCGCATGGACTTTGAGGACATGGAGCGCAAGCTCGCCCAAAACTACATCCATGCTGCGGTGTTCTGCTCGCCGCACAATCCCTGCGGCCGCGTATGGGAGCGCGACGAGATCGAGCGCGCCATGGACATCTATCGCCAGCACGATTGCGTGGTGATCTCGGACGAGATTTGGTCCGATATCATCCTGCCGGGACACAAGCACATCCCGACGCAGTCGGTGAGCGAGGATGCTCGCATGCGCACGGTTGCCCTCTACGCGCCCAGCAAGACGTTCAACCTGGCGGGCCTGGTCGGCAGCTACCACATCATCTACAACGAGACGCTGCGCGACCGCGTGTGCGCCGTGTCCAACAAGACCCACTACAACGAGATGAACGTCCTCTCCATGCATGCGCTTATCGGTGCCTACCAGCCGCAGGGCTATGAGTGGGTTGATGAGCTCAACCAGGTGCTTGCCGGCAATATCGAGTACTTCTGCACGTATGCAGAAAAGCACTGGAAGGGCGTCGCGTTTTCGCGTCCGCAGGGCACGTACATGGTGTTTCTGGACTGCACCGAGTGGTGCCGCGAGCATGGCCGCGATATTCAGTGGTTGCTCGACGAGGGGGCGCGCGTGGGCGTGGGGTATCAGGACGGCCGCCCGTTCCACGGGCCCTGCCACATTCGCGTGAATCTGGCGCTGCCGCTTTCGCGCGTGAGGGAAGCGTGCGACCGCCTGGACCGCTACGTTTTTAATGCACGGTAAGCGTGCGCTGCATGTGGGGCCTTCTGCCAAGTTGGCTAGAAGGCCCCACATGGTAAAGCATCTGTAGCAATTGGGCGCAGACCTGCTGAGAGGCTTACTTTTCTTGAATCTGCTTGCCGCAAAGATGCTCAATCGTAATCTCGTAGAGCTGGACGCCCTTGATGTCTTTGGCGATTTCCTCTTCGACTTCCTCGGCAGAAGGGTAGTACTTAAGCGCGAGCTGGCGGACTTTGTCCTCGATAAACGCGGGGGTGTCATTCGCCAGGCGACAACGGCCAAAGACCACGGTACTCATAGCGTAGGGAGCCCAGTCACCGTCCTGGTACCACTCGTTGCCGTAAACGGTAAAGCAGACCTTGTCATCGCGCTTGAGTGCGTCGACCTTGTGGCCAGCCTTGGCGCCATGGAAATAAATCTTGTCGTGCTCGTCGTCAAAGAAGTAGTTGACGGGAATGGCGTACGGGTAGCCATCGTCGCCGTTGACGGCAAAGACGCCGCGCTTGCAGGTAGCGAGCAGTTCGCGCGCTTCCTCGTCAGTGATGGCGCGTTTCTTTCGACGTAAGGGCCTAAACATCGTTGGTTTCCTTTCTGGTCGTGCGTGGTGGTTGAGCACAAACTATAGCGAAACGGATCCGTTTTTCTTGATGCGGGCGAGTATGTTTTTGAGCTTGTTAAAGTCGAGCGGTTTGGACAGATGGGCGTTCATGCCGGCATCGTGTGCCGCCTTGGCGTCCTCGGCAAAGGCGTTGGCGGTGAGCGCGATGATGGGGATATCGGCTGCATCGACCTTCTCGCTCAGACGAATCGCGCGGGTTGCCTCATAGCCGTCCATGCCCGGCATCATGATGTCCATCAGAATCGCATCGAAGCTGCCGGCGGGACGGCCAACGTATAGGTCGACCGCTTCGTTGCCATCGGCGGCGCGAGTTACGACAATGCCTTCGCTTTCGAGCAGCGTCTGGGCAATCTCGGCATTCAATTCGTTGTCTTCGGCGAGCAACACGTTCATGTCGGCGAGCGAGCAGTCGAGCACCCCCTCGACCGTATCTGCCCGCGCCTGAGGGTTCTTGTCGATATCGAGCGGAATCTGGACGTTGAACGTACTCCCCACGCCAACCTCACTCGAAATCTCAATCGTACCGCCCATCAGTTCAATAAGCGACTTGACGATTGGCATGCCCATGCCGGTTCCTTGGAACTTGCTGCGCGCATCGTCACCTTCTTGGGCAAACGGTTCATAGATATGCTTTAAAAACTCGGGAGCCATGCCAATGCCAGTATCCGAAACACTAAAGCAAAAGAGCGCGCGCCCATCATCGAGTGGCTTGGTCTTTGAACTAAAGGTGACGGAGCCGCCGTGCTTGTTGTACTTAATGCTGTTGTCTAACAGGTTGATTATGATCTGTCGGATATGGGTGGGACTGCCGATCATGTATGGCCCCGTGGCGTACGGCAGACTATTGTCCTGCATTGTGATGCCGTTATCGGATGCGCGGAGCTTGCACAGCACCAGCGTATCGTCACAGAGCTCTTTGAGGTTAAAAGGCGCATGTTCCAGAGTTAGCTTGCGGTCTTCGATTTTGCCCATCTCGAGGATGTCGTTGATCAGCGAGAGTAGGTGATTGGCGGCAACACGCGCCTTGGCGCGGCTTTCGCGGGCGGCCTGCATGTCGCCGTCTTTCAATTCCTCAATTTCGATAAGACCCAGGATGCCGTTGAGTGGCGTACGGATGTCGTGGCTCATGCGCGTGAGGAATGCCGTCTTAGCGGCGTTGGCGGCATCGGCTTTCTGCTGTTCTTTCTGCGCGCGGTGAAGCGACCAGACAAGGATGACGATGCCGGTGAGCAAAATGCAGATGATGACTGCCGCAATGACGATGCGGTTGCGGTAGAGAAGTCGAAACGCATCCGATTCTTGCGCCGAGTACGATGTGGGGGAATAACTGCTTGCAGAGAGCGATTCGCCAGCATTGACGATGCCCTTATTAATGATTCCCAACAGCACGGGCTTGCCGCGCGAAATCAAACACGATAGCTGTGCCGTGTCGGTGAGCTCCTGTGTTTGGAAATCCTCGATATCGTAGGTGTCGCGGATGGTTTTCAAGCGCGTGCTGGGGACAATGATGCAACTTGCCTCCCCCTTATTGAGGGCTTCGCGTGCCTCGTTGTCATTCGGATACTCGGTTACCTTTGCGTCGGGGAATAGGTTTTCGAGCTCAAAACGGTTGACGATCGCGTCTGCTGTGCAAGCGATGTTCTTAAGGTCACTGTTCAGGTTGCTGCTGCTGTGAATGGCGGCTAGGGAAACCGTTCCCATCGGGTTTGACAGGATGACCCCTGCCTGCTCGGCAAGCCAGTAGTCGCGAAACAACGGTAGGGCGACATCGATGGTCCCTGTGGAAAGGGCTTTGGTCATTTGCTCGTTGTTCGAGAACGCTACTGTTGCAACCGTAATGCCAAACTTGTCGTGCAACGTCGTTGCAAGCGAGGCGAGCGACCCTTCCATTTCGCCGTCGTCATTTTGCGTGCAGTAGGGGAGTTTGTTTTTAAGATAGCCGATCGTGATGGTGTTGTCGTTTGCTTTGAGCCAGGAGCGCTCGGGGCCGGTGAGCGATGATGAGCCGCTGTTTTGGGCCGAGTAATTCGCCTTGACCTCGTCGTTATAACGTGGGTTGACGCGGGCGATTGCCGTCATGGCGGCATTGATATCGTTCATCAGGTCGGGGCGGCTTTTGGGGACGGCAAAATAGTAGTCACTCGAGCCAACGTAGAACATGGGCGACGCATCGGGCGACGAGATGGTGTCGTTCATGATGACGGCGTCGACTTCGTCGTTTGCGAGTGCGTCAAAGAGCATGGAGCCTCCGTCATACTCCCTGTATGTGCAGGTGATTCCTTCGTTGGCGAGCCACTGCTGGCCAACGAAGGTTTGCATAACACCGGAGTTGCAACCGATGGTAAGGCCCTGGAGCGCTTGGGGGTCACCCTTGGCCAGGTCGTCGCGATCGGGCTTGGCGTAGATGTAGTAGCGCTCGGTGCCCTCGGGGTTCGAGGAAAAGAGCAGCTTTTGGGTGCGTTCCTCGGAGTAGGAGATGTTGGGCATGAGGTCGATTTCGCCTGCCTCGAGCATGTCCATAAGCTCGGTGAAGGTGCCGGAGACGTATTCGTACCGCCAGCCGGGCGCGTAGTACGACAGGGTCTGGAGGTACTCGTAACCCCATCCCGATAGACGCTCGCCGGGGGTGCCGTCCTGGAAGCCCTCGTTGTTGACGAGCCAACCAACGCGGACCGTTTTGACCTGTTGATCGGAGCCGGCGGCAAAGGCGGGGGCGGGCATGATGGTGCTCAGTACGGCGAGCGCGGCAAGCGCGACGGCCAGGGTGCGATATATAACTGAACGAAGGACAGCGGAAGCTCTCACATGCAATCCTAACGAATCGAGACGTTACCGCACAAGGATACCAGCTCAGCCTGCCTAGCCGGCAGTTGCGCCGCTAAACGGTTCCTCCCAGCACTTGGGGACAGTCCCTTTCTGCCGGCACAAAAGGAACGTCCTCAAGTGCCGGATGTGGGACAATACCGAGCGAATGTGATTGGGCATCTGAGAAAAGGGGTCGCGATGAACAAGTTGAGGACGCTTGCCGACGTGTTGCGCCAGGCTGGCTTTGCGCGCATCACGGGCCTGTTTCTTATCTTCTATCTGCTGTGCTCGACGGCTGTCTGGCTGTCCGAGCCCACGACCCTCACGTTTGGCGATGGTCTCTGGTTTAGCTTTGAGACGGTCTCGACCATCGGCTTTGGCGATATCCCGGCCGAAACGCCGGTCGCTCGCGCTATTACCGTCGTCCTGAGCGTTATCAGCATCTTCTACATCGCCATGCTCACGGGTGTGGCGGTGAACTACTGCAATATGCTCATCAAGCTGCGCCAAAAGGACACCATGGCGCGCTTTATGGACGATCTGGAGCATTTGGAAGAGCTCGATCGTGACGAGCTCGCCGACCTGTCGCGCCGTGTGCGCGAATATCGCCGACGCCAACGCTAGAACGGGCGCCGCGCGTCACGACGAGGGGGACTGAATATGAATATCACGGTATACCTGGGCGCCAGCGTCGGCAATGACCCGGCGTTTCTGCCTGCGGTGCAAGAGCTGGGCAACTGGATTGGCTCCAACGGGCACGCGCTGGTATACGGCGGGTCCAAATCGGGCCTGATGGGCGCGCTCGCCGATAGCGTACTCGAGGCAGGTGGACACGTGACGGGCGTTGAGCCGAGCTTTTTTATAGAGGCCGAGTTTCAGCACGACGGCATCGATGACCTCATCGTGACGAGCGATATGGCCGAGCGCAAAGCCAAGATGATTGAGCTCGGCGATGCGTTCATCGCCTTTCCCGGTGGGACGGGCACGCTCGAGGAGATTGCCGAGGTCATGTCCGCGGTGTCGTTGGGGCACCTGAGTGCTCCGTGCATCCTGTATAACCTTGACGGTTACTACAACGACCTCAAGGCGCTGCTCGGGCACATGATTGATAAGGGGCTTTCGAGCCCGAGGCGCCAGCAAGGCATCTACTTTGCCGACGATTTGCGCGAGATTGTCTCGATTATCAACGGATAAGTCTTGAGCCTGCCCCACTATGACTCCCAATGGTGCCGTTTGTGGCGCAGATGGTTGGCTTGTCTGGGCAACGCTCGCTCTACAATAAAACATAACTATGTCGACTTTGACCGCGGGAGGACCCGATGGACAACCTTGCCAAACCCACAAACCGCGTGCTGTTTTTAGTTAGCGTTGCCGTGACCGGTGCGTTCGCAGGTGCCGCGGTCTGGCTGTTCTTTTTTGCGATGGAGCACGGTATCGACTATCTGTGGACCGAGATCCCCCACATGCTGGGCGCGGCGTCGCCCGAACTCGCCAGCGGCCCGTTCGGTTTTCTGCCGTATCCGTTTTTCGTCTGCCTGCTGGGCGGCCTGCTGATCGGCCTGTACGAAAAGCTTACGGGCACCAAGACCGACGACCTCAACCAGGTGATGGCTAAGGTTAAGCAAGACGGGCGCTACCCGTACGACAACCTGGGCAAGCTTTCGCTCGCGGCATTGCTGCCGCTGCTGTTTGGCGGAAGTATTGGACCGGAGGCCGGCCTGACCGGCGTTATCGCGGGTCTGTGCAGCTGGGTCGGCGACCGCATGCGCCGCTTTGGCGCCGAGTTCAGGGAGCTCACGCTGTTGGGCACCCAGGCCGCGCTGACGGCGCTCTTTACCGCGCCCGTCTTTGGCTTTGTGGCGCCGCTCGCCGGTAGCGCCGACGGCCAGGGCGAAGACGCCGGCGATGGGTCCGCGTCCGGCGAGATCACCATCAAACTGCCCAAGGCACAGAAGACTGTGGTCTACGGTATTGCGATTGCCGGCGGCCTGGGCACCTATCTGCTGCTCGGCCAGGTTATGGGCGGCGGCATGGGCATGCCCAGGTTCGAGGCCGCCGAGGTGGGCAACCTGGAGCTTGCCTGGCTCATCCCGCTGGCGTTGGTTGGCACCGTTTGCGGCTGGCTGTACTTTGTCTCGGAGCACGCGAGCGAGGCGCTGTCCCATGCAATAGGGGAGCGTCCTGTCGTCAAGGCCATGCTGGCCGGTCTGGCGCTCGCCATCTGCGGCACGGTCTTGCCCTACACCATGTTTGCCGGCGAGACCCAGGCCGATGTACTTATGGAGACCTACCTCACCATTCCCGCCGGCGTGCTTATCGCGACCGGTCTTGTTAAGGCCATGCTGACGCCCGCCCTCATCAACCTTGGTTGGCGCGGCGGCCACTTCTTCCCCGTTATCTTCTCGGGCGTAAGCCTGGGCTATGGCCTTGCCATCCTCACCGGCGCAGATCCGGTCTTTTGCGTCGCCGTCTGCACGGCATCGACGATGGGCGCCGTCATGCGCCAGCCTGTCATGGTTGTGGGCCTGCTGCTTATGTGTTTCCCACTCAAGGGTATCGTCTGCATGATCATCGCCGCAGCCATTGCCGCTGGCATTCCACTGCCCAAGCCGCTGCGCAAGTAGCACGGTGACGCACGCCGGGGACATGCCGTTTGTCACGGATTTGCGGATGGGCGATTGCGACCGATAGTGGCCTGCATAGGTCGAGTTTCGCGTGCCTACAGATCGCGTACTTGATAAACCTTGGTGCTGACGGTACAGCTGACTGCACATAGCGCGAGGGCCAGTACGGCAATTCCTGCGCACAGGCAGCCAAGAACGGCAGGATCGGGATTCGCTCCGGCAATCGACATGAGCCAGTTGCTGATGGGGTTGGAGGAGCTCAGCGTGGCCATGGTGCCGCAACCAAGCAGGGCAAACAGGCCAACGGATAGGCGCAGCGCCTCCATGTGACCAAATCGAAAGAACAGCGGCTGCGCCAAAAACACCATCATGAGGGAGATGAGCATTGATGCTGCTGAGGCTATTGCAATCTCAAAGACGATCTGTCCCGTCAACGGGATACCCGCGCTGTTGAAGAGCGGGAAGGAGACGATGCTCAGAAGCGCGGCGGCGCACGCCATGACGGCGGAGAAGACAATAACGCTCAGGTAGCGTGCGCGGATGATGTCTTTGCGCGAGAAGGGCAGCGTTGCCCGGTAGCGCTCCCAACCGTTTTGATTGTCGAAGCCGGCCAGCGAGCTCATGACCATGATGGGTGACATGGCACTGACCGCGCAGGCGCCAGCGCTCATGCCGGAATCGCCGTCCGATGCGTTGGCAAGGGTCAGCACGACGAATATGAACAAGCCGACACCCGCAATGCTTGGGGCAAGCGAGCGAACGATGGCGAGCTCGGACATAAGGGCGCGTTTCATTTCGAAGCCCCTTTCAGCGTGAGGCGAAGATAGTCATCAATGGTTGCCCGATCGCAGGGAATCTCGGGAAAGGCCTCGAGCGCTTCGTGACGGTTGGGCACGAGCACGTCCACGCTATAGGCGTGGTGGGCGGCACGGGCGCCTTCGACGCAAGCCATAAGCTCGGCGGCCTGTGCTTGGGTGCAGTGGGCGATGCCGGCGCGGTCGGTAATGTCCTCGCGCGGCAGGTCAAAAATAATCGAGCCATTTTCGATGCAGATGACGCGATCAGCGGTGCGATCGAGGTCGGACGTAATGTGGCTCGAGAGTAACACGCTGTGCTGGCCGTCGGCGACAAAGGCAAGCAGCTCATCAAGCAGTTCCTCGCGTGCCATGGGATCAAGGCCTGCGGTGGCTTCGTCCAAAACGAGCAGCTTGGCATTGTGGCTGAGTGCACAGGCAAGCTGCAGTTTCATGCCCATGCCGCGGGAGAGGTCCTTGACCTTTGTCTTGGGATCGAGGCCAAATCGGTTGATGAATCCGGCGAACGTTTCGCGGTCCCATGTGGGGTACGCCGGGCCTACGAGCGACTCGATCTGGCCCACCCTGAGCGTGGAGGGGAAGGGGCACGTGTCCAGGACAAGACCGACGCGGGAGCGTAGATGGCGTTGCGATTCATCGGGCGCGTCGGCGCCACAGCGCTGCCCAAACAGGTGCACCTCGCCGGCATCGAGCTTTATAAGCCCGAGCGCGGCGCGAATGGTCGTTGTCTTGCCGGCGCCGTTTGCGCCTACAAAGCCAACGATCTGGCCGGGCTCCACAGCGAGCGTGACGTCGCGTAGTGAAAGGCGGTCGCTCACACGGCGTGAGATGCCTTTGAGTTCTAAAAGGTTTTGCATGGTATAGCCTTTCTTGCAGATGGCTACTGCATGGTTTCGGGGGCTACCAGGTCGAGCATCTCGTGCAGTTTGTCGCGCGTGACGCCCAGGGTTTCGGCTTGGCTCGCCGCTTTCGCAAGTAGCTCTTCGATATGGCAGAGCTGGTTTTCGCGCAAGAGTTCCTGGTTGCCCTCGGCGACAAAGCAGCCCTTGCCCTGCACGGTGCAGATAAACCCGAGTTGCTCTAGGTCGGCGTAGGCGCGCTTGGTGGTGATGACGCTCACACCCAGGTCGCTCGCGAGTGCACGGATGCTGGGGAGTTTGGCTCCCGCAGTGAGCGTGCCCGAAAGGATTTGAGCTTTGACCTGCGAGGATATCTGTTCGTATATGGGCTTATCGCTCGAGTTGGATAGGATGATGTCCACAGCGGCTCCTTAGCTGTTGGCTACACGTGTATATAACCGGTAAGCACAGTATATATACACTATGCACAGTTATGCAAGAGGCAAATACGGATTGGGCCGGCTGTCTAGGCCCCAACTGATGAATTTGTCCTGATAGGCGCCCTAGAGCGGGATTTCGCGGCTACAATAGTGCGGTTACAACGACGTAATGCACTCAATGCAAGAAAGGATCCGCATGGCAAGCCTGTCGGATGAAATCTCGTCGCGCCGCACATTCGCGATCATCAGCCACCCGGACGCCGGTAAGACCACACTTACCGAGAAGCTGCTGCTCTATACCGGCAGCATCCAGACTGCCGGCTCGGTCAAGGGCAAGAGCTCGGCCAAGCATGCCGTCTCGGACTGGATGGACATCGAGAAGGAGCGCGGTATTTCCGTTACCTCCTCGGTGCTGCAGTTCACCTACAACGGCGCCTGCGTCAACATCCTCGATACCCCCGGCCACCAGGACTTCTCGGAGGATACCTACCGTACCCTTATGGCCGCCGACGCCGCGGTCATGGTCATCGACGGCGCCAAGGGCGTCGAGGCCCAGACCAAAAAGCTCTTTAAGGTCTGCACGCTGCGTCATATTCCCATCTTCACCTTTGTGAACAAGCTCGACCACGAGGCTCGCGACCCGTTTGAGCTCATGGAAGAGATCGAGAATGTCCTGGGTATCAATACGTATCCCATGAACTGGCCGATCGGCAGCGGTCGTAACTTCCGCGGCGTGTTCGATCGTCAGACCCGTCGCGTTATCGCCTTTGAGGGCGATGGTCACGCCAACGCCACCAAGAAGGTCGCCGAGGTCGAGGCCGAGCTGGGCGACCCCGCCATGGATGAGCTCATTGGCGAGGAGAACCATAAGAACCTAATGGACGATATCGAGCTGCTCGATGGCGCCGGCGACGAGCTCGACTTGGATGCCGTGGCCTGCGGCAAGCTGAGCCCGGCGTTCTTTGGCTCGGCGCTCACCAACTTTGGTGTGGAGCCCTTCCTCAAGGAGTTCCTGCGTCTGGCCCCGACGCCGCGCGCCTATACCGATACGCTCACCAGTGAGCCGGTCGATCCTTGCCGCGACGACTTTAGCGGCTTTGTGTTTAAGATTCAGGCCAACATGGACAAGAACCACCGTGACCGCATCGCCTTTGTGCGCATTTGCTCGGGTAAGTTCGAGCGCGGCATGGATGCCTTTCACGTGCAGGGCAACCGCAAGCTTAAGCTCGCCACGGGCACGTCGATGATGGCCGACGATCGCGCCATCGTGGACGAGGCGTACGCGGGCGATATCGTGGGCCTCTTCGACCCGGGTATCTTTAGCATCGGCGACACCGTGTGCTCCGGCAAGCGCCACGTGCAGTATCCGCAGATCCCGACGTTTGCCCCCGAGATGTTCGCTCGCATTACGCAGGTCGACACGCTCAAGCGCAAGCAGTTCGTCAAGGGTATGGAGGAGCTTGCCCAGGAGGGCGCCATCCAGATTTTCCGCGAACTGGGTGCCGGCATGGAGAGCGTCATCGTGGGCGTGGTCGGCGTGCTGCAGTTTGAGGTGCTCGAGCGCCGCCTCAAGGCTGAGTACCGTGTTGAGGTTCGTCGCCAGCCGCTGCCCTATACGGACATCCGCTGGATCCAGAACGACCCCGACACTATCGATATCCCGGGCCTTTCGCTCACGCGCGACACGCTGCGTGTCGAGGACATGCGCGGCGGTAAGCTGCTGCTGTTCACGAGCCCGTGGAACGTGGATTGGGCAACCGACCACAACCCCGACCTTATCCTGTCGGAGTTTGGCAACGTAGCCTTTTAACGCATTGGCGCGGTGGTCCTGTGGGGCTGCCGCGCCGTTTGTTTGCCTTATGCCGCGCGAGCGGCTATCATACCCACCGTCGTCTCAAGACCGGGGCGTCCGAGCAGTTCGGGTCCGATATCCTGCTCGTTAAACCTAAAACCAAAGGAGTACATAATGATCAAGAAGGTCATGGAGGACTACAAGGTCCTGTTGCGGAGCATTCCCGCGGCAACGGTTTCGCTGTTTTTCGTGAGTGTCATCATGATGAACCTGCTGGCCAACAAGGAGCTCATCAGCCTGCCGTATCTGGCACTCGATTGCGGCTTTGTGGTGAGCTGGGTTTCGTTTTTGTGCCAGGACATGATTTGCAAGCGCTTTGGCGCCAAGGCATCCATCAAAATCTCTATCCTCGCGCTGCTGGTTAACCTCGCCGTGAGCCTGTGCTTTTGGGCATGTTCGCTCACGCCCGGCATGTGGGGCGCCTACTACGACACGGGCATGATCGAGGTCAACACCGCCCTTAACGCCACCATCGGCGGCACCTGGTACGTGGTGCTGGGCTCTTCGCTGGCAATGCTCGTTTCTGCCGTGGTTAACTCCACGCTCAACCAGTCGCTCGGCCGCATGCTCAAAAAGAATAACTTTGCGAGCTTCGCCTTCCGCTCCTATGTGTCCACGGGTGTTGGCCAGTTTATCGACAACCTGGTCTTTGCCATTGTGGTGAGCCACACGTTCTTTGGTTGGACCTGGGTGCAGGTCCTTATGTGCTCGCTGACCGGCGCTGTTGCCGAGCTGCTGTGCGAGGTTTTCCTGAGCCCCGTGGGCTACAAGGTCGTGCGCGGCTGGGAGCGCGAGAATGTGGGCTCCGAGTACCTCGAGCGCCACGCAACCGCCTAAGGAGCAAGTATGCGGGTTTTGATCACGGGCGCTTCGGGCGGTATCGGAACCGCATGCGTGCAGCGCTTTTTGGACGAGGGCCACGAGGTCGTGGGCTTCGATCTGCTGCCGGCGACGGTCGAACACGAGCGCTACCGCCATCTGATCGTAGATGTTCGCGAGCCGGACTCGTTTCCAGGCGACCTTGAACCCCAGGTAATCGTGAATGTTGCCGGTACGCAGGATTCGGCTGACGACATCGCCGCCAACCTGTATGGCACCATCAACGTGACCGAGCGCTACGCCTTTGCGGGGGAGGGGCTTGCCGCCAAGCCGGAGCCGGCTATCAAATCCGTGGTCAATGTGGGGTCGGCGAGCGGGCATACGGGATCGGAGTTTCCCGACTATGCCGCCAGCAAGGGCGGCGTTATCGCCTACACCAAGAACCTTGCAAACCGTCTGGCGCCGCAGGCTATCGCCAACAGTGTGGACCCGGGTGGCGTTATCACGCCGCTCAACCGTTGCGTGATGGAAGACGAACACCTGTGGAACCAGATTATGGAGCTCACGCCGCTTAAGCGCTGGGCCACCGCCCAAGAGATTGCCGAGTGGATCTACTTTGTGGGCGTGACCAACCGGTTTATGACCGGGCAGAGTCTGCTAATCGATGGCGGCGAGGCCGGCCGCACACAATTTATTTGGCCCGAGTAGCAAAACGCGCCCGATGGAAGCCGTCGAGCGCGTTTTTGATATATCGATTTTTAGCCGAGGCAAGTCCAGTTAACGGGGGTCGAGCCGTGCTGTTCGAGTAGCCGATTGGCTGCCGAGAAGGGGCGTGATCCCATAAAGGCGGGGAGTACTGCCGTGGCACGGTTGGCCGAAAGCGGCGAGGGGTGCGTGGATGCCAGGCAGAACTTGCCGGTTGCCTTGCCCGCACCGATCGCGGCGAGCTTGCCTTCGACCATCTGCTGGGCAAAGCGGCCCCATGCCAAAAAGACAACCGACTGGGGCAGCCTACAGCAGCGCTCGATGATGTAGTCGGTGAGTGTGCTCCAGCCCAGCTTGGCGTGCGAGTTCGCGGCATGCTCGCGCACGGTGAGCGTGGTGTTGAGGAGCAGGACGCCCTGTTGTGCCCATGGCGTTAGGTCTCCCGTGGCGGGAATGGGGCAACCCAGATCGGCATTGAGTTCCTTGTAAATGTTGCGCAGGCTCGGTGGCAACTTGGTTTGCGTCGCGGGGACCGAGAACGACAGCCCCATGGCCTGGTTGGGTCCGTGATAGGGGTCTTGACCCAAGATGACAACCTTGACCTGGTCGGCCGGCGTGTAGGCGAGGGCATTGAGGATGTCGTCTTGTGCAGGGTAGATGGTCTGTTCGGCACGCAAAAGGGCGATGCGCTCGAGCAGCTGGTTCGTAGTGTCACGTACCGGCTGTGGCGCATCGCCCAACCAAGTTGCTATGTTGCGGTCGCGGGTCGCGGCGTCCATGGGGCTCCTTTACGTCAGATGCTCTGTCGGTATCTATTGTAAAGGCGCACCGGTTGCCTTTACGCCACGGCTGTATGAAGAGTGGGGTCTACGAGACGTGCTCGGGCGCTCCTGCCATGCGAGCTTGTCCATGTGCGCGGAGGCGCGGAAGCTCGACGGTTGCCACCATGACGCCGGTTAGGATGAGGGCGGCGCCAAAGAAGGCGATGGGGCTCAGGACCTCGCCAACCAAGAAGAACGAAAAGACAGCGGAGCAGACTGGCTCGAGCGAGAAGGCGAAGCCGGTGGTCTCGGCGGGCACGTGGGGCTGCACGAGCGTCTGGGTGATAAAACCGTAGGCAGAGCAGATGAGCGCGAGGGCAACGACGACCACGATCTCGCTGGGCGTACTGGGAAGTGTGAAACCGCCAAAGACGCATGCGGCAATGCCCGAGAACAGGCCGCCGAAGCCCAGCTGCCAAACGCCCAGAGCAAGCGGATCGACTTCTTCGACAAAGCGCTTGGCGACAATGATGTGTCCGGCGTAGATAAAGGCGGAGAGCAGCATGATGAGCGCGCCCGGGTTCAGGCTGGTGAAGTCGGCACCCGAGAGCAGCAACATACCGCAGGTGACGATGGCCGTGCCGATGAGCACCTTGCGCTCGGGGGCGCGACGCAGCAGGGCTGCGTTGGCAAACGGCACGATCACGACCGTCAGGCTCTGCAAAAAGCCGGCAGTGGAGGCGGAGGTGAGGCTGGAGCCCAGGCACATGCAGGTGAGCTCGGTTGCCATAATGGCGCCGATGATGGCGGCACGGACCATAAGGTCGCGGTTGATGCGCAACGCGTGCTTGTGGAAGAGCAGCAGGCAGACCACAAAGGCGATGATGCAGCGTAGCGCGACGATGCTCGTGGCGTTCATGCTGTCCATACCGATCTTCATGAGGGGATACGAAAAGCCCCATGCGACGGGAACGGAAAATGAGAGCGCGATTGCTTTTTTGCGATCCATGGGACTCCTTTTGTTGCAGAACGGTTTCGCACAAAGGATTCTGCTCCCAGATTTAGATGTAGTAAAGCGAATGTATCTTCAGTATGATTAAGAAACGCTAAAGTTGGTGCGAAAAGCGCTGGCAAAACGTTTTACGGCTGCATTGATGTGGAGGCACGATGGCATCGCGGTATCAGATTGTTTGTATGGTGGTCGATCGCGGCAGTCTTAAGGCCGCGGCGGACGAGTTGGGCTATACGCAAAGTGCGGTGAGCCAGGCCGTCAAGGCGCTCGAGCGCGAGCTGGGCACCACACTTATCGAGCGCGGAAAGCAGGGCGTTTCGCTTACGCGCGACGGTAAACAATATCTGCCGTACCTGCGCCAGATCGTGACTGCCGAGGCCGAGCTCGAGGGCAAGCGCCAGGAGCTGCTGGGCCTTTCGTCGACCGATATTCGTATCGCGACGTTTACCAACGTGAGCCGTACCGTGCTGCCGCGTGTGATCCGCGACTTTGGCACGCTGCACCCGGGCGTACGCTTTACCCTCAAGCAGGGCGATTACACGCGCAACGCCCAGTGGGTGCACGACGGCGTGGTTGATTTTTGTTTTACGGCCCGCGGATTTACCGCTGGGCTCGAGAAGCGCGTCGTCTATCACGACGAGTTGGTGGCACTGTTGCCGGCTGCGCATCCGCTGACAGCAAAGGAAAAGGTGACACTCGCCGACCTGGCGTCCGAGCCGTTTGTGCTGCTGGATGAGGGCGAACAGAGTCTGGTGCTCGATGCATTCGCAATGCATGGCCTGTCACCGCACGTGACGAGTGAGGTGACCGACGACTACACCATCATGGCGATGGTGGAGGAAGGCCTAGGCGTGAGCATGCTCTACCGTCGTACTGTGGAGGGCATGCGAGCCGATATTTGTGTGCGGCCCATCGTGCATGCCCCCTCGCGCGAC
The DNA here is from genome assembly GCF_015560135.1 of Collinsella aerofaciens. Classification (GTDB taxonomy): domain Bacteria; phylum Actinomycetota; class Coriobacteriia; order Coriobacteriales; family Coriobacteriaceae; genus Collinsella; species Collinsella aerofaciens_AN. Next base: position 74,025 of record NZ_JADMRH010000006.1, read on the forward strand.
GTGGTGGCCGCCTGGCGCAGCTGGGATACCATGCCCATCGCCACGAGGCGCTTTATCGACTATATGAGCTCACATATTGTCAATTAATGACTGGCGTGGCGTTGAGTGCGGTGTTTAGCGGGCTGTCGCTTTGGCTTGGGTGGCACGATAGGTGCGTGCGGGGTGGCAGAGCAATACCGCCACGACCATAAAGAACGCCGTGGTGCCCAGGCTGATGGGGTAGACCATCATGATGTTCGCAAAGGTGCGGAAGTGCGGGAACACGCAGAACACCCAGTAGAAGCGGATGCCGCAGACGCAGATCATGGTGATGAGGGCGGGCGTGAGCGAGATACCAAAGCCGCGCAGGTAGCCCGACATGTTTTCGTAGAACATGCTAAAGGCGTACGCCGGGAAGATCGAACATACGCGGATATAGCCGATCGAGACGATGTTGGGATCGCTGTTGAACAGCGACAAGATCTCGCGCCCCAGGCCAACAATAACGATAATCGTGGTGAGCGCGACGATACCGCCTTCGACTAGGCAGACCTTGAGCGTCTTGGTGCAACGGTCGATCTGGCGGGCACCGTGGTTTTGTCCCACAAAGGTGGTGCAAGCCTGACTAAAGCTGTTGAGCAGGTTGTAGCACACGTACTCCAGGCTCATGGCGGCGCTCGATGCCGCCATGACCTCGGTGCCCAGGCTGTTGATGGCGGACTGGATGATGATGTTGGCGACGGCAAAGACAGCGCTTTGGATGCCGGCGGGCAGGCCGATCTTAACGATGCGCTTGAGGGCGACGGGGTCGATAGCCAGGTCGCGCGGGGTGACGCGGACGACGGAATCAGTCTTGAGCAGGCGGATAAAGAGTGTGGCGGCGCTGACGGTGTAGGCGATGGCGGTGGCGATGGCGACACCCGCGACGCCCCAGTGGAGTACGGGGACAAAGATGAGGTCCAGGCCAATGTTGAGGACGGTGGACACGGCAAGCGCCTGCAGCGGCATGCGGGTGATGCCGACGGAGCGGAAGATCGCGGCCTCAAAGTTGTAGAGCAAAATCGAGGGCATGCTGAGCAAAAAGACGCGTAGGTAGAGTGAGGCGAGCGGCATGGTCTCGGCGGGAACGTTGAGCGCGGCGAGCATGGGCTCGGCAAAGATCTCGCCCAGCGCGATGACGACAAAGCCCACGAGCGCCATTAAAATCGAGGTATGGACGGCGCGCTTGACCATGTTCTGATCGTTGCGGCCGATAGCGTTGGCGATGACCACGTTGGAGCCAAGCGACATGCCAATAAACAGGTTGAGCATAAGGCTGGTAAGCGGAACATTGGAGCCGACCGCCGCCATGGCGAGGGTTCCCTGGTCGCCCGAGAAGTTACCGATGATGACCGTGGCGATGAGGTTCGACAGCTGCTCCAAGATGCTCGTGGCGGCCACGGGGAAGGCGAACAGGGGAATATTGCGCCACAGCGAGCCGGTTGTCATGTCAATGTGCTTAGATGCGGTATCAGCCATACGCTCTCAATCTCTAACATGCTCTTTCGTGCTTATTTGCGCAGACGATGATACTCCTAATGCAACCAGTCGGCACTTAGGGACGTTCCTTTTCTGCCGGCAGCTGGGGACACTCCTTGTAGTCATTGGGGACGTCCTTAAACGGCTAGTCATTCAAGAACGTCCCCAATGACTAGGTGGGAAAGGCGTGCGACAATGGTGGGCGTTGTGTTGTTCGCGCTAAGGAGTTGCCATGTTGTTGTGTCCCGTTTGCCATGAGCCGTTGGTGGACAATGAGCGCGGTGCTGCATGTGCGGGCGGACACCGGTTTGACCGTGCGCGCGAGGGCTATCTATATCTACTGCGCTCGTCCAAGAGCGGCGACTCCATGGGCGATCCCAAGTCACAGGCGCGCAGCCGTCGCGACTTTCTGAACCGCGGTTACTATGCGCCGTTGCGCGATACGATGGTCGAGCTCGTGCGCGAACGAGCTCAGCGGTGCGCGGCTACGTCGGACAAGCCGCTGCCCTTGCTCGACATTTGCTGTGGCGAGGGCTATTACACCAGTGCCATGGGCGCGGTGCCGGGCGTGGATGCTTACGGTTTTGACCTGGGCAAGGAGATGGTGCGCCTGGCCGCCAAGCGCGGCGATGCGACCTACTTCGTGGCCAACATGAAGGACATCCCCGTGGCCGATGGCGCCTTCGATATGGTGACCGAGCTCTTTGCCCCCTTTAACGAGCGCGAGTTTGCCCGCGTGCTGGCGCCGGAGGGTTCGCTCTACACCGTGGTGCCGGGTGCTCGTCACCTCTTTGGGCTCAAGGAGGTACTCTACGACACGCCGTACCTTAACGATGAGAAGCTGCCACAAACAACGGAGCTCAAGCTGGTTGGAACGCAGCGGGTGTCCGCGAATATTACGCTTCAGACCCAGGCGGACATCGAGGCGGTGTTCCAGATGACGCCGTACTACTATCGCACGCGCCCTGCCGACAAAGAGCGCCTGGCAAACCTGGACACGCTCCAAACCGATATCGACTTCATCATCGCCGAGTACCGCCACAGCTAACAACCAGCCAAAAAAGGGACAGGTTTATTTTGGTGGGTTTTATCTAGGCAAACGTAAAGGGCCGACCGCGGAGATGCGCGATCGGCCCTTTTTAGTTGCTTGGCTGCAGAGGTTATGAGAAGCGAGCGCTTATAGGCGGTCCTTGTTCTCGGCCTTAACGGCGTGTGCCTGCTGAACAAAGAACAGGTCGTACACCACGATGACAAAGGCTCCAATATTGACGGCGCTGCCGCCGAGCGCGGGAAGGGTGAGCACAGCCTGCGCAATCGTGGCGATTGCGGCAACGATGCCGAGCTTAAACGCGCCATCCACCTGCGAAGGCTTGTTGGCGCCCTTGATGCCCGCAACACCTGCGGCAAGGTCGATAACGCCCTTGGCGACAAGCACGACCGCGGCGAGCATGGCGTTCGATCCGTAGACGGATTCAAATTTGCCGGTTGCGATGCCGGTGATACCGATGACGAGGCTGGCGATGCCCAAAACAAAATAGATGAGGGCAAGGATTTTGAGTGTCTTGCGCGCGGCGCTCATAGGTAGTCCTTTCGATTCGGGCGCTGCCAGTCTGGCGCGTCCCATATGCTGCACATATCGTGAAGCACATTGTAGTTCAACGTGACGGCGTGTGTGTTAGAAAGCGCTTCTCGCCTGTGCAGGGCAATCTTTCAAAAAGGAAAGCCAGCTGTAAGTCAAATCGATGGCAGCTCATGTGCGGCGCTGCGATGATGAGGCCGTGATAAGAAGTGAGTCTAAGGAGGAGCCATGATGTACGGACCAGAGCAAGTGCGTGAACCGCGGTCGTTGGGAAGGCGCATGGGTGATTCTGTGATCGCTGCCGTGTGCACGGGATTGATGGCGGTGCTTTGCATTGGGATGCTGTGGACCATGTCGCATGTGGGACAATAACGGACGGTTGGGCGCCAACTGAGGTGGCGCTCACGTATTCGTTTTGTTTGCTAAGGAGTGTCCATGGGCGTCGTCGATCCCTTTTCTGTTGCTCGGGCCGCGGGGCTTGAGCTGACCGGGAAGTCCGAGGGACTCACGCTCACCGACGGCACGATGGAACTGCGCGCCGATTTTGGCCGCATGCTGCCACGACTCAAGCAGGGCCGCCTGCAGCAAGAGCTGCTGGTAAAGGTTGCGCGCACAAAAGGCATCGAGCGCCCATGGGCGATTGATGCCACGGCGGGCTTTGGTGAGGATTCGCTGCTGCTGGCGGCCGCGGGCTTTACCGTCGATCTGTATGAACAGGATTGCGTAATCGCGGCACTCCTCAAGGACGCCTTGGATCGCGCGGCAGATGATCCGGCGCTTGCGGCTGCTGTGGCGCGCATGCGCTTACATGCGGGCGAGGACAGCATTGCCGGCCTTCGCCATACGGCCGAGCTGATCAAGCAAGGCGAGCTCGCGGCCCCCGACGTGGTGTATCTGGACCCCATGTTTCCCGAGCGCACCAAGAGCGCGGCGGTGAAAAAGAAGTTTCAGCTCTTGCACCATCTGGAGCAGCCGTGCGCCGACGAGGAGACGCTGGTCGAAGCTGCGCTTGCGGTGCACCCGCGCAAGGTCGTTATCAAGCGACCGGTGAAGGGGCCGCTGCTTGCCGGCGTTAAGCCGAGCTATCAGCTTACGGGCAAGGCCGTTCGTTACGATGTTTTGGTGCCGCCGCGCCCGTAGCTTGTGCACGATGGCTGGCGCTTCGCCAGCGCCGTGCCGATGCGGGGTCTATTTCCAAGGGTGCGACGTCAGGTGCCAGCCGCCGCAGTCTTCGCATTTGTAGCAGGCCAAACCACGCCGTCCGCGGTTTTCGCAGTCGGCCATAACGGCCTCGGCTTCGGCGCGTGTGTCGTAACGGTTTTTGCGCTCGCACGACTTATAGCGCCAAGCCTCGTCGCGCTCGGCGTCCAGGGCGTCGCGGCGCTCGTCCTCGCGTGCAAACAGGTCGCTCATATCGCCGCCGGTGGCAGCGCCCAAAAACTCGCTTTTGGCTTTTGACCAGGCGGCTCGCTTTTTGCTCCCCATCTGCTTCGCGCTCCTCTCCAAACGTTGGTATCATTGCTCAATCAAAGTGATACCAATAAACGTGAGGTCGCCGCGTGATGATCAGAAAAACCCTCGATACCGACATTCCCGCCGTCATGGCTATCTATGACGCGGCCCGCGCCTTTATGCGCGCGCATGGCAACGCCACGCAGTGGCCCGAGGGCACGCCTTCGGCCGAGCAGCTGGCTGCCGATATTGCCGCTGGTGGCAGTTACGTGTGCGAAGTCGATGGCCGCGTGGTGGCGACGTTTGCCTTTTTACCGGGTCCGGACGAGTGCTATGACGTGATTGAGGACGGTCAATGGCGCAGCGACACTCCGTATGCCGTGCTGCATCGCGTGGCATCCGACGGCACCACGCATGGCGTTGCGGCCGCGATGTTTGCCTTTGCCAAGGAACGTATCGACCATCTGCGTATCGACACGCACCAAGACAACCTGCCTATGCAGGGCGCCATCGCCAAGGCCGGGTTTAAGCGCGCCGGTATCGTATATGTGTCGGACGGTACGCCGCGCGTCGCGTTTGATTGGCTGCGCGAGGCATAAAGGCCGAGTCGCATACCAGCGTTTCACCGAAATGAAAATGGCCCCGAGTGGGGCCATTTTTGGTAAAACGCGTTGTTGTGGGGCTCGCGTTGTTATCGCCCCAGATGAGCCCGGGCAGACAAAAAGGGGAGGTGCCGGCTTTCGCAAGGCGCGAACCTACGAAAATCGCCGCGCGGCAACGCAGGGCGATGAGCTTGGTCGGGGGATAGGGCCCGCTTCGCCCGCCGGCTCGTAAATTGTATCATCCAGTGTGGAACGAGGACGCCCGTTGCCGCGTGCGATGGGCTTGTAGCTTGTAATAAGAGGAGAGCCATGTCGAAGCAGGCAGTCGTTGGAATCTTGGCGCATGTCGATGCCGGCAAGACCACGTTGGCCGAGGCCATGTTGTTCAACGTGGGTCGCATTCGCAAGCGCGGCCGCGTGGACGATGGCGATTCGCATCTGGACACTAACGCGATCGAGCGCGAGCGCGGCATTACGATCTTCTCGTCGCAGGCCGTGCTCGACCACGGCGATACCCACGTCATGCTTGTGGATGCGCCCGGCCACGTCGATTTTTCGGCCGAGGCGGAGCGCACGCTGCGCGCGCTCGACTATGCGATTTTGGTTGTGGGTGCCAACGACGGCGTGCAGGGGCACACCGAAACCCTGTGGCGCCTGCTTGCGCGCTATGACATTCCGACGTTCATCTTTATCAACAAAATCGATTTGGAGAATCCCGGCCGCGATGTTTTGCTGGCACAGCTTGGGCAACGTCTTTCCGAGGGCTGCCTGGATGCCAGCGAACTGTTGGTGGGTGGTGCCGTTCAGGAGGACGCTGCTGCGTTGGACGAGGCGGCGCTCGAGGAGTTTCTCGACGCAGGGGAGCTTTCGACTGCCACGCTTTCGCGGCTGGTCGCAGAGCGAAAGTTGTTTCCCTGCTTTGCGGGCTCGGCGCTCAAGGACCAGGGTGTGGCAGAGCTACTCGACGGCATATGCGCTTTGATGCGCGAGCGAACATGGCCCCAGGAGTTCGCCGCGCGAGTCTACCGCGTGAGTCGTGGAGACCGTGGCGAGCGTCTTGCCTGGGTCAAGGTGACGGGCGGTGTACTGCGTGCAAAGCAAGTTGTCGAGGGATGCTCTGGCGCCTCCACTTGGGAGCAAAAGATCGACCAGGTGCGCATCTATAACGGCGAGAAGTATGAGCTTGCCCAAGAAGTTGCTGCTGGCGGTATTTGTGCCGTGACGGGCCTTGCGCACGTTCGCCCAGGGGATGCCTTGGGGGCGGAGCCCGTGGGCGATGCGCCTGTCATCGCTCCGGTCCTCACCTATACGGTGCTTCCGGGCGAACACGATGTCCACGCGGTGTTCAAAGCACTGACAGAGTTGGCGGACGAAGATCCCATGCTCGGCGTAAGCTGGAACACTCATCTTGAGCAGATTCATTTACAGCTGATGGGCGCCGTGCAACTCGAGGTCGTGCAGCGGGTGTTGACCGATCGCTTTGGCCTTTCGGTTGCGTTTGAGTCTGGCGGCATTCTCTATAAGGAGACTATTTCGCAGCCGGTCGAGGGCGTGGGCCATTTTGAGCCGCTGCGCCACTATGCCGAGGTACATCTGCGCCTGGAGCCGTTGCCAGCGGGTTCGGGCGTGCAGTTTGGCACCGTGACCTCGACCGACGAACTCGATCTTAACTGGCAGCGTTTGGCACTCACCAACGCCATGGAGCGCGATCACCTGGGCGCGCTGACCGGCTCGCCCATCACCGATGTGTGCATTACGCTCACGGGCGGCCGTGCGCATGCCAAACATACCGAGGGCGGCGATTTTCGCCAGGCCACGTACCGCGCGATTCGCCAGGGGCTCATGCAGGCGCGTGAGGCTGGCGCGGCGGTGCTGTTGGAGCCGTGGTATCGCTTTGAGCTCGAGGTGCCGGGGGAGTGCGTGGGCCGGGCACTCTCGGATGCCACGCGCATGGGTGCCGAGTACGAGCCGCCGACGATGGCGGGAGACCGGGCGAAGCTTGTGGGTCGCGTGCCGGCATCTGAGGTGCAGGATTACGCGCTGGAGGTGGCCGCCTATACGAGTGGTCGTGGGCATCTGTACCTAGAGTTCGCCGGCTATGCGGCTTGCCATGATGCCGAGCGCGTCATCGAGACGGCCGCCTATGAGCCCGAGGCCGATCTGCCCAACACGCCCGATTCGGTCTTTTGCTCCCACGGCGCCGGTTACACGGTCAAATGGTACGACGTCCCCGAGGCAGCCCACGTAAAGGTCGATCCCTCCACCTTCCGCCCCTGGCGAGCAGCAGACGCCGAGTTTTTCGGCCACATGTGACAGAGGGGCAGCCCCTTTGGCAGATTCAGTTGGTATAACTCGGTATAAGTTGGTATAACTATTACCAGGGTTTGCCAATCCGAGGAGGCCGACATGAATCCAAATCCCTTTAAGCCAACGGCAGGCAAGCGGCCTCCGATGCTCATTGGTCGCGAGTCGGTCATCGAAGATTTCGAGGAAGGGCTCGATAACGGCGCCGGAGCGCCGGGCAGGCTCATGCTCATTACGGGAAACCGCGGCTGCGGCAAGACAGTTCTCCTGCGGGAGCTGCAACGTCTGGCCAGCGAGCGCGGATGGGCGGTTGTCTCCGATTCCGCTTCGCTTGGCTTATGCGACCGCTTGGCCGACGCGCTTCGCTCGAATAAACCCGTTGTGACGTCAATGGAGTTCGGTCCTTCGTTTGGCCGGATGTCGGTCGAGGCGGCGCGAGCAAAGGGCGAGACGTTGCGAGGGCTGGTCAACGAGCGCCTTAAGAAGCTCGGTCCAGGCAAGGGCATACTGTTTGCGATTGACGAGGCGCAATCGGCGTCTATCGAGGAACTGGCGGCTCTTGCCGTTCTCTATCAGCAGGTGCTCGGAGACCAGGATGCCACGGGATTACCCGATAGCGACCAGCGCGGTCTTGCGCTGGTTTTTGCCGGCTTGCCCAGTATGGTTGACGATCTGCTCGAAGAGCCGAGCGTGACGTTTTTGCGCCGCGCCCAGCAGCGTACGCTGGGGGCGATATCTTTGCCCAAGGTGCGCGATTCATATATCCAGACGGTCAAAGACGCTGGTCTTTACGTTGACGCGGAGACGGCGGACCTTGCGGCACGCAAGAGCATGGGGCATCCCTATATGGTTCAGCTGGTGGGATATTACATGTGGCGGTCTGCTGTCCGGCGTGGCTCGCAGGTCATCGAAAGGCGCGATGTCGAGGATGGCCATGCGGATGCCGTCTCCGAGTTCTACGAAGCGGTTGACGCGCCCCTGTATTACGGGCTGCGCAGTCCACAGCGCCTCTTTATCGAGGCCATGGCGGTTGACGAGGACAAACCGACGCGCATGGCGGATATCATTGAGCGCTGTGATCGTACCCAGAGCTGGGCGAGTAAATATCGCGCAAGCCTGATTCGCGAGCGCGTCATCGAGGCTGCCGGATACGGCCTCGTCCGGTTTACCGTGCCCATGCTGGGCGCGTACGTTCGCGATCGAGTTTTATGGCATGAGTAGGGTGATAAAGGTGACGGAACAAAAGATGAGCCCGCAGGCTATCGAGGTGCGTGGCGCGCGCGTTCATAACCTTAAAGACATCGATATCGATATTCCGCTGGGAAAGCTTGTGGGCATTGCCGGCGTGTCGGGTTCGGGCAAGAGTTCGCTGGCGCTGGGGGTTCTTTATGCCGAGGGCTCGCGCCGTTACCTGGAGGCGCTCAGCACCTATACCCGCCGTCGCCTGACGCAGGCCGAGCACGCTCAGGTGGATGAGGTATTGCACGTGCCGGCGGCTCTCGCATTGCATCAGCGCCCCAGCGTGCCGGACGTGCGTTCCACCTTTGGCACCATGACCGAGCTCAACAATAGCCTGCGTCTACTCTTTAGCCGCTGCGCCCATCACGTGTGCCCGCATTGCGGGGCGCGTGTGGAGCCGAGCCTTAACGTGGCTGCGGGCCTGTCGCTCACGTGCCCCGCATGCGGCCGCGAGTTCTACGCGCCGGGTGCCGAGGATTTGGCTTTCAATAGCGGTGGTGCATGTCCCACCTGCGGCGGCACCGGCGTTATGCATGAGGTGGACGAGGCGAGCTTGGTGCCCGACGAGTCAAAGACTATCAACGAGGGCGCGGTGCTTCCTTGGGGCACGCTCATGTGGGATCTGATGAAGCAGGTGGCCGGCGAGATGGGCGTGCGCACCGACGTGCCGTTTAACCAGCTCACGCCTCAAGAGCGCGACATCGTGTTCCACGGTCCGGCGGTTAAGAAGCACATTCTCTACGTTCCCAAAAACGGCGAGGGCGCCACGCCGCTCGACTTTACCTATTACAACGCCGTCTATACCGTCGAGAATGCGCTCGCCAAGGTTAAGGACGATAAGGGGCTCAAACGCGTTGCGCGCTTTTTGCGCGAGGGGCCATGCCGCGACTGTGGTGGCACGCGTCTTTCCGAGGCTGCGCGCCAGCCCCAAGTGCGCGGTATCAATCTGGCGCAGGCCGCGGCCATGACGCTTGGTGATGCGGTTGAGTGGGTGCGCGGGGTGCCCGCATCCTTGCCGCCCGAGATGCGGCCCATGGCAGCGGATATCTGCGATTCATTTTTGGGCACGGCCCGTCGCCTGGTCGACCTGGGTCTTGATTACCTTTCACTCGATCGCGCCGGTGCCACGCTCTCCACGGGTGAGCGCCAGCGCGTGCAACTTGCTCGCGTGGTGCGCAACCGATCGACAGGCGTGCTTTATGTGTTGGACGAGCCCTCGATTGGCCTGCATCCGGCAAATGTCGACGGCCTGGTTGGTGTGATGCGCGACCTGGTAGGCGACGGCAACACCGTGGTCGTTGTCGACCACGATACGCGCGTACTGGCGGAAGCCGACTATCTGGTCGAGATGGGCCCCGTCGCCGGAGCAGGCGGCGGTAACGTGATCGCTGCCGGTACAGTAGACGAGGTCGAGCAATCGCGGGGCAGCCGCATCGCTCCGTTTCTGCGCGCAGAGCCCAAGCGCTTGCGTCCACAGGTGACTGACGACGAAATGTTCGACCAGGGCCACATCCGTATGGCAACCGATACCATCCATACTGTCAAACCGCTCGAAGTCGATATCCCGCGCGGCCGTCTCGTTGCGGTGACGGGCGTTTCGGGTTCGGGTAAGACGACGTTGGTGCTTGAGACGCTCATCCCGGCGCTTAAGGCGCAGGCAGCCGGCGAGCGCCTGCCGGGGCACGTGCGTTGGGTCGATGCCGAAGGCATTGCCCGCGCAAACCTGATTGACGCCACGCCTATCGGCGCCAACGTGCGCTCGACGGTGGCGACTTATGCCGACATCCATGACGAGCTGCGTCGTGCCTTTGCCCGTACGCCCGAGGCCAAGGCAGCTGGCTACAAGGCGGGTGCCTTTAGCTATAACACCGGCGCGTTGCGCTGCCCTACGTGCGACGGCACGGGCTCGATATCGCTCGACGTACAGTTTTTGCCCGATGTCGAGATCGTCTGCCCAGCATGTCGCGGTTCGCGTTATGCAGACGCGGCTTCGCGTATCCATCGCGAGGGCAAGGACGGGAGTCTACTTACGTTGCCGCAGATCATGGACATGAGTGTGGACGAGGCTATCGACGTCACGCTGGGACTCAAGAAGGTTCAGACGCGCTTGCAGACCTTGCACGACCTGGGCCTGGGCTATCTCACACTTGGCGAGCCCACACCGGCGCTTTCGGGCGGCGAGGCGCAGCGTCTTAAGCTCGCGAGCGAGATGGGTCGTGTGCAGGACGATGCCGTATTTGTGTTCGACGAGCCCACGATCGGACTACATCCGCTCGATGTTCAGGTGTTGCTGAGTGTGTTCGACGGCCTTGTCGCCAAGGGCGCCACGGTTATCGTGATCGAGCATGACCTCGACCTTATCCGTAACGCCGATTATGTGATCGACATGGGTCCGGGCGGTGGTGATGCGGGCGGGCAAATCGTCTGCGCCGGTACGCCGGGCGACATCGCAGCTTGCTCCGCAAGCATCACCGGCCGCTACCTATAGACAATGAGGCAAAGGGACAGCCCCTTTGCCTCATTGATGCCTATTTCACGCATTGAGCCGCGAGATAGTCGCGGAAGAATGGCAATTCAAATGCGACGAGCCCTCGTCCTCGTTCCCCGATGATGCCGGCATCTATCATTCGGCGTCGGTAGCGGGAGACCTGCTGCGGCGAACGCTTAAGGCGCTCGACAAGGTCGGCGGTGGTGGACTCTTCCTCGTCATCGAGCATGGCGATGAGGAATCGCTTGTCCTCTGCAGTGAGTTCCCGATAGGTTGCCGCGAGGATTCGGTCGTCCATCTCGTCGCGCGCGATTTTGATTCCCAGGTCAAAGTCGCGTGACGAGATTTCCTTCGAATCGCTTGTGAGATCCCAGGCACGGTAGCCTACGAGTTGCAATAGGAAGGGAAAACCAGAGATCGAGCGAACGGCTCTATCGATTCCCTCGGCATCTGCCAGGCGATCGTTTTCCTGGATTGTGCGAATCAAGGCCTCGCGCACGTCATAGTCGGCAATGCGACCCAGATGATATTGTTGGGCGCGGCGAAGGAACGAGACCGTCTTGTGGTTCAGCAACGTCGAGACATTGTTGGGAAGTCCCGCCATGAGCAGGGCGACGCGTTTCCCATCGGTCACAAAGTGCTGATACGTCGCCGCGAGCTGAATCATCTCGTCGAGTGTCGGGTCCACCTCGTCAACCGTGACGAGCAGACCGGTACCGGCCCCGTTGAGCTGGTCGATGATATCGCTCATGCGATAACGCCAGGTTGAGGCATCGTGAACGCGATTGACCTCGATGCTGCCGAGCGGTGCAATTCCGAGGCCGGTGACTTCGAAGTGGTAGGACGAGTCGATGAGATGGGCTGCGGCGCGTTTCGTCCCGAACTCGATTTCCTCAAGCATTCCCGGGAGCGCGGTCGTCTTTACGGCTATCCAGCCGTGGGATTCCGCCCTTGTCGCGAGCGATGACATGAGAGCGGTTTTACCGGTTCCACGCGCGCCTGAGAAGATCGAGGTCAATTCTGGGCGCCTGCGCTGGCTCAAGAAGGCGCGGTCCAAATCCCGAATAATCTGTTGTCTGCCAGCGAGATGGGCAGGAACCTCACCAAAACTGGGGGTAAACGGGTTCTCGAGATATTTCACACGGCTCTCCTTTCACACCGCCGTTTAACTTCATTTTACTTTAGTTAATTCTGATTAAAAGTGAGGGCCTTTATCTAGAGCATCAATTAGGCGTGTGTGCCATCGACGTGGCGCTCGAATGTGGCAAAAGGATAGTCCCTTTGTCACATTCCCGGAAAGCCTGCCTGGCGTAGGGCCTCGTAGAGGACGATGGCGGCGCTGTTGGAGAGGTTCAGCGCGCTGATGCGGTAGTCGTCGGGGTTAACGAAGTTGCCGCAGATATCCTGCTGCAGGATGGCCTCGTGGCTGTCCTCGGTATGCCCGAGCGATTCCTCGTGAGCTTCCCAAGTCTCGGCGTTATCGAGTGAGTCGCAATCGCGCAGCATGGGGATGCGCTCGCAGCGCTCGGGCGCCGCGGCGAGCAGCTCCTCGGGAATGCCCGAGCTCTCGCTGCCAAAGACCAAGTAGTCACCGTCACGGTAGGTGCTTTGCGCATAGGTCCTGCGCGCCTTTTTGGTCAGCAGATGCAGACGCTCGTCGGTAGGGGAGAGGCCGTTACGCGCAAGGAAATCCTCCCAGCTGGCATAGGTCGTCACGTCCAAGTTTTGCCAGTAGCCCAGTCCGGCGCGACGCACCGTCTTGTCGTCGAGCGAAAACCCCAGCGGCTCCACCAGATGCAGGCGGGTGCCGGTAACCACGCAGGTGCGGCCGATATTGCCCGTATTGGCCGGAATCTCGGGCGCATACAGCACAATGTTGAACATGAATCTCCTTGGCTCAGAACGAAAAACCACCACGAAGGGACAGGCACCTTCGTGGTGGTTGGCGACTACTTTGCGGACAAATGCCCGCTTGGATAAACCTAGGCGCGGTGCCAGTCGGTCAGGCAAGCATCGAGGGAGGCGATGAGCGCATCCTTGTCCATGTGACGGCCGATGATGCACAGGCTCGTCATGCGGTCGCCCGTCTCGTCGTCCCAAATCTGCATGATCTCGGGGTTCTCGTCGATAATCTTCTGCTTCTCGCCCTCGGGCGCCGAGTCGACAAACAGGCCGTTCTCCATCAGGCGCATCTGGTGTCCGGCCTGCTCAAACATGTAGCACATGTCCGGATCGCCGGTCTGCCACAGCGGACCCTTGACGCGAATGACCTCATCGGGCCACTCTTGCTCAACAAAATCGGTGAACTTCTGCAGGTCAAACGGCTTGCGACGCGAGTATACAAAGGTCTCGATGTCGTACTCGAGCACCTCGGGGTCGTCGTGCTCCTCGGGATGCCCCATGGCATCGATCCAGGCGGCGGAGTTGTAGGCGCGCATAAAGTCGAAGCGGTCGGTGTCGAGCAGCTCCTCCATGGGGACCTCGCCGTTTTGGGCCTCGACGATCACGGCGTCTTTCTGCAGGCTGCGCACGATGGCCTTAAGCTCGGCGATCTGCTCAGAGCTCACGGTATCGGTCTTGTTGAGGATCAGCGTGGAACAGAACTCAATCTGCTGGATGAGCAGGCTCTCGATGTCGTCCTCGTCGATATCCTCTGCCAGCAGGTCGCGGCCGCCGTTGAACTCGTCGTACATGCGGGCGCAGTCGACCACGGCCACGATGTTGTCGAGCGCGAGCTTAGGCTCGCCGCCCACCTTGGCCTCGTCGCAGAAGCTCGAGATGGTGTAGGCGATGGGGATGGGCTCGCAAATGCCCGAGGCCTCGATGATGATGTAATCGAAGTTGCCCGAATCGGCGATGCCCTGCAGCTGGTTGGCCAGGTCGTCCGAAAGCGTGCAGCAGATGCAGCCGTTGGTGAGCGGGATGAGGTCGTCGGTCTCGGAAAGGCCGCCGTCGGCGATAAGGCTGGCGTCGACATTGATCTCGCCGATATCGTTGACGATCACGGCGGCGCGGATGCCGCCGTCGTTAGCGAGGATGTGGTTGAGCAGCGTGGTCTTGCCGGCACCGAGGTATCCGGTAAGCATGATGATCTTCACGGGTTTGTTGGGCATGTGCCCTCCTTTGTTAGACATGGCTTACAGTTGAATCTTATGCCAAACGCCTGCTCTTATACCCACGCGCCGGCAAATAACACAAGCTACTCCCAGGCTCCCCATACATCGGGGCAATAACCGACGGTGGCCTTTTTGCCGTTGCGCACGATGGGCTCGGCTAGAACCTGCTGGTTCTCGAGCAGCTTGTCGAAGCGCTGACTGGGGGTGAGATGCTGAATGAGCGCGAGCGTCTCCTCGTCCTTGGCTTTGGGGTTGAGCAGCTTGTCGATACCGCCGACCGCCTGCATCACGCTCGTGAGCTCGCCCTTGCTCATCTCCTTTTCCTTAAGGTCGATAAACTGCACCTTAATGCGGCGCTCTTTAAAATAACGCTGTGCCTTCTTGGTATCGAAGGACTTCTTGGTGCCGAAGATTTGAATATTCATGGTCCCGCCGTTCTACCTGATAAAGTTGGTGCGCTCGCGATCGGCTTCGGGGGCTTCGATGCCGGCAGCCTGTCCTGCCTCGATACAATGCAGGAGCCAGGCCATGTTCTTGCCGATGTTGCGCATGGTGGCCAGACCCTCGGCATCTCCGTCGGCGTCGCCGGGCACGCAGCCAAACACGTTGTTCCAGTACGTGGACGCTACCACAGGCATCTGGTTGATGGTGAAGTACTTGTTGAGTACGTCGAAGGTCGTCGACGTGCCGCCGCGACGGGCAACGGCGACGGCAGCGCCCGGCTTGTGTGCAAAGGCCTTGCTGCCAGCATAAAACGCGCGGTCGAGGGCCGAGAGGATGCGGCCGCTGGGGTGCGCGTAATAGACGGGCGAGCCAAAGACAAAGCCGTCTGCCTGCTCGGCGGCGGCAATGAGCTCGTTGACCTCGTCGTCGTCAAAGGTGCAGCGGTAATCGAGCTTGCCGCACTGACCACAGCCAATGCAGTCGCGAATGGGCTTGGCGCCCAGCTGGAACACCTCGGTATCGATACCCTCGGCATGCAATTGCTCGGCGACTTCGGCAAGCGCGCGAGCGGTGTTGCCGTTTGCCTTGGGGCTACCGTTGACTAAAAGAACCTTCATCACAAACTCCCTCTGCTTTTGGTGACTTCTGCAGAGGATTATCGCACGATGGGGGGGCGGCGCGGGCGCGGCGCTAATCCAGTTTGGTACCTGGCACCTGCACGGCTTTCCCGAGCAACGCTTTGAGCTCGTTCAAAATGGAAACGGGCTGACGGTCGACGCCGTCCAGATGGAGCGTGGCCACGCGAATGGGCGGCTGATATTCAAGCGAGCCGATGAGCACGGGAGTACCCAGGAACCGTTCGATGTCGCTTGCGATCTCGTCGATTGCCTCGGGGCCGAGCTCATCGAAGAGTGCCACGAACATCGGTCCCGTTGAGCGGAACAGGCGGCCCTTGCCGCGCGAACAATCCATGAGGCAGGCGGCGCTTTCGGCGAGCACGCGGTCGCCTGCATCGAATCCAAAGCGGGCATTGACCTCGGCGATATCGTCGACCTTAATGGCAATAAAACCTGCCTCGTGCGGCACGTGGCGCATCTCTCCAATAGCGTTGACCAGTGCGTGGACATCGCCCAGGCCCGTTACTGAGTCGGTCGTATCCGCTAGGCTTCGGTTGATGATAATGCCCACGTACATGTTGGGCTCGGTATCGGTGCCGTCCAAGCGGTAGCCCGTGCAGTCGCAAAGCACGTATTTTCCGGTGGCGTCCATTACGCGATACTGCATGTAGTGGAAGTGCCACGTGCCGTTTATCACCATGTCGAGCTCGGCGCGTACGTTGTCGCGGTCCTCGGGGTGAACGCGGGCAAGCCACATGTCGAGTGAGTTAAAAGGGTGCTGGGAGGGCAGGTCAAAATCGCGCACGGCGTTAACCGACCATTGCGATTCTCCCGTATCGAGATTGAGGATAAACGGATAGCGCATCTCGGAGCTCATGGAGATCGCTTGGAACACCCGGTCGTTGCAGGGAAGCTGATCGACGATTGGGCGTTGCGGCGCGTCATCGTCTTTCGGTTGCTGCACACGATGCATAAGCTTATAGCGATACATCTTGCGATCGGCATCCATCGTCATCTGGCGACGCGTGTCGCCAGCAAGTGGATCGACGCGCGAGCAGCCAAAGCTAAAGCTGCCGATCATGGGCGCCTTGCCACCTGAGCTCGCCTCGATCAGCCTGGTACGTACCTGCTCCAAGCGCTGCTCGAGTTCAATCTCGTTTGCGGAGAGCGAGATAAGCACAAACTCGTCTCCACCGATACGGAACAGCATTTCATCGTGCTCCATGGTTTCGGAGAGCGTGCGGCAGATGCTCAGAATATAGCGATTGCCTTCGGCGTGGCCAAACCTATCATTGCAATGCTTGAGATGGTCGATGTCAATATAGGCGCAGGTGAAGGGGTCGCCTTTGCGCCAGAGTTGCTCGACGTGACGGTCGAATCCGTTGCGGTTGCCCAAGTTGGTGAGCGGATCGATATAGGCGTTGCGCTCAAGCAGCTGGCGCTCTTGTTGCAGGATGGCATGCGTCTTTTGCAGTTGCTCGCCAACGGCGCGTAGCTCAGCAGGCAGCGCGGCAACATCGAGTTCGGCGGTCGAGACGCCGTTCGCAAGTCGCTGAAGATAGGCAATAATCGATTGCTCGCCCAGGCGATATGACTCGTTCATGATGGATAACCTCCTTGGGCGGAACAACGGTTTGTATCATATCCCCAATTCGGTTTGAATTGGGGATATAAGTTAGCTAATGGAGACAAATATCCCCTTCGACGGTGGCGTTTTGCGCGCGAGCGTATCAGTTGTTATTGCCACCATCGAGCAATGCCTCAAAATCCTTCGCCGGCATGGGGCGGTAGCAGAGGAAGCCCTGAGCGTAGCGGGCGCCCATTTGTCGTAGCATGTTCGCCTGCTCATTTGTCTCGACGCCTTCGACCACGACGGGCAGATGGAGCGACTGCGCCATTTCGAGCATCGATGAAATGATTTGCGTGCTGCGGCCTTGATCGCGGTCGGTGGGCACAATCTGCCAAATGTGCTTGTCGAGCGTCACCATAAAGCCGCTTTCCTCGAGTGCGGGGATATGGGTGCACATGCTGTGGGCGGCTATTATTCGACAGGCGGTAGCGCGACGATGCGATGTTCGATAAAAATGCGACTGGGACGATATATGTTGACGGGTATACTTGTCCCGGTTTAAAACGCAGGAACGGAGATGGTCGCATGGCACAGTCAAATATGACGCGCACGGTGGGGCTGGCGCTCGAGGGAGGCGGCTACCGCGGTATGTATACGGCGGGCGTGCTCGACGTTTGGATGGAGCACGGTTTGACCTGCGACCATATGGTGGGCGTCTCGGCGGGCGCGGCATTTGGCTACAACTTTAAATCGCGCCAGATCGGCCGCGCCATTCGCTATAACAAGGCCTATTGCGCCGACAAGCGCTATGCGAGCGTGACCAGCTGGCTGCGAACCGGCGATATGTTCAATGCCGACTTTGCTTATCACGAGGTGCCTATCGAGCGCGATCCCATCGACTTGGAGGCGTATCGCGCCTGCCCCATGCGATTTACGTGCGTGTGTACCGATATCGAGACGGGCAAGGCCGTCTACCACGACCTGCCGTATGGCGACGAGCGCGATATCGAGTGGATCCGGGCGTCGTCGGCAATTCCCGTGGCGACGCGTCCTGTCGCCATTGAGGGCCGCAAGTACCTGGATGGCGGCGTGGCCGATTCCATTCCCAGCGCTTGGCTGTTTGCGCAGGGGTATGACCGCAATATCGTGGTACTCACGCAGCCGGCGGGCTTTGTGAAGCAGCCCAACAGCGTGATGCCCATGCTGCGGCGCGTGTTCCGTCACTATCCGGAGTTTGTCGCAGCGCTTGAGCACCGGCATGAGGTCTACAATGCCACGCTCGATGACCTGGCACGTCGCGAGGCTGCCGGCGAAATCTTTGTGGTACGGCCGAGCGAATCGGTGAAGGTGCCGTCGCTGTGCCGCGAACCGGATGAACTTGAGCGCATCTACCAGATCGGCCGTCACGATGCGGAGGCGACCTTGCCGGCGCTGGAAGCGTATCTGGCAGAGTAGAGCAAACTGCCGTGGACTCGGCGGAAAGCGCATCCCGGAATCGGCGCTAAAAATGGGATGAGGTTTCCGCGAGAGGCCCGTAGCGGAAAGCGCGCCCCGGAATCGGCATCCAAAACGGGATGCAGTTTCCCCGACGGCGGGTTTTGGAAACGGCGTCCCAGAATTTGCGCCTGGAATGGGATAGGGTTTCCCAACGGAGCCGCATGCGGAAAGCGCATCCCGGAATGGAGGTCCAAACCGGGATGCGCTTTCCATTGCTGAAGATATGAGGCCGCGAATCAGTTGCTCGGCCTGAGCCTATGCCTGCTGCCAGGTGTCGACAAGCTCCTTGGCCGCGGCGTAGGGGTCATCGGCGCTGCAGACGGCGCTCACCACAAAGAAGCCGTTGACGCCGGTGGCCTTGAGCTGCGGCAAGTCGGCTGTCTTGACGCCACCGCCCACCACGATGGGCACGGGGCTTGCCGCGTGGAGGGCGGCCAGGTCCTCAAAGCTCTTGGTGATGATAGAGCCGTCGGCCGCGCGTCCGCAATCGCGCTTGGTCTTGGTCTCGTGGAGCGGGCCGATGCCCAGGTAGTCGACCAGGCTCATGTCGGCGGTCTTGACGTACTCGAGCATCTCCTCGCAGCGTGCCGAAAGGCCCACGATGGCATCGGGGCCCAGAAGTTTGCGGCAGACCTCGACGGGAATATCGCTCTGACCCACGTGCACGCCGTCGACGGCGATGCCCTGCTCGCGCGCGGCAAGCACGCAGTCCAGACGGTCGTCGATCAGCAGGGCGACCTGACCGGTCTTGCCGGCCTGTGCGATTGCCTGTGCGGCATCGCCGGTCAGCGCAATGATCTCGCGGGCGCTTGCCATCTTGGAGCGCACCTGGATGCAGGTAAAGCCGGCGTCGAGTGCCTGGGCCACCACATCGCCCACGGGGCGTCCGAGCGTGTTTTCGGGGCCGAGTACCAGATAGGCCGAGATATCAAGGTTGTCGCGGATGCTCATCGTGCTTCCTCCTGCTTTTTGATCTGTGCTTCCATGCGCTCGAGCTTGCCGGTCATGGTGTCGGTAAATCCGGGCCGAATATCGGCTTTGAGCACGACTTCGGTGCGGATGCCCTTGCTCGCCAACACAAAGGTTGCGTCGCGCACGACATGCATGACCTCGTCCCAGTCGCCCTCGATCTCGGTGAACATCGAGGTGGTGCGGTTGGGAAGGCCGCTCTCGCGAATGACGCGCACGACCTCGGCGACCTCGGCGGACAGCTCGTCGCCGGTGCCGCACGGGGCGATGGCGACGGCGACGAGCGTGTTCATGCCGGTATTGGTTGCGGGATCGGACATGGCCTATGCCTCCTCGAGCTCGAGTCGGTTGTCGGCAATGTCTTGGGCGGTCGCGCGGTAGAGTTCGTCGATAAAGGCGACCTTAAAGCTTGCCGGGGCATCGGCGACAGCGGCGGCACGCGTGCCGGCAACGTTGTAGACGGCGGTGCCGCAGATGGCTGCCGTAAACGGGTCGGCGGCACAGGCGTACACGGCCAGCACGCCTCCCTGCGAGCAGCCGCAGCCGGTGATTTTGGACATGAGCGGGCTGCCGCCGTGGGACTTGGCCACGGTTGTGCCGTCGGTTATCAGGTCGACTTCGCCCGAGACCACAACGGCGCCGCCGGTGTAGCGGGCGAGCGCCACGGCGGCATCGCGGGCGGCGTCTACCGTGTCGGTGGTATCGACACCGCGTACACGGCTCAGATCAGCTGCCTCGCCCTCAAGACCCCACAGGCCGGCGAGTGCGATGATCTCGGAGGCGTTGCCGCGCACGATAGCGGGCTTGTACTGCTTGAGCTCGTTTACCAACTGGGTGCGCAGGCTGCCGATGCCCAAGCCCACTGGATCGAGCACCCAGGGCTTGCCGGCGTCGTGTGCCGCCTTGGCCGCGCGGGGAATTGTCTGCTCGTAGATGGGGAAGAGCGTGCCCATATTGAGATAGATGGCGCCGCCGCCGGCAACGAGTGCCTCGCCCTCGTCGGGCAGATAGACCATGGCGGCCGATCCGCCCACGGCGAGCTGCGCGTTGGCGACAAAGTCGATCGTCACCGTGTTGGTGATGGAGCCGGCCATCGGATTGGTGGCGCGAATCTCCTCTACGGCCTTGACCATATGTTGTTTAAGCTGTTCCGAATCAATCACTGCACATGCCTCCTTGGCATAGAAAAGGGGCGCTGTGCATAGACAGCGCCCCTGTAAAGGCGGCATGCTCCCTACGCCAGCATTAACTGACAGGTTCAAAGGATTGGGCCCCATGCCCTCTCAGCCTTGTGGTTTGCACCGCCGGCACTCCCGCATCGAATCTGTTGCTCCCTATACTAGCGCACCTGCCAAATAGGGACAGGTTTATTTTGGTAGGTGGCAACAGGGGCGTTGCATTTTCCCAGATAAAACCTGGCAAAATAAACCTGTCCCTTATTGGCAGGTCGTTACAATGGTTACGGTGAAAATGACGGGGGGCTCTATGATCAAACTTGTGCTGACCGATATGGACGATACGCTGATTCCGGCTGGACATGACGGTGTCAGCGACTACGCCATTGGGGGTATTCATGCCATGCAGGCGGCGGGTCTGCACTTTGGTCCGGTTTCGGGTCGTCAGCCGTCCGCGATGGGCTGGATGTTCAAAAATCGTTCCGAGTGCTTTTCGACTGGCGCGTTCTGTAACGGCCAGGTGATGTTTGTCGACGGCGAAGTAGTCGCTTCGCGCGCAATCGATAACGATGTCCTTATGCGCTTAGCCGATTATTTTGAACAGGAGACCGACGATACGTATTTGAAGGTCTACCGTCTGGGCGATGACTTTTGGAATAACGATGCCTATTGCGTGACAAGCGATCCCGAGCGTGTGCGTCGCGCCATGAAGTCAGGCGGCAACGCGTGGCTCAAGGGCGAAGAGGCTCCCTGTTGTCCTGTCGTTGACGATGCCCCGGTATACAAGGCGAATATCTGGAGTGCCCGTTCGCGCGAGGAGCTCGCCGAGCTGCGCGAGCGTGTTGCCGCTGAGGTGCCGGAGCTCTCGCTCGTGTTTCCCAACAACCGCGTGCGCCTGTTCGACGTTCTTCCGACCGACTGGGACAAGGGCTGCGCTGCGCTGGAGCTGGCGCGTGCTTTGGGCCTGACGCCCGACGAGGTGGCCGTATTCGGCGATTCCGATAACGATTTGCCCATGATCGATGCTGTTCCCAACTCCGTTGCAGTCGCCAATGCCAACGAGGCCGTCACGGCTGCCGCACGCTGGCATATCGGCGCTGCGGCAGATGATGCGGTTGCCGGGGCTCTGCATCAGATTGTCGCCTGCGCCGCGACGGGGGAGATGCCGTCGTTTATGAGCCAAATGGACACGGCGGGTTTCGACGTCACAAACGTCTAGGGAGAAAGCCATGAAGCTCCAGCAACTCAGATATGTTGTCAAAGTTGCCGAATGCGGCAGCATCACCGAGGCCTCGCGCCGGCTCTTTGTGTCGCAGCCTTCGATTACCGCGTCGATCCGCGATCTCGAAAACGAGATGGGTGTGCACATCTTTGAGCGCACCAACAAGGGCGTCATTGTGTCCGAGGAGGGCGAGACCTTCTTGGGCTATGCGCGCCAGGTACTCGACCAGGCCGACCTGCTCGAGGGCAAGTACAAAGGCGCGTCCGAGCAGGTGCCGCACTTTAGTGTGAGCTGCCAGCATTATTCCTTTGCCGTTAATGCGTTTGTCGATGTAATCCGCGAGTTCGATGCCGCGCGCTACGACTTTACCCTGCGCGAGGAACAGACCCACGAGATTATCGAGGATGTCGCGCACATGAAAAGCGAGCTGGGCATCCTATATCTGTCCGAGCACAATCGCGAGGTCATCGAGCGCATGCTGGCGGCCAACGAACTCGTGTTCGAAGGACTCTTCTGCGCCACGCCGCATGTCTTCGTCTGTGCCGACCATCCGCTGGCGGGCCGCTCCAGCGTGACGCTCGAGGATCTGGAAGACTACCCGTTCCTGTCCTACGAGCAGGGCAGCTACAACTCGTTTTACTATTCCGAGGAGCTGACCTCGACGTTCGAGCGTCGCAAAAATATCCGCGTGCGCGATCGTGCGACGTTGTTCAATTTGGCCATGGGCCTCAACGGCTACACGGTATGCTCGGGCGTGATCAGCCACGAGCTCAACGGCCCCGGCATTATCTCGATTCCGCTCGACGTGGACGAGTACATGGAGATTGGCATCATCACGCGCAAGAACACGACGCTCACGCGCTACGGTCGGGCCTATATCGACGCGATTCGTCAGCATATCTAGGCTGCTGTGCTCCGCACGGTTCAAGTCTCTTTATGACAGTCCAGACTGATATAGGAAGCATCTATATCAAACTGTTATAAACGTATATTTTACGATGGCCATATGAACGCTCATACTCTGTCCCAGTAAAGCAACCAATGCAAAGGGAGATATCTATGAGCACTTCGATTCAACCGAACGCGCCGTTTCGTGCCGATATCGTCGGCAGTTTTCTTCGTCCGCAGGCTGTAAAGGACGCCCATGCCGCCTATGTCGCGGGTAAACTCGACGCTTCCGGCCTTAAGGCCGTCGAGGACGAGGCCATCCGCGACTTAGTGGCCAAGCAGAAGGCTGCCGGCTTGCAGGTGATTACCGATGGCGAGTTCCGCCGCAGCTACTGGCACCTCGATTTTATGTGGGGACTCAACGGCATTGAGCGCCGTACCTCACGCACGGGTTATATGTTCCATGACGAGGAGACGACGGCCGACACCGCTGTGGTTACCGGTCCCATTAGCGGCGAGAACCACCCGTTCGTCGAGCATTTTAAGTTTGTCAAGGCGCTTGAGGGGGAGGGCCAGGTCGCGCGTCAAACCATTCCGGCGCCGATCCAGACGTTCTCGGAGGTTACGCTCGACCGCTGCGATGGACAGCAGGAGAGTCTGCGCGCCGTCTACAAGACCGATGAGGAACTTGCCGACGCCATTGCAGCCGCTTATCGCACGGTGATCGCCGACCTGTACGCAGCAGGCTGTCGCAACATCCAGTTTGATGACTGCACCTGGGGCATCTACTGCGATACTGATTTTGTCGCCAAAACCGGCATGAGCCCGGTCGACCTGCAAAAGGTAAGCGAGCTGGGCGTGGCGCTCAACAACGCCGCCATCGAGGGCAAGCCCGACGATCTGGTCATCAACACGCACGTGTGCCGCGGTAACTATCACTCCACGTATGCCTTCGAGGGTGGTTACGATCCCATTGCACCGTACCTGTTTGCGCACGAGGATGTCGACGCGTTCTACCTTGAGTTCGATACGCCGCGCGCCGGTGGCTTTGAGCCGCTCAAGTATGTCGCCCCCGGCAAGAAGGTGGTGCTGGGACTGGTCACTACAAAGGCGGCTGAGCTTGAGGACGAGGACGTTATCGTCGAACGTATCCAAGAGGCCGCAAAGTATGTGCCGCTCGAGAACCTGTACCTGTCGCCCCAGTGCGGCTTTGCCAGCTGCGAGATTGGCAACAAACTGACCGAGGACGAACAGTGGGCAAAGATCGCGCTGGTCAAGCGCATTGCCGAGCGCGTTTGGAAGTAACGCTACCGCTTGCAGGTGACGGCGCGTGCGAGACATGGCGTATCACGTACAATGGTTCGGATCGTATCGTTCGGGCAGGTTATCCGATATGCCTGATCGCCCTTCCATTATGAAAGGACTTCCATGTCCCAATCCTCGACGCCCGCCGTCACCGATGCCATCTACGATGCATCGTCGCTCGGCCGCCCGCGCATGTTCGTGTTGGGTTTGCAACACATGTTTGCGATGTTCGGAGCCACGGTGCTCGTGCCCGTGCTCACCGGCCTTTCCGTTTCGGCGACGCTTCTGTTCGCCGGCATCGGCACGCTGCTGTTTCATTTTCTATCGCGCGGTAAGGTGCCCGCGTTTCTGGGCTCGTCGTTTGCCTTTATCGCGGGTTATGCCGCCATTGCACCCAACGGCGAGGCCGAGCTTTTGCCCTACGCCTGCCTGGGCGTTGCCTGCGCCGGCCTGCTCTATCCGGTGCTGGCGGCGCTGTTCCGCGCATTTGGCGCCAAGCGTGTCATGCGCTTCTTTCCGCCGGTGGTGACCGGTCCCATCGTCATTTCCATCGGCCTGATCCTGGCGAGCTCTGCCATTGCCAACTGCCAAACCAACTGGCTTGTTGCCGTTGTCGCCGTGGCCGTGATCGTCATCTGCAACATCTGGGGCCGCGGCATGGTCAAGATCGTGCCGATTTTGCTGGGCGTTGTGGTGAGCTATGCTGTCGCGGCGGTGCTGGGCGAGGTTGATTTTTCGGGCGTTGCCGCCGCTCCGTGGGTCGGTCTGCCCATCGTGTGGGACAACACCGTGTTTGCGCTCTTTGGCCCGCAGTTCGATAGCGGTCTTGCCACGACGGCTATCATCACCATCATGCCGCTGGCCTTTGCGACCATGATTGAGCACATTGGCGATATCTCCGCCATTGGCTCCACTTGCGAGCGTAACTACATCGCCGATCCTGGTCTGCATCGCACGTTGCTCGGCGACGGCCTTGCCACGATTCTGGCTTCGCTCTTTGGCGCTCCGGCCAACACTACGTATGGCGAGAACACCGGTGTGCTTGCGCTTACGCGCGTGTTCGACCCGCGTGTGATTCGCATTGCCGCCTGCTGCGCCATCGTGCTTTCGTTCTGCCCCAAGTTTGCTGCTGTAATCGCTGCTATGCCGGCGTGCGTTATCGGCGGCGTGTCGCTCGTGCTCTACGGCATGATCAGTGCCGTGGGCGTTCGCAACCTTATCGAAAACCAGGTCGATTTCCAGAACAACCGCAACGTGCTGGTTGCGGCTCTGGTGCTCGTGCTCTCGCTCGGCATTGCCTACAGTACCGCCGGTGCCATCGTGCTGGAGCTGGGCGGCGTGACGATTTCGCTTTCGGGCCTTGCCGTGGGCTCGCTGGTGGGCATTGTGCTCAACGCCATCCTGCCCGGTAATGACTTTGAGTTCGATACTTCCGAGCTTGAGGAGACTACTGAATAGTAGCTGCGTTCAGCCAAATTATAGATGGCGTCCATGCGTATGTACGCGCGGACGCCATTTTTAATGCGTCAGTATCCAGTGGATGCCGCGCGCCATGCGCAGGTCAGTTTGGGCAAAGTGATTGCCGGGGTTGAGCTCCAGTGTTGTTGGAATGTCGCGCTCGATAAACAGCTCTTCCATCGCACGCGTATCGTCGAGTACGTGCCGCATCATGCGGTTGGGCGTCTTGGTTTCCTTTTTACCGAGCGACAGATAGGCGGCGTCGGGCGTGGCTGTCATCGTGCGCTCGCGCGCGTAGTCGATAAAGCCGGGGAACCACAGCGACCCCGATGCACTTGCCGCGCGTTCAAAGACATCTGTTTGCCAAAGTGCCCACAGTGAAAAAAGACCCGCCAACGAGTAGCCGGCAATGCCGCGCCAGGTGGGCGGGCAGGGAAGTGATGATTCGGCCTCTGGGATTATCTGCTTCAACAACTCGTCAAGAAAACCAGCAGCCTGTCCACCAAAGGGCTCGGCATCTCGTATAGTTCCCTCACATTCCCAGGGGCTAAGCTCGCGATTCCAATCGAGCCCTCCAATGGCGACAAGGGTGAATGGCGGGCAGTCGAGCTCTCGGCAGCGCTCGTAGACTTCACTACCGTCGCCCATAACCACGGGGAGGTAGATGACGGGCGCGCCTTCCGCACACTCTGAGTAAACGGTTATCTGCTTATGATGCGCTTCCAAGGCAGGCTTCTCTCGGTGTTGTGATATTGACAGCCTCAATTGTCGCACGCTGGCGCGGGGGCAGACGCTAAAAGAAAGGCGCGGAGCCGCTCGATGCGACTCCGCGCCTTGATGTTCTGCTTTAGCAGACTATGCCGTTACGCCACGAAGAAGTAGACGAGGAAGGCAAGGGCTGCGATCCACATGAGCGGCTTGATCTTGGAGGCCTCGCCCTTAAAGAGCGCGACGATCACGTAGGCGATAAAGCCCAGGCCAATGCCGGCAGAGATGGAGTAGGTGAAGGGCACGCCGGCGACGATCATGAACGCCGGGAAACCCTGCGACACGTCGGACCAGTCGATCTCGGAGGCTTCGCTCATCATGAGGTAGCCGACGTAGACCAGAGCACCGCAGGTGGCGGCGCTGGAAACGATGGTGACGATGGGGGAGAAGAACGCGGCGAGAATGAACAGCACGCCGGTGGTGACGGAGGTGAGGCCCGTGCGGCCACCGTCGGCGGCGCCGGAAGTGGACTCGACGAAGGTGGTGATGGAGGAGACGCCCATGAAACCGCCCACAGCAGCGGCGGCGGAGTCGACGATCAGGATCTCCTTGATATTCTCGACGTTGCCGTCGTCGGTGAGGAACTCGCCCTGCTTGGCCACGGCCATCGCGGTGCCCATAGTGTCGAAGAAGTCACTCATGAGCAGCGAGAACGAGATGACGAGGAGCGTGGGGTCGGTAAGGACCTTGACGATGGCGGGCACGCCGCCGGCGTCGGCGATGGGGCCACCGATGCTCGAGAAGTCGAGCGGGGCGATGATACCGGTCGGAGCATGGGTCACACCTAGGGGGATACCGGCGATGACGGCGACGACGATGCCGATGAGCAGCGAGCCGGGGACGTTGCGGCAGGCGAGGGCGACTGTCACCAGGATGGAGATGATGCCGACGATGAAGGTGGGGGAGGTGATGTCGCCCAGACCGACGAGTGTACCGGCGCCAGAGGTGATAATGCCGGCATCGCACAGGCCAATCATGGCGATGAACAGGCCCAGACCCACCGAGATGGCGTGACGCAGGACAACCGGGATGGCGTCCATGATGGCCTCGCGCAGGCCACAAAGCACGAGCAGCAAGATGACGATACCCTCGAGGAAGATGACGCTCATGGCCACGTGCCAGTCACCGCCGCAGACGGTGGTGGTGATTCCAGCGATCATCGCGTTGACGCCTAAGCCCGACGCGCAGGCGAGCGGGCGGTTGGCGAAGATGCCCATGCAGATGGTCATGATGCCGGCGCCCAGGCAGGTGGCGCAGGCGAGCGCTCCCGCATCGATGCCAGCGCCCGAGAGCACCGCGGGGTTGACGGCGATGATGTAGGCCATCGCCAGGAATGTTGTCAGTCCAGCGCGGAGTTCGGTCCCGATTGTGGACTTGCGCTCGCTGACGTGAAATAGTTCGTCCATGCATACCCTTTCCTTGCTCGGCCCCGAGTTTAGGCCGATTGACACGAACTCAACTACTATATCGCCTTTGAAAGGCTGATGTTCCTCGCATGTTGATGTTCGGCGCTTTGTAGCAGACAGACGGTATTTTTCGCATGAAAATGTGTGGGTACCGTATACTTAAGCAGTTACAACGACCCCTATGGAGGAACGTATGATTAAAGAGCTCTGCCACGACGAGGCTATTCTGTCCCAGCGTTGCGAGGTCGCGACCGTCGAGGACGAGTCGGTGGCACAGGACCTGATCGATACCATCAAGTCGCTCGACGATGCCGGCTGCCTTGCCGCCAACCAGATTGGCGTCACCAAGAAGGTCTGCGTCTACCTGGACGATGCCGGCCAGCCCCATGTGCTCTACAACCCCCGTCTGGTGTTTGGTCTGGGCGCCAGCAAGATGGAGGAGAGCTGCCTGACGCACGAGGAGGTCACCAAGTCCACGCGCTACATCAAGTGCAAGGTTGCCTTTGACCAGATCGTCGACGGCAAGATGCGCGAGCGCAAGCAGGACTTTGTGGGCTTTGAGGCACAGATGATCCAGCATATGATCGACCACTGTCTCGGCAAGTTGGTCTAAGGGGACCAAAGCACCGCACTTCGTCTCTTTTGGCCCGGGCATGACATTGTTGTCATGTCCGGGCTTTTGTGTTTAGCGCCTTTTTGTTTGGAGACAATGAAATTAGCAAGAACGTAAAGCTAGGAGGCGCTATGTGTACGAGTATTCGATTTACTGATAATTCTGGCCACATGTATCTGGGCCGCAATCTCGACTGGAGCTTTGACTACGGCCAACAGGTTCGCGTGATGCCGCGCGGGTTTCACATTCCGTATTCGTTTATCGACGACGCGACAGCGGCGCACGCGGTGATCGGTATGTGCATCGATTACAGGAACTACCCTATGTTCTTCGATTGCGGCAACGATGCGGGCCTCGCCGTGGCGGGTCTCAATTTCCCTGGTTATGCCGAGTATGCCGATGACCCTGTCGACGGTAAGACCAATATCGCGGCCTATGAGTTTCCCCTGTGGGTGGCAGCGACGTTCTCGACGGTCGATGAGGTCGAGGCCGCGCTGCGCGACACGGTGATTGTCGCCAAATCTGCCGGAGAGGGGCTGGGCGTGTCGCTGCTCCATTGGATTATCGGCGACAGCCAGCGCAGCATCGTGGTCGAGATGATGGCTGACGGCCTGCATGTATACGACGATCCGGTCGACACCCTTGCCAATCAGCCCACCTTCCCGTGGCACATGGAAAACCTGCGCACCTATATCACGGCCACAAGCGATTTTCCGCAGACGGCGACATGGCGTGGCGTCGAGCTCAAGCCCTATGGCGCGGGTGCCGGCATGCGCGGTATTCCGGGTGACTGCTATTCGCCGAGCCGTTTTGTAAAGGCGGCGTACCTCAATGCCAATTACCCGCAAAAGGAGAGCGAGACCGAAAACGTCGTCCGCATGTTCCGATCGCTCGAGGGCGTGGTGATGATTGAGGGGGCGTCTAGGATGGGCGATGGCAAGTTCGAGAAGACTATCTATACCGGATGCTTTAGCGCGCGCACGGGCAATTATTACTACGCGATGTATGGGGATCCGTCGATTCGCTACGTGAGCCTGATGGATGCCGAGGGCGCGAGCCCCGATAAGCTCGTGGTTCCCGAGCCACGTCGTTCGTAGCCGATAGCTTTACTGCAATGCAAGGCGGCCCTGCGTCTCTCGTGAGGTGCAGGGCCGCTGTCGTCAATGGCTGGTGGCGTGTTAGAAGTTGGCGTCGTTGAGCTGGGTGCTTTCGAGTCCGTCGAGTTGTTGTTGCTCGGGCGTATCGGCGACGCTCTCGAGCAACTCGGTGGGATCGACGTTCATGTTCCTACCGGCTTCGTTGCCGTTGACCAGGTCGTCCGAGAAGATGTCGACTTCCATTTCCTCGGCCTCTTCGATCAGGATCTCGAGCGGCACCTGGGTGCGTACGAGCTTGACTGCCGGACGCATGCGGGCAAAGAGCGGTACGTACTCAATGATGATGGCCGAGTTCTCGAGACCATACCAACGTGCCGGGCTTCCGCAGGCGCGGCGGACGGCGTACTTGATGGCCATCACGCGGTGGTCGTTGCGGTTGATGTCCGTTTCGGGGGCAAGCATCTTGCGCAGCATGCAAAAACGGAAGTCGCCCACGTTGCCGCGTGTCTCGTAGATAGAGTAGGTGTGATGCTGCGGCGGCAACTCACCCGATGCCATCAGGTCGCCAACGATCTGGCGCAGGTAGGCATTAACGCGCTGGTTGACCTTAAAGCCCAGGTCCAAGCGCACGCGGAACAGGAAGTCTGTGCCAAAGGTCTCAACGGAATACTCGTGCGTATAGGGCTCATCGGTGACATGCACGTTAATGAACCAATATGCCTTGGCGCGCTTGGGGTGCTTGTCCAGGATGGAATAGAGCACGTCGCGGTCGAGCGTGAGCGGGTCGGGGCTGTTGGTGAGAAATACCAGATTGTCAGCGAGCACGGGATAGGTCTCGTCATTGCGCAGGCGGTTGAGCTGGTCGATGTACTTGGAGACGGGCAGCAGAATCGTCTGCGTGCGTTCGATGGCAGTACCGCGGCGCCACACATACATAAGGCCAAACAGCAGTGCGGCCAGGAAGATCATGACGTAGCCGCCGTCAAAGAACATGGTGAGGCACGAAGCGAAGAAGCACAGCTCAATGGCACCGAAGAGCAGGGCGAAGACGCAGGCACCCAGCTTGTGCTTGAGGACGCCGGCGATGTAGCTCGTCAAAAGCGTCGTGGTCATGAGCATGGTCACGGTAATGGCGAGGCCGTAGGCGCTCTCCATGCGCTCGGAGTTTTGGAACAGCAGCACGATGAAGACGCAGCCGACCCACATGATGTTGTTGACGAGCGGAATATAGAGCTGGCCCTTGGTGTCGCTGGGGTAGTGGATGCGCAGATGCGGCATAAGGTTGAGGCGCGTGGCCTCGGATACCAGCGAGAACGAGCCGGTGATGAGCGCCTGCGAGGCGATGATGGCCGCTACGGTCGAAAGCACGATGGCAAAGGGGCGCAGGGGCTCGGGAAGCATCATGTAGAACGGGTTGATGATGTCCATCGCGAGCATCTGGGGATTGGAGTTGTTGGCGAGCAGCCAAGCGCCCTGACCCAGATAGTTAAGGATGAGGGTCGCCTTCACGAACGGCCAGGATGCGTAAATGTTAGCCTTGCCC
This sequence comes from Collinsella aerofaciens, assembly GCF_015560135.1. Lineage (GTDB taxonomy): Bacteria > Actinomycetota > Coriobacteriia > Coriobacteriales > Coriobacteriaceae > Collinsella > Collinsella aerofaciens_AN. The sequence continues at coordinate 104,874 of NZ_JADMRH010000006.1, forward strand.
ACGTGACCCATGTCCGAATAGAGCGCCTCGGCACCGGTCGTCGACAGAAAGACAAAGCCGAGCACCATGATGCCCGAGTGGTTGATGGGCGAGAACAGGAACATAATGCCGCGGATGGGGTTGAGCGCACGCAGGATGGATAGGTTGCCGAGCATGTTGAACAGGCCGGCGCCAGCCAAGAACAGGAACCACAGCGTCATAAGCGGGCCGAACATCTTGCCGATTGACGAGGTGCCGGCGCGCTGCATGGCAAACAGGCCGCAGATAATGATGATGGTGATGATGATGACGTTGGTCTGGCCGTCACCCAAAAGCGCATGGCCCCACTCGATAGTGCGCAAGCCCTCGATGGCCGTGGTAACCGTGACGGCGGGGGTGAGGATGCCGTCGGCGAGCAGCGCCGCGCCGCCGATCATGGCGGGGAGAATCAGCCATGGCGCCACCTTGCGCACGAGACTGAACAGGGCGAAGATGCCGCCTTCGTTGTGGTTGTCGGCCTTCATGGCGATTACCACGTACTTGACCGTGGTCACGAGCGTCATGGTCCAGATGACGAGCGAAAGCGCGCCCAGGATCATGTCCTCGCTGACGGTACCGATGCCGCCGTTGTTGGCAACGATTGATTTCATGGTGTACATGGGGCTCGTGCCGATGTCGCCATAGACGACGCCGAGCGTTACGAGCAGCATGCCAGCGGAGAGGGGGATGGCTCCGTGCCCGCCTTGCCCGCGCTGGTCTTGGAGGTTTGCCTCCAGTTTGTTGTGTGCCACGAGGACTCCCTTAGACATCCGGTTATCTGTCTAGGACAAAAACTTTATGCCGTCTTTATACATACAAGAGCAGTTTGGCACATCGGGTTATTTTAGACAATAATCCTCAGCTGGGGATTATTTATCTACGCAGGTAGCATTTCAAAGCAGGGGCTTTTAAGCACGTACTGTCTGGGCGATGCCAGCCTTGGCGTTTGCGCGTTTGCCGGCGAGTTCGCAAAAAATCGCGCCGCCGATGATAAGCGCGGCGCCCATCAGGCGGACTGGTGTTATGGCTTCACCCAAAAGGGCGGCCGAGAACACGACCGCCGAAAGCGGCTCGAGGTAGCCGACGACGGCGACGGTCTGGACGGGCAGCTTGGCGACGGCGCTAAAGTAGAGCAGGCAACCAATGCCGGTGTTGACGACGCCGAGCATAGCGACGGCGCGCCAATCAATACTGGCGGCGACGCCGGCGGACAGGAACGAGGGAGCGCCCTGCGTGATGAGCGTGAGGACCAGCGCGGTCACAAAGGCCGCGCTCACCTGGAGCGCGGAGTTCTCGAGGCCTTCGATGTGCGGCGCGCCCTTGCTTGCGATGACCATCAACGCATAGCAAAATGCCGAGGCGATGCCGCAGACGATGCCCGCAATGGGCATATTGCCGCCTAGACCTTGCGCCGCAATGAGAAAAGCGCCGCAGGCGACGGCGATAAACCCGGCGATTTTGCCGCCGGTCAGCTTCTCGCCAAAGATAAACGGCGAAAGGGCCATGACGATGATGGGGCCGCAGTAGTACAGCAGCGAGGATACGCCGACGCCGATTGTCTGATAAGCGCGGAACAGAAAAATCCAGCTGGCGCCCAGCGCGGCTCCCGAAAGGAGGAGGGCTGCGGCTTCGCGAGGGCGAGATGGCGCCTGCAACTTATGGCGTTGCGTAGTGACGAGGATGACAATGAGTGAGAGCGCGCCCAAAAACGTGCGCAGGAGCACGATATCGGAGCTCGGCAGCGCGATGACAGCGGCAATGATGCCGTTGGAGCCAAACAATAGCAATGCTGCTAAGTACGTAAACAGTCCGTTGTTCATGCGCTGACATCCCCTCTATATCCGAGCATGTTCACTATGGGTGAACTGGCTTTAGAAGAAAAGCGAATATAATGCATGGCAAACATGACAAGAACTCATGCGAAGGTGGAGACGTGCCGTGGAAACGAATATTCAAAAGATGCAGGTGCTGCTCGAGACGGTGCGTGCCGGCAGCTTTACGCGTGCTGCAGAGCGGCTGAGCTATTCGCAGTCGGGCGTGAGCCGCATGGTGGGCGACCTTGAGGCGGACTGGGGTTTTAAGGTGCTTGATCGCAGCCGCGAGGGCGTAGTGCTTTCTGCCGACGGGCGGCAAGTTATGCCGGCGGTCGAGGCGCTCTGCGAGGAATTCACTCGCTTGCAGCGACGGGTGGATGAGATGCGTGGGCTCATGCGCGGCAAAATCTGCATCGGTACGTTTTCGAGTGTGGCGACCCACGTGCTGCCGCCGGTGATTGCGCACTTTCGCGCCGATCACCCGGACGTCGATTACGAGCTGCTGATGGGCGATTATTCAGAGATTGAACAATGGGTGGCGGAAGGTCGCTGCGACCTGGGCTTTATTCCGCGCGAACCACGCGGCGCCGGCATGGCGTCGCGGCCGTTGGTGCAAGACGAGCTGATGGCCGTGGTGCCAGCGGACTCCTCGCTTGCCACCGCGGAGGTCGTTTCCCTTGCCGATTTGGCCAACGAGCAGTTTATCCTGCCGGAACGCGGTAGCGACGACGAGATTACGCCGCTGTTTCGCCGCGCGGGCCTGGCGGTGCGCTCTAAGCTGTCGACCTGGGATGACTATGCGATTATGGCCATGGTCGAGGACGGCCTGGGCGTGAGTATTCTTCCCGCGCTCATCTTGCGCCGTTGTCAGTTCGATGTTGCCGTGCGTTCGCTCGAGGGACATCCCCATCGGCAGATCAATGCGATATATCGCACGGCTGACGTTTCGCTTGCCGCCGCTCGATTCCTTGAATACCTCTAAACGCGTACACGCCATTGTCCGCTTTGGGCAAACCTCGGAGTTCGGTACGTTTTCTTATGAAATTGAACTTTCGAATGAGGCGCGGCGCTATACTGCTTACTAAATTGAACATCGGTTCAATTCGTGTTCTATAAATTGAACTTTGCCAGCGAGGAGGTTCCTGTGGCCCAAGAGACGTTTAGCGATCGCCTGCGACAGGCTATGTCCGATCGCGACGTTCGCCAGTCGGACGTGATCCGCGCATCGGAGATGCTCGGCAAAAAACTCGGCAAGAGTCAGATGAGCCAATATGTGAGCGGCAAGACGATCCCGCGGCGCGATGTGGCTGAGCTGCTCGCTCGTATTTTGGAGGTCGATGTTACCTGGCTGCTTGCCGGCGACGCCGATCAAGGCGAGGCATCATCACCCCGCAACGATTCCAAGCCCGAACCCCATCCCTCAGCTCAAATTGCAAGGAGCACCACCATGCGTACTTTTTCTAAATCCACCAAGCTCGATAACGTCCTGTATGACGTGCGCGGTCCCGTCGTCGACGAGGCCGCCCGTATGGAGGACGAGGGTGAGCGCATCCTCAAGCTCAATATCGGTAACCCGGCGCCCTTCGGTTTCCGCACGCCCGATGAGGTCATCAAGGACATGCGCCAGCAGCTGCCCGACTGCGAAGGCTATTCCAACTCGCGTGGCCTGTTCTCCGCGCGCAAGGCGATCATGCAGTATTCGCAGATCAAGGGCCTGCCCAACGTTCAGATGGAGCATATCTACACGGGCAACGGCGTGTCCGAGCTCATTCAGCTTTCGATGAACGCGCTGCTCGACAATGGCGACGAGATTCTGATCCCCAGCCCCGACTATCCGCTCTGGACGGCGTGCGCAACCCTTGCCGGCGGTCATCCTGTGCACTATCTGTGCGATGAGCAGGCGGATTGGTATCCCGACCTGGAGGATATGGAGTCCAAGATTACGAGCGCGACCAAAGCCCTCGTCATCATCAACCCCAACAACCCCACGGGTTCCGTCTATCCGCGCGAGGTGCTCGAGGGCATCGTCGAGGTTGCACGCAGGTATCAGCTGATGATCTTTGCTGATGAGATCTACGACCGCCTGTGCATGGACGGCTACGAGCACGTCTCGATTGCCTCGCTCGCTCCCGATCTGCCCTGCGTCACCTTTAGCGGTCTGTCCAAGTCGCACATGATCGCGGGCTATCGTATTGGCTGGATGGTGCTTTCGGGCAACCAGCGCTGCATGAGCGACTTCATCATGGGCATCAACATGCTCTCCAACATGCGCCTGTGCTCCAACGTGCCGGCTCAGTCGATCGTTCAGACGGCGCTCGGTGGCCATCAGTCCGTCAACGACTACATCCGCCCCGGCGGCCGTGTCTACGAGCAGCGCAACTTTGTGTATGAGGCGCTCAACAAGATTGACGGCATCTCGGTGGTTAAGCCGCGTGCGGCGTTCTACATCTTCCCCAAGATGGATGTGAAGAAGTTCAACATTACCGATGACGAGCAGTTCGCCCTTGACCTGCTGCACGAGAAGAAGATCCTGATCACGCGCGGCGGCGGCTTTAACTGGGCTGAGCCCGACCACTTCCGTATCGTGTACCTGCCGCGCATGGAAGTGCTCAAAGAGTCCCTCGAAGACCTCGCCGACTTCTTCGACCATTACCGCCAGAGCTAGTGGGATAGAAGTTCCGCACTATGAAAAGCTCCCTGCAGTTGTTTTGCTGCAGGGAGCTTTCTTGAATCGGCGGAACTAAATAACGATTCCGCAACAGTGGTCGATTTCGTGTTGGATGATCTCGGCGGTGTAGCCCGAGAAGTTTTTGATGCGGTGGACGAAATTCTCGTCCAAATACTCAACCTTAATGCGGCGATAGCGAGTACAGGGGCGCTCGCCGGAAAGCGAGAGACATCCTTCGCTCGTCTGATAGGAATTGACCTGCTCAAGAATTTGAGGGCTGTACATCAGCAGCGCCCTGTTGCCGTCCTTTACGCAGATGATGCGTTTGCGCACGCCAATCATGTTGGCGGCAAGGCCCACGCACTCGTGCTCATGCTCATGGAGCGTATCCAGGAGGTCCTGCCCGGTCGCGGCATCGTCGGGCCCCGCGTCTTCGGAAGGCAGGCGCAAAAAGAACTCGGATTTCATGATGGGCTTAATCATGGCGGGCTCCTCATGTCTCGTGCTTTCGTGGACTTTTAATAATAGCGCGGAAGGAAAGCTGCTCGTCCGCGTTACAATCTTTCGACGTTGGACCATGTTGCCAGACTCGTCGCGTGCGGCGTCTGGCGTAAGTCTAGGGCTCATTCTCGCCCTGGACTGTTCCTCTGGGGCGATGTGACTGTCGTTCCAAGAGGAAGGAAATGCATGGGGAGCAAATCTCAGCAACAAGTTCAAGTAGCGCCATCGGCCACTGCGGCGTTTCTCGTCGTAATGTATATTGCAGCCTTTGTCGCCGCGTTTAACGAGAACATTATTAACGTGGCGTTGCACGACATCATGGCGGTCTTTTCGGTGAGCGCTACCACGGCGCAGTGGCTCGTTTCGGGATACATGATCGTGACGTCGATCTTTACGGCCATCATGGCCTTTCTGTCCGGTCGTTTCTCGACGCGCAAGCTGCTGTTTTTCGCATGCGGATGCATGGTCGCCGGAGAAGTTCTGTGCCTGGTCGCCCCGTCGTTTACCGTTTTGCTGCCAAGTCGTATTTTGCAGGCTGCGGGATCGGGCATCTTGTTTCCGCTCATGATGAATGTGGTGCTATCTTGTGCTCCGCGCGAGAAGCTCGGTCTGTATCTGAGCCTGGGCGGTGCCTGCATTACGCTAGGGCCGGCGTTTGGGCCCGTGATTAGTGGTCTTATGTGCACGTTGTTTGGCTGGAGGGCGGTGTTCGTAGTGCCGCTGGTGGGCGGTGTCGTGGTCGCCGCGGCGGCAGCAAAGCTCGTTCGGAATGTCGGAGAGCGCTCGAACACCACGCTTGATATTCTGTCGGTTGTTTTGCTCGCCGCCGGCATTACGGCATTTGTGTATTCCGTAGGCGAGTTCTCGACCAATCTGATTGCCGGCATCGTGGCTCTTTTCGCCGCCATTGTGCTGCTCGGCCTATTTGCGGCCCGCCAGCTCAAGCTCGAGCATCCGGTGCTTAACGTGCGTCCCATGGCGAGCGGTCGCTTTTGGCCTGCGTGCCTGCTTGTGGTGGTGTCGATGATGACGACGTTCTCGATGAGCGTTTTGTTGCCGCTCTATTTTGAGGGCGCATACGGCATGACCGCACTTGTTGCGGGCCTGCTCATTTTGCCGGCGATTGCCTGCAACGCCGTGACCTCGATTGTGGGCGGACGCGTGATGGACGCCCATGGCGCATGGCCGCTGCTGCCGGTCGGCTTTGCCCTGATTGCCGTGGGACAGATTGCAATCTCGATGACGGCGGCAAGCATGAACATCGGCGTCGTCGTGGCGCTGACCGTTGTGGTGTATGCCGGAGTCGGCCTGGTGCTGAGTCCCTCGCAGACGGCCGGCTTGGAGACGCTGCCTGCCGCTGAGCATCCTCACGGAACGGCATTGCTCAACACGTGGAACATGATTGCCGCATCGTTTGGCCCGTCGCTGTTTATCGGCCTGCTCTCGAGTTCTGCCGCGACCGCCGGCGCCGCTGGCGCTGCGTCCGACGTTGCCCAGGCGATTGGATTTGCAGCTGCCGTGCGTGTGGCGGCTGTAATTGCCGTGGTCGGGTTCGCGACGTCGCTGGTGTACGCTCGTCGCGAGTCGCACATGTCGCATTAATGTGTGCACATAGATTCTGCAGCTAGATTGGATGGCGACACCATAAACTAATGGACGTTTTGCCGAGAGGCATGAATGTTTAAAGCGCAAAGAGTGCGCGACGGGCCCCGCGAATGGGGCGATGATGCCCGAGAGGGCCAAGAAGGAGTCTCATGTCCGAGAACGAAGAGATCATGAACGAGACCGAGAACGAGACCGTGGCTGCCGAGGTCGAGGCAGTCGAGACCGTGGAAACCGAAGCTGCCGAGGTTGAGGTTGCTGACGAGGTTTCCGCCGAGGAGGAGGCCGAGGTTGTCGAGGCCGCCGTTGATTACGATGACGAAGAGCTGATGGACAAGATGCAGAAGGCCGCCCGTCTGCTGCGTAGCCGTCGCTTTGCTATTTCCAAGGAGGAGGAGGCCAAGGCCGAGCGCATGGCGAACATCGAGCGCGCCATCAAGCTCCTTGACCTCAAGCCCAAGATGGAGCAGAAGGAAATGTCCGACCTGCTGGGCATGCGCCTTCGTGAGCTCGATGGCCTGATGGCCGAGGCCGAGGCTGCCGATCTGGTCGGCCGCATCGACGACGCCGAGGGCGATATGCGCAAGATTGTTGTCTTCGCCGCCGAGGATGCCGCTGAGGGCCTGGTCGAGCTTGCCAACAAGAAGGAGAAGCTCCTGCCCGAGCTTTCTTATGAGGAGGCCACCGAGCTGATGGCCGCTCTCGATAAGGTTATCGCTCCGCTCGTCGCCATGGGCCTGGACGAGGACCGCGGTCCTCGCGGCGGTCGTGACGATCGCGGTGGCCGTGGCGGCGACCGTGGCGGTCGCGGCGGCTTTGGCGATCGCGGTGGCCGTGGCGGTGACCGCGGTGGCCGCGGTGGCGATCGTGGCGGCCGTGGCGGCTTTGGTGACCGTGGCAGCGACCGTGGCGGTCGCGGCAGCTTTGGCGGCAACCGTGGTGGCTATGGCGATCGCGGTGGCAACCGTGGCGGCTTCGGCGGCAACCGTGGTAACGACCGTGGCGGTCGCGGTGGCGATCGTGGCGGCCGCAACGGTGGCGGCTTCCGCGGCAACCGTTTCTAATTGGTTACGCGGTTCTACGAACCGCGTAACCAGTTGACGCTGCGCCCTTAGGTTCCGCCGTTCTAACGAACGGCGGACCGGTCGACGCTGCGCGACGTCCAGAGCGACAATTTGTCATTCAAAAGGCAAGGCATGACCAGAAGGTCTATGCCTTGCCTTTTTCATGCCAACTTGTTCGCTCTGGACGTCGCTCGCTGGCGTGTGCTCAACCTGCGATGTGGCAGATGGGGACGTTCCTTTTAATATGAGCAGGACATTGTCAAGAGGCAAAATCGGGCCTGGCCCCAACGATATGGGGTCAGGCCCTCTCCCTATATCAACCCGTCCGCGGC
>NZ_JADMRH010000007.1:0-102096 GCF_015560135.1 Collinsella aerofaciens
GGCGCTCGGGTTCCTGACGCCGGCGCGCGTGCTGCGGATGGCCCTCGGGGAGGACGCCTCCGCCCTCATGGACGCGTTCGGGATAGAGGAGCTGGCGCCCGGCGAGCTCGACCTCACGCCCGGCTGCATCGAAAGGGCCAGGGCCGCGAGGGGCGAGGGGCCGCTGGCGGGATAGGCGGCGGGCCGGGACATGGGCCGGAGGGCCCGTTGCGCTGAGTCCGGAACGGCTGCGCGGCGGGCTGGCGGAGCGTGCGGCGGCGGCATGGGGGCACCGGACTCCACAGCCCCTCCACCTGCGGAAACGAAGTGATGGCCAGGTGCCGGGAGCTATTTCCGCGTTGCGCTAGCTGCGGAAACGCGGGGTCCGTTCAGGCTGTTGCGTTGAGATTGAAAATCAACCGTCGGCCCGCCAGCGGCCACATCGAGCAGATGGGCGTGCTTCGATCCCGAGCCTAGCCCAGGACGCGGGCCATACGCGCCTTGAACTCGGACAGGAAGCGTGGAGCATCCACAGTCAGCGCCACGAGCGCGCTCTTGTCCGGATCGGACAGACGGTGCTCGTCGCAGATGGTGCGGCCGCGATACTCGCCCAGCAAGTCAACACGCAGGTTACAGCTGAGCGCACCCACGAGCGTGGGGTCAATCGCCACGGCGACGGCAAGCGGATCGTGCAGCGCGCAGCCACCCAGGTAGGGGGCGTTCATCTCATACGAGCCAATGTAGTGCTCCACCATGCTCGCAAACGCGCAACCGGCCATGGTGCCCGAGCCCGTCCAGCCGGCAATGTCGCGACGCGTGAGCACCACGCGATGCGTCACATCCAGCCCCACCATAGTGAGCTTGCGGCCCGAACGCAACACGGCATCGGCCGCCTCGGGATCACTTGCCATGTTGGCCTCGGCGCCCGCACTCACGTTTCCGGGCACGGTAAGCGCACCGCCCATCACGACCATGCGACCGATAGACATCATCGCCGCCGCATCACGCTCCAAGGCAAGCGCCAGGTTGGAGAGCGGACCGGTCGCCACGTAGATCAGATCGGAGCCATAGGTGCGCGCGGCATCAATCAGGTAATCGACCGCCGCGTTACCGTCGGCCGACGTCGCCCCCACCGGCTCGTACGGCGACGCGGGCACGCTCGCCCCGCCAATGCCGTTCTTGCCGTGGATGAGCGTGGTAGACGCCGGCGGTGTATAGGGCTCAGTCGCCTTAATGGGACGATCGGCGCCCAGGTACACCGGAACCTCGGGGCGACCCAGCAGATCGAGCACCGCCAGGCAGTTGTGCGCCGATTGCTCGACGCGCACGTTGCCAAAGCACGTGGTGATGCCCACGAGCTCCACCTCGGGGCTCGCGATGGCATAGGCCAGCGCCATCGCATCGTCCACACCCATATCCAGATCAAGGATCAGCTTCTTGGTTGCCATTGTTCTACTCCGCTTCTCCGTCTTTATCGTTTAACAAAACCAATGTTCAACTTCGGCGCGCGTGGGAATCGATTGCTGAGCGCCCAGGCGCGACACCGTCACTGCCGAGGCGCGAGCACCCGCGGCCATGCACTCAAAGAGCGGCAAGCCCTTTAGGCGAGCCGCCGCCAACGCGCCGATAAACGTATCGCCCGCGGCCGTCGTATCGACGACCGCGCTCGAAAGCGCCGGCATGCGCAGCGGCTCGCCGTCATCACCGAGCGTAACCGAACCGGCACCGCCCAGCGTAATGACCGCGGCGCCGGCGCCCTTAGAGAGCAGGGCGTTGAGCGCCGCGACGCAGCTCTCATCGTCCTTGGGCAGGATACCCGTCAGCACCTGGCACTCAGTCTCGTTGGGACAGACCAGGTCGACCGCAGGCCAGACCTCCGCAGGCAACTCGCAGGCAGGAGCTGGATTAAAGACCGTATAGAACCCCAGCTCGTGAGCGCAAGAGAGCGCCGTGGCCGTTGCCATCAGGTCACATTCGCCCTGGGCGATAAAGACGCTTCCGGCAGCCGGGGCAAACTCACAAACATCGCCATCGAGCTCATCGGCCACCAGACGTCTCAGCGCGCAGGCAACGTCCTCGCCCGCAAGCGCATGGTTGGCGCCCGGTGACAGCACGATGCGGTTGTCGCCCTCGCAGCGAATGATGGTCGCTGTTCCCGTCTCCACGTCATCGCGACGTGCCACAAAGTCACAGTCCACGCCAGCATCTTGGAGCCCTGCCACGAGCGCATCGCCAAACGCATCGCGACCGACCGCGCCAATCATGCACGTGCGCGCACCCATGCGCGCGGCGGCGACGGCCTGGTTAGCGCCCTTGCCACCGGCGTTGGTGATAGAACCGCTGCCGCCGACGGTCTCGCCCGCGCGCGGCATGCGCTCGCACGCCACCGAAAGGTCCATGTTCATGCTGCCGAACACCGCAACGATGCCGCGATCTGCCATGGAAACCTCCTCGTCTGCGGGCCTTACGCCCACCGTCGGCCGTCGATCGTGCGCTCTCGCACCTCTATAACTTTAGTTCACTTTGATGTGAACGCGCGCTTGAGGTTACGCCAGCAGCAAGCATTCACAGGAGCAGGCAGCTACAATGAATATGTGCTGATTATTCTCGTCATTGGATGATGTTTTATGGAGCAACTCCCACAATCGAGCCCACGCGGCCCGCGCCGCGCGCCCGATAACCGGTCGGCGCACGAACGCCCGCGCGCCGACCGCCGCACCGGCGAGTCGCGACGCGGCCCGAGCCCACATCGAACGCCCACCAACAAGGACGCCCATACAGCCAAGACCAACACCAGCGCCACACGCTCGTCCGCTACCTACCAGCAGGCGCCCGCTCGTCCCAAGTCCCGCTACATTCCTGCGCTCGACGGCCTGCGTACGCTCGCCGTCGTCGCTGTGGTGCTCTATCACCTCAACCTCACGTGGGCTCAGGGCGGCCTGCTCGGCGTCACGATCTTCTTTGTGCTTTCGGGCTATCTGATCACGCGCTTGCTGCTCAACGAAGTCGCTAAGACCGGCCGCATCGACCTTAAGAGCTTCTGGATTCGCCGCATTCGCCGCCTATTCCCCGCCGTGGTAACGGTAGTGTTCGTGACCTGCGCGCTGTGCACCATCTTTAACCACGTGATGCTCACCAAGATGCGCCCCGACATCCTACCGTCGCTGCTGTTCTTCAACAACTGGTGGCAGATTGCCCAAAACGTTTCGTACTTCAATGCTCTGGGCGACCCCTCGCCGCTCACACACTTTTGGTCGCTCGCCATCGAGGAACAGTTCTACCTGATTTGGCCGCCACTGCTGTTTGCCATGGTATCCATGCATGTGAGTAAGCCCAACACGCGCCGCGTGGTTCTGGGCCTTTCCGCGGTAACTGCCCTCGCCATGATGGTGCTTTACAACCCCGCCGCCGACCCCAGCCGCGTGTACTACGGCACCGACACCCGCGCGTTCTCGCTGCTGCTGGGCGCTTGGATGGCCTTTATCCCCGATCGCGACCTGGCGCCGGTGCGTCTCGCCCATCGCCTAGGACTCGACCGCCTAGTTCGTGCTGCCAAGCGAGGTAAGCTCGACAAGAACGCCAAGGGCGGGCATGACGAGAAGACCGATTCCGCAGCCGAGGCCGCCCCGGCACAGCCGAGCGCCCTCGTGCGCTTTTGGTCCTCGCCCGCATCCATCGACGTGTTGGGCGTCGTGGGCCTGGTTGGCCTTGCCGCCATGGTCGCGCTCACCAACGGCTACACCGCGTTCCAGTATCGCGGCGGCACGCTGTTATGCTCCATCCTCACGCTCATGGTCATCGCGGCCTGCGTGCAACCCCAGGGAATGGTTGCCCGCGCGCTGTCCGCCGAGCCGCTCGTGTGGGTTGGCAAGCGCTCGTACAGCATCTACCTGTGGCACTATCCGCTGCTGTTGCTCATGAACCCGGTCGCCAACATCAACGATACACCGTGGTGGCAGTACATTTTGCAGGTGCTGTTGGTGGTCGCCGTGGCCGAATGCTCATATCGCTTTATCGAGACTCCGTTTAGGAAGGGCGCCTTTGGGCGCACCGTCGCCGAATTCCGCGATGGCACCACCACGCCTGCCAACTGGGTACGCGCGCATATTCCCGTGTGCGCCACTTGCGGCATCGTGCTCGTCATCGCGCTGGGCGGCTTGATCTTTGTACCGGAAACCTCCGCGCTGAGCGGCGAGGGCGCCGAAGTCCTCAACAAGGAAGCTAAAAACGCTGCGCCCACGGACCAACAGGCAGCCGACGACACCGACAAGGACAACGATGGCTTCCCCGATGGATCCTACGACCTGCTGATGATCGGTGACTCCGTGTCGCTACGTGCCGTGGACGCCTTTGATGGCGTGTTCCCGCACAGCCATATCGATGCCGAAAAGGGCCGCCAATTCGATGCGGGCCGTGCGACATTTGAGGGCTATATCCAGCAGAACCTTGCCGGCAAAATCGTTGTCTTTGCCCTGGGCACCAACGGCTTGGTGACCGACGATCAAATCGATGCCATCATGGCCGATGCGGGAGACAAGCGCATTGTCGTGTTTGTGAACACGCGCAGCCCGCAGCCGTGGGTTGGCTCGACCAACCAGGCCATCGCCAACGCCGCCACGCGCTACAAGAACGTGCGCGTTATCGACTGGTACGGATACAGCGCCAACCGAAATGACCTGTTCGATGGCGACGGCACGCACCTGTCGACCGCCGGCGTGACCGAATATCTCAACCTGATCCACGACGCGGTCAAGAAGGACCTGCCCGTGCACCCCGAGGATCACGTCAACGATCCTCAGCCGGCGGCCGTCAAGTCTGCCACCGACGCACTCGTCAACGCCCTCGCCTTCAAGCCGCACAAGCTGGGCGCCAACAAGTAATCCGGCAGCTTGGGACGTTCCTTTTATGCCGGCACCTTGGGACACTCCCGCGACAAGCGAAAGCCGCCCCTGGGCTGTCAATTCCAGTCCAGGAGCGGCTTCGTAACAACATGCCAAGGGGCCGTGGGCAAAAAAGGGCAAATATGAGTACTGTTGCTATTTTAGTAGCAGGCAAATCCGCCCAAAATGGCGTCCGAGCGACCCCTGCAAACCACCAAAGCGGCCAACCTAGCTGGATTAGAGCCTGCTGAGGTGAATTTTAATGTACACACTCTAGATTGTGTACATTATCTTCTTGCACATAAATGCTATCGCTCTAGCAACAGTACTCATATTTGGCATTTTTTGCCCACTGTTATATAACTAGCCCCTATAGCAAGCAAAAAGCAGGCCGCAACCCATGGCAGCGGCCTGTTTGGAGTCCAAAAGAGGCGCTAAGCGCTGTAACCCATCGCCTGCAGCACAAACATGACGACCGTGAGCACCGTAATCACGGCGATAGTCGCCCAAGTGAGCACGTTCCACACGCGGCCGTTGCGGTTGGCACCCATAATGTGGCGATCCGCCGCGATAACCACCTGGAATACCAAGACTACAGGCAGTAGCACGCCATTGATGACCTGTGAGGTCATCATAATCTGGAACAGATCGACGCCGGGCATAAGCACCAGCACGGCAGAGATACCGATGATGGCCGTAATGATGCCGCGATAGACCGGGGCCTCGTCCCAGCTGCGGTCGGCACCGCGCTCCCAGCCAAATGCCTCGCAGATAGCGCTCGACGTAACGCCCGGCAGCACGCAGGCGGCCAAGAAGCTCGCCGCGACCAGGCCCGAGGCAAACAGTACCGTGGACCACTGACCCGCAATAGGCTCCAGTGCGCGGGCGGCATCGGCAGCATCGCTAATCTGAATGCCCGCCGGGAACAGCACCGTACCGGTCGTGATGATAATGAAGCCCGCAATGATATCAGCAGCGATCGAGCCGCTCACGGTATCGATACGCTGCAGCACGATGTCGTCCTCGCCCGCGTTCTTATCGACCACGTTGTTCTGCGCCAAGAAAATCATCCACGGCGCGATGGTGGTACCGATCGTTGCGACCACGAGCGACACGTAGCTGGGGTCATTTTGAATGTTAGGCACGACCAGGTCGACCGCGACCTCACCCCAGTTGGGGCCAGCCATAAACGCGGCGACAATATAGGTCACGAAGACGCAGCTTACCAGCAGCAGAATCTTCTCGATGCGCTGGAAACTACCCGACATGGTAAGCATCCACACCAGCAGCGCCACCAACGGCACCGAGATGCTCGCCGGCACGCCAAAGAGAGCAAGGCCGCTGGCGATACCCGCAAACTCCGAAATGGTCACAGCCGTGTTGGCGATCAACAGCGCCGCCATAGCAAGTACACTCTTGCGCACGCCAAAGCGCTCGCGAATGAGCGATGCCAAGCCCTTGCCCGTGACGCAGCCGCAGCGCGCCGCGGTCTCCTGCGTCACGATGAGCAGCACAGTCATGACGGGAAGCATCCAGAGCATCTTGTAGCCATAGCTGGCGCCCGCGCTGGAATACGTTGCAATACCGCCGGCGTCATTGCCCGAAAGCGCCGCCAGCAGACCGGGACCCATAGCGCCAAAGATGGCCGCGATGGTCAACTTTTGCTTGGTGCCCGACTTTTGCTTGGTATTTTGCACGCGACCACCTAACCCATGACCGACATGGTGAGCAGCACCGCAGCGGCGCAGTACGCTACGCACGAGATCATGACGGCAATAACGTTCATGGCGGTGCCCGACGTGTTGAGGTCATGCTCGTCACGCCAGAACAGCACCATCAGGTAAATCACGGCGCTCATGTTGCCAACCAGGCAAATGATGGCAGCGATATTAAAGCACCCGGTAAAGAGTTGCTCCTCAAACATGGGCGCATCGGGGAACGCAGCGGTGCGCACCAGCTGGGCGCACAGATAGGTCACGAGTGACAGAATCAGGCCCATGCCCGTGCTCTGGAAGAAGAACCCCAGATACGGCTTGGGCTCGTCGTCGTGACCGTCATACTCCAGGAAGTAGTTCTTGACGAACGACACCATGCGCGAGGCCGCCAGCAGCACGAGCGGCATGGCGCACATGGGGAACACCACCAGATGCGCGGAGCCGAGCGCCGTCCCCAGCACGGTCGCTATGATGCACGACGCGATGCCCCATACAACAACCCAGTACTGGCGATGCACGAACCAGCTGAGCACGTTCGTCGAGTCGTCCGACGCGCTATCGCCCGATCCGACACCGGCGATCTGCAGGTCCTCCTGATGCTCCTCGGCGATAACGTCCATGGCGTCGTCGAAGGTTACGATACCCAGGATATGACGGTTCTCATCGCAGACAGGGATGGCAACCAGGTCGTACTTGGTCATCTCGTCCGTTACGTCTTCCTGGTCCTCGTCGGGCGACACATAGACCAGGTCGCGATAGGCCAGCTGACCCAGCGTGGCGTCGCGGTCGGCTACGATCAGCGTGCGCAGCGAGAGCACGCCGGTGAGCATGCCGCTCGGGTCCTCGGTATAGACGTAGTAGACGCTCTCGAAGTCCTCGTCGAGCTCGCGGATCGCCTCGATGGCGTCACCGACCGTCGCCGTAGCAGGCAGGGCGACAAACTCCGAGGTCATGATGCGGCCGGCGGTGTTGTCCTCGTAGCCCAGCAGGTTACGAATCGCCTTCTCCTCCTTGACGCCCATCAGGCGCAGGAGCTTCTCGGCCTTCTCGTAGCTGAGCTCGTCGATCAGGTCGGCAGCGTCGTCCGGGTCCATCATGGCCAGCATCGACGATGCGTCGGTGTCGGACAGGCCCTCGAGCATCTCGGTCATGAGCTCGTCATCATCGAACTCAGAGATGGCCTCGGCGGCCTGGGCGGTGTCGAGCTGCGCGAACACCTGCGCACGCAGGCGCGGGTCGAGCTGCTCGATAATGTCGGCGATGTCGGCAGGGTGCAGCTCGCCAAGCGTCTTGTGCGACACCGAAAGCTGGATGTTCTTGGTCGAGCGGTCGAGCAGGTCCATGTAGGACCAGGCGATGATGTCCTCGCTGAGCGGCTTGCCCAGGTGCTTCATAAAGCCCTCGACGACATGCTCGAGCGCGGGGCTGATGGCGCGCAGCAGACCGCGGGCGCCGACCTCGGCACCCAGCAGACGCAGCTGGTTTTCGCCCGACATGGAGAACTTAATGTCGTTTACGCGCACGACCTTCATGCCCTGCGTGTCGACGATCTGCTTGTTGAGCACGTCGCGCGCCAGGAGCAGCTCCGTCGGCTGCAGGTAGGAAAAGCGGATATTAGTGGCAGACGTATTGAGATACACGCCCGTCTCGTCAATGCGATCGACCCATTTGCGCCAGCTGATCATAAACGGCGTCTTGCCGGGGCCGCGGAACGCGAGCGACGTCACGTGCGGAAAAACTTCGCCGGTAGCAATGCCAAAATCGTTGACCACGCCGAGCTTTTCGCCGTCGACGTCCAAGACCGGCAATTTGAGCATCTCACTCAGATAATTCAATGGTGCTCCCCATCATTATTCCTGCGGACCGCGGCCGAACGGGCACACTATCCGTGGACAATTGGATATGTATACGCATGCGCGGGCGGCACGCCGCTCGACGCTTACACCCCGTGCATGCGCAAAAAGCACCTGCATGGGGTCATCGACTGTATGGTCGAGGTTTGGATTTCACCTGTAACCTTTCTCTTGACCCTCATTAACCGCAGTAACTATAGCATCAGCATCGCCCTGCGGCATCGAATTTATGCTCTGCACATTGCAGGCATACCAAACGCTGACGCATCCGTGACATAGTCATTGGGGACGTTCTTAAATGACTACCCAATGACTACTCTGTGGTGTCGTCGTCCTCGGCAAGTTGGGGGAACACGGCGTCCTTGGGCATGGTGACCTTCGTCAGCGAGGTGAGCTTTTTGCTCAGCGACGTGTCCGTCTTGACCAGGTCGCTGAGCGTCACGATCTTGTAGCCGTCGGCAATGAGGCCGTCGATAATCTGCGGCAGCGCCTCGAGTGTCTGCTCGGCGCATTCGTCTCTATCGGTGAGCAGCACGATATTGCCCGGCGTCACCGAATCGAGCACCGTCGAGACCTGTTCGTCGGCACCGTTGAGCAGCCAGTCGCCCGAGTCGATATTCCACGAGACCACGGCGGAGACCAGGTCCATCGCATCAATCCAGTTTTGCTCGTCAAAGGCAGCGTAGGGAGCACGCAGCAGCATCGTCTTCACGCCGGTCGCCGACTTAATCGCATCGGTGCCTTTCGTGATCTGTTCACGTACTGCCTCACGGTCCTGACCCTTGAGCGAATCGTCGCTGTAGCTGTTGGATCCGATCTCGCACCCGGCATCGACAATCGCCTTGGCCGTGGCAGGCGAGGCCTCGGCCGCATCGCCCGAAAGGAAGAACGTCGCGGTGACGCCCTTTTCCTTGAGCACCTGCAAGATCTGCTTGGTAGCGCCGCTCGGACCCTCGTCAAACGTCAGCGCCACGTACTTTTTGTTGCCCTTGGGCGCCACGCTGGCGCACGCAACAACGCAATCGGTGGCGGGCACAACCTCGCCGCGGTCTTGCGTCTTGCCCGACTGCTCACCAATCCACACCTCGGAGCGGCCCTGGACACCCCATGTCTGCACATACTCGATAGCGCCCGTACCCTCGACCTTGAGCTTGGGCTCGATAACCGTAGCCTGAACCTCGTGCTTCTCGTAGGTGTTACGGCCATCCTTGACCGTCACCTTCTCGCCGCCCTCAAGTTCGCGGCTATCCCATTTACCCTGCTTCACGCGCTTGCCGTCGACCTTCACCGACAGCTTTTCGCCCCCATGGCGCTTGAGCACGCTGTCATCGACGGCCAGCAGGTCGCCTGCGTCGTAGGTGTCAGTCAACTCCTGGTCATCGATGAGATTCTGCAGCGTAGAGCCCACACGCACCGCGGTCTTCTGGCCGTTGAGCTCCACGTCCACACTGCGGTTGACGTAGCCCACGACGGCAGCGATAAACAGCACGAGCGCACAGCCCACGGCGATGAGCGCATAGGGCAGGCGAGACGAACGACGGGGTGTGCGGCTGTTGCCGATGCGAGCGCTGCGGTCGCTAAAGCCGCGGCTATGGTTGAGATACATCGCGCCGGGCTTACGGTGACGCTTGCGCTGACCGATGGGCAGCTGCCCCAGATCGCGGCGCGCCGTCGGACGCGCACCCGAACGCCCGTTTAAGTTGGATCCGTTTTGGCGCATGTGCCCTCCCCCATAAACACAGCAAGCCGGAGCAACAGGTCTCCGGCTTGCCTCCCATCATTTGGTACGTCGCTATTTTGTAGCTTTTGACGAGCCTCCGCTCGCCTTTTGGTATTCGTCCTTAAAGGCCTTGAACATGCCGCGCGTCTTGCCGAGCTGCTTGCCCAGTGCGCGACTGCCTTTGTCCACGGCAACCGATCCCTTGTCATCGAGCACCTTGGCGCCCTTCTTGACCTTATCGCCCACCACGACGCTTGCCTCGGCAGCCTTTGCGGCGGCGCCGCCCGAATACCCGAGCGACTTGACCTCGTCCGAAACAATCATCGCGCCGTCCGCATAGCCGCGCAGCATCGTCGGCGGCACCTGCGTGTCACCAACCAAAACACTCGAAGCAGCACCGGCGGTCACATAGAATGCCTGCACGATGCCCGAGCGTGGCTTGAACTCAACGTCCGAGCAATAGCCCACGACGTCGCCTGATTCCGTGCGCACGTCCATACCGACCCAGATGATGCAATCGTCCAGGTTGATGTCGAGGCGCTTGGCAGCGGCGGCATCGTACGTGTCCTTGACGTCATCGACCGCAATGGCGCCCTCGTAGACACCAATGGCGTCGAGCGCTACGAATCGGTCGGGGCGCTCGATCATGCCCGCGATATCGGACTGGCGGACCATAAAGCCCACCACGCGCGTGCCGCCCGGGGTAAAGACGGGAAAGTGAATCTTGCCGAGCTTTTTAGGGCTGCGCGGCGTGCCGTCCTTTTTGGTGCGCTTGTCTTCGGCAGGCTTACGATAAACCTTGACGCCGACAAAATCCCCTGCGCGCATTATGCCTCGGTCGAGGGCTCCGTGGCCTCGGTGTCGGCCTCAGTGACGTTCTCGACCACGACGTCGGCAGCGGGCGTCACGTTGCCGCCCGAGATGGCGTTGTTGAGCTGCTCGCGAAGCTGGTCCATGCGCTCGCGGGCCAGGTCGACCTTGGCGCGCAGGTCATCGGTCTTGGCGTCGACCATCGGACCAAAGTCGTTGACCGCGGCGCGGGCCTCCTCGGCACCGTGCTCGTAGGTGTCACGCATGTTGTCCCAGGCATCGTTGGCGATATCGGCGGCCATGGCGCGGGTCTCGGCACCCGAGCGCGGGGCCAGAGCAACGCCGATGATAGCGCCGGCGGCAGCACCAAAGAGCGCACCGGAGACAAAGCTGAAAGTCTTTCCCATGATCATTCCTCTCCTGCGGGCACCTCGATGCCCACCATTTGAATGCTGTCCATTATACCCGCAGCGCAACACTTGCCGTCGCGCTCATCTGCGTACGGTAAAAGCGCAGGAACATGATGGTGATAAGTGAGCGAACCTACTCCTGCGGCATAGCCGGCATGGCCACCGTGGCGGCCGGATCCTCGCCGGCGCCATCAACGAGCGGCAGGCTGCCCTCGTGCGCCGAGCCGGACGGAGCCGTTGCCGCACCGCCAAAGACGGCCGCGGGGGCCTCGTGGTTCTCGGTGACCGCACCCTCGGTATCGATTGGCATCTGCGGCTCGTCGTCAAAGCTCGGGACGCCTTGGGGCTCCGCAGACTCGGGCTCAGCAGGCGCCTCGGCAACGGGCTCAGCGTCGGCGTCGGCAGGAACGTCGCCCTCGGGCGCATCCTCTGCCACGTCCTCGCCGTTCACAGCGGCGACGGCCTCGTGCGGGTCCTTGCCCTCTGCCTCGGCGCGCATGCCCAACACCAGGTTGCGCAGACCCGCGACCGTGCCTTCCACGTCGGGGGCCGGCTGGTCGGCGTGCAGGTACGCCCAGTCCATCATAAAAGTCGCCGACGACAGCGCGCCAATGGCCAGCGCGTCATCGGGACACGAAAGCTCGACTTCAAAGACACGCTCGTCATGCTCGCTCACGCGCGTGCGACCGCACGAAATGCTGCCGGCAAGACCGGTCTCGTTCATGAGCTCGACCGTCACGTGCTCCAGCAGGTGGCAAAGCTCGGTCTGGCCCATGCAGTCCTGGAACTCGCGACCCGAATCGCCCAGGCACAGATGCTTGGCAATCGCGGGTACCAGGTAGTACACGCGCGCCGTGGCCTCGATATCCTCCGAAGTCATGAGCGGCATGCCGGGGTTCACCAGCACGTGCGCGCAAATCTTGTCCTCGCTGACGGTGACCTTAAGGATGTTGAACAGGCCTGCCATAACTCTCCCCTACTCGTCCTTGCCCTACTCGTCGCCGTCGTGCGGGTCCGCAAGGCCCGCACCCGACGCCGCCGGCTTCTCTGCCGAGGACTCGGAATCCTTCTTATCGGTTTCGGCCGGAGCGATCACGCGAATGAGCGAGATGCGCTGGCCACGCATCGACTGTACCTTGAACTTGTACCCTGCGACCTCAAACACCTCTCCGATGTCGGGCACCGAGTCGCAAAGCTCCAAAATCCAGCCGGCGATGGTCTCATAATCATCGCTTTCCTCGAGCGGCCAACCAAGCTCAATCGCGTCATCGCACGAAAAACGCCCATCGACGAGCCACTCACGGCGCGAGAGGCGCGTGAGATACTTGTTGTCGGGGTCGAACTCGTCCTCGATCTCGCCGACGATCTCCTCGACGATGTCCTCGATGGTGATGATGCCGGCCGTGCCACCGTACTCGTCCACGACCACCACGATCTGGTCGTGCGAGGTCTGCATCTCGGACAGCAACGGCAGGATATCCTTGGTGTCGGGCACAAAGGTGGCGTCGCGCAGATAATCGGCGATGGGCTGGTCACCCTTGCCGTCGAGCGCGGGCTGGATCAGGTCTTTGATGTGCGCGATGCCCGCGACGTTGTCGGGATCCTCGTGATACACCGGGATGCGGCTGAAGCCGGTCTGGCGCATGGTGGACAGCACGTCGGCGACCGTCTCGTCGTCCTCGCACATGGTGGTGTCCACGCGCGGCACCATGACCTCGCGGGCAACGGTGTCGCCCAGGTCGAAGATCTCGTGGATCATGCGCTTTTCCTCGTCGAGCAGGTCGTCCTGCTCCGAGACCATGTACTTGATCTCTTCCTCCGAGACGTTCTGGCGGTCATCGGCGCTCTTGATGCGCAGGATGCGGGCCAGGCCATCGGAGCAAGCGCCGGTCAGCCACACGAGCGGATGGGCGATCTTTTGGAACACGGAGAGCGGTCCCACGACCTGCTTGGATACGCCCTCGGCGTTGGCGAGACCGATGCGCTTGGGCACGAGCTCGCCGATCACGATGGACACAAAGGCGACGGCGACGGTGATGATGACCGGCGCCAGGCCGCGCGCGATGGCGGAAAGCGGCGCGATGCCAAAGCTCATGAGCCACGCGGCAAGTGGGTCGGATAGGCTCGTCGACGCGACAGCGGATGAGGCAAAGCCCACGAGCGTGATGGCGACCTGGATGGTGGCCAACAGCTGATCGGAGTCGGCGGCGAGCTGGATGGCGCGCTCGGCGCGCTTATCGCCCTCCTCGGCATCGTGCTCCAACACGGCGCGCTTGGCCGTGGTGAGAGCCATCTCGGACATGGAGAAGTAGCCGTTGATAAGCGTCAGGACGAGCGTGGTAATAAGGGAGATGGTTATGTCCATCGGGAGTTTCTCGAACCTCCAAGATTCGGGACGTTAGGTAGCAGGCGTAGGTGACGGATAGGGCAGTTGCGCCCGGCAGCCACTTGGATGGGTCCGCGGGCACAGATGCGATCGCTAGATTACGAAGAGGATCACTGCCATGAACTGGAAGATGCTGCCGGCAAGCACCCACAAGTGGAAAACACTGTGCAGATAGCGCACGTTTTTGGCGATATAGAACGGCACGCCCACGGTATAGCACACGCCGCCGACGGCGAGCAGGGCAAGCGCGACGGGGTTCAGCAGCGCCACAAGCGCGGGCAGCTTAAAGACGACAAGCCAACCCATCAGCAGGTAGACCAAGCCACTTACCCAGTGTGGCTGACGCTCGCGCAAAAAGCACTCGAGTGCGATGCCGATGATGGCGATGGCCCACACGGCAAAGAACAGTATGGCCCCGCCGTCGTTCGCCAGCGTGATAAGGCAAAACGGCGTATAGCTGCCGGCTATGAGCAGGTAGATGCAGCTGTGGTCGATGATGCGAAACACGCGCTTGGCACCCGCGGGCTGAATCGCGTGGTAAAGCGTGGAGGCCAAGTATTCGAGGATGATACTGACGCCGTAGACGATCGCCGCGGCCATGTGTGCCGGTCCTCCGCCGCGCAGGGCGGCGAATACGATCAGAAGCACGAGGCCTGCAATACCCAGCAGGCATCCGACACCATGGGTAACGGAGTTCATAATCTCCTCGCCCACCGTGTACTGCGGAACGGCCGCGGCCTTAGGTCGCGGCTTGGAACTGTCGCTCGAATCGGACATGCCGGTTACATCCTCCAACGTAAATGGTTCTCAACACTATATCAAAGCGTCTGGATACGTGCGAAATTTGCACCTTACGTGACCCTTTGTTTACCCATTCTTTGCTTGTTGACGCATCAACGGCAAACGTCCATAATGCGCTTGTTTTAAATGTTGATGTATTAACATCTTATAGGAGAGCGACTAATGGCTCAAAATACACGCCCCCACCGAGGGCTCAAGATCGGTCTGGCCGTTGCCACGGTGCTCATTGCCGCGGTGCTCGGGTTTGCCGGCAACTTTTTGTTTGACTTTGCCCTGAACCCGCGTGCTCCGTACACCATGAAGATGATGCAGGACGGCAAAGACGCCAAAAAGGGCGAGCAGATGGACGTCGAGGAGACCGAGGCGCGGGCGTGGTTTAAGGAAAACCGCGAGAGCAGCAACCTCACCGCGGACGACGGGACCGAGCTTGCCGCCTGGTATTTTGCTGCGTCGGAGAGCACGCACGACTACGCCGTCTGCCTGCATGGATATACCAACGAGCCCATCGGTATGGCCCGATACGTCAAACGATTCCATGACCGCGGCATGAACGTACTCGCACCCGCCGCCCGCGCCCACGAGCGTTCCGGCGGCGACTATATCGGCATGGGCTGGCCCGAGCGCCTCGATGTCATCGCATGGATCGAGCGAATCGTTCAGGCTGACCCCGAGGCGCGCATCCTGGTCTTTGGCGAGTCGATGGGTGCGGCAACCGCCATGAACGTCGCGGGGGAACCTCTGCCCGCAAACGTGAAATGCATTATCGAGGACTGCGGTTATACGAGTGTTTGGGACGAGTTTTCTCTGCAGCTCAAGGACGTGTTCGGCCTGCCCAGCTTTCCCTTGCTCGATGTAGCGAACTTGGTGTGCAACGTGCGCGCAGGCTACGACTTTCATAAGGCAAGCAGTGTGGAGCAACTCAAACACGCGACGGTTCCCATGCTGTTTATCCACGGCGACCAGGACACCTTTGTGCCGTACGGCATGCTCGACCAAAACTACGACGCGTGCGCCAGCAAGGTCAAGCAAAAGCTCACTATCCATGGCGCCACCCACGCCAAGAGTGCGCAGGTCGACCCCGAACTCTACTGGGACACGGTCGACAACTTCCTCGATAAGAATTTTTAGGCAAAAAGCAACGTCTGAGGTTTTGTTGTCAAAAAACGGTTTGTGGTCGGCGCTATTCGATTTTCCTCGCACTTCCGAAAAGCCGCCCGTGAGCGCTGTGCTCACGGGCGGCTTTTGCTCAACTAACGCTACAAAAGCGCTTGATGTGTCCAATAGACAGGTGTTACTTGACCTCGATAAGCTCGTACTTGCTCGTGCCCAGACCGATCTTCTCGGCGTGCGCGATGCACGCGCGCCAGTCGGTGTCGGGATGCGTGATGCAGAAGGGGTCACGCGCCTGCTCGCCCTCCAGATGCTCGTGGTTGTGCTCCATCTTGGCCGCGCTATCGGTGAGCTCGGTGTTGGGCAGCGGCTCGGATGCCATGACGGCATCGGCGCAGGCCTGGTCGATGGCGACCGGGTCGAAGCTCGCGAACATGCCGATATCGTTGACGATAGGCGTGTCGTTTTCGGGATGGCAATCGCAATTGGGGCTGATGTCCATGGCAAGCGAGATGTGGAAGCTCGGGCGGCCGTCGACAACGGCCTTTGTATACTCGGCGATCTTGCAGTTGAGCACGTCGGCCGCGGCGTCATAGCCGGGCTTGATGCAGTCCTGGTTGCATGCCGCAATGCAGCGTCCGCAGCCCACGCAGCGATCGTGGTCGATGGCAGCGACGTGAACCGTGCGGGTGTTGCCGTTGGCAAGCTCGCGCTCGCGGGTGTCGTCGAACGAGACAGCGTTGTGCGCACAGATCTTTTCGCAGGCGCGGCAGCCAACGCAGTGCTCGGCCGCGACGTTCGGCTTGCCGGCGGCATGCTGCTCCATCTTGCCGGCACGGCTGCCGCCTCCCATGCCCAGGTTCTTCATGGCGCCGCCAAAACCGGCCTGCTCATGACCCTTAAAGTGGGTGAGGCTGATCACGATATCGGCATCCATGAGCGCCTGACCGATCTTGGCCTCGTGCACGTACTCGCCGCCCTCGACCGGGACGAGCGCCTCGTCGGTGCCCTTGAGGCCATCGGCGATGATGACCTGGCAGCCCGTGGCATACGGGGTAAAGCCGTTCTGGTAGGCGGTGTCAATGTGCTCGAGCGCGTTTTTGCGGCTACCGACGTAGAGCGTATTGCAGTCGGTGAGGAAGGGCTTGCCGCCCAGCTCCTTCACCACGTCCGCGACGGCGCGGGCGTAGTTGGGGCGCAAAAAGCTCAGGTTGCCCAGCTCGCCAAAGTGAATCTTGATGGCGACGAACTTGTTCTCGAAGTCGATCTGCTCAATACCGGCGTGACGAATGAGGCGCTTGAGCTTGTCGAGCTGGCTCTCGCGAGCATGCGTGCGCAGGTTGGTGAAGTACACCTTAGCGGGTGCTGCGGGTGCAGTTACGGTCATAGATATATCCCCTCGGTCTATATGGCGTTACAGACATAGAGGATGGTACCAGTTAAAGCAGAGTTAAAGTCAAGTACGGTACCTAGTCATTGGGGACAGACTTAAATGACTGAAACCACTCATTGGGAACGGACTTAAATGAGTGCCTCGCCACCTGGCAGCTAGGGACGCGCCGTCACGTTTGTGGCGGCGCGCCTTGGTTTGGCGGCGCGTTCTGGCGTGGCCACAATCTGGTTTGATGGCGTGCCCTGGTGTGGCGGCGTTGACGGCGTGCCTTGGCGTGACGGAGCGACCTGGCGCGGACCGCTAGCCCTTTCGCGCGACCAGATGCGCGCGGAATCCCTTCTGTGCCTCGAGCTTGAGCGGGGTGAGCCCGGACTCCTCGACGAGCGCGCGTAGCTCGGACAGCTTGAGGATGCGCACGTCGCCATGGCCCAAGAGGCGTGCCAGCGGTAGCTCGATGTTGTTCATGAGCCAGACCGCGACATCGTTCGAGGTGTAGTCGCGAAGGACCAGTCGCCCGCCGGGCCGAAGGACGCGTGCCACCTCGGCGAAAAACCTCTCCGGATGCGGGTAGTGGTGGAAGCTGTTGGAGCAGAGCACGGCGTCGAAGCTCCGGGGCTCGAAGGGCAGTGTCTCCGCGTCTCCGACGACAAAGCTGACGTTATCGAGCTGCTTTGCCCGGGCGACGTCGATCATCCCGGGTGTGAGGTCGAGTCCAGTCAAGTGCTTGCTGGGGTACCGGGCGTGGAGCAGTTCTAGGACGGCTCCGGTTCCACAGCCCACGTCGAGCGCGTCCTCGAACGGTTCGAGCTCAAGCTCCTCGAGCATTTGCGGATAGTCGTCCTTGCACATCTCGTAAATGCCGGCATGGCCGGATTCGTAGACCTTTGCCGCCTCGGTGAACTCCTTGATGGAGAGCTGCTTGAGCTCCTCTGCCGATCTTGCCATGGGTCTCCTTCTGTTCGGGGAAGTCTGACGTTGCGCGCGTTTGCCCACGTCGGGCCTGGCGGGCAAATAACGCGGGGGCACCCTTCCTTCGGTTCGTGCCCCCCGCGTGCGGGCGGTTCTCTATTCCTGGACCTTCAGCGCCTCGGAGAGGCTCACGCGCTTGATGGAGCGCGTGTGCAGCAGCGCCACGACCAGGTAGGTTGCAAAGCCAATGCCGACACATGCCGCCATGGACCAGGCGGGCACGTAGATCTCGATATTGCCGTTGTAGGCGAGCAACATCGAGCGGAAGATGGCCGTGAGCGAGCCAATAATGACCGGCAGGCTCAGCACGAGCGACGCCGCCACGCACAGCGTGATCGAGCGGATGTACAGATGCGAGATCTCGCTATCGCGATAGCCAAAGACTTTCATGTAGCTGATCGAACGGGCGCTGTGGTCGATCACCGCTTTGGTCAGCAGGTACATAAACAGCAGGAAGATAAACACCGCGAGCCCGATCATCATTCCGATCATTTTGCTCATCATGCCGATGAACTGGTCACCCACGGCGCGCATGTCGTCGGGCGTGGTGTCGCCGGCAAAGTAACGAGCATCGAGGTCGAGCTTCTCGTCGCTCACATAGCCGTTAAAGTAGGCAGCGTCGTTGCCGAACAGCTCGTTAAAGTCGTCGATACTCATATAGATATTCATGTCCGACTTGGAGCCCCAGGCACAATCCTTGCCCGCGTACTCAAGGGAATAATTCTTGCCCTCGTACTTGTCGCGAAGCTTAACCTCCTGCCCCTCGTTCCAGCCAAACTTGTCGAGTAGGCCGCCGCCAAAGACGACACGACCGTCGCCGACGTTGAGGTCTTTCCAATAGCGCGAATTGGATGAAATGCCGTAAACGGAAATCGTCTCCTCGCCATTTCCATCGCCGCGATCGTATTGCAGCTGGTAGATGGCGTATTTCTCGGCCTGTGCAATTGCGCCCGCGCCGTTGTCGGTCGTATTGACCGGGTGGATATCGTCGTTGTCGGTGTCGATCTTAGAGGCCTTGTCGATCAGGTCGATGGCCTCATCGCGGTTGCAGCCGAGGGCATCGGCAAGATCGTCAAGGCGCGCGTAGAGCGCATCCTTCTTGTCCTGGACCTTGGCGAGCGCGTCCTGCGCCGCGACCAGGCTCTCGGCAGACGGAGAGCTGGTCGCGGCATCAGCTGCCGTCTGCGCCGCATCGGCCACGTCGTCAAGCTCGTCATCGGCATCTTGGGCGGCGGTGAGGAGCGCACCGTCCACCGACTGCAGGCGCTCGAGTGCCGACCACTGCTCGCGCTCCTCGGCGATGCCTTCAAGCTCCAGCGGAGCCTTGAGCGTGTACTGATGCTCGGCGACCAAACTCGTCTCCAGGTTGTCCGCGTAGTGCGTCATCGTGGGCAGAATCGCCAGGCCAAAGAGCAGTAGCAGCGACGCAAACGCGATGCCCACGAAGAGTGTGGCGAAGTTGCCCAGGTTGCGCAGGAAGATGCGCAGGCGGAAGCGCGAGACAAAGCCCATGCGCTCCGGCAGCTGCAGACCGCGCTTGGTGCCCGATTTGCCGCTCGCTTCGTGACGAAGGAACTGCAACGGCGTCTTGCCCATTTTGCGGAGCAGACCCACCAGCGTGATGAGGATGAGCGCGGCGGCGGGAACCACGGCGCACTTCACAAAGATCTCCCAACTCCAGTACACCTGGAAGGGCGGCAGGCTGTACGAACCGTAATAGAGGCTGCGCATGGGCTCGGTAAAGAACGCAATGCCGAGCGCAGTGCCCAAAAGCGCCGCGACCACGCCCACGATGGCGGGAAGCGCAAGGTAGTGCAGCACGATCTCGCGTCGACGATAGCCACTGGCGAGCAGCGTGCCGATGATGGCGCTCTCCTCCTCGATGGTGGCGTCGGTAAGAACCACAAAGACAAACGCCATGATCACGATGATGATGTCGAGCAACGTCATCCACATCATGGAGTCGCCGTCCACGTCGTCGCGCGCATAGCCAATGCCCTGGTTGGAATCGGCATCGATCAGATCGTCCACGCGCGCATCGGCGTCGGTCAGCGCCTCGACCATATCCTGTTCGGCATCGGTACGGTCTGCAGTGGAGAGGTCGCGATCGGTAAAGGTGAAGGAGTAGGTGTAGGCGGGTGCGCCGCCGGCATCCTCGAGCGCGGCAAAGCCGCCATCGGTGACCTCGGCCACGCCGTACGTGATGGTGTTCACCGTAAAGTCCGAATTGTTGAGGAACAGCGCCTGGCTATCGGGCTGGGTCATGATGCCGCAGATGGTGTAGGTGCGGCCCTCGAGCTCGACTTTATCGCCCACGGCAAGGTCGTTGTTGGTGGCAAAGACGCGGTCGATAGCCACCTCATCGTCCGTCTTGGGCTCCTTGCCCTCACAGTAGGACGCGATATCGACCTTGGTGCGGTGCGCATAGGTGCGCAGCGTGCGCTTGGTGCCGTCGTCGCCAGACGCCTTTTTGATGATGGCGTCGATGGAGAAATTCTTGTAGAGCGTGACGCCGCCGACGTCGTCGGCCGCGCCCTCGGCGGCCTTGAGCTGCTCGTCGGTAGCCTCGAAGGAGGTGGTCACGCGGCCGTCCTCAATCGTGTAGTCGTCGCGCATATCGTCGATAAGGCAACCGATGGAATGCGCCGCGAGCAAAAAGCCCGAGGTAAGGGCGATGCTTCCGCACATGAGTAAAAAGATGCCTAGGTACTTGCCGATATTGCGGCGCAGCTCGCGCGGGAGTCGCTTTGCGAGAGGTGTCATGGCGCCGCCTACCAATCGAGCTCGGCGGCCGCGACGGGCGACTCGTTGAGCTCATCCTCGACGATGCGCCCGTCGCGCAGGCGCAGCACGCGATTGGCCATGCGCGCGATGGCGGCATTGTGGGTGACAATGATGATGGTGCAGCCGTAGGTGCGGTTGACATCCTCCATGAGCTGCAAGATTTCCTTGGACGTCTTGTAGTCAAGCGCGCCCGTGGGCTCGTCGCACAGCAGCAGGCCTGGGTTTTTGACGAGCGCACGGCCGATGGCGCAGCGCTGCTGCTGGCCGCCCGAGACCTGGCGCGGGAACTTGTTGCGGTGCTCATAGAGACCCAGCGAACGCAGCAGGTCGTCGATGTTGAGCGGCTTTTTGGACAGGTGCGCTGTGACCTCGATGTTCTCCTTGATGGTGAGATCGGGCACCAGGTTGTAGAACTGGAAGACAAAGCCCAGCTCACGGCGGCGATACTCACCCAGGTCGGCGGCGTTGAGCGTGGTGAGGTCGCAGCCGTCCACCAGAATAGAGCCGGCGTCGGCATCCTCCAGGCCGCCGATCAGGTTGAGAAAGGTCGACTTGCCCGAGCCCGAGGGACCCAGCATGACGCAGATCTCGCCGCGGTTGATGGACGCGTCGATGCCATCGAGTACCGTCAGGCGCGCATCACCGTCGCCGTAGTGCTTTTTGAGATCCTTGACCTGGACGTAGGCTTTCTTCGTCGCCATACTACCCCCCATTGTTAGCCTCATACTACTTTATGAACGTAATAGTAAACCTTGGCGAACTATTTTTGGGCGAGAGTGGGGATTTGTTTCAAGACTAGTCGTTGGGGACGTTCTTGAATGACCAGGTGGTTAGGCGCGGGATTTGGCGCGTGAGAGGGCCAGGCCTACGGCGGCAATGGCGGCGGCGAAGAGCACGGTGACGCCCAGGTCGCAGGCGATGTCGCCCAACACGGCAGACGTCAGGTCCGAAGCGAGCGCCTTGCCGATCGCGTCGTTCGCCCAATACGTCGGCACAAAGTGCGCCACCGTCTGCACGGCCGAGCCCATGAGCGACAGCGGCATCCAAGCGCCGCCCAAAAACGTCATGAGCATGCCGAGCAGGTTGCCCACACCGTTGAGCAGCTCCTCACGCGCAGCCAGGCTCGAAAGGGCAAAGCCAACGGCCAGAGGCGTGCACGCCAAGGCAAACGTCGCCGCCAGCGCCAGGCACACACGACCCACGCCGACCTCGGCAACCGCGCCGGCAAAGCCCACGACGCCCATCATGCTCGACACAAACCAGATGCAGACGGTGAGCACTGCGGCAGCCGCGAACACGGCAAGCGAGCGCTGGCGCTCGGAGACCGGGCCGGCCTCCATGCGGCGCTCGCGCTCGGGCTCGTTCATGCCCGAGAACACCAGTCCCACCGACACGATGACCGACGAGATGATCGCGTACGCGCCAAAGTTGAAGTACGACTCGAGCGTGGCGGCGGCAGTCGAGTCGACCTTGACCTGCTCGATCTCGACCTCGGCACGCTCGGCGGCCGCGTGTTCGGCAGCCTTGGCGACGTCACCGTTGGAGGCAGCAGGCTCAAGTGCGGCCGCAGCGCCCGCGAGCGAGATCCAGCGCGAGGCCTCGGCAGACGAAAGCGCCGCCGCCATGGTGCCGGCACCGTAGGTCACATCGAGCTTGGGTAGGGACTCCCCCGCACGGGCGGCTGCAACGAGGTCGCCCTCAAACCCCTCCGGGATAAAGAACACGCAGTCGGCGCTGCCCTTGGCGCTGTTGCTCTTGGAGAGCGCGTCCGCAAGATCGTATGTATCGTCGCCGATGCCCGTGACCAGCTCAAAACGCGAACCCAGGTGCTTGGTAAGCGCACGCGAAAGGTCGCTATTGTCGCGGTCGACCACGATCACGTTGGTGTCGTAGGGCTTGTACTCGGTAAGCTGCGACGAGTTCCAGCTCACCGAGGCCGCGATGAATACGCCCATGAGCGAGATGAACACCGTATAGATGAGCAGGTAGAACGGGTGCGCCAGCGCCATGCGAAGCGCGGTCTTAAAGGTGCTCATAGCGGCTCCTTCCAAAGATCAGCGTGGCGGCGGCAACGAACAGCAGCGCCATCAGGACGAGCGCGCCGGCGCGAACAGCGAAGGGCCCCGGGTCTTCAAAGAAATACAGGCGATTGAACATGTCGCAGATGAGCTTGACGGGGTTGAACCAGCACTCGGCCGGGCAGGCGCGGGCGACGTCGTCGGCAAGCGCCATCGCCGGCTCGCCGTAGAGGCCGGCGAACAGGGCGCACGTGGTGGCAAAGCCCGTAAGGATGCCCGACTTGGACGCCTTGCCGCCCTTAACGGGAAGCGTGCCCACAAAGAGCCCCAGGCCCGTGGCGGCAAGCGCGGAAGCGGCGGCGCCCACCAGACACAGCCCCTCGCGCCCGCCAAAGTCGACGCCCACGACCAGGCACACGTAGCCGATTGCGATCGCCATCGAGGCGAAGGAGACCAGCCACGAGCCCACAAAGATACCGGCCAGCGATGTCGTCTTGGAAAGACCGCCCACGCAGCGACGCGCGCCAAGGCCCGACAGATTGGGCTGCAAATCGACGACGCTCAAGGCGGCAAACTCGGCAGACATCATCGCGACCAGGCCAAAAAGCGCGTAATAGTAGATGACCGTGCCATCGGGTGTGGTGCGTGTCAGGCTTACGCGGCGGGTACTGCCCTCGAGCGACAGGGCGCGCGCAACCGCCTCCGGGTCGGCGAGCGCCGCCGGGTTGTCCTGGGCAATCTGGGACATGAGCTCGGCATTTTGTGTATACGAGCTTGCCACCGTCTCAAGGATGCTGCGGTCGGTGAGCACCGACGAGGCGCGCGAGCTGTCATAACTCGAAAGCAGTGTGAGCTTGGGCGTGCCCGCGACATCGACCGTGTAAATGCCCGCGACCTCGCCGGACTTGAGCGCACGGCTCGCGGCGTCCACATCCTCGCACTCGTGAATCTCGAGCAGTTGATCGTCGCCCTCCTTGGCAAGCGAGGTCGCCACGTCCTTAAAGGACGAAGCGTCCCAGGCTTCGTCAGCGACAACGGCTACCGGCACCGGGTCGATCTTACCGTCGGAGCTGAGGTTCGCAAACATAAACATGAACATCGTTGAAAGCGCA
This sequence comes from Collinsella aerofaciens, assembly GCF_015560135.1. Taxonomy (GTDB): domain Bacteria; phylum Actinomycetota; class Coriobacteriia; order Coriobacteriales; family Coriobacteriaceae; genus Collinsella; species Collinsella aerofaciens_AN. The sequence continues at coordinate 23,941 of NZ_JADMRH010000007.1, forward strand.
ATGGGAAAAATCGCGCCCCAGACCCACGTGCTCGGCCGGCGCAGCAGCGTCTTGACCGTAGTGATGATGGTGTTGAACATGACTACCCCCTAGTCGCGCAGCTCGCGGCCGGTGATCTCGAGGAACACGTCGTTGAGGGTCGGCGGCTCGGAATAAATGCGGCCAAGCGCCACGTCATGCGAGCGCAGCGCATCGAGGATGTCCGTCAGGTTATGCGGGCTCGCCTCGCACGAAAACGTGAGCTGGCCCGCCGTCGCCGACAGGTCCAGGACATGTGGCAGGCTCGCGACGGCACCGAGCGCCGCGCTCGGCACCTCACCGACCTCGATCACGATCTTCTCGCCCATCTGAATCATGCGTTTGAGCTCGTCATTGGTGCCCTGCGCCAGCACACGTCCGCCGTCCATGATCATGATGCGGCTGCAAATCTGCTCGACTTCCTCCATGTAATGGCTGGTATACACCACCGTGGCGCCCTCGTCGCGCAGGCGGCAGATGCCCTCCAGGATGGCGTTGCGGCTCTGCGGGTCGACCGCCACCGTAGGCTCGTCAAAGAAGATGAGCTCGGGCTTGTGCGCGATGCCGCAGGCAATGTTGAGGCGACGCGCCAGGCCGCCCGAGAGCTTGCCGGGGCGAAACTTGGTAAAGTCGCCCAGCCCGACAAAGTCGATGGCCTCTTCGACCAGCGCGCGACGGCGCTTGCGGTCGTTAACGTAGAGGCTGCAGAAATAGTCGATGTTCTCGCGCACCGTAAGCTCGTCAAACACCGCCACCTGCTGCGGCACCACGCCGATGCGGCGCTTGAGGTCGTAGCGGGCGGGCGTCATGGGCTCGCCGAACAGCTCGATGGTGCCTTTGTCGTAGGCAAGCAGCTGCAGAATACAGTTGATGGACGTGGTCTTGCCCGAGCCGTTGGGACCGAGCAGGCCAAAGATCTCGCCGGGGGCGATGCTCAGGTTAAAGTGGTCGAGCGCGATAAGGTCGTCGTAGCGCTTGACGAGGTTTTCGACGTGGACGATGTCTGTCATGAGGCGGCCCTTCCGTTGATTGCGGCCCGGTACGATTGCATCATCGCAGGAGCCGCCGGCGCGCACCAGTGAGCTTTGTCACGAGTGCGGGGCCTTGGTCGTGCGGCCCGCCGACGCCCCCGCTTTGCCGCGCGGGAGGAATGTCACGGTTGCGCAGGCGGCCCCCTCCACCACGCGCAGCTTCGCGTACAATACCCGTATGAACAGGCTTTTCGACAAATCGATCGTGCTGGCGTGCTGTATTGCGGCCGCCATGGGTCTTGCTGTGGACGCTCGCCTGGTCGCGGCGTTTTGTCTTGGCGTTATTGCCACCTCGCTGGCCGAGCTCGCGCAGGGGGAACGCGCCCGGCGCGCAAGCGAGGCCACGAGCTGCGCTTACATCATCGCGGCTGTCTTCGTGCCGCCGTTTATACCGTTTGCGCCTCTCGCCTTCTATGACATTGCGCGGCGCGTGCGCCGTGAGCACGCCTGGGTCGCGCTGGGCATTGGCTCCGCTTTTGCCCTTGCGCTCGTCGCGGACCTTCGCACCGACGCGCTCACCGCCCGAACGCTTCTGCTGACCGCCATCCTTTCGGTTGCCGCCACCTTGCTATCGCTACGCACCGCCCAGCTGGAGCGCAAGCAGGAGCGCATGCGTCGCACCCGTGACGAGCTGCAGGAACGAGCCCTCGCGCTCGAGGCGCGCAACCGCGACCTTGCCGACCGCCAGGACTACGAGGTCGAGCTCGCGACGCTCGCCGAGCGCGCCCGCATCGCGCGCGAGATCCACGATAACGTGGGCCACCAGCTCACGCGCGCCTCGCTGCAAACCGAGGCCCTACGCGTGGTCCACGCCAACGAGCCCGGCGTCGCCGCCGACTTCGCTGACGTCAAGCGCGCCGTGGACGAAGCGCTTCAGCTCGTGCGCACCAGCGTCCATGCGCTCAACGACAACGCCGTCGACCTTTCCGTGCAGCTCGAACGCATTGTTGAAGGCGCGCGCTCGGACGGCGGCCCGCAGATTGAGCTTGAAGTTATGGCTGAACATGCGCCCGCAAATGTCGCCAACTGCTTTGCGGCGATCCTACGCGAAGCGCTCTCCAACACCATGCGCCACGCCCGTGCTCAGAACGTTACCGTGCGATGCATGGAGCATCCGTCGTTTTACCAGCTCATCGTTACCGACGACGGCGCCGGCGCGACCCCGGTGAACAGCCGCAACGCCGCAGAAGGCATGGGACTCGGCTCCATGCGCGAGCGCGTCGAGGCGCTTGGCGGAACCTCCACCGCCGGCCCACGCGCCGGTGCCCCCGGCTGGCGCGTGTTTGCCACCATCCCAAAACAGCAAGGAGATGACGCCCGATGAGGCTCATTATTGTCGACGACGACCGCTTGGTGGTCGATTCGCTCAAGATTATCCTGGGCGCCCAGCCGCAGATCGAAGTCGTGGGCACCGGCGCCGATGGCGACGACGCGGTCGCGCTCTACACCGAACACGCACCCGATATCGCGCTGCTCGACATCCAGATGCCGGGGCGTGACGGCCTTTCGGCGGCGCGCGAAATCCTCGAGCGCGACCCCGCAGCACGCGTGGTGTTCCTGACCACGTTTTCGGATGACGAGTACATTGTGTCGGCGCTTAAACTGGGCGCCCGCGGCTATCTGATCAAGACCGATGTCGCCGCCATTCCGCCAGCACTGGTGCAGGTCATGGACGGCAAGCGCGTGCTTGAGGGTAAGGCAATCGAGGATGTCAACTTTGATGGGGCGGGCGTCGAGGCCGGCACGACCCGCCGGCCCGCGGCCTTTGCCAGCCTGACCGACCGCGAGTTCGAAGTTGCAGAGCTCATCGCCCGCGGTCTCGACAACAAGGAGATCGCCGCCACCGCCTACATGGGCGAAGGCACCGTGCGCAACCACATCAGCTCAATCCTAGCCAAAATGGGGCTACGCAACCGCACCCAAATCGCCATCGCCTACCTGCGCGGATAACTCAAAGAATCGGCCACTCAGTTGCGGTGAAATACGGACTGCTGTGCCCCCTAGGGCCGCCAAACAGTCCGTATTTCACCGCAACTTATAGAGCAGTCGCACAAAAGTACCGCCACGGAGGAGGGAGATACCTCCGTGGCGGCCAGGGGTGGGGTGGGGGCTGTGTTTTGGCTCCCCGCTAGCCGCCCGGGGCCTTTTGGCCCCGGGCGCCGCCAGCGTGCCTAGCGCTTACGGATACCCCAGACCAGGGCTCCGACGCCGGCCATGGCGATGACAAATGCCATAAGTAGAGCGGCAGCCTGCTGGTCGCCTGTGGTGGGCAGGAAACCCTTGACCGTCTTGACGATGTTCGTCACGGTCTTAGGCGTGCCGGGATCGGGCGTCGGCACGGGCGTCTCGGGCTTCTTGTACGTGTTGTTGAACACGATACCCTCGACGCTCTTGTCGCCCTTGGTAAAGGCGACGTTCGCCTTGAGGTTGCCCTCGCCGTCATCGACCACGTTGACGGTCACGGTAAAGACGGACTTGTCGTAGGTCATACCGACCTCGTCGCCCTTGACCTCGCTGATGGTGTAGGCGTGCGTACCGGGCTCGTCGTACTCAAACTTGTCAAAGTTGATCTTGCCGTCGGCATCGTTGGTAACCGTAGACTCGATGTCCTCGCCAACGAGCTTAAAGCTAAACTCGTCCTTCTTGAGTTCGCGTCCCTCGAGCACCTTGATAGCGCCGATGGAAACCTGCGTAGGCATGGCGTGATACTTGTTGGTAAAGCCAGCCGACTCGGTGGTTCCCTCGAGCTTGTGCGTCGCGGTCAGCGTGCCGTCGCCGTTGTCGGAGACGGTGGTCACGACGGTGTAGGTCGTGCCGTCATAGGTGACGCCCTTGTACAGGCCGAGCGCGTTGGGGCAAGCCTCGCGCAGCGTGTACGTGTGCGTGCCGGGTGCCTCGTAGCGAATCGGGCTCAGCGTCACGGTGCCGTTAGCGTCGTTGGTGCCGTTAGCGACAACCACGTCGTCCTCGAGCAGCTCAAACGTGAACTCACCTGCTGCAAGGTCGCGTCCAGTCAGGCGCTTGACTGTCTTGACCTGATCGGTCACGGACGAATCGGTAGGTGCCACGCCGTAGGTGTTGGTAAACGTGAAGGCAGCACCGTCGTCGCCTTCGCGCTTGACGCTCAGATGCCCGGCACCGTCGTCAGACACGGTGTAGGAAACCTTGCGCGTGGCGTTGGTGTCATTGGTCACGCCAGGGGCACTACCGGACTCGGTCACCGCGTAAGTAAAGGTGTGCGAGCGCGGAGCGGTGGGGGCTGCGGGCTCGGGCTCGTCGCTGGGCTCGTCGGCGTTGGCATCGGTGTCGGCCTCTTCAGCCTCTGCCTCGTCGGCCTCTGCCTCGTCGGCCTCGGCTTCGTCAGCTTCGTCTGCCTCGGCCTTATCGGTCGCATCGTCCGTCACGCCCAGAGCGCGGTTGAGGTCCTCGAGCGTAAAGTGGATCTTGCCAAAGTCCACGTTGCCAGCCGCGTCGTTGGCTGTGGTCGTGCGCTCGGGCATCGGGGCACCAGCCTCGTCGGCGGTCACGGTAAAGGTGAACTTGCCCGTGATGTCAGCCGGGGTCAGGCGGGCGGCAGCTTGGAGCTTCTTAGTGCCGGTGAGCGCGGCATCGACGGCTTCGGCGCCGTAGACGTTCTCGAACAAGGGCTCGACGCCGCCGTAGTCGACCGTTGCCGTCAGGGTACCGTCACCGTTGTCGACGACGATAACCTTAAAGCCAAAGCTCCACGTTGTAGCGGAAACGCCATTCGGCAGCCCGAATAAATCTTCGTAGGCCGTGTAGTTAATGGTCCAGGCAAGCTTACCGTCCTTATCGGTACGAGAAGCAAGCCCAGCAGCCTCAAGATTAGCAAGCATCTTAGTGTCGTAGTGCAGCGTATCAAAGCTCACGTGCCCGCCGATATTGGGCTTGAGGTTTTCGTATGCCACAAGCTCACCCTGATAGGCGATGCCGAACCAGAACTCGCCGTCGGCCATCGGGCGGCCGGTCAGAGTCTTGGTGGCAACGACCTGAGCGGCGGTGCCGCCAGGCGTGTTGGTCGTAGCGCTGTAACTGTTGTGGAACGGCACCAGGGCCTTCTCGACCTTGTTCTCGCCACTCTTGTGGATCGTCTCATGCGTGCCCTCGGGACCGCCGGAAACGGTCGTCGTAGCAGTGAGCGTGCCGGCGGTGTCGTCGGCGATGGCGATCGTCACCGTACGCACGGCGTCGTCGTAGGTGTAACCGGGCTGGCCGTCGTTCTTCTCGGCCACGGTGTACGTAAAGGTCTTGCCGGCGTCAGCCTGCGTAAATATAACCTCATGACCAGCCAGAATGTCGATCAGTCCGACCGTTGCCTCTGCCGCTGCGGGGGACTTGAAGCTATTAGCCCCGGGCAGCAGACCGAGCGCGCGAGCCGAAGCGTCGTCAGCAGGTGTCACGGTAAAGGTGAACTGACCCTCGGTCATGGGGCGGCCATCCAGATACTTGCTGAGCCACAGACCGCCGGCAGCGGTGTAGTTAAGCTCAGTGCGGTACGTGTTGGTAAAGCGTCCGTTTTCCTTCTTGGTGACGTTGGCGGTCAGGCTGCCATCGCCGTTCTCGGTCACGGTCACTTCGGCGGTTGCGACATGCGCGTCATACGTCATGCCGACCGTGCTGCCCGCGTTCTCGCGAATCTCGTACTTATAGGTTCCGGCGGCAGCGTAGTGAATCTTGCCGAACTTGATGGCGGCAATGCCGTCCTTCGCGTCCTTCTTGCTCACGGTTACGGTTGCGGGATCGGGCAGTGGGGCGTCTTCGGGGGCGGTGATGGTAAAGCTGAACTCGTCCCCATCCGTCCAGTCGCGGCCGCTGATGACCTTGCTCAGGTCAAAGTCGAGGTCTGCATCGGTCGGGGTCACGCTGTAAGTGTTCTCGAAGGTCGCAGGCGTGGCGCTCTTCAGCTCGTGCGTAGCGCTGAGGGTACCGTCACCGTTGTCGGTAATGGTGGTCTCGATGGTGTACTTGGCGTCGCTGTACGTGATGCCCTTGCTGGTGGTTCCGCCGTTGACCTCGCGCAGCGTGTAGGTGTGCGTTCCAGGCTTGTCGTACTTCACAGCGCTCATCGTGATCTTGCCGTCGGCGGCGTTGGTGCCCTTGGCAACGACCTTGTCGCCCTCAACGAGCTCGAAGGAGAACTCGCCAGCCTTGAGGTCGCGACCGGTCAGGACCTTGTTCGCGATGATCTGGTCAGTGACGCGAGACTCGACAGGCGTCACGTTATAGGTGTTGGTGAACGTAAATGCCGCATCGCCGTCCGGGTTACGGGATACGCTCAGCTTACCCTTGCCGTTATCGGTCACGGTGAAGGAAACCTTGCGCGACAGCTTGGCGTCGTTGGTCACGCCAGCGACCTCGCCGGACTCGGTCACGGTGTAGGTAAAGGTGTGCTCGCGCTTCTTGGACTTCTCACCCAGGGCCTTGTTAAGGTCGTCGAGCGTAAAGGTGATCTTGCCAAAGTCGACCTTGCCGTCGGCGTCGTTGTGCACGCTCGTGCTCGCAGGCATAGGCGCGCCCTCTTCGCCGGTCACGGTAAAGGTAAACTTGCCGGTGATGTCGGCGTGGGTCAGACCATCGGGAACCTGCAGACTCTTCTTGCCCGCAAGCGATGCCTCGGCAGCATTCGTGGTGTAGACGTTCTTGAACTCGATGCTCTTGACGTCCTTGGCGTCCTTGGCATCCTTCAGCTCGTGCGTAGCAACAAGCTGGCCCTTGCCGTTGTCGGCAATGGTCGTCACGATGGTGTAGGTCGTGTCATCGCAAGTGATGCCGTTGCCGGCGTCGCCCGGGACCTCGCGCAGCCTGTAGGTGTGCTGGCCGATCTCGGTGTACTTGATGGGGCTGAACGTCACCTTGCCGTCAGCAGCGTTCTTGACGGTCTCGACAGGCTTAACTTCCTTATCCACGATCTCGGCCAGCTCAAAGCTAAACTCGCCGGCCGCAAGGTCGCGCCCGGTCAGGGACTTGGCCACGGCGATCTCGTCGGTAACGCTGGACTCAACAGGCTTCGCAGTGTAAATGTTCTTGAACTCGGTCTCGCCTGCTTCGCTCCAGGCCACCTGCACGTCAGCGCTCAGCTCGCCCTTCTTGTTGGGCGTCACCGTCACGGTGATCTCCGCGACGTTCTTGCTGTAGGCAATGCCGTCAACCGTGGTCCCGGCGTTCTTTTCGCTGACCTTGTAGACATACGTGCCGGGCTCTTTGTATTCGATCGTGCCGAAGTCAATGACCGCCTTGCCCTTGTCGTCCAGATCGTCCTTGGTCACAGACGCAGTCACGGGCGCCGTCGCGGACTCGGGCATCGGGGCGCCGTCCATGGGCGTCAGCCCAAACTCAAACGTGTCCTCAGCCTTCCAGTTGCGGCCCTCGAGCACCTTGGTCAGGCCAAAGCCGGCCTCGGTATCCTTGGTATCCACCGTTACCGGCGTCATGTCGTACTTATAGCTAATCTTGCCGTTGTTGCCCAGGTAGGAGTTGACATGCGTCGCGGTCGCCTTGGCAGACGTGTTGTTCCACTTGGGGTTGAGCACGTCGGTCGCGGTGCGAGTCTTGTTGTTCTCCTTGATGGTGTGGAGCTCCTCGATAAAGGCCAGGCGTGCGGTTCCCACAGTAAACACCCAGTTACCGTTCTCATCGGGAACAATCGCGCCGTCGAACTTCGCGGCGTCGCCGCCGATAAATTCGATGACGTCGGTGGCGGGCTTGGCCTCGTCGTTCTCGCCCTGCTCCTCAAACTCGTCCTTGTAGTAATAGGTAACCTCGCCAGCCAGCGCGGGCCCCTTTGCAGGCTGCGTGCAAGCCTTATCCGTGTAAATGGGCGTCTGCTTCTGGAAATAGTAATAGCGGTTGGTGTCGGCAGGTTCAAAGGTCGCAACCGTATCGCCCAGCGCGCCGGCAGCCCACTTGTTCGCGTAGAAATTCACGGTCTTGGCGCCGTCAACGACGGTCGTATTATGCTCGATGTAGTCCTTGAGCCCCGTGACCTTCTCGGGCGTAAACAGGTTGTCGAGCGCAACCTTCTTCACGCTCGAGGCATACTTCACCTGGATGGGCTTAACGCTGTCGACCGAAAGCTTGCCGTCTACGGTCTTAAAGTGACTCAGCGGAATCAACGACGCGGGAATGCTGACCGTTACGATATCGCCCTTCTGGGGATTGTCATCACCGGCACGCTGCACGGTGATGAGCAGATCTTTTGCCCTGCCATCGAACTCATACGTATCGGTATTGGTTTCTTTGTTGAACGTCTTGCTCACCTTGGTAAACGGCGCGCCGTTGATGACGACCTCGGTGAAGCTGTCGACCTGCATAAAGTCGCCCAGCTCATCGGTAAACGTGATGTAACCGGACTTGGTCGCGTCGTAGCCCTTATCAATTTCGGTCGGATAAGGCGGCTCCGACGTAATGGCCTTTGAGATGTCGTCGAAGACCTTCTTGAGCTCATCGGCATTGGTCGCCGACTTGTAATAATCGGAGTTTTCCGCGCGCGTACCGAGCTTATCGCTCGTATACGACGTGGCGCCGGGATAGTTACTCGACACGGCGTGCATGAACTTGTTTACGTCGCTCGTTCCCTTTTTCAAGGGATCGGCAGCGGGATCCGCTCCACTAAAGATACCGATGGTATAAACGGTGGCCTTGCTGTCCTTCATATCCTTGGCAAACGTCACGGCAGCGTTGGCGACTTCCGAATCGAAGTTACTTTGCTTTGTTGGCGTACCGTCAGTAAAGAACACAATAATCTTCTTGGCGTCTTCGCGGCCAGAAGTGATGCCCTTAGCCAGCTCCAGACCATTATCGGCGCGTGTGGCACCGGCAGGATCAATTTTTTTGATTGTATCCTTAAGAGCCTTCACGTTGCCGCCGGAGCAGTCGGTCAGGTCTTTCATAACCTGTGTGTAATTGTAGGAGTACCCTCCATCATTATACTTACTGTTGCCGATATTGCTGGACTTCTTGCCCGCAAACTTAACAACGGCAACCTTATGCTGCCTATTGACGCCCTCGATGCTCTCATTTTGTTTTGCGATAGTATCGATAAAGCTATTCGCTGCGTTCTTCAGCGCTTCGATACGCTTAGGTGAATCTCCGCCGCCCATATGATCATCCATCGAGCCAGAGGCGTCCAGCACCATCACGATGTCAAGCGGCGTGGTAACCGTCACGGTTGAATTGGATGTCGAAGACATAGCCGAAAGCGTGGTCACAAAATCTGACACTTCGTTTTCTCCGGTTGCCTCAACCGTTTTGTCGGTCCAGATTCGACCGACGTTTTGAGTCGTCACCTTATTGCCGCTGTGGCCGGCCGCCCAGATTTCCCAGCGTCCGGTGGTGTCGGGGTCGACGACCGTCGGCCCGCTCACTGTCGGCCCGTCCATTCCCGCACTGGACCTGGCGTTGGCCTCGGGCAGCATGGCAAATGCTGCAGCCGGCAACACCAGCACTACGGCCAGTATCACCGCCAAGAGACCCCTCGTGTACTTACCCATCGCGTCTCCCTTCTCGCAGGATTAGACCTTGCATCAGCCTAAAGTTACGGAATGAGACACAGTTAGGGCAGGTGACACACGTTCCAGATTCGGTTTTTAGGCGTGAGACAAATGTCTCACCAAAGCTGAGACACAGCGTTTTCGCAGGAAAACGGGTGCGACTCAAAGCCGACGGGCCAAAATGATCCGTTTTCCTCCGTCCCCGGGGGATCAATTGATGGTGCTCGCCACGAAACTGGCCCATCTACTACGTTTGACCCGATACCCCTGACCATACCCACGTTTTACGAAAAACCGCAGGCGTTCTACCTGCGGTTTTGTTTTTGCGTTTTTCGCTGTGGTTGAGGGTAGCCGCCCAAACGTAGTAGATGGGCCCATTTCGTGGCGGACAGGTCACGCGACGGTTCGCGCAAGGGCGAAATGATCCGTTTTCCTCCGTCCCCGGGGGACCAGAAGCTGTTACCAATACGGTGCCATTTCAAAACTATGCCGGTTTACTACGATAAACACGAAGTCCCCGACCACACTCGCTTTTTTCGTAAAATCGCAAGCCGTCTACCTGCGGTTTTATTTTTACTAAATGCGGTGTGGTGGGAGATTGGCGATTCATCGTAGTAAACCGGCATAGTTTTGTTCGCGACGGCACAACCGCGCGTTTAAGCGCGGGGCAGGTGGGGCATTTTTGCCCCACCGGCCCCGTCTTCGCGCTACTCCGGCTTGGTTTCTACCGTGGGAGTCTTGTCCGCCGCGACTGGGGTGCGGGCGGTGTCCATAGTCAGGCAGTGTTTGGGGCAGCTCTCGATGCACTCGCCGCACACCACGCAGGCGTACGGATCGATCGACCAGGTACCGCCCTTGCGATCGACCGAGAGTGCGCCCGCCGGGCAACGGCGCGCGCACATGCCGCAGCAGATGCACACGTCCATGTCGTTGACGATATGTCCGCGCAGACGCTCGGGTGCCGCGAGCTTCTCCTGCGGATAGCACACCGTTACCGGCTGCTTGACCATAGAACCCAAGGCCGTCTTGGCAAATGTCAGTAAACTCATGCCGCGCCTACCTTTCCGTGCAGCTAATACAGGGGTCGATGGTCAGGATAATCATGGGCACGTTGGCAAGGAGCACGCCCTGCAGCGCATGTGTCAGACCCGCCAGGTTCTGCGACGTCGGCGTGCGCACGCGGAAGCGATCCAGGTTCTTGGTGCCGTTGCCGCGCACATAGTAATACGCCTCGCCACGCGGCTGCTCAATCACAACCTCGCCACGCGCGCCGTCGGCCGGCGTGAGCTTGGTGCGCCCGCCGATGCCGTCGTGCGGGATCTTGCCCACAAGCTCCTCGATGATGTCCATGGCCTGCGTGACCTCGGCACAGCGCACCTGGCAGCGGGCATAGCAATCGCCATCGGTAGCAACGATGGGCTCAAACGCAGCCAGATCCGCATAGGCGCCGTCGCCGAACATGCGCACGTCGTAATCCACGCCCGAGGCGCGACCGAACGGGCCAACCATCGACAGATTCAGCGCATCCTTCTCGCTAATCACGCCCACGCCATGCAGGCGCTCGCCGCAGCTGGCATCGTCCAAAAACGTATGCACCAGAGCCTCGTAGTCGGGGCGCATGGCGTCAAGCGTCTCGACAATGCCCGCCAGCTCGGAGTCCTCGATATCGTGCTTAAGGCCGCCGATCTCATTAATCGACAGAATCACGCGGCCGCCGCAAGTGCTCTCAAAGATCTTGAGAATCTGCTCGCGCAGAGTCCACGAACGATAGAACAGTGCCTCGAAGCCAAAGGCATCGGCGAGCAGGCCCAGCCACAGCAGATGCGAGTGGATGCGCGAAAGCTCGTGCAGAATGGTGCGGATATACTGCACGCGGCCGGGCACCTCGATGTCGAGCATGCGCTCGCAGGCGCTGGCATAGCCATAGCTGTGACCCACGGCGCAAATGCCACAGATGCGCTCAGCGATGTAGCCAAACTGGTGCATATCGCGCTTTTCGGTGAGCTTCTCGAGTCCGCGGTGAACAAAGCCGATCTGCGGAATTGCCTCGATGACGCGGTCGTCCTCGATCACCAGGTCCAGATGAAGCGGCTCGGGCAGCACCGGGTGCTGCGGGCCAAACGGAATAACGGAGCGATGTGCCATGGACCTTACGCCTCCTTTTTCTGCTTGTCGCGGGCGGCCTTAGCGGCAAGCGCCGCGCGGACCTTGGCCGCTTTCTCGGGATCCATGGCAGCGAGCTTTGCCTCCATCTCGGCAGCCTTGAGCGCGGCCTTCGCAGCGGCCTCATCGTGCTGAGCATCGGAGCCGGCAGCCGCAGCGGGCTGAGCAGCGGCGCCCGCGGCGTCGCCGGCGCTCGCAGCACCCTCCCCTGCAGTAGCCGCAGCCGCGGCGGCCTTTTCGGCCGCGGCTTTGCGCGCCTTGGCCTCGGCGGCGGCACGGACCTTCATGGCCTTCTCGCGTGCGGCCTTCACCTCGGGCGTGATAACGCTCATGGGTTCGGCAGTCGAGACCTGGTAGAAAAAGCCCTTAAAGTCGATCTGCATGTCGGTGATGGCAAGCCCAAACAGGTCGTGCGCTTCGTTCTCAAACGGAAATACCGCCGGATAGTACGAGCTGATGGACGGAATCTCCTGATACTGATCAATTCCCTCAACCACCAGGTTCCCGATCGCATAGCTGCCGTCCTGCGCAATATTCTCCTGAGCAGCGCGGACGTTGATAAACGTATAGACCAGGCGATACGATCCGTCGTCCACACAGCGCTCGGCATGCATCTGCACAAAGCGCGCGCCGACGCCCTTGAGCGCCTGGACATGCGACAGAAGCTCGTCGATCCCAACGGTGGCATAGATAGCCTTTTGCATTACTCGGCCTCCTTTGCAGCGACGGGCGCTGCGGGTTTCTCGGCAGGCGCGTCACCGGCACCGTCAGCCCCGGCCCCAGCTGCAGCCACGAACCCGTCCTCGCCCAACTCGACGCCGCCATCCCAGGTAGCAGCGCCGCCCACGGTAAGCGGGTCACCGCCGGCGCGCATCACGGCCTCCTTCTGATCAAGGATGCCGCACGCCTCCACGATGGCATCGATCACGGTCTCGGGACGAATGGCGCACCCGGGCGCATACACGTCCACGGGAATCGCGCGGTCCACGCCGCCGATCACGTTATAGGCATCGCGGAATACGCCGCCCGAACACGCGCAAATGCCGCACGCCACCACGCACTTGGGCTCGAGCATCTGGCTGTAGATCTGGCGCACGACGGGCAGGTTCTGGGCATTGACCGACCCCGTCACCAAAAAGATATCCGCATGCTTGGGGTTGCCGGTGTTGACCACGCCAAAGCGCTCCGCATCGAACAGCGGCGTGAGCGAGGCCAGCACCTCGATATCGCATCCGTTGCAGCTCGAGCCGTCGTAATGAATGACCCACGGCGAGCGCGACATTTTATGATCCATGGATGCCGCCTCCTAAATAAACACGTCGACGAGAATGGGCATAAGGTTGAGCAGGCCAAACACCAGCGCCACGCCCCATCCGAGCCTAAAGCAGCTGCGCCAGGTGCTACGGGCGAAGGTGTTGTCGATCAGCACCTCGACAAAGTACGTCGCAGCCATCACGACCAGGGCGACCACCCAGCTCACCGGGTTGTCCCAAACAAAGAACATGCCCACCCACATCAAAAACAGCACGGTCTCGCACCAGTGCATAAGGGTCATCTTGACCAGCGTGCCGCCGCTCATCTCGGTGGCGACGCCCTGGACAATCTCCTGATGCGCGTGATGCGAGTACGAAAGGTCAAACGGCGACTTGCGCAGCTTGATGGTAAGCACCGCGAGCAACGCGAGGAAAATGGGCGCGCTGTACACGATGATGGGGGCCGACTGCCCCGTCACGGCGATGGAATCGAAGCTGTCGGTGGCAAGGTACAGGCCCACGCTCATCAACAGAACGGCGGGCTCGTAACTCATAACCTGCAGCAGCTCGCGATCGGCGCCAACCTGGGCAAACGGGCTTTGCGTCGAGGCGGACGCCAACACCACAAAGATCGCGGCGAGCGTCACCATAAAAGCGCACAGCAGCGTGTTGGAGCCCGACACAAAGATGCCGCCGCCCACGACGGTAAAGATGAGCGCGCACGCCATATAGGTGTCGTCCATGGTGTTTACGCTGGCGGGGGCCTTGCGCAGCAGCTTGGCAACGTCGTAGAAGGGCTGCAGCAGGCGCGGGCCCACGCGGCCCTGCATGCGGGCCGAAAGCTTACGGTCAAGACCGTCGATCAAGCCGCCCACAAGCGGCGCCACCAAGGCAAACGCCACGGTGCCAATAAAAATGCCCACGACGCCCGAGCCTTCGAAATACTTGCCGCGCAGCACCGAGGGCGTGCTCATGGCAAGTCTCTCGGGCCCAATCCACGCGCAACACAGCAGCGCGAACAGGATAATGCTGCAGCACACGACGCTACCCGCGGGGCTGATACGCTTCTCGCCAAGGGCGTCCACCGAGTACCAATTGCGCTTTTCGGCCTTCACCTCGCGTCCCATCGAGCCGCGGAAATGGCGGTAATTGTCGGTTCCCACACCCGAAAGATATACGTTTACGTGCGGTTTGTTGCTCACGCGGAATGAAGTCAGCAGCACCACGGCGATAAACGCCACGATAACCACCATCAGATACATGGAGTCCTTGCCAATAACGTACGGCACGCGGCCAAACACCATGGCCAAGTAAGGCGACACCAGGCCGCTCGAGATGAGCGGGAACGCCACGCAGCAAAGAATCAGCAGCGCGGCGATGGTGTTGAGGGCCATCCATTCGGTCTTATGGACATTGACCTCAACGTTTTGAGCCGTGGGGTCGACGCCCGAAAGCTTGGCAAGCCACTTGCCCCAGAAGAAGAACGTCGCGGCCGAGCCAAAGGCAAGCACCATGATCATGAGCACGTTGCCGGTCTGCGCGAACGCCACCAGGGCGCCCCACTTGGACACGAGCATGCCAAACGGTGCCACGAACATGCCCATGATGCCCAGCATCATCAGACGCGTCAGGTGCGGCATGCGGCTGAACATACCGTCCATGTCCTCGATATTGCGGCTGCCGATATGATGCTCGGCCGTGCCCACGCACAGGAACAGCAGCGACTTTGCCACCGTGTGGAACAGGATCAGAAAGATGGCCGCCCATACGGCCTCGGGCGCGCCGACACCCAGGCAGGCACTGATGAGGCCCAAGTTGGAAATGGTGGAGTACGCGAGCACGCGTTTGGCGTTGCTCTGCGAGATGGCCATGAGGGCAGCAAGCAAAAACGTGATGGCGCCCACACTCGTGACCATAAAGCCGGTTACGGGATAGATAGCATAGAGCGGGCTCAGCTTGACCATTAGGAACACGCCGGCTTTGACCATGGTTGACGAGTGCAGCAGGGCGCTCGTGGGAGTGGGGGCAACCATGGCACCCAACAGCCAAGTGTGGAACGGCATCTGTGCGGCCTTGGTGAGTGCGGCGAGCGACAACAGGATGACCGGCATCACCAGCAGTGCGGATTGCGCGGTGCCGGCGCCGGAAAGCTCGATCATGCCCGAGATGGTCAGCGGCATGCCGTTAACGTGCAGAAACATAAGGCCCGCCAAAAACGCGATGCCGCCCAGCATGTTGAGGATGATCTGGGTAAAGGCGTTCTTGATGGCCTCGGGCGTGCGCGTGTAGCCAATCATAAGGAACGAGCACACGGTGGTGATTTCCCAGCCGCAGAACAGCCACTCAAGGTTATCGCTCGTCACGATGACGAACATGGCCGAGAGGAACAGGAACATAAGTGCCAGGAACTGCGGGCGACGGTCGGGCGCGGTCTGCCCGCGCAGCGCGGCCTCGTGCTCGTCATGAGCCTGGAAGTCCTTCATGTAGCCCAGGGCATACACGCAGATTAGGCTGCCGACGATACCGACGGCGAGGACCATGATCACACTCATGTAGTCCAGGTAGAGCGGCGTCGCCGTGACGGCTTCGGCCGCGGGCAACGTCATGGCTGCAAAGGCGAGCGAGCCCACCAGCTGGACTATGCCGAGCACCGTGGTGAGCGCGTTCCTATATTTGTACGCGTTGTACAGGATGACGGCGCACAGGATGACGTCGATAACGGAGCTGACGATCGAGAGCACATGCGAGGTGCCGGGGGCAACCTCAAAGCTCTGCGGACCCGTGCCAAAAAACATGACGGCGACTACAACTGTCACCGCCATAATAATGCCGGAGCCTATGAGCCCCACCGCATCGCGAGCGCGGTCACCGCGCGCGAGCAGCATGCCCAGCGCCGGTACCAGCGGAAACAGGGTAAGGAAATACAGTAGCGTCATACCATCACTCCCCCATGCAAAAACGCTGCAATTGTTTAACGTTATAGCTCAATTGATGAGTAGCGGCAGCGGGTTTTCGGTCAACTGGGGAGTTTTAGGCGTACGGGGCAAGGAGTCTGTCCGCATTGGAGTAGAGGGGCGGCAAGAAAAATGCGCCCCTGTGGGCGCACCATCCCGTTCGCTATTCCGCCTTTTTAACGCGCGGCTTGCGACCCCGCGGCTTATCGACCAGTGCGGACTCACCGCTCTCGCGATACTGGCGACACCAAGCCTTGACCGAAGACTCGCTGGGAATCTTGTGCTTAATCATGGCCTCGCGAACCGTTAAGCCGTTTTCCAAGCGGTCCTTGACCACGGCGAGCTTAACTTCGTACGAATAGGTGTGATGATGCGAACCGGCATTGAGAACGGCGTCGGCACCGCCCACGGCATACGCGCGGGCCCACTGACGAGCCGTGGCTTGGGGAATGCCAAGCTCCGCGGCGAGAGCGCGATGACCGACCCCCTCTTGGAGGATCTCGACGGCGCGCTGCCTAACCTCGGGCGCATGCGTGCGAGTCCTAGTTGCTTCCGACATACCTGCCACTTCTTAGCCTTAGCCGTTAATCTGCTTTCTTACGTGCAAGTTAGATAGTAGCATTTTACTGTTTGCTCAAAGCAGTTAATTAAAATAGACGCGGCGTTATCTGGGCATTTGGCACCAAATTACGACATTTCTTTATCGATTATTTACGCTGGTAGCTGACTCGCAGCTAATCGTCATTCGCTTGTCAACAAAATTGGCATCTCTTTATGTCCTTTGGTATAGAGGATATAGTTATTAACCCCTCCCCCAATATTTTTGAGTGATCTGCAAGGCAGTAGACGTCCTCACTCCTCATGATTACCGCGCATTGCCATCCACCGGAGCAAAACAAAAAGGGCGGGACCTGCTGCGATTGCAGGCCCCGCACCGGTTGACACCCGACGGGACACAGCCGGGCGAGACGGATCCGTGCTACCGCCCCGCCTGGCCGCGATGTTCAACTACAGCTCGTTGGCCGCGTGATACGCCGTGCGAATGGCGCTCGCGATGTCGGCGGTGCGCTCGCCCGAGCAGTCGCCCACGCAGGTCACGGGCACCGTCACGCCATCCAGGTCAAACGCGTTGGCCTTGGAGCCCACGGCCATCACCACGTAATCGCAGACGATCTTCACCGGCTCCTCGGCGCCGTCCTCGGTGGTGCGAACAGCCTCCACGCCCTCGTCGGTAATGGCGGTCAGGCGGGTCTTCACGTGCTGCTCCACGTTATGCTCGGCAAAGTCGCTCATGATCAGCGGCAGAATGGTCTCGGACTCGCCCGCGGCAATCTTGTCGAGCATCTCCACGATCGTCACCTCGCAGCCGTGCTGCAGCAGATACTCGGCAGTCTCGGTGCCCACCAGGCCGCCGCCGATGACGGCGACGCGCCCGCTGAGCTCCACCTTGCCAGCCAGCACGTCCCAGCTCGAGACGACCTTCTCCGAATCGGCACCCGGAACGGGGATGACCACGTCGTGCGCGCCCACGGCCACAATCGCGGCGTCGGCGGCGTTGAGGTCCTCAGCGGTAGCGACATGGTTGAGCTCAACCTTCACGCCCAGACCAGGCAGAATCTTCTCGTAGTACTCGACCGAGCGCATGATCTCGTCCTTGCGCGGAGGCGCGGCCGCCAGCACAATCTGGCCGCCCAGATGATCGCTCGCCTCGTAGACGGTTACGTCGTAGCCGCGCTTGGCCGCCACGCGCGCGGCCTCCAAGCCGGCGATGCCGCCGCCCACCACGGCGATCTTCTTGTCGCCCTCGCCCGGCTTAATGGCGATGGTCGCCTCGTCGCCGTTCTCGGCATTGAGCACGCACGAGATGTACTTGCGGTTTTGAATCGCGTCGACACAGCCCTTGTTGCAGTTGAGGCACTCGCGGATGGGCTCGCCGGTCGCGGCCTTCAGCGCAATGTCGGGGTCGCACATGAGCGAACGGCCATAGGCGACAATGTCTGCCGAGCCGTCTTCCAGAATCTTCTCGCCGGCCTCGACCGAGACCACGCGACCGACGGTTGCCACCGGCACGGAGACCAGTGCCTTGACGCGCTCGGCCACGGGCAGCGTCCAGTTGTAGGGCATGGCGCCCATGGGCGGAATGGTGTCGCCCATGTTGCCGGTGTGGTTTGCCTGCGCAACCTGGATCATGTCGATGCCGGCGCCTTCGAGCAGCTTGGCGAACTCGCAGGCCTCGTCGGGCTGCAGACCGCCCTTGCCGCGCGGCGTGCCGTCGGGATTCTCCATGATCACGGGGAGCTTGTACTCCACCATCAGCTGCGGCGCGGCCTCCTTAATGGCGGCGACGACCTCCAACGCATAGCGGACGCGGTTTTCAAACGAGCCGCCGTACTCGTCGGTGCGCTTGTTGAGGATCGCGGAGCACAGCGAACCCACCAGGCGGTCGCCGTGAACCTCGATGGCGTCGATGCCGGCCTGCTGCGCGCGGGCGGCCGAGGCGGCGATGGCTTCCTTGATCTGGGTAAGCTGTTCAACACTGGCCTCGTTCACAAAGTGCTGCATGTCGTGGTGCAGCTTGGCATAAGCCTGCTTGCGGATCTCGTTGGACTCGGCCATCTTGGCGGCAAAGGTCTCCTCGTCGCCGGCGGCCTTGGCCTCCTGCGCGGCCTTGGCGGCTGTCATGGAACCCATGACCATGCGGCCGACGCCGGGCACGTCGTACTCGGGGTGGAACAGCTGCAGCGCGACCTTGGCGCCGTGCTTGTGGACGGCGTCGGCCAGCGCTTTAAACGTGGGGATCTGGGCGTCGGTCGCCAGCTTGGGCGTGGGGCTTGCGGTCATGACGGGAGCGACGTCGCCGATGACGATGTAGCTCACGCCGCCGCGGGCCAAGCGCTCGTAAAAAGCCAGGCTGCGCTCGCCGATGGAACCGTCACGCTCCTCGTAGCCGGTGGTCAGCGGCGGAAACATAATGCGGTTCTTGAGCTCAAGGGGGTCAACCGTAATGGGCTGGAGCAGCTTGGATGCAGGTGCGGTCATGGATATTCCTCTCTTGTAGGCGCGGCGGCGATGATGCCGCGTAGTTGTCTAGAGGATATGGCATGGAGGCACAGCGGCACAACGGAAATCGGCGAATATCAGGTGGCGGCAGGCGGATGGGGCAAGGCGGTCCGTCGGTTTGTCTCGATCTGTAACAGTTAGGCCCACTTTTGGCCTCCACCTGTTACAGATCAAGACATTCCCCTCGGCCCATCCTCAACAATCTCAATCCGTAACATCTAGGCCCGCTTTTGACCCCTACCCGTTACAGATTGAGATTTTGTTTGAGATTTGCCGAGGGACTATATCCACGCGTCATCGAAGCCACTGCGACAGAGGTGCGACATTACTGCGACAGAGGTGCGACATTACTGCGACAGAGGTGCGAAATAGATCGACCACCTTACCTTATCGTGTAGAACTGTTTTGGGTCGTTATGGGATGAGCCGTGCCATTCGAGCAGCCCGTCTTCCTCAATTAACTTACCAAGCACCCGGCTTGCTGTACGGCGATTTCTCCCGATGTGCGCTGCAAGCTCCCTTGCTGTCACCCTTCCGTTCGCAAAGGCCAACCTGACGGCGGCGAGCTCATACTCCCCCAATGAGGCGATCACCTCCGGTGATACCTTGTCCTCGAGAGCCTCGCTTCTCCTTACGGTTCTGGCAACGATATTGTTCTCAAGCGTTAGCTGAACCCTTGCCCCATCAGGTTCCGTGTAGACCGGATCATTGAGCAGAGAGTTTTGCATCTCGGTATAAATGCGCTTGACGCCCTCGTTTAGCTCCCGAACCCAACCGAATTCAACCAGCGTGCGCGCGATGCGTGGGTTGCGCGAGTAACGAGTGGTCCTCATGTTGTCGAGCGTCACGATATTGGGAAGCGCGCCTGGACTGATGATTTCCAAACGGTCGTCGAACATCGAGACCCGGATGTAGTCGCCGCGGAACGAGTAGTCGCGATGTGTCACCGCGTTGACCAAGCCCTCGAACCAGGCGAACTCAGGATACTCAGGCACGGTCTGGAATTTCCCGTCGGGCCCCAGGAACTGAAATTCGCGGAGCATGCTCGAGATGAGTTCGTAGGCGTCTTGGATCACCTTAGGCAGCGGCCCACAGAAGCTTCGTTCTTTCGTGATGTTGAGACGCTCGCCCGTCTCCATTTTGACGCCGTCGTAGCGCAGGACACGGACTCGCGCCTGTGGCATCATCGCGGACGGATCCAGCGCGAATAGCAGGGCTCCAGCAACGGTCAGCTTTCCGTCACGCATAAAACGACGACTTCTAAGGACCTGCTCGTCGGAAACTTCGGTTCCAAGAATCCCTTTGTAGCGATCAAGCACTTCATGGTCCACGTCATCTAGGGAGGAATCCTCAACAAGCTCGTCCTCGAAGATTCTCTGCCCCTTATCGTACTCGAGGGCAAATACCTGTTCGCGGCTGAGCCTCACGCTCTTGTCGTCCTGCCGCAAGAAAACCTCGCCGTCGCTCACGCGAGCAACAGAGTGGTTGGTCGAGGCATCGATGTCCAAAACGAGAACGAAGTCCTCCTCGCCCGAAGAATTGACCACGGGGATTCGGTCTTTGCGGACAATAGGGGTTGGCGTGCAAGTCGTGAGCGCAGCGCGCTCGAATTTCTCAATGTCGCGCGCGCCGTTACGCTTGAAGCCCGTTACCTCACCATTATCCTCGATACCGATAACGAGCTTGCCTCCCGCCGAGTTGGCGAATGCACTAATATGCTTCGCAATCTCCTTGTCATCCTTGCGGGCGCTCTTTCGATCGAAGTACTGATTCTCCCTGAGAGTGGAAAATAGAATCACATCGTTTGTCGCGATGGGTTGCTGCATTGCCGCCTCCTTACATGGCTCCATAAAGAAGTGTAAGTCAAAGGCATCGTATAGACGGCCCCTACATAGCGGCCCCTTTATTGTTTTTAAGACGTCACTGTTCCTAGTTAAGGATCGTTAAGGGTCGTCGCAGATCCTTCCAATTGGAGTCTATCAATCGACAAGTCAATCCATCCGGCCCGTGATTATCGATAGCCCGTCCGCCTCACATAATAAAAAGAGTCAAGATTCACTCATAAAGGCGAGCAACAACAAAATCTCAATCTGTAACAGCTACTCGGCAAAATCCGTCCCTCGTGTTACAGATTTAGACAAACGGGGGCCGGCTGCCGGAAAATCTCGATCTGTAACACCTAGCCGCCCAAATCGGGTCTAGATGTTACAGATCGAGATTTTGTTTGAGAGGCCGAGAATTGGACCGAAAACACGGTCCCGGAATAACAAAAAAGCTCGCCGGGTAGGCCGACGAGCTGCAAGTTCTTGGTCGCGGGGGCAGGATTTGAACCTACGACCTCCGGGTTATGAGCCCGGCGAGCTACCAGACTGCTCCACCCCGCAATGTCTGGGCGCCTCATGTGCGCAAGAAAGAATATTACGTGGGAGTTCGGTAAACGGCAAGGAAAATCTCGTAGAGCATAATTCCTTCATATTTAAACCCCTCAGCCCCTATCACCGTAAACGAATCGCAGCCGAGCGCCGTCGACGGCACGTATACAATGGTGCGCGTCCTTTTACGCCGACACCTGGAGTAGACATGCTGCTCGCTATCGATATGGGAAACACGCAGACGGCCATGGGTCTGTTTGACGGAGACGAGCTGGTGCAGTCGTGGCGCATGCCCACCGACCGTTCCTATACCGCCGACGAGATTCACGTGCGCCTGATGGGCTTCTTTAAGATGTACGACCTCTCGCTCGACGCAGTCGATGCAATCGCCTTTGCCGGCGTAGTGCCGCAGCTCTCGCGCGAGTGGCACGCCGTAGCCGACCGCATCGCAGCGGACGCCATCGTCATCGGCCCGCAGACGGCAGCCGTGACCAAGCTCCGCGCGGCACGCCCCCAGGCCGTGGGCGCCGACCGCGTTGCCAACGCCGTCGCCGCCGAGACCTTCTACGGCGCGCCGGCGATCGTGGTGGACTTTGGCACCGCGACCAACATCGACGTCATCGACGAGGACGGCTACTACATTGGCGGAGCGATCGCGCCGGGCATCCGCATCTCCATGGACGCACTCGCCGCCCGCGCCGCAAAGCTCGCCAGCGTTCCTCTCGAGGCACCCGAGCGCGCCATCGGCCGCGATACCGAGGAGTGCATCAAGGTGGGCGCCGTGATGGGCGCCGCTGCCATGGCCGAGGGCCTGGTCGCGCGCATGAAGCGCGAACTGGGTCGCGAGGACGCCACCGTCATCGCCACGGGCGGCCTTGCCGGCATCGTCGCCGATTCGACCGACGCCTTCGACGTGGTAGACGGCCAGCTCACCATCAAAGGTATCTGCGAAATCTACCGCCGCATGCAGGAGCAGGGATAGAGCAGGGGCTTAAGTCGAGCACGCCCGATGTCACAGCCCCGCAAACGTTCGCCAAGCCTATTCCTCAAAACTGAAAATTTTTCAATTTTGAGGAATAGAGACTCCTCGAATACGCCCAGCGCAGCGATATCGTGCATGTTTCCTATTCCTCAAAAACGAAAATTTTTCAGTTTTGAGGAATAGGGTGCTGACAACCCATTCCCCAGACAACAAGACCCTCCCCGGCACAGCCGAGGAGGGTCTTGTTGTCATCGCTATCTTTGAGCGCGGGCGCCTCGCGTTACAGTCCGCGAATCCGTACGGCCTCGGGCGGAAACTCCTGCTCGCCGGCGTCGGTCTTTATGGTCGCGCGACCCCAAATATCCAGGCCTGCGAACACGCCCACCGCGAGCGGCAAGCCGTTGGGCGACACCGCCGCGACCTGACGACCCAGCAGCGGCACCATGTCGAAGTAGTCACCCAGCACCGGAGCCAGCGGGCCGGCAGCTCCCTGTGGCGTGTTGGCGACAACCGCCCAGGCGTCCACGCGGGCGAGCACCGCGGCGGCCAGCGCCTCGACCAGTGCCTCGTCTGCCATATCAACGCCAAGCCCACTCAACGCCGCGCGCTCAATATCCACCGTCACCGCGGCAAACATGCCCGCGGCACCTGCACCGCCGTTGACGGCGACACGCGCGAGCGACGTCTCAAATGCGGGCGCGCCGCACACGATGTCGCTCGGCCACTGGATACCCACCTTGCCGGCAAGCCCCAGGCCCGGCGTTGCGGCCGTGCCCGCGAGCGCATCCATCATGCCCATCGCGGCCACAAACGGCAGGCCGTGGAACGCATGCATGTTCACATCGGGGCGCACGACCAGCGAAAACGTCAGCGAAGCATCGCCCGCGCTCCACGCGCACCAGCCCGCGGACACGCCCTCGCGACCCGCATTACGTGCGACGTCCAACTCGGTGCCGGCGGCAACAGCACTCATCTCAATCATCTACATACGCCCCAATTCGCCCACGATATGGCCCACGCGATCCTCGGGCTCCTTGACCTCGACGCCGTTGTAACGGAAGAATCGCGCCGGGTCGTGCATCAGGTCCTCGAGCGGCACCAGCACAAAGTCGCGCTCGCCAATGAGCGGATGCGGCAGGCGCAGCTTCTTGCCGCCGTGGGTCTCGCCGTCCATCCACAGCAGGTCCAGGTCGATGGTTCGCGGACCGTTGGCCTTGGCCTTTTTGGAACGGTCTCGGCCCAGCTCGGCCTCGATCTTCATGAGCTCGTCGAGCAGCACCAGCGGCGCCAACTCGGTCTTGATCTCGATGACGGCGTTGGCAAACGCGTCCTGGCGCGTCTCGTAGGCCGGCTCGCTCTCGTAGATGCGCGAGCAGTTGGACACACAGGTGAGCGGGATCTCGGCAATCATGTCGCGCGCGGCGCGGATGTTGTCGCAGCGGTGACCCAGATTGGAGCCCACGGCCACAAACGCGCGGCGCGACTGCGGCTTGGCGACGGCCCAATAACCGTTCAAGAACTGCGCAAAGCCGGCAACATCGTGCACGCGCACGATGTTGGCACCGGCCTGGATGGCGCCCAGGCACACGCCAAACGTGGCGGCATCGCGCTCAGCGGCCTCGGTCACGCCCGAAACGGCGCCCACAAAGCGCTTGCGCGACACGGCGCACATGAGCGGATAGCCCAGCGACGCCATCTTGGCGGTCTCGCGCTGAATGACGATGTCCTCGTTAGCCGACTTGCCAAAGCCTGGGCCGGGATCGATGCAGATGCGGTCGCGCGACACGCCGGCATGGATGAGCGTGCGGGCTTGGTCGGACAGAAAGCCCATGACGCGGCGCATGATGGGCGCCGAATCGGGCAGGGTGAAGCGGCGGAGCTGTGAGGTGGGCACATACGCCTCCTCGCGGCGGGCGCTGCGGCGCATCATGGCGGCCAGGTGGTCGCTGGGTTCCGGCGTGGGCTCGGCGGGTGCAGGTGCGGCCTCGGGCGCGGCGGTCGCAGCGGCAGCAGTCTGCTCGGCGGCCGGCGTCTCCTGTTCGGCTGCGGGCTCGGACGTGGGCTCCGGTTCGCCAAACGGCAACGAGGGCTGCACCACGCCGCCCGGAAGCTTGGCCTCCGGCTTAGGCTCGCCCAGCAACTTGCCGCGACGGCGGCGAGCCGGCTTCTCGGCCTCACGCGCGGCCTCGGCAGCCGCCTCGCGCGCCTTCTCGGCAACAAACGCCGCTGCCGAGGTATCGAGCTGCACCGTTGCGTGCGTGCGTGCGGGCGCGGCGACCTCGCCGGCATGCATCACGATGACGCCGCAGGTGCTCGTCTTAACGAACTCGACCATCTTGGGATCAGTGAAGCCCGTCACGTCGTTGACGATCGAGGCGCCGCAGCGCACGGCCGCCTTGGCAACCGCCACATGACGCGTGTCGATCGAGACGATGGCGCCCTCCTTGGCCAGCGCGCGCACCACGGGCAGCACGCGGCGAGCCTCCTCGTCGGGGTTGACCGGGGTAAAGCCGGGGCGCGTGGACTCGCCGCCCACGTCGATGATGTCGGCGCCGGCGTCGAGCATCGCCAGGCCGTACTCGATGGCGGCATCGGGGTCGAAGTGCTCCCCGCCATCGCTAAACGAATCGGGCGTCACGTTGAGGACGCCCATGATGCGCGGACGGTCAAAGCTGAGCTCGTACTTTCCGCACCGCCATGTCTTGCTGTCGTTCGCCATGAACATCCTCCTAAAATGCCCACGCCGCCGAGCTTGGGGAGCTGGCGGCGGGGTCGCTTTGCACTCAGTCTTTCTATTGTATCCGCGCGCGCGGGCTAGAACGCAAACGCGGCCGCGATGTCGCAAGAAATCAGCAGGTCGGCATTTGCATCCTGATCGGTGGGAGCAAGGTTGCATATGGCCAGCGTATCGCCGGTAAAGTATCGCGTAAGGCCTGCCGCCGGATACACCACGAGCGAGGTCCCGCCTACAATGAGGGCATCGGCCGCGGCGATGGCGGCAACGGCACCGGTCAACACATGCTCGTCGAACGGCTCTTCGTAGAGCACTACATCGGGCTTGATGCGGCCGCCGCACGCGGGGCACGCAGGCACGCCCGCGGCATCCTCGTGCTCGCGCGAGCAAATCCACTCGGCGCTATAGACCGCGCCGCACGACTGGCAAATGTTGCGATGGACCGATCCGTGCAGCTCGAACACGCGCTGTGAGCCGGCCATCTGATGCAGGCCGTCGATATTTTGCGTCACTACGGCGTCGAGCTTGCCGGCGCGCTCCAGCTCGGCCAGCTTGGTGTGGCAGCGGTTGGGCTTAGCGTTAAGCGCGATCATCTTGGTGCGGTAAAAGTCGAAGAACTCGGCAGGATGCGCCTCGTAAAAGCTATGCGACAGCATGGTCTCGGGCGGATAGGCAAACTGCTGGTGATACAGGCCGTCCACGCTGCGGAAATCGGGGATGCCACTTGCCGTGGAAACACCAGCGCCGCCAAAGAAGACCACGCGCTTGTGGGTGTCAAACAGATCCGCCAGCGCGGCGGAGGCCTGCCTGGGGTCCGATATTGCCTGCGTCATATGAGTCCTCCGTCCTTGTTAGTCGGGCAGCGTTGGGCGACGTCCCAGCATGCGGCCTTTGAGTCAGCATGCGCGGAGCCCACCCCGCCCCTGTTGCGTTAATCTTAAGCCTGCCAACCCCGTCGAAAGGACACCATGCCTCAGACTTACACCTTTGCCTCGTGGAACGTTAACGGCCTGCGCGCCGTGCTCAAAAAGGACCCGAGCTTTATTCAGATCGCGCAAGAACTCGACGTCGACATCTTGGCGCTGCAGGAGACCAAGCTGCAAGAGGGTCAGGTCGATATTGACCTGCCCGGCTATCACCAAACCTGGAGCTACGCCGAGCGTAAAGGCTATTCGGGCACTGCGGTCTTTAGCCGCCAGGAACCGCTGCGCGTGCTGCACGCCGACGCGCTGCTACCCTACGCCGGCGAGGGCGAGGCGGCCGAGCTCGTCGCCCAAGCCGCAACCGAGGGCCGCGTCTGCGCGCTCGAGTTCGACAAGTTTTGGTTCGTGGATGTCTACACGCCCAACGCCCAAAATGAGCTCGCGCGCATCGATGTGCGCATGGCCTGGGATGATGCCTATCGCGGCTTTTTGACGGGACTCGAGCGCGAGACCGGCAAGCCCGTAGTGACCTGTGGCGACTTTAACGTGGCGCACGAGGAAATCGACCTTAAGAACCCCAAGTCCAACCGCGGCAACGCAGGCTTTTCGGACGAGGAGCGCGGTAAGTTTACCGAGCTGCTCGACGCCGGGTTTACCGATACCTGGCGTGCGGCAAACCCCGACGTTGAGGGCGTCTACAGCTGGTGGAGCTACCGCTTTAATGCTCGCAAGAACAACGCCGGCTGGCGCATCGATTATTTCCTGGTGAGCGACGCAATCGCCGGCAATGTGCGCGACACGGGCATCCGCGGCGATATCTTTGGCAGCGACCACTGCCCCGTCACCCTCACCCTAGAGCTCTAGCCTCAAGTAATTCCTGGGGGACGGAGGAAAACAGATCGTGTGACCCCTCTCCCCCTATAAGTTGCGGTGGAATAGTTCCTGTTTGAGCAGCAAATAGCCAAAAACGAGAACTATTCCACCGCAAGTTCGTGAGGGAACGCGAAATGCCCTACAGTCCGTATTTCACGACGACACGGTTAATGCGACGGCGCCAGGGCTTGTACAAGGCGGCCAAAAACACGCAGGTCGCGAGACCGTGCGTAATATCGAACGGCACTGCCGTGGCAAGACGCGCCATGGCACCCGCCCACGTGAGCGGTTGAACAAAACCGATAATGTCGTAGGCGTTGACCACAACGCCGTACAGCAAACCCGAAGCAAAGCCGTAGGTCAGCAGCGCCGGCATACGCACGGTTCCATCCGCACGGTCGAACGCACCCGCATGCGCCAGCGCGCCGCCAACATAACCAACCAGGCCCCAGGCATACATCTGCCATGGCGTCCACATGCCCTGTCCAAAAAAGAAATTGCTGGTCAGCGCCGCCAGCGCGCCAACCATAAAACCATTGCGGCGACCAAGCGTCGCCCCCGCGATAATGGCGATGGCGCTCACCGGCTTAAAATCGGGAATGGGTCCGAACAGGATGCGCCCCGCCGCGGCCAGCGCCGCCAGCACCAGTGTGGGCATAATCTGGCGCAAACCCGGACGAGATGCCTCGTAACCCGCAAAGAACAGCGCGAGCACCAGCGCCACCACAATCAGCATGGCCAACGCTGCCTGCTCAACACCCGCCAGCAACGCCGCAGCCATCACCGCCGGCACCGCCAACAACAGCGGGATCTCCAGTTTTGCAAGCAAGCGCGAGAAACGACAGTCCGTCATCCCATCACGCCCTATAGAACACGTTGTCGGCAAAGAAGTCGGCCGGGGGCTCCACGCAGGCAATCTCGCCGTCAAACATCATGGCGATGTCGTCGGCTACCTGCTCGGCAAAGTCCAAATCGTGCGTAGCCATGATGACGGTGCCGCCAGCCCGCGCATGGTCGCGCAGGGCGCGGGCGATGATGCGGCGGCTGGCCAGGTCCAGACCCTTGGTGGGCTCATCGAGCAATAGCAGTTCGGGGCCGATTAGCAGTAGCTTTGCCAACGCAAGCAGTTGGCGCTGTCCGCCCGAAAGGTCATAGGGGTGGCGTTCCCCTAAGCCCGCGAGCCCCAGACTCACCGCGCGCTCCCGCGCCATATCCTCGCCGTACCCGCAGGTCGAAGCCCATTCCATCAGCTCGTCGCGCACCGTCTCGGCAACCAGCAATGCTTTGGGATTCTGAGGCAGCAGCGCCGCCGAGGCCGCTCCGCGCATCATGCGGCCGCGCTGCAGCTTGGCGGTCTTCGCCAGCACCGAAAGCATTGTCGACTTGCCGCAGCCGTTACCGCCAACAACCGCATGCACCGCGCCAGCCGAAAACGACGCATCGAGCCCGCGCAGCACCCAACCGCCCGCGCGATCGTAGCGAAACCAGCTCCCTGCCAGGGTGGTAGCCGACCCAGCGTGCATTTTTTGGAGTATTCTGCTTCCATCCGTGCGCGGGAAGGCTTCCGAGCCGTTCTTGAGCGACGTTTGCGCCACAAATTCGGACGATTTGTCCAATTCCGAACTTTTTTTCGCGCTCGATGCGTCCACGGGCGACTCCAGAGAGCCCAAACTGTCCTCACGCCTGCTGAATACTCCTGTTTTTGCACATCGGATGGCACCCCACCCCAACATGTCATCGGAAAACAGCGATTCTCGGCGTCCCAAAGAAGCCATATCCGCCACCTCGCGCACGCGGCCGCCCTCAATCCGGTACGCACACGTCGCATACTCGAGCATCGGCCGCGGCTGATGCGTCGCCACAACAACCGTGCAGCCCAGCTCACGGTTCACGCGAAACAGCGCGTGCAGAAAATTCTTCTCGGCAACGGGATCGAGCTGAGACGTGGGCTCGTCGAGCAGCAGCACGCGCGGGCGTAGCGTCAGAACGGCCGCCAACGACAGCAACTGTTTGCGACCACCCGAAAGCGTGTCAGTATCGCGGTGAAGCCAATCTTCCAGCCCAAAGAAATAGCTGGTCTCAGCTACGCGACGGCGCATCTCGTCGCGCGCTAGCCCCAAGTTTTCCAGGCCAAACGCCATCTCGTGCCACACGGTTTCGCACACGATCTGGTTCTCGGGATCCTGGAACACATAACCCACGCGCTCCGCCGATGCCCGCACGTCCATGTCGGCGACGGGCTCGCCCAGCACGAGCAGTTCGCCAGTGCGCTCGCCCGCCGGAGCGATCTCGGGTTTGAGCAGCGACAGCAGCGTCGACTTACCCGATCCGGTACCGCCAACAAGCAGCGCAAATGCACCCTGGGGAACAGACCAGTCGAGCCCCTCGAGTACCGACGCCTCAGCCCCGGGGTAGGTAAAGCTCAGGCCCCGTACCTCAATCGCAGGCACATCGGAGCCGCACGCCCCGCCCGTTACCGAGCAGCTATCCAACCGAGCCATCAGCCAAACCTCTTCTCATCAATCGCATGCAACGCACAAGGCAGCACCATCCAGGCAGCGTACACGACATAGCCCGGCCACGGCGCCGGCACCGAGAGCTGCGGATAAAACGAATACTGCGTCGTCGCGGTCCACGCCACTGCCGCCGTGGCCACGCCAAACAACGCAAGCCCAACCAGCGCGGCAACGTCGCTGCGCCCCAGTCGATACCGCGCATACGTCGTACGACGCGTCGCGGCACCCCACCCGCGCGAGCGCATCGCGTCCGCGCACTCCAGCGAATCTTCCATGCCCCAGCCCATCAACACACTCGATGCCCGCAAGCGCGAACGCACGGGGTCGGCCGGCGCGC
Source organism: Collinsella aerofaciens (assembly GCF_015560135.1). Taxonomy (GTDB): domain Bacteria; phylum Actinomycetota; class Coriobacteriia; order Coriobacteriales; family Coriobacteriaceae; genus Collinsella; species Collinsella aerofaciens_AN. Next base: position 53,666 of record NZ_JADMRH010000007.1, read on the forward strand.
GGCCCGGCACATCAATCGCATCCTGCACCGCCAACACCGTACGACCACGGCGCAAAAACTGCGGGATAAGCCTCATGCACATCGAGATCATGAGCGCAATCACCGGTGCGGCATTGCCCAGCAGCGCAAGCACCTTGTCGTATTCGAGCATCGACGCCGCCGCCTCAAACCACAGCACGCTCGCCACAAACAGCCCGCCCATGCACAGGCCGTATACCATGCTCTCCAGATACACCGCGCGCATGCCAATACGGAACAGCTCCGTCGAGCCCGAGGCGCTAAACAGCGGATTGAGCACCGCAACGATCAAAATCACCGGCAGCTGCCAGCGGAGTGCGCCCAGCGTGCGGGCAGCCCCACGCGTCGCAAATCCATACGCCAGCCCGCCCGCAAGTGACAGCGCAATCAGCGCCGGCTGCATCGAGAACATAGTGAGCCCCAGCGTCAGCACTATATAGAGTGCCGGCACAGCCGGATGCGACATCGAGAATGCCGCGACGGGCTCGCAGCCAAACTCCTCTCGTATGTTGTCCACGGGTACCCCCGTCCCCTCGCTCAAACGACAGCTCCGCAGCACCGCCAACGCCGCACGCAAGCAGCGCAAACGCCACGCCGGCGGCGCAAGCCTCAACCGCCGCAAACCAATCGTTACGCGCTCGTCATATGCCTGCGGTATCATATTGCGCCGTGTATCGTTTCCAAACACACGTCTCTATAACGTAACAGGAGATCACATGGACGCAACCGCAATTATCCTCGCTGCCGGCGAGGGCACCCGCATGAAGTCGAACCACTGCAAGGTTTCGCACAAGATCCTGGGTAAGCCCATGGTCCAGTGGATCGTCGACGCTACCATCAAGGCCGGCTGCAGCCGCGTCGTGGTTGTCATCGGCAGCCACGCCGACGAGATGCGCGCCCTCATCGACGGCGCCTACGCCAACAGCGCCACCAAGGTCGAGTGCGTCGAGCAGACCGAGCGCCTGGGCACCGGTCACGCCGTGAAGGTCGCGCTCGAGGCCTGCGGCATCACGCAAGGCCCCGTCGTCGTGCTCAACGGCGACTTGCCGCTCATCACCGCCGACACCGTCGCCAAGTTCGCGCAGACCGTCGCTACCGGCGAGCTCGCCTGCACCGTCATGACCATGACCCCGCCCGATCCTTTCGGCTACGGCCGCATCAAGCTGGGCGCCGACGGCCAGATCGAGCGCATCATCGAGCAGAAGGACTGCACGCCCGAGCAGGCCGCCACGCTGCTCGAGTGCAACGCCGGCTGCTACGCCTTCGACGGCGCGCAGCTCGCCGCACACATCAACGAGATCGGCAACGACAACGCGCAGTCCGAGTACTACCTGCCCGACATGCTCGAAATCCTCAAGGGTCACGGCCAGGCGGTCTCCATCTTCCACTGTGACGACTACCGCGACGGCTTGGGCGTCAACAGCCGCATCCAGCTCGCACAGCTCACCGCCATCGCGCGCGACCGCATCAACGAGCACTGGATGGCCGAGGGCGTTACCTTCATCGACCCCACGCAGGCCTGGATCGGCCCCGACGCCACCATCGGCCGCGACACCGTCGTGTGGCCGCAGACGCACCTGATCGGCCACGTCACCGTGGGCGAGGAGTGCCAGCTCGGCCCCAACAGCCGCCTCACCGACACCACCGTCGGCAGCGGCTGCACCATCGATGAGACCATCGCCATCGAGGCCGTCATCGAGAACGGCGTCGACTGCGGCCCGCGCGCCTACCTGCGCCCGGGCACCCACATGCTCGACGGCTCCAAGGCCGGCACGCACGTGGAGATCAAGAAGTCCACGATCGGCGAGGGCTCCAAGGTGCCCCACCTGTCCTACATCGGCGACACCACCATGGGCTCCGGCGTCAACGTGGGCGCGGGCTCCATCACCTGCAACTACGACGGCGTCCACAAGCACAAGACCGTTATCGGCAAGGATGCCTTCATCGGTTCCGACACCATGATGGTCGCGCCCGCCCAGATTGGCGACGGTGCACTCGTGGCCGCCGGCTCCGTCATCACCGAGCCGGTCCCGGCCGACGCACTCGGTCTGGGCCGCGCCCGTCAGGTAAATATTGAGGGCTGGGCCGCCGATTATCGCCGCCGTCTGCACGAGGACGACGAGGCATAACGTTTTACCAAGCACAAAAGGAGCTGCTCCATGGGGGCGGCTCCTTTTTCTATCGTGACCTGCGCAACCGGATGAGTGGTCGGTTCGTGTCCGTTGGCGGTAAAGACGTTATCAGGACCCGATAAACCCCGCCGCGCGGTTACAATGCAACAAGGCATCTATATGGCATTCGATGTATAAAGGAGAAGGGTAATGCCGATTAATGATCCCGAGAAGTCGGAGAATATGCGCAAGTCCATCCGCGTGTATTCCGGTTCCTCCAACCGTCCCCTCGCTCAGAAGATTGCTGAGTACCTTGGGGTCGAGCTTTCGGGCCTTACGCTAAAGCAGTTCGCCAATGGTGAGATTTACGCCCGCTACGACGAGACCGTCCGCGGCGCCGACGTCTTCCTGATTCAGTCCGTGGCCGGCGGCAACGTCAACGACATGCTCATGGAGCTGCTCATCGCCACCGACGCTGCCAAGCGTGCATCCGCCCGCTCCATCACCGCCGTTATCACCCACTACGGCTATGCCCGCCAGGACCGCAAGGCCGGCCCGCGCGAGCCCATCACCGCCCGCCTCGTCGCCAACCTGCTCGAGCGCGCCGGCGTCGACCGCATCATCACCCTCGACCTGCACCAGGGTCAGATCCAGGGCTTCTTTGATATCCCGGTCAACCACCTGTCCGCACTGCCGTTGTTTGGCCAGTACTACAACGCCATGAACTTCGACACCGACAACCTGGTTGTCGTCTCCCCCGACGTGGGTCGCGCCAAGGCCGCCAAGAAGCTGTCCGACATGCTCGGCTGCGACCTGGCCATCGCCCACAAGGGCCGTCCGCGCCACAACGCCGCCGAAGTCATGGGCATCATCGGTGACATCAAGGGCAAGACCTGCATCATCAACGACGACATGATCGACACCGCTGGCACCCTGTGCGCCAACGTCAAGGAGCTCAAGGCTATGGGCGCTGGCGACATCTACGTCTGCGCCACCCACGGCATCTTCTCCGGCCCGGCCATCGAGCGCCTGAACGATGCCCCCATCGTCGAGTGCGTCGTCACCGACGCCATTCCCGTCGAGGTCGGCGGCAAGATCAAGACCATCTCGGTCGCCGAGGAGTTCGCTCAGGCCATCTCCGCCGTTTACCACGAGGAGCCCGTCTCCACGCTCGTCGGCGGCGACTTCGCGCTGTAGTCGCATCGTCCTTGCAACCCGGCGCATCGCCGTCGGAACAGAAGAAACCCCCGCGCTCCCCCTTGCTTCGCAAAGGTCGCGCGGGGGTTTCTTCTGTTCCGACGGCTTGCTCTGCCGCAGCCGTGCTTTTGTCTGGTGGGATTTCGCTGAAACGAAGTCTCGCCTTCGGCGGGCGTGGTAGCCTTTGTCGTTGATTGAACTATTTACGTAACGGAGGACAAACATGGCAGCTGCACAGCCGCTTAAGATTCGCATGGTTGCCGGACTTGGCAACCCGGGCGAGGAATATGCCGAGACCCGCCACAACGCCGGCTTTAAGGCAATCGACGAGCTGGCCCGTCAGGCCGGCGTCACGTACTGGAAAAACCAGGCAGGCGCCGAGGTCGCGCTCATTAATATCAACGATGCCGAGGAAGAGAACGGCAAGCGCCAGATCGTGCTGGTCAAGCCGCAGTCGTATATGAATACCTCGGGTGGCCCCATCTCCAAGCTCTGCCGCGAGTACAAGATCAAGGCCGAGGAGCTGCTCGTGATTCACGACGAGCTCGACATTCCCGCCGGTGACGTGCGCGTCAAGGTGGGCGGAGGCCATGCCGGTCACAACGGCCTGCGCTCCATCATCGACAAGATGGGCAGCCGCGACTTTAGCCGTATCCGCACCGGCATCGGCAACCCTCCCGGCAAGATGGCCGTGGCAGACTATGTGCTCAAGCAGCTGCGCGCCCGCGAGGCCGAGGACTTCCAGGACACCTGCGCCCGCGCCGCAGATGCCGCCGGTCTGGCCATCGTCCACGGCGTAATCTACGCCCGCGACCACGTCAACGGCGCCGCCTCCGCCAACGGCAAGCACTAAAACCTACCGTTTAGGGACAGGTTTATTTTGGCAGGTTTTATCTACGGAAACGCCACAGTCGGCACATCGCAATAAACCCCGCACTGCCATACACACATAGCGCCCCAAAGGGGGCCGGCCTCATCACGACACGAGGCCGGCCCCTTTGCTGTTTTGCCTGATAAAACCGACCAAAATAAACCTGTCCCTATTTGGTAGGTCGAAGTGGATAAACCCTTTTCCCAACCGCCGAAGACACACGTAAGCGACATGTCCATGAGGGTATAATTTGCACCGTATGTCTGCACAACGCCTGTGCACGTACGGTTTTATTCGGGCTACCGTCCATTTCCGTGGAGGCACGGTTCGGCGGCCCTAACAAGAGAGGGGTTCTATGTATAAGATCCTGGAGAAGACGCAGTTCTCGGAGAAGGTGTTCAAGTTCCGCATCGAGGCGCCCGCAATCGCCAAGCATGCGCACGCTGGACAGTTCCTCATGGTTCGCGCCAACGAGACGGGCGAGCGCGTCCCGTTTACCCTGGCCGGCTGGAACGGTGACGAGGGCTGGGTCGAGTTCATCTTCATGGTGATCGGCAAGACCACCGAGATGCTGTCCACCTACGAGGCCGGCGAGTCGCTGCGCGACGTCGTGGGCCCGCTGGGCGTTCCCACCGAGATGGCCGAGGGCCCCTGCGCCGTCATTGGCGGCGGCGTCGGCCTGGCAATTGCCTTCCCGGTCGCCAAGCACCTGGTCGAGACCGGCCACGAGGTGCACGCCATCATGGGCGCCCGCACCAAGGACCTCCTGCTCATGGAGGACCAGTTCCGCGAGCTCCTCGACGAGGACCACATCCACATCACCACTGACGACGGCTCCTACGGCGAGCAGGGCGTTGTCACCGCTCCGCTGGAGCGCCTGCTGCAGGACAAGGCCGTGAGCCAGGTCTTCTGCGTCGGCCCCGTTCCGATGATGAAGTTCTCGACCCTCACCGCCCAGAAGTACGACACCCCCATCACCGCGTCGCTCAACCCCATCATGGTTGACGGCACCGGTATGTGCGGCTGCTGCCGCGTCGAGGTGGGCGGCGTGACCAAGTTCGCTTGCGTCGACGGCCCCGACTTCGATGCCACCCTGGTCGACTGGGATGACCTTCGTGCCCGCCAGGCCGCTTATCGTTCCGAAGAGGGCGCGTCCCTCAAGGCCTATGAGGAAAAGAGCTGCGCATGCCACTAGTTAACGGTCGTTTCGTTGCCGATATGAAGTCGCCCCGCACCCCCGATAACGAGGAGCCGGCTGCCGAGCGCGCCTGCGACTTCCGCCCCGTCGACAAGGGCTTCACCGAGGAGATGGCGCTGGCCGAGGCCGAGCGCTGCCTCAACTGCAAGAAGCCGTTCTGTGTTGAGGGCTGCCCCGTCAACATCAACATCCCCCGCTTTATCGAGCAGATCCGCGAGAAGGACTTCGGCGGCGCTCTCGATACCATCCGCGAGGACTCCATGCTTCCCGCCATCTGCGGCCGCGTCTGCCCGCAGGAGAACCAGTGCGAGGGCAAGTGCATCCGTGGCAAGAAGTCCGAGCCCGTGGCCATCGGCCAGCTCGAGCGCTTCCTGGGTGACCGCCCCGAGCTCGCCTCCACGCCCAAGATGGCTCCCAAGAACGGCAAGAAGGTCGCCGTCGTGGGCTCCGGCCCGTCCGGCATCACCTGCGCCGGCGAGCTCGCCCGTAACGGCTTTGACGTCACCGTCTTTGAGGCCTTCTTCACCGGCGGCGGCGTGCTGGTCTACGGCATCCCCGAGTTCCGTCTGCCCAAGGCAGTCGTCAAGCGCGAGATTGACGGCCTGGAGGACATGGGCGTCAAGTTTGAGTACAACTCCGTCGTGGGCAACATGGCCACGGCCGAGGAGCTGTTCGAGCAGGGCTTCGACGCCATCTACGTGGCGACCGGCGCTGGCCTGCCCAAGTTCCTCAACGTCCCCGGCGAGAACCTGCCCAACGTCTTCTTCGCTAACGAGTACCTCACCCGCGTGAACCTGATGAAGGCCAACAAGTTCCCCGAGTACGACACCCCCACCAAGCACGGCAAGAACGTCGTCGTCTTTGGTGGCGGCAACGTGGCTATGGACGCCGTCCGTACTGCCAAGCGCCTGGGCGCCGAGCACGCCATCATCGCCTACCGTCGTACCGAGGACGAGATGCCCTGCCGTCGTGCCGAGCTGCACCATGCTAAGGCCGAGGGCGTCGAGGTTCTGCCGCTCGTCTCCCCGCTCGAGTTTGTCGCTGGCGAGGACGGCTCCGTGTGCGCCGTCAAGGTCCAGAAGATGGAGCTCGGCGAGCCTGACGAGTCCGGCCGCCGTCGCCCGGTGCCCATCGAGGGCGCCATCGAGGAGATCCCCTGCGACGTCGCGATCTCGGCTATTGGCACCAACGCCAACCCCTTCGCTGCCAAGATCGGCGGCAAGATGGAGCTCAACAAGTGGGGCTACATCGTTGCCGACGAGGAGACCGGCCAGACCACCGATCCCCGCATCTGGGCCGGCGGCGACATCGTCACCGGTGCTGCTACGGTCATTCTGGCGATGGGCGCCGGCAAGAAGGCCGCCGCTTCCATCACCAAGAGCCTGCTGGGCGAGTAATCACCTGCAGCGCTAGCCACCAAACGGCAAAGTCCCCGTCGAGCACACGCCCGGCGGGGACTTTTTTTCTATGCCGGTCGACCGACCACCGCAAAGGGGACAGGCACCTTTGTGGTGGTCGGGGACTTGGCCGGTCGTTTTGTCTCAATCTGTAACAGTTAGAGACCAAATTCCTCGCCACGTGTTACAGATCGAGACGTTAGGTTAGCGGCTGAACAGTTCGTCTCAATCTGTAACACCTAGAGCCCAACTATCAGGTTTGGTGTTACAGATTGAGATTTTGTAAAAGCCGAGAATGGGCGCTGCCACCAAAAGCCTAGCGCTTGCGGCACTTGGTTGCGGCGATGCCGGCAGCGGCAACGGTTGCGCCGGCGATGCCAAGGGCGGCGGCCGCCGTCGCGGCGTTGTCGCCCGTGGCGGCCAGAGTGCCCACGGACTTCTGGGCAGCGGTGGCCTTCGCGGCCGGCTTGGAGGCAGCAGCCGTGAAACTCGCCTGAGTCGGCGTCACGGACGGCACGGCGGTCCCGCTGCCGCCGCCCGGCTGTGGCGTGGGGGCCGGGGTGGGTTCAGGCTGCGGGGTGGGCTCGGGTTCGACCGCATCTCCGGAGCTGATTACCACGCTGCGGGCGACCTCGTCGGAAGTTCTAATGTCCTGGATGACAGACGACCCGGGAACACCGATGACGAGTCCGTTTCCCGTAGTTTCTCGCACAGTGCCGCCGGCGGGAGTCGCAACTACCGATCCGCCATCAATTGAGAGACAAGGGGCTGCATCACCTTGATTGACAGCGTAGATTGCCGCTGCATTACCCGACACCTCAACATTTGAATTAATGATGTCAATTCGAGGGATGGCGGACTGGGAGCCGGACTGGGAATATATTCCGTAGCCATGTTTACGACTGTGGCCAGTTCCGTCACCGCATCGAACTGTAAGGCTCGAATTCTCGACGAGCACCCGCGACACGCCGTCCTGCGCGCGCATCCAAACACCATCCAAAACCTCGACACTATCACTCGCCACGAGCGTAACATCCGCCCCGTTGGTAATACTCAAATATGTATCCTTACCCCCGAACGAATACAGGGCGACCGACAACATGTTTGCATTACGCGCCGCCGCATCTAATTTTGCGTTATCCACCGCGATGCAGCCTCCATGCTCGGAGGAGATGTTTTCGGCATAGACTGCAACGGCATTGAGCCCCCCATTCGCCTCCGCCTCGACGTGGACGTCGGCGCCCTCGTTAATGGTTATGTTGCCTGCCCGCGTATGAATGCCGATGGTATGAGGCACTTTGTTCGTTGCCGTCACGTTAACGTTGGCACCGCGGATGTCCGCGTCGCCGCCGGCCTTACCGTCCCCCGAAACCGCTATCGTATCGGTCCCGGCCGTCGCGTTGAGAGTCACGTCGCCCGAGATGGCGAGGCTACCGCACTCGACCTTAACAGCGCTCCTGCTCTTCTGTGGTTCGGCCGTCGCGTTGAGGGTTCCCTCCCCCGTGATGGCAAGGTTGCCGTCCTTGACCTCGATAGCGCTCTGCAAGGAATCGGCCGTTACGGTGTTGGCGCCCGTCACGCCGATATTGAGGTTGCCCTGAGCGCTGATACCGGCGCCGTCGTAGCCGTTGAGCTTCATGTCGTCGGCGCCGTCCCAGGACCACGTTCCGGCCTCGTCGCCGGCAACCGCGCCCTTGTTGTACTGCGTGCCGCCGACGTTGACCCAGTCGGCGGCGAGTGCCACGCTCGGTAGCAGCAGCTGGCCGGCCATGAGCACGCAAGCCCCCGCGCAGGCAAGCTTGGCGCCCACGCGACGCCACGTTCCGTGGGAGAGCGAGCATGCGCGGCCGTGGTCGATTGGGTTGTCATGGATTTGCTTTCGCATATGAGCCTCCTTGTCGTAAGGGGTGCTTCTGTAACACCATGTTACGGGAAGATATCCGGATCCCGGGGCACAAATTCTCATGTGGCGCACCTGCCAGCGCAAAAGGCAACGAGCATGCGATTGCCAAGCGCCCCCCCGAAAGGCCTGCCATCAATCCCTTTGTTGAGCCCTCTCATGCCCTCGCCAAGCAGGCATGTTGGGGTATCGCGCTCGTCATGATTCTTGCCTGCTTGTTCTCGACCCTCGACAACGTGGTCACGCTCTCCAACGCCCACGGCACCATTGCCGTACAAACATGGCCGCGCCTCTTTTTGGCGGCGAGCGGCCTTGCTGCCGGTCTTATTTTTGATCTTGCCGAGCGCCGATACATGGGGCTTGTCATGCTCGGCATTGCCGTGCTCTCGACCATTTCCATCCTGGCCGTCGAGGCCGGTGCCGATCCCAACCTGGGCCTTGTCGTCTTTTACCTGAGCTCGGGCTTTTTTGTCACGTTCTTTACCGCCACCTTTACACAGCTGGCACCGCGCATGCACGTGCCCGCCTTCTGGGCCGGCATGGGCCGTGCGGCCAATAACGTGTGCGCGTTCACCACGTCGGGCGTCTCGCTTGCTCTCGTGACCTCGGATAACGTTGCCCTCATTATGATCGGCGCGCTCGTTTTGCTCGTCGCCGCCTGTGCGGCATTCGTGGCAGCCGGCTTGTTCCGCCTGCCCCAAACCGAGCAGGAGCGCGAGCGCGAACAGCTGGCAGAAGAAGCACTCGCCGCCCCCACCATCGAGGAGCAGCGTCAGGCCTTCATCGCCAACCACGCTCTCACCCCGCGCGAAGTCGATGTGCTCATAGCCGTGACCCAGGACGAACGCCCGCTCAAGCAGGTCGCCGAGGAGCTCGGTATCTCGATGCGCATGGTCCAGCGCCACCTGAGCTCCATCTACCAAAAGACCGACACGCAGACGCGCGCCGGTCTCACCAAAATCTTCCCCTCAGCTTAAAACAAAAGCCACCACAAAGGCCCCCTTTGCGGTGGTTTGAGCGGAGCAGAAGGCCACTCTGCCAGTTTGTCTCAGTCTGTAACAGATAGGCCCCTAAAAGCAGGCTTATTGTTACAGATCGAGACAGTAAAGGGACACGAAGCGATCCTTCGCAGCAACGACCCTCTAGTAAAGCGATGCGACATATCGGCCAAAGCCTGGCAATGCAAACTCAAAACGTCCTTGTAGAGGCTCTTCAATTACCCCAGCCTCTACCAGACGCTTTTTATACGTTGAAATCGAACCGGAACTCTTCTTAAGCCTCGCTGCCAGCTCTTGCCTGGTCGTCGTCCCAACCGGATTCATTGCACGAAGAAATTCAAGGTCCCCTCGTGAAAGTTCCGCCGCTGTTGAAGCGAAAACTCGCGATTCCAGCTCCTCTTGCGCAAGTTTCGCGCCTCGTTCGACATCCTCAATAGAAACCTCGGAGGCTTGGCGCGAAGCATTCCATGCCCGATACCCCACCAACTGGAACATAAATGGAAAGCCATCGATCGCCTTGGCAGCGAGGTCGATCGCCTCATCAGAAATCGTCTTGCCGCCGTCCTCAATCGTTAGTCGAAACGCTTCTTTTACCTCAGTCGGTGAAATTGATCCCAGCGAATGTTGAGCCGCGCGACGAAGAAACGATGTCGATTTCCCCGTCAGCAGCGCCAGCACGCGAAACGGCAGCCCCGCCATAAGCAAAGCTACCTTTTTATTCTCGCTTACAAAGTGCTGGTAGGTAGTAACAAGCTCCGTCATTTGCGCAAACGATGCATCCACTTCGTCAACGGCGATAAGCACCCCGGTGTCAGTCGCTTCAAGCTGAGCAAACAAAGCGTTCATCTTAGTACGCCAGTTAGCGCCCTCAAATTCAACATCGATGTTTTCCCAGCTCATGCTTCCTACGGAGGCAATGCCGACACTGTTCACACGCCTAGAAGCGGGCTTTTCGATCAGATGGGCGGCTGATTCGTTGAGGCGCTGCAAAATGTCTTCGAGCATCCCCTCCGAGGCCGTCACATTCGCTGTAATCCAGCCCTCTTGCTGGGCGCGGTACGACAGATATGCCAAAAGCGCCGTTTTACCTGTACCACGCGCACCATAGAAAACCGAGCAAAGATTGGGATCGGAATCGTCATTTTCAAACGCCAGCACCATATCATCGATGATTTGCTCACGGCCGGCCATATACGCCGGTACACGTCCGAACATCGGAGTGAATGGATTTGCCTGCCTGTACGCCGTCGGTGCCGCCATAAAGCCTCCCTTGAACTCGTCCTTGAACTCATACAACTTAATTATGCCCCTACAATCTTTAAGTATTTTGAGTATCTTTGATTTTTTTGAGCTTCCTTGAGTTCTTTGAGCGATCGGCCCCGGCAGAACCAGTTGACTTTCTCTACCTAAAACAAAAACCACCACAAAGGTGCTGTCCCCTTTGCGGTGGTTTTGGTCGGCTAGCCCTCGAGCTGAGCTACTTTGTAGCGGTAGGCTGCGGCGATGACGTCCTTGCAGCCCTCGCGGCCCAGCTTGGCGCGGTTGACGACGATGTCCTTGCCGCTCGTCATCTTCCACTTGCCGGCGCTGTAGCGCTTGTAGAATGCCTCGCGCGCCTTCTGCTGCTGTTTAACCAGCTTGGCGCCCTTCTTTTTGTTGAGGCCACGCTTCTTGCGCACGATCTCGACGCGATCCTCAAAGGGAGCGGTCACCAGCACGGCAATGTGGTTGGGGTTGTTGCGCAGCAGGTAATCGGACAGACGGCCCTCAATAATGCAGCTCTCGGTCTCGCCCAGGTCCAAAATCACCTGGCTCATCTTTTGGAACAGCTTGTCCGAGTACGAACGTGCATCGTAACGGTCGGGCAGAAACGCCATGTTCTCCACAGCCAGGCGCTCGTCGTAGGCCGCCATCTTATCGAGCGACTCGCCGGCACGCAACGACGCGCGCACCAGCAGCTCGTTGTCGTACAGCGGAATCCCCAGCTCGTTGGCGAGGATACGGCCAATCTCGTGGCCCTCGGCGCCAAAGTCGCGCGCGATAGTAATGACCACAGGACTCTTCTTGTTCACCAGATCGCTCATCGCGATTCCTTTCTCTATGTGACAAAGGGGCTGTCCCTTTGCCACATTCTACGCTGCCACCATTCGCCTCTGATACGCTCGGACCAGCAGCGAGATACCAAAGTTGAGCACAAAGTACATCGCAAATACCAGGCCGTAGAGCATAAGCACCTGCGACAGGTCGATCGCATGGGCCATCACGACGTTTGCCGTGTACATGAGCTCGGCCACGTTAATGCCCGAAAGATACGAGCTGTCCTTGATGACGGTCGTGCACTGGCTAAACAGCGCCGGAATGATCGTCTTAAACGTCTGCGGCAGAATGATGTAGCGCATGGTGGCAAAGAAGCCAAAGCCCTGGCTCTGCGCTGCCTCAAACTGGCCGCGTGGAATCGAGTTGAGGCCGCCGCGCACAATCTCGGCCATAACAGCGCTGGTAAACAGCGTAAAGGCGATGGTCGAAATCACAATGTCCAAACCCTGCACCGTAAAGTAGATAAACAGGATCCACAGCAGGTTTGGCGTGCAGCGGAACAGCTCGATATAGGCGCTTACCAAAATACGGAACGGGCGGGGCGCATAGCTTTTAACAAGCGCCAGCACCGTGCCCAAGATGAGCGAGAAAAAGATCGACAGCGCCGAGATCTCGATTGTCTTAACAAAGCCGCCCCAAATGTAGAGCAGGTTAGTCGCGTTGAAGATTTCCATGCGCTAGGCCTCCTCTACGTTGTCGAGCCCCAGCTCGGCCAGGCTCACGCCGCGCGGACGCTCCTTGGAGCGGCGCTCGAGCCACTGCACCAGCATGGCGAGCGGAAAGCAGATGATGAAGTACATAAGGCAGCAGACGATGTATCCCTGCAGGTAACCGTACAGACTCACAAAGTTGTCGGAACGGTACATAAGGTCGCCGCCGGCCACAAGCGCCAGCACCGACGTGTTCTTGACCAGGTTGAGCGCCTGGTTACACAGCGGCGGCAGAATGATCTTAAATGTCTGGGGCAGCACGATGTACCAGTACGCCTGCGCACGGGTGAAGCCCTGGCTCTGGGCCGCCTCCATCTGACCGCGCGGAACCGCCTCGATACCGGTGCGGATGACCTCCGAAATGTAGGCCGCGTGATACAGACCCACGCCCAAGAAGCCCAGCACGAACGGCGCGATGCGCACCGGCTGGTCGGCACCGGTTATGGCCTGCAAAAACTGCGGACCGGCCATGTACATAAAGAGCACCTGCACGGGCAACGGGGTGTTCTGGTAAAACTCCACGTACACGCGGCTTATGGCGCGCAGCACGCGCGAGCGAGTGGTAGAGAACACGCCCAGCAGCGTGCCCAGCACCAGCGACAGCAGCAGACCGGCAACGACCACCTGTAGCGTCACGCCAAAGCCCTCCCAGAAGGGCCCCATGTTTTGAAATGTCGTCGACCAACGGTCGGCGTCAAATAATCCTTCGAGCATTTGATTCCTTCCTTGGACGATGCGCCTATACAAGACCCCAGGTCTTGACCTCTTGGTCGAGCCAGCCGTCGGCCAGGCGATCGCAAATCACCTGATCGACCACGGCCGAAAGGTCGCAGCCCTTCTTGGTCGCCACGCCGTAGCCCTGCTCGCCAAACTTGACCTCGGGCTGCAGCAACTCAACGGTCTCGTTCATGTAACCGGCCAGCGTGGAGCGGTCCATGGCAAAGACGTCGATATTGCCGGCGTCGAGCGAACTCTTGATGATGGGGTAACCGCTAAAGGCCCTAAACTCGGGCTCGCAGCTAAAGCCGTTGTCCTTGATCATCTGCTCGATCAGGCCCTGCGTGGTAGCACCCTGGCTCACACCAATGACCTTGCCGTCCAGGTCCTCAATCGAGGTAAAGCCCGAACGCTTCTTGACCATGAGTCCCACGTAGTCGGTGCGGTACGGCGTCGAGAAATCCCAGCTCTTCTTGCGCTCGTCGGTGATGGTGTAGGTCGCCGCGACCACGTCAAGCTGGCCGTTATCGATCAGCGGGCCGCGCGTCTTGGGCGTTACGTCGGTAAACTCGACAAGCTCCTGGGCGCGGGCATCCTTGTAGCTCACACCAAAGACGGCAGCGGCGATCTGGTAGCACAAATCGACTTCCATACCCTCAAAGCGGCCCTTAGCGGTGTCGTAATAGCCGTAACCGGGAACGTCCTTCTTAACGCCGGCATTCAGATGGCCACGCGACTTAATGGCCGCAAGCTTGGACCCCTTGTCGGAGCCCTCGCCGCTGGCGGAGTTGCCGCAACCGGTAAGCGCGGCCCCCGTCAGCGTAAGCATACCGGCGCCCGCCAGCTGCAAAAAGTGACGGCGCGACACGGCCGCCCTCGTCATATCCGTCATGTCCATCACCGCGCCTAGTGCAGAATCTTGGACAGGAACTCGCGGCAGCGCGGGTTCTCGGGGTTATCGAAGAAGTGCTCGGGCGTGCCCTCCTCCAGAATACGGCCGTCCTCCATAAAGATGACGCGGTCGGCCACCTGGCGCGCAAAGCCCATCTCGTGCGTCACGCAGATCATGGTGATGTCCTCCTGCGCGAGCTCAATCATAACGTCCAGAACCTCCTGGACCATCTCGGGGTCGAGCGCCGAGGTCGGTTCGTCAAACAGGATGATGGGCTGCTTGGTGCACAGGGCACGGGCGATGGCGATGCGCTGCTGCTGACCGCCCGAGAGATTCTGCGGATACTCGCCGGCCTTATGCGCCATGCCAACGCGCTTGAGCGCGGCGATGGCGATCTCGGTCGCCTCCTCCTTGCTCTTCTTTTGCAGCTTGATGGGCGCGAGCGTCAGGTTGCCGAGCACCGTCATGTTGGGATACAGGTTGAACTGCTGAAACACCATGGAACTGTACTTGCGAGCCATCTCCAGGTGGTTCTTTTTGGTGAGCGGCGTACCATCGATGACGACCTCGCCCGACGTGGGCTCCTCAAGATAATCGACACAGCGGATGAGCGTCGACTTACCCGAGCCGGAAGGCCCGATCATTACGAGCTTCTCGCCGCGCTTGACGGTGAGATTGATATCTTTGAGCACATGCAGGTCGCCAAAGTACTTGTTGAGATGCTTGATCTCGATCATGTCTGCCATGAATGTCCCTTCCCTGCGTTTACACGAGTTGAACTATTGTACGGAAAGAACCACGTTTCCGCAGCCCACACTACATTCCCGTAAAGAACCCGCAACCTTCCGCCCACTCATTGGGCACTCGGGCACTCATTGGGGACAGACTTAAATGAGTACCCTTAAATGAGTACCCTTAAATGATCACCTACTCATTGGGTACTCATTTAAGTCTGTCCCCAATGAGTGCCCTTCAGCTGCCATCAAAAAAGGGGCGCGACCGCAATGGTCACGCCCCCCCTCAACATCAACTATGTGTCGGCCGGCACTTACGCCAATTTCGCGCCAACGATCTTTGCCGCGGCCGGCTTATCGAAGTTGCCGCCGGTGGCCTTGCCGAGTGCTCCCATGACCTGGCCCATCTGCTTCTTGGAAGTAGCGCCCAGCTCGGCGATAACCTGCTCGATCAGGGCCTCGAGCTCCTCGCCCGAAACCTGTGCGGGCAGCAGGCTCTCCAGAATCTTGACCTGCTCGGTCAGGTTGTCGGTACGCTCCTGGTCGGTGCCGGCCTTGATGGACATCTCCAACGTCTCGCTCGTCTGCTTGATCAGACGCTTGATCATGCTGTTGACGTCTTCCTCGGACACATCGCGGCGCTCGTTAACCTCGATATTCTTCACCTCGGCCTTGACCTGGCGAATGATGGACAGGCGAACCTTGTCCTTGGCCTTCATGGCCGCGATCATTTCCTTCTGCAGCTCTTCGTTGGTCATCTGCAAATCCTCTCTGATAGCGTGGGCGGCACTCGCGCGAGCACCGCCCCATGATTACTCAGTCGTCGACGAATCGTCGGTCGAGCTCTTGGTGACGCCCTTCAGGCTCACGTTATAGGGTACGTCCTTGGGCATGGGGTTGACGGTAATGTCGGCGTCCTTCTTGTACTGCTCCAGCCACTCGCTGTATGCAGTGCTGGCCGCCTGCGTCTTCACCACATTAGAAACGTACTTCTTGATGTCCTTGGGTACCTGGTTGATGTCATCAACCTGATTATCGACATGGAAGTAGTCGGTGCACTTGATGATGTGGTAGCCATAGGTCGACTCGACGACTTCGCTCACGTCGCCCTTGTTGAGCCCCTCGAGCGCCGTCTGGTAGCTGTCGACGAAAGTGGTGAGCTTATCCCAGCCCACATCGCCCTTCTTCTCCTTGGAACCGGTGTCCTCGGAGTACTGCTCAACGGCGTCCTCAAAGCTCAGCTCACCGGAGTTGATCTTGTCCAGGCACTCCTGTGCCTTGGCCTTGGCGGCAGCCTTGTCCTCGTCGGAAGCGTCGGAATCAACCTTGATCAGGATGTTCGACGAGCGGCGGGCGTCGTTGTAGCTGGACAGGTTCTCGTTGATGTAATCGACAATCTCGCTGTCCTTGGGCTTGCTCGTGGGCGCGACGGCATCCTTGAGTTTCTGTTGCGCCAGACTCTCCTTGAGCGAGTCCTTGTAGGTGTCCTCGGTATAGCCGTAGGTCTTGAGGGTCTTCTTAAAGGCCTTGGCACCGCCTGCGCTCTTGCACGCGTCCTTCCAAGCCTTCTCGACCTCCTCGTCCGACACCGTCACGCCGTTCTCCTTCTGTGCCTGTTGAAGCAGAATCTGCTGCGTGTAGGAGTCGATGAGTTGCTTGCGGTACTTCTTGGGCGTGAGGTCGTTGTCAACCAGATACTGCGCCCAATCCTTATCCTTGGTGTAGCCGTAGGACGTGCGCATGCTCATGATCTGCTTGGTCACGGTGTCCTCGGTGAGGTTGGTGCCGTTGATAGTTGCAGCAACACCGCCGGTCAGCTTGTAGCCCGAGGTGTCCTCGGCCTGCGACATAAGGCCGGAGCACGCCATCGCCGAGACGGAAAGCAGCATCGCCAGCACGCCGATGACCACCAGGACGATCTTGACTGTCTTAGACACGTACGTCTTGCGCTGCTTCTTGCGAGAGCTGGAGGCAGCGCGGGCCTGCTGCTCGGGCGTCGGCGCGGCCTCGGAGTTCTTTTTCTTATTTGCCATAGTTGGCCTTTCGCATCACGAATCGAACAAACGCCATTGTGTCACAACGCAGCCCCCGCGGCACGCTTGGTGCATTGGGGACAGGTTAATCTGCACCATTTTGGTGCAAAGGGGACAGCTCTGGCAGCCGGCAGTTAGGGACAGTCCCCAAGTGCCGACTCAGCCCCACCTTAGAAGTGGCGGCGGATGGCGTCGACCATGCCCTGGGGCGTGGTCTGGCCGAGCACGTCGGCTGCGGCATCGGCGCCCATAAAGATGTTCATGAGTGCCTGCAGGGCCTCGACCTGGCCACCCGGCTCGGCAATACCCAAATTGATGACGATCTGCGCCGGCACCGGAGCGCCCATGCCAGCCATAGCGTTAAATGTCACGGGCGCGGCGGGCTTCACCACCGCGATATAGGGCTTGGCCACAAACCCCGGATCGGTATGCGGAATGGCAATGTTTGCCGCCGGCATGGCAAGACCCGTGGGATAGGCATCCTCGCGCGTGCGAACGGCGTCGAGCCAACCGGACGCAATGTAGCCACGCGGTGCAAGCTCGCCCTGGAGCCGCGCAAACACCTCATCCGGCGTCGCACACTCCCAATCAAAAAACACCAGCTCAGGCGTAAACAGCGCTTCGTTATCCGCCATGCGCTCACCTCTCTCATCTAGTCACCTGCGACGTTCTTGAATGGCCAGTCGTTAAAGAACGTCCCCAATGACTACCTAAAACAAAAGGTGGCCACGCGCGCCTTGGCGCCAATGACCACCCTGACTACTCGGCTAAATTGTACTGTGCACCGCTAGCCGCGGGGTGCATCAATTGCGACCTTGCCGCTCTCCAGCACGTGGACACGGCCGTCGGCGAGCATCTGAACAACCTCGGGATACAGCACGTGCTCAATCGCGTGGATGTGCTCCTCGAGCGTGTCGACATCCCAACCTTCCTCGACAGCCAGCGCGCGCTGGGCGATGATGGGACCGTTGTCGTAGATCTCGTTGGCAAAATGCACGGTCACGCCAGTTACCTTGACGCCGCGCGCAAAGGCGTCGTCAATCGCATGCGCACCGGTAAAGCTCGGCAGCAGCGCCGGATGCAAGTTGACCACGCGGTTGGGAAACGCCGCCAGCAGCGGCGTGTGCACCATGCGCATGTAGCCGGCCATGACCACATACTCGCAGCCGCGCTCGAGAAGCTCGTGCGCGATAATCTCGTCGGCGGCAATAGGGTCGGCATAGACATCCTTGGACAGTGTGAGCGTCTGGATGCCCGCGCGCTCAGCGCGCTGCAAACCCTTAGCCGAAGGACGGCTCGACACCACAAGCTCAATCGAAGCGTTGAGCTTGCCGGCAGCGATCAGATCGATCAGCGCCTGCAGGTTGGTACCCGAACCGCTGATGAGCACACCGATCTTGAGCGGCTCGGCCGTATCGGTGCCGGTCGGACGGGTGTAGGGCACAAAATCCAGGCCCTCGGCAGCAGTCATCTGCTCGTTAGCGCTCATCGGAGTACACGACCTTACCGGAACCCTCGACGCACTCGCCCACGCGGAACGGCTTCTCACCCAGCGCGACCAGAGCCTCGGTCACCGCGGCCTCGTCCTCGGGGGCGACGATCAGGCACAGGCCAACGCCCATGTTGAAGGTCTTGCACGCCTCGTTGGGCGCGAGCTCGGCCTGGCGCGACACGTAGGTGATGACGGGCGGAACGTCCCAACCCATCTCGGCGCCGTTGCGAGTGACCACGGCGTCGACGTCGTCGGCAAGTGCGCGGTTGAGGTTCTCGGTAATACCGCCGCCGGTGATGTGGGCGATAGCATGCACGTTGGCGCCGCCGCGCAGCAGCTCAAGAATCGGCTTCACATAAATGCGCGTGGGGGCCAACAGGGCGTCAGCCAGCGAAGCGCCACCGAGCTCCTCGAGCGGGCGGCTCAGCTCCTCGGCCTTAGCGGCGGCCTCGGGCGTGCCCGGCTTAATACCGTCGACGCCGATGACCTTACGCACGAGCGAGTAGCCGTTGGAGTGCACGCCGGTAGAAGGCAGGCCCAGGATCACGTCGCCGGGGCGGACATTCGCGGGGTCGAGCATCTTGGGACGATCGACGACGCCCACGGTAAAGCCGGCGAGGTCGTAGTCGGCCGGAGCCATGACGCCCGGGTGCTCGGCCATCTCGCCGCCCACGAGCGCGCAGCCCGCGAGCTTGCAGCCATCGGCCACACCCTTGATGATCTTTGCCATGTGCTCGGCCTCAATGTGGCCGATGGCAACGTAGTCCAGGAAGAACAGCGGCTCGGCGCCCGAAGCCAGAATATCGTTGACGCACATGGCGACCAGGTCCTGGCCCACCGTCTCGTGACGGTCCATGATCTGAGCGAGCACGAGTTTGGTGCCCACGCCGTCGGTACCGCTGATCAGAATCGGGTCTTCCATATCCTTAAGCGCGGCGGCCGAGAACAGGCCACCGAAGCCACCGATGCCGCCGATGACCTCAGGGCGATTGGTGTCCTTGACCATCTGCTTAATAGCGTCGACGGCGCGGCCGCCCTCGGCGGTATCGACGCCGGCGTCCTCATACGTCACATGCTTGCTGTCGCTCATCTGAGCCTTCCTCTCCCACTACCGCTCGCCGCACAAGCGCGAGACGGTACTCATAGTTGCGTTCATTTCGGCGCGCGCCATAACGTCACGCGCCGTCAAATCAACAAAACAGCAGGTAAAACCTACCAAAATAAACCTGTCCCTAAATGGCAGGTTTTAGGCCTCGCCGTGCTCCTCTTCCCAGCTGCGGTCGTCGTATTTCTCGACCACGGCGTCGTCGTCAACGTGCAGCGGTTTGTCCAGGTTGCGAGGCTTAAAGCCCTCCATGAACTTGTCGCGGCCAAAGCTCTCGGGAATCGCCACGGGGTAGCGGCCGGTAAAGCACGCATCGCAGTAACCGCCCTTGGGCATGACCTTAAGCAGGCCCTCGACCGAAAGGAAAGCCAGCGAATCGGCGCCAATGTACTCGCAAATCTCGTCGACCGTTTTGTTGGCGCTGATAAGCTGCGACTGCACGTCAGTATCGATACCGTAGAAGCACGGCCAGATGACCTCGGGCGAGTTGATGCGGATATGAATCTCCTTGGCGCCAGCGTTGCGCAGCATCTTGACGAGCTGCACCATGGTGGTGCCGCGCACGATGGAGTCGTCGATGACGACCAGGCGCTTGCCCTCGATGTTGTCGCGCAGCGGGTTAAGCTTCATGCGCACGCCCATGGCGCGCAACTCCTGCGTAGGCTCGATAAACGTACGGCCCACGTAACGGTTCTTGATGAGGCCCTCGCCAAAGGGAATGCCGCTCTCGTGCGAATAGCCCTCCGCAGGCGGCAGGCCGGAGTCGGGCACGCCGATGACCAGGTCGGCCTCGACGGGCTCTTCGTGTGCCAGCTGACGACCCATGTCGTAACGGCAGGCATAGACGCTCTTGCCGTTCATGATGGAGTCGGGGCGGGCAAAGTAGACCTGCTCAAAGATGCAGTTTGCGGGCTCTTCGGCTGCAGGCACGCCCTGCTCGGATACCAGACCCTCGGCGCTGATGCGCAAGATCTCGCCGGGACGGACGTCACGGACGTACTCGGCACCCACGATGTCGAGTGCGCAGGTCTCGGAAGCAACGACCCAGCCGCCGGCGCGCGTGACATGGACGGCGGAGTCGACCGTCGTGGCGCCGTCTTGCGAGGGCAGCTGCGAAACGGATGCGGCATCGGCCTGGTCCAGACCCTCGTCCACCAGCTTGCCCAGCACGAGCGGGCGAATGCCGTGCGGATCGCGGAATGCGTAGAGTGCCTGCTCGTTGATGAGCGTCATGGCGTAGCCGCCGCGCACGAGCTCCATGGTCTTGCGAATGCCCTCGCGCAGGTGGCCTGTACGCTGAGTAAAGTAGCCGATAAGCTTGGTCGCGACCTCGGAATCCGAATTGGAGAGGAACGGCACGCCCAGCTCGATCAGCTGGCGGCGCAGCTCGTCGGTGTTGACCAGAGTGCCGTTGTGAGCAAGCGCGATAATGACGCTGTTGATGGTGGAGAGATGCGGCTGCGAGGCTTCCCAGCTCTTGGCACCGGCAGTGCCATAGCGCACGTGGCCCACGGCCAGCTGGCCGGAGAGCGTCGACAGGTCGGCGTTGGAGAACACGCGGTCGAGCAGGCCCAGATCCTTGCGGACCATAACCGTGCCGCCATCACCCACGGCGATTCCCGCCGATTCCTGGCCGCGATGCTGCAGCGCGCGCAGACCAAAGTACGTCAGTCGAGCCACATCGCGATCGGGTGCCCACACACCAAAAATGCCGCATTCCTCATGCAGCTGGTCGGAGTCCGGATCATAAGTCGACATGGCGTTCACCTGTCCCGCGGCACGCTCGGCCGCGCGGATGGTTTCTTGAGACATGGCATCCCCTCAGAGCCTCGTTATTTGGCGTTACCTGCCCTATTATACGCACGGCAAGACAAGCACTCCCGCGCATGAACAGCGCTTTTTAAAAGCCCACCGAGCTTATAATCCGTTTTGCAGCCAAACATTTTATTGGGCAACCGCCTCGGGGTCGACGATCCCGCATGTTTCCGTTGCGACGCGCCTCGCTCACCGTTGAGGGTTACATTGTTGCAATTGGGACGTTCGTCCTGTCTTTTGGCAGGTCGGCGGCGTATCCTTGTACCTACAGCAAAACGAGAAAGGTTATGTATGGATCGAAACGAACTCGACCCCAGCGTCCCCAGCGCCACGGAGGTCAAGAAGATCCCCCTCATCATTAAGGTATACGCCGCCCTGTGCATCCTGTCCGGCGTGGGCACGCTCCCTTCGGTCGGCGCCTTTATGTGGCAGGTCATCACCGCGCTCATCAACGGCAACGCCGCCGCCAAGCTCGGCGACAACACGCTCGTCGCGGTCGGCCTTATCGTCGCCGGCATCATGCTCTCTGCGGCAAGCGCCGTCATCCTGATCATCTTTGGCCTGGACCTTATCAAAAACCAGCGCCGCAACGCCGCTCGCCTGTCCTACATCCTTATCGCGTTTACCGTCGTCGAGCTTTTGGTCGACGTGATGCTCCAGGGTATCGGGCCCTTCTTGCTGCGCCCTGCCATCCAGCTCGGCATCCTCGTCGCGCTTTCGGCCACCGTCGACCCCACGCTGCGCCAAGAGCGCGAGCTGCAGCGCCGCCTGCAGGAAATGCTCGATCGCGACGCCGCCACCGAGGGCATGCTCGGGCGCGATGAAACCGGCGAAGGCTACATCAAGCTCAACTACTTCAACCTGTTCTGGGTATTCTTTGTCTGCTGCATACTCGGCCTGATCGCCGAGGACATCTGGCACATGACGGTCGACGACCCGGGCGTCTACCAGAACCGCGCCGGCATGCTGTTTGGCCCCTTCAGCCCCATCTACGGATTTGGCGCCGTGCTCATGACCATGGTGCTCAACCGCTTCTATAAAAAGAACCCCATCATTATCTTTTTGGTGAGTGCGCTGCTCGGTGCAAGCTTTGAGGTGTTCGTGGGCTGGTTTATGCAGACCTCGTTTGGCGTGGTCTCGTGGAGCTACTCGCATATGAAGCTCTTTGGCATGCCCGATCCGCTCGCCGTCCTTACCGGCGGACGTACCTGCACGGGCTTCGCCTGCCTGTGGGGCCTGGGCGGCCTCATCTGGATCAAGCTGCTGCTGCCGAGGCTGCTCAAGCTTATCAACATGATTCCGTGGAAGAGCCGCTACTCCGCTACCGTCATCTTCACCATCATTATGCTGGTCGATGGCGTTATGACGCTGCAGTCGCTCGATTATTGGTATCAGCGCGTCAACGGCACGGAACCGGATATTCCCGTTGCGCAGTTCTACGGCAAGTACTTCGATAATGACTTTATGGAGAATCGCTTCCAGAGCATGACCATGAGCCCCAAGGATGCGACGCGCGTGTAGCGTCCATCGCGCCCAAAACGCAAAATGCCCGCCGGTATCACACGTACCGGCGGGCATTTTTATAAACGAGCCTTCTACCAACGCAAGCCTCTACGCCTCGCGCTCGACCTCACTCACGCATTCGTTCTTGATGGTGCCAACGAGCGCCTGCAGCGCATCGACCACGTGCGGGCGAATGTCCCCGCCGATGAGCACGAGCATGATGTCGTCACCTACGGCAAGCTCACCGCTTGCCAGCCACACGCGTACATAGCCGATACCCGGCATCGCGCGCGTGGCCTCGATAGCAGCCTGCACCTTGCTGGCGTCGTAGCCAAACACCATGCCGCCCACCTTGTGGCCCGGCGCCACGCCATCGGTCTCGACACCGCGCGCCTCGGCCTTGGGCGTCGAGCGCACCACACCGTTATGTGTCAGATACATACCGCACGCAGGTGCCGACGAATCGGCCTTGGCCTCACGCAGCCAAGCATCAACCGAAGGCATCAATTTGCCATTTTCAAGCATCGTTTCTCCCTCTACTGTCAGCGAGTAGCCAATTTGGGACGGGTTTTAGCTACCCCTGGATAATCTATTCCTCGACCGGCGTGAGCACCATGACGGCACGCGTGTTGCTCAGCGATAGCGAACGACAGGTCACAAGCGTTACGACCTTGGTTGCCGAGGCGGCGCGGTCGCTCGCATCGCTCGCCACGGCAGAGGCACCGTCGAGCATCTCGGACAGATAGTTCTTGAGCCCGTCATCGCCCTCAAAATTGGGCGTGCGCGCCTTGGCATACGTGTCCTCAACAACTTTGGTCGCCAGTGGTCGCAGCTTATACGTAGCATCCCGTGTGATGTAGTACACATATTCAATGCTATCGAACGTTGCCTGGTCAGTCGTATCCGAAATCACGTTGAACATCGACCCATCGTTCATATGGTGTCCGTAGATCGTGGTCTGCTGGTCAACCATTCCCGGCGCGGTGTCATCACTATCCAAGAAAATGGCACCGGACGCGTTAGCCGTACCGTCAAACAGCGTGTTGAGGTATTTGGAGTTGTTGTTGGTCTGCACCACGGGATAGTTGATGTTGGTTCCCGGCGCGTAAATCCAACCCACAATCTCGGGGTTCGTCTGAGCAAGTGCATCAAAATCGATAATCGGCACGCCGCTGGCGTCCTGATCGCTTATATATTGCTTCTCGATTTTCTGATACGAATCGCTCGCCTGCTTATAGCCAATCTGAGCATTAATAAAGATAGCGGCGGCGGCGACAATCAGACCGATGCCCACGATGATGAGCAGAATGGGAATAATGGAGCGGCGCTTTTTGCGCGGCGGCTCGGTGTAATCCGACGGCGCGGCATGCGATGAAGACCGGGGCGGTTTTTTAGCGGTGCTATAAGACGAAGGACGATATGCGGCCGGCGCGTCCTGTCGACGATGCGTCGCCGGTGTCACGGGACGCGGCGCGCGCGGCTGCTGAGGAGAGGATGTCCGACCCTGCTGTGCCGCACGGGCAGCACCCGGCTTCGACGGATCGGGAATCTGAGAAGCCTTGAATCGTTTTCCCTGATAGTCGGACATGGCTCTCCTTATACTGCGGTGAAACGGCGGAACGCCTAGGCGTCGGCCATCTCCTGCTTCATCTTCTCGATAACCTTGCGGTACTCGGGGTCGCATGCACCCAGAATCTGCATGGCATAGATGGCAGCATTCTTGGCACCGTTGATGGCAACGCAGGCCACGGGCACGCCCGAAGGCATCTGCACCATCGACAGCAGCGAATCCATACCGCCCAGGTCACTCGTCTTCATAGGCACGCCGATAACCGGCAGCGGCGTAAAGGCAGCCACGACACCGCCCAGGTGAGCAGCCTTGCCGGCGGCGGCGATAATCACTTTGATACCGCGATCGGCAGCAGTCGAAGCCCACTCGTGGACCTTCGCCGGCGTGCGGTGTGCGCTCGCGATCACGAGCTCATAGGGCACACCCAGCGCCTCGAGCTCGGCGGTGCAACCTTCCATAACGCCCAGATCGGACTTGGAGCCCATGATGATCCCGACAACCGGCTTTTGATCTGCCATAAACAAAGACCTCCTGTTGAGAACGGCGACGCGGCGGATCCGCGACCCTTAACTACTGAGAGTAGTATAGCTGCTCCCGTCCCTGCGGTCTTTGTGGCGCTTCGCGGGCGGGCCAGGCTTTATCTTCACTCCGGTTGCTTCGCAAGGTCGTTCAGATAAAGCCTGGCCCGCCCGCGAAGCGCCCTGCGACCTACCGGGAATTGCCATGACGTACGTTGGCTGATGAATTGGAAGGAAAGGTCAACGGAGACTGAAGGCAATTGGTTCAGCGAAAAACCCTGACGAATCTAATTCGTCAGGGCCCCACCAACGCTCACTCGTCGTTCATCGTTAAAGCTAGATATTCTCTTCCGCCCATTTCTCGAAATCGAGTTCTCGTCTCTGAGCAGTTCGGTAGACTTCCATGTCTTCGCGAGCGCCTACCACTACGATGGCCATCTTTTCTTTAATTCTGATGAGGCGGTACACGATTCGAATGCCACTTCCCCTGAGCTTGATTTTCATAAAGCCAGTCAAATCCGTACCTGCCTTGTTTCCAAGAGGCTTGCCGAATCCACCTTCGTTCTGCGGCAATGGGTTCGTTCTGATTTTTTCTATAGCCTTAAGGACGATCTTTCGTTGGGAGCCGTCCAGACGCTTAATATCCTTGAGAGCATCCGGGTAGAAAGCGACTTCGTACCCACTCATTCAAACTCGACCTCATCCATCTGATCGAGTTCGTCCTGGCTCACACCCAGCTCTTCCATAACATCAGACAGGGAAACAAGCGCATCGTCACTTGCCACAGCCACTCTCTTAAGTGCCAACGTTAACAAGGCGAGGTCCTCCTCCGCTTGCTTCGCTTCCCTATATTCATCGGGTGTCACAATCACAAACGCTGGCTTGTTGTGTTTGAGAACCACAACTGGATTGTCGTCCCCAACCTTCGAAAATGCAGCCGAGCCCTTACCGTGGCTGAAATCGCTAATTGGAACAAGGTTGTCGAGCATCTGCAAAGCAGGCATACATACCTCCTAAAAATGAATTCTTTTTCGAATTCATTTTATCATTCTTTTTTGCTATATTGTACCACGCAACCGAAACAACCTTTTAGGATACGAATCCGAGCTTAGAATGACTGTTGGCCCTCGCACCGCCCTTGCCTCTTTTATTACGTCAAGTGGTATACAGCGAAGCAAAATGGCGATCTAAAGTGCGCGGCACTCACCTCGCATCGCTACAAAAAACAAACTGCTCCCCACCCACTCGGGCAAGGAGCAAGCCTCATTTTTAATCAGACTGAGAACCACGAATGCAGAAACACAGGCGACTTCAGTCCCTTATCGCCGAGAGACGTTATTGTACAGCCATTTCTTTAAGCTTCTCAGCCATCAACAAACACACGTCTTCCGATTGCGGGTACACGCCAAAATGATCGAAGAAACCATGGTCACATCCGGCATATTCGATGACCTCGACATCGATTCCTGAAGACCGTAATTTTGTAGCCCATTTTTCATCGGGGATACGAAGCGGATCGTATTCGGATGTCACGATAGTCACCGGGGGGAAATCAGTGCAGTCCTCAAGCATTAGCGCAGAAATCAACGGGTCATGAGGAGACATTTTTCCGTGTGCACAAAGTTCGACCATCGGGCCGTCCGAATCGCGAAGATGGTCGATGCGAAAACGCGCAACGTCCTCTTGATCGGCTATCGCAGGAAAATCCTCATATCCCTCGCCCTGTTCGCCCGCAAGGTCGACTTCAGGATAGATTTCGAAGGCATGGGCTACAGCTCCAGCACCCCTGAGCTGAACACACGCATTAGTAAGGCTTCCTCCCGCAGAGTCGCCGGCGACCATTATTTTATGAGGATCGATTCCGAGATCCCCGGCATGCTCGCGCACATAATCAAGAGCAAGAACGCAATCCTCGATCTGCCCGGGAAATGCCGTCTCCGGCGCCAAGCGGTATTCCGGATAAACCACCACTGCACCAGACTTTTCGGCGATGAACTCGAGCTGATGTTCAAATTGCAGAACATTCCCCGCCATAAACGCGCCGCCATGCAGGTAAACTAGCGCTGGACTTGCCTCCTTATGATTTGGTGGCGTCCAGACGAATAAATCTATATAGCGATCGGCTGCCTCCATGAGGACCTCATCGCGCTGAACCTCACCATCGAGTAGGCGGTATGTCGGCTTATCCGGGCGATGACGCATTCCAATAAGGCTCGTCCAGCTCGGAGACATGCTAACATTCCGCATCTTCTTGCGGGATACCTCGAGAATTCGTGGGTCAAGCACATGCTCTCTTTCATCATCAGGAACCGGACGAATTTGAACCTCGAGTCCCCTCTTCTCGGTTATAAACGAGCGACCGGAGATGGCGCCAATCAACGCCTCGTCGTATTGTCTGCCCATCTTAAATCCCCTCTCGGCGATAACGCCAAATCGATATTTCCATAACTTTTGAGATAACGGCTTATGATGTCCTCAGTTGTCGTATATCTATGTACTAAAGAAACTGAAGACCAAGGGGTCCACCATGCCTGCAGCAAAAGACGAGCTCACTCAGCCAGAGCTTCTCTATCAGACCGTTGAAAACGATATCCTCAAGAAAATAGTTTCTGGCGAACTCCCCGGCGGCAGTCAGATTCCCACCGAAACCGAGCTTTGCAAGCAATACAAAGTAAGCAGGATCACCGTAAGACGCGCCGTACAGAATCTCATTGACCAAAACTTGCTCTACCGCCTGCGAGGCAAGGGGACATTCGTAAACCCATCGAAGCTCACCCTGAAACGAGGAACAAGCACCATTTTCAATTTGAGCTCCGACCCCCAATACGGCGATAAAACAACCAAGTCCATCTTGGAAACAGGCTTGATCAAGGCTGATGCCCACATTGCACGGGAGCTCAAAATTGACAACGGAACCGTAGTGCAACGAGTTGCGCGCTTGGTTTATATCGAAAATGCCCCCTGCGCCATCGACACCATTTATGCAACGCAGGGCACTCTACCCGGACTACTGGAGCTTCTCACAGACAATGCCAGTCTTTTCGACCTGATCGCCAACCATTACAGCATCGCAACCGGTATTGAGAAACTCAAAATCACCGCAGGAATAGCGGGGCTCCAAGAAGCAAACCTTCTCGGTTATATCGTTGGAGCCCCCGTGAGCGTTGTCGAGCACGTCACATATGCCTGCAATGAAATGCCGCTCCACTATTCGAAAACCGTTTGGCGAGCAGACGCATCGTCCTTCGAGTTCAGCATCTCAAAAGATGGACGCCTTCTCTAGCCCAAAATCCCCAGGACGCCGAGCACAATACCCGCAGCGAGAATGCCCACAATCTGCCAAATAATTTTGACCTGTTTCTTATTGCAAAGACACATGATCCCGAACGCGCAGAGCGGCAAAAGAGCCGGGAATATCCCA
The DNA here is from genome assembly GCF_015560135.1 of Collinsella aerofaciens. GTDB lineage: Bacteria > Actinomycetota > Coriobacteriia > Coriobacteriales > Coriobacteriaceae > Collinsella > Collinsella aerofaciens_AN. The sequence continues at coordinate 81,963 of NZ_JADMRH010000007.1, forward strand.
TCGAGCGTTTCCTGCAACTTAAACGCGGTGTCGCCGAAGTTAAGAGCGAGCGGAGTGGTAACTGCAACGGTGGTCGCCACCATTCCACCAACTACCATTAGTCCCACAATCGCCAGGCCGGACGTAACTTTGTGCATTACATCAGAATCGTTCAGCTTCGAAATCATGCCACTGCCAAGCGAATAACCATACTGAAGCCCAAACCAGCGGATCAGGATCGTTGGGACATTATAAAGAAGCAGGAACAGGATTGGGCCGAGCAGACTGCCCGAAAGGCAAAGTCCTGTCACAACGCCCGTCGCAATCATGCGAAGCGTACTGGCAATCAGTGAATCTCCAATACCGGAAAGCGGAGCCATAAGCGATGCTTTCATGGCGTTAATTGAGGCGGTGTCAAAGTCCTGATTGTTGGCGTTTTCCTCCTCCATGGAGGCCACAATGCCGGCGACCAGAGGATTAAACGTAACTTGAATATTGTAGAACTCAAGATGACGCTTATATGCCTCGATCCGGTCTTCAGGCTTATCGTATAACCGCTTGATTACCGGAATCATGTCGTAGCAGAAACCAACGTTCATTTGTCGGTCAAAGCTCCACATGATGTTGAGTGGAAAGCTACGCCAAAATAACGCCTTTAAGTCTTTCTTGGTTATTCTCTTATCGGTCGATTTATTTGACTCCGGCGAGAGCTCAAGAACATCATTAGAATTCGTTGTCATCGTCAACCTCCTTAGCGACCGCCGCACTGGCAGGCATAAAAATGTGAGCCATATTGAGAATCCCAATCAGGATCAGCGAAAACGCCACGATACCGATCGTCGGAATGTTTAGATAGGCACTCAGCAAGAAGCCTCCAAAGAATAGGAAGCTCAGCTCCTTGGTGGACAGGATTGACATAAGCTGCGCAAATCCAAGCGCGGGCAGAATACCCGTTGCGATCGTAAGCCCATTCGTAAGCCAATCAGGAATGGCGTCAATCAGTGCCTGAACAGCATCATTTCCAACGTAAAAAGCCACGCCGCAAATCAAGCCAAGCGCAATGATGTAGAGAATTCCATTGGTCCACATAGCGGCTGCAATCGTTTTGGGGTCGTCTTTTTCGGCACCACGATCAGCCCAGACAGCCATAGGAGGCGTAACAACGCTATACATAAGGCTGTCAAACATGCCGGCAAGCACCGCAGTGGGCATAGCAATAGTCAGAGCGGTCTCGGGACCCGCACCCATAGTAATCGCAAAGGCTGTTCCCAAAACTGAACCAACAATTACGTTGGGCGGCACGGCAGCACCAACCTGCCAGACCCCCATGAACGCGAGTTCGAGCTGGAAACCAACAATAACGCCAGTCGGAATATCACCCAAAAAAATACCGACGATCGCTCCGAGGACAATCGGCCGCTCGACCATCGCAGTACCGAGTAAATAATCCGATTGACCTATCGCAGCGGCAAGACCAACCAGAAAAGCCTGAAGCAGCATATTTCTCCCTCTTCCTACAAATCAAAACTTGTTACGATGCGTTTTTTCTCGCTAGCAACCTGCCTTACCTCGAACTCGATTCCATCAGCCATGGCTTTCTTAATTTCATTAATATCGGATTGGGAAAGGCGCACAGCAGGGCCAAGCTCCTTTACGCTATCCCCCAACGGTCGAGCGCCGCCTAAATTCACAGACGTTATTTTTGGACACGCACGCGCAACTTCACAGGCGTCATGTACATTTCCCGCAACAACAATTAGCTCGTATTTATCCACCGCGCTTCCGTTAAGGGCCACGATGGAATCTTCTACACTTTTGACAACCAATTTGGCATCAGCGGGTTTTGCAATTCGCAGCGCTTGAATTCGCTCTTTGCTTGCGGCGTACTCATCTGAAACCACAAGAATAGCGTTTGCTTCAAGCGTTGGATACCAAGAGAACACGGTCTGCCCATGCACTAACCGGCTATCGACGCGACACAGTTTAATCATTTTGCCCCTTTCTCGACTTGAACACAGACAATCATCCTTGACTGCTAATGGCATATTACGTCATATGACGTAATATGCCATTACATAATATCTTGAACGGTTGAATATCACCGCTAAATGGTATTTATCTCTAAAAACAGGAGGTGCAGTCCGTCTAGACACAGTGCGTCGGGGCGAGAGGGGCCGAGTTTCCTCCTGAGCGACTCTGCTTGCAGCCGGAGCGAAGGGGGAAACTCGGCCCCTCCCGCCCCGGCCGGACAGCTCGACCTACACCGTGTGCTGCGGCAGGTCCTGCAGGGCGATGACGTCCATGCCCATGTCGTTGGCGCTGCCGTGACCCTGCTGGTCCTCGCGCACGGCCTCGATGGCACTCACGTATGTGTTGGCGGCAGACATCGCCGTCACGCAGGTCACACCGCGGCGTACGGCCTCGGTACGTAGCAGGTAGCCATCGCCACGCGAGCCCGGACCATACGGCGTGTTGATGATTACCGCAATCTTGCCATCGGCGATGAGGTCGCCGATGTTGGGGCGCTCGCCGTCGTGCGGGCCGCTGATCTTCTCCACGACCTCGCACGTCACGTTGCCGCCACGCAGCACGCGCGCCGTACCCTCGGTGGAGCAGATATCAAAGCCCAGGTAGCGAAGGATACGCGCAACCGAAAGGATATGACGCTTGTCGCGGTCGCACACGCTAATGAACACCTTGCCGGCGCTCGGGTCGGGCAGCTTGTAATCGATCGCCAGCTGCGTCTTGGCGTATGCCTCGGGATAGCTCTTGGCGATACCCATGACCTCGCCCGTCGACTTCATCTCGGGTCCCAGGATAACGTCGGCTCCCGGGAAACGGCCCCAGGGCATAACGGCTTCCTTCATGCAGAACCAGTCCAGCTGACGCTCGTCGCTCGGCAGGCCCAGGCTCGCGATGGAATCGCCCGCCATGATACGCGCCGCGCACTTGGCCAGCGGTACGCCGGTGGCCTTGGAGATGAACGGCACGGTACGGCTGGCACGCGGGTTGGCCTCGATCACGTAGACAGTCTCGCCCTTGATGGCATACTGCACGTTGACCAGGCCGCGTACGCCCAGCGTCATCGCGATGCGGCGTGTGGTCTCGCGAAGCTTTGCCTGCAGGCTCTCGCTAAAGCTGAACGGCGGGATGCAGGTCGCAGAGTCGCCGGAGTGAATACCGGCCTCCTCGATATGCTCCAGAATGCCGCCGATGTAGACCTCTTCGCCATCGCACAGGGCGTCGACATCGGACTCGATCGCGCCCTCCAGGAAGCGATCGAGGTACACCGGGTAGTCGGGGCTAATGCGCGCAGCCTCGGCCATGTAATCGCGCAGATGCTCGGCATCGTAGGCGATCATCATACCGCGGCCGCCCAGCACGTAGCTCGGACGCACCAGCAGCGGGTAGCCAATATGCGCGGCCACGGCCTCGGCCTCCTCAAACGAGGTTGCCTGGCCCGCCGGCGGATACATAATGCCCAGCTTGTCGAGCAGGGCGGCAAAGCGCTCGCGGTCCTCGGCAAAGTCGATGGCATCGGGCTTGGTGCCCATGATGTTTACGCCGCTTTCCTCGAGCATGCGCGCCAGCTTAAGCGGAGTCTGGCCGCCGAGCGTCACCACGACGCCGTCGGGTCGCTCAACATCGATGACATCCATGACGTCCTCGTAGGTGAGCGGCTCAAAGTAAAGGCGGTCGGACGTGTCGTAGTCAGTCGAGACGGTCTCGGGGTTGCAGTTGACCATGATGGTCTCAAAGCCGCGGGCCGCCAGCGCGTAGCTCGCGTGCACGCAGCAGTAATCGAACTCGATACCCTGGCCAATGCGGTTGGGGCCGGCGCCCAGGATCATCGCCTTGGGCTTGTCCGCCGGCGTGGTCTCGTCGGGAGCCGCGCACTTCTTGGCATCCGGGCTCGTGCGGTAGATGTTCTCGTACGTCTTGTAGTGGTACTCCGTGGCGCTCGAGAACTCCGCAGCGCAGGTATCGACCGTCTTCATGCTGGGAATCACGCCCAGGCCCTTGCGGTAGGCGCGCACAAAGCGCTCGTCCGAGCCGGTCAGCGCGGCGATCTCGGCATCGCTCGTGCCGTACTGCTTGAGCAGGCGCATCGCGTCGGCGTCGATATCCTCCACACGCAGGCCGCGGATGCTCTCCTGGACCTGCACCATGTCGTTGATACGGTTGAGGTACCACGGATCGATGCCGCAGATAGCATGGATGCGGGCGATGTCCCAGCCACGGCGCAGGGCCTCGACCACAAAGAAGATGCGGTGCTCGGTCGGGGTCGCCACGGCCTGAGCGAGCTCGTCGTCGCTTAGCTTGTCAGCACCCTCCTTGCCACCGGCACAAATGCCCTGATGCCCGTCCTCCAGCGAACGCATGGCCTTGCCAAAGGCCTCCTCAAAGGTGCGGCCGATCGCCATAATCTCGCCCACGGCCTTCATGCGCGTGGTGAGCGTGGGGTCGGTACCCTTGAACTTCTCGAAGGCAAAGCGCGGCACCTTGACGACGCAGTAGTCGATTGTGGGCTCAAAGCAGGCGGGCGTAGCCTTGGTGATGTCGTTGACGATCTCGTCGAGCGTGTAGCCCACAGCCAGGCGCGCGGCAGCCTTGGCAATGGGGAAACCCGTGGCCTTGGAGGCCAGCGCGGACGAACGGCTCACGCGCGGGTTCATCTCGATGACGATCAGGCGGCCGGTCCGGGGGTTCACGGCAAACTGCACGTTGGAGCCACCGGTCTCGACGCCGATCTTCTCCAGAATGGCGAGCGAGGCCACGCGCATGCGCTGATACTCAAGGTCGGAGAGCGTCTGCGCCGGCGCCACGGTGATGGAGTCGCCGGTATGCACGCCCATGGGGTCGAGGTTCTCGATGGAGCACACGATGATGCCGTTGCCGGCGTGGTCACGCATGACCTCCATCTCGTACTCTTTCCAACCCTCGATGGACTCCTCGACCAGCACCTCATGGGCAGGCGAGAGCTCGAGGCCCTGGCTCACGATGGAGACGAGCTCCTCGTGGGTGTGCGCGATGCCGCCGCCGGCGCCACCGAGGGTAAAGCTCGGACGCAGCACGCAGGGATAGCCCACGCGCTCGGCGATAGCCTCGGCGTCAGCCACGCTGTAGGCATAGCCCGAGCGCGCGACCTCCAGGCCGATCTCGGCCATAGCCTCGTTAAAGAGCTTGCGGTCCTCGCCGCGCTCGATGGCGGCCAGGTCGCAGCCGATCATCTCGACGCCGTACTTGTCGAGCGTACCGTCTTTCGCCAGCTCGACGGCGGCGTTCAGACCGGTCTGGCCGCCCAGTGTGGGCAGCAGCGCGTCCGGGCGCTCTTTCTTGATCACGCGCTCGATAAACTCGGCGGTGATGGGCTCGACATAGGTGCGGTCGGCAAGACCCGGGTCGGTCATGATGGTCGCCGGGTTGGAGTTGACCAGGATGACCTCAAAGCCATCCTCCTTGAGCACCTTGCAGGCCTGTGCGCCGGAGTAGTCGAACTCACAGGCCTGGCCAATGACGATGGGGCCCGAACCAATGACGAGGATACGCTTGATGTCAGTACGTTTCGGCATGTTAGTTCTCCTCGGTCTCGGTCGCGGCGGTCTCGGCAAAATTCCAGCCAGCCAGGCGGTCCTTCGCGGTGTCGATGTCCAGATAGTTCTCCTCGCCGTCCATGAGTCGCGTAAAGGCGGTAAAGAGATAGTGGGCATCGGTGGGGCCAGGCGAAGCCTCGGGGTGGTACTGGACCGAGAAACACGGCGCGTCGAGCAGCTGAATGCCCTCAGCGGTGCCGTCGTTGAGGTTCACGTGCGTCAGGCGAATGCGGCCGAAGCGCTCGTTCATCACGACTGGCGCGATTCCGCGGCGCACCCAGACGCGCAGATCTCCATCGGCCGCATGCTCGGTCTCGCCGCCGGAAAGCTCGGGGACAAGCTTGCCCAAGCTGGGGAACAGCAGGCCAAAGCCATGGTTTTGCGCGGTGATCTCCACGCGACGGCTTACCAGGTTCATGACCGGCTGGTTGCCACCGCGGTGACCGAACTTAAGCTTTTCCATCTGGGCGCCGCAGGCCAGGCTGATCATCTGGTGACCAAGACAAATTCCAAAGACCGGCACCTTGCCGATCAGCTGCTGCACCTGCTCGTAGGTCTCCACCACGGCGTCGGGGTCGCCGGGGCCGTTGGACAAAAAGACGCCATCGGGATTCATGTCGAGCACCTCACTCGCGGGCGTATCCCACGGCACGACGGTAAGGTCGCAGCCGGCGCGGACCAGACCCTCCAGAATGCCGCGCTTCACACCGCAGTCGTAGGCGACCACTTTGTGACGGGCAGGAGCGGCAGCAGTAAGTGCAAAGTCATGCGTGGCAGGCAGGTCGGCGGCCACAAACTCGTGAGGCGCGGGGCAACTCACGGTCTTGACCAGATTCTCGCCCACCAGCGTGGGCGCTGCGGCCAGACGCTCGGCAAGCTCGTCGACGTCGAAGATCTCGGTCGAGATAATGCCCATCTTGGAACCATTGTCGCGCAGATGGCGCACCAGAGCGCGGGTGTCGACACCCTCGATAGCGACGATGCCGTGAGCGCGCAGGTACTCCGGCACGCTGACGGCCGAGCGCCAGTTAGAAGGCGTGGCGCACATGTCGCGAACGATCATGCCGCGCATAGCCGGAGCGCTCGCAGGGCGCACGGTGTCGCCGGGGAAGGCCGACTGGACGTCGGTCTCGTCGATACCGTAGTTGCCGATCTGCGGATAGGTCATGGTTACGATTTGGCCGGCATAACTCGGGTCGGTCATGACCTCAAAGTAGCCCTCGAGCGAGGTGTTGAAGCAGACTTCGCCGGTCGCGGTGCCCTCGGCGCCGCATGCACGTCCATAAAAAATGGTCCCATCCTCAAGATACAGGATGCAGGGACCGCAGGTGCCCTTGCTGGTTTTGGCCAGCATACGCTGGCAAAGCTCGCTGGGCGCGAAGGTGCGGGCGGCAGCGCCCGCGGTATGGTTGTTCGCCATAATTCTCCTTCCCGGTCTCACAGGACCGGCTTAAAGGTGTGTAGTTAGGCCTCGCGGTATTGTAACCGCAAGCATGGCTCATGGCGTTAATTTCATCGAAATGTTTACGAAATGATAATTATGACTTTCTATGCATAATGATTTTCTAATCCCCGTCCCAGAAAAATCATCCCGCGGGGCTTGTGGCTCACGCGGGATGACGACATCTTACTTTTTCTTGTCCTGTTCCAGCAGATCGGACGGTGAGCGATCGGGCTTGCCGCCGCGGAAAATCTCGCGGCCATGCAGACGATGCTCCAGGTCACGCTCGGCCTTTTCCTCGTCAATCTTGGTCTGGCTCACCACCGGGTCCTCAATCAACGACGACACCGAGTTCACCTGCTTCTGAATGCGCTCGGCGATGGTGTCATCCATACTCACGATGCGCATCTTCCAGTCGATATTCGTGGCGTTGGATGAGCTCTTGGTCCACACGAACGTCAGGATGGCGCTCTGGTGGCCCCGGGCAGGAAACATGCCAAAGAAGGAATCGTGCTGAATGTTGCTATCCTCGTCGATATAGGCGTGCACGTTGTACACCACGCGGTCGATCTTATCGTTGAGCAACGCGTTGGTCGCAAGCGCCGCGGCCTGAATCTGCCCGTTGGACAGCAGCTCGAGCTCGTTGGCAGACGATGTGTCCAACACCGTCACCTCGACCGTGCCCGTACGCTCATCGGCTTCATCGACGGTAAAGTCGAGCGGGAACTGCGTAAAGCCGTTGCCCCACTCAAGGCCGCCCTTCAGCGCCGTCGAAACGGTATCGACCGAAACGCTCTCGGACAGGTTGGCGGTGTTCAGACGACGCATCACGCCGTAGCCAATCTGCATGCCCACGATCAGCACCAAAATACCAATGACCACGGCCATCGCGGTCTTCGTAATGGTATGACTCACCTGCGAACCCGAAGGATCGTCCTCGGACAGCGGGTCGATATGTTTTGCCTGGCTCGCGCGGTCCTCGCTGCGCAGCTGCGCTAGCGCAGCTTTGTCACCGCGCTTGGCCGCAGCCTCCTTCTCACGCATGCGCTCGGTTCGCTTTTTGGCAAGCGTGGGATCCAAGACACCGGATGTATCGATTTCGGAGAATAACTCCGTCACTTCTTCCGGAGTCAAAGGGTTCTTGTCAGCCATAAACTTCCTGTCATATCAATCAGTCGAGCTCGTGCGCACGCGCACCTTCGAACTGCATTCGATAGTAACGGGCATAGGTGCCGCCACGGGCGAGAAGCTGTTCATGCGTGCCACGTTCCACAACGCGACCATGCTCAACGGTCGCAATCTCGTCAGCATGCTTAATGGTCGAAAGACGGTGGGCGATGATGATTGTGGTACGGCCGCGTGCCAGCTCTTCGAGCGACTCCTGGACCGCCTCCTCGCTCTCGTTATCCAAAGCACTCGTCGCCTCGTCCAAGATCAGGATCTTGGGGTTCTTGAGAAACACGCGCGCGATGGCAACACGCTGCTTTTGTCCGCCCGAAAGACGGCTGCCACGCTCGCCCACCACGGTGTCGTAGCCCTGTGGAAGCGACTCGATAAAGGCATCGATGTTGGCGCGACGGGCGGCCTCGGCGATCTCTTCCGCCGTAGCACCCGGCTTGCCGTAGGCGATGTTCTCGCCAATCGTACCGTCAAACAGATAGACATCCTGCTGCACCAGGCCGATGGCGCGGCGCAGGCTCTGCTGCGTCACATCGCGCACGTCCTGGCCGTCGATGCTAATGGATCCGGTAGCCACGTCATAAAAGCGCGGCAGCAGCGAACAGGTCGTGGACTTGCCGCCGCCCGAAGGGCCAACCAAAGCGATGGTCTGCCCGGGCTTGATGGACAGGTCCATATGGTCGATAACGGGACGCTCGTCGGCATCGCCCTCGCCCAGCTCGACATCCTCGTAGTTAAAGCACACGTCGTGATACTCCACGGCGCCGGCAGTCACCTGCAGATCCGTAGCGCCTGGCTTGTCCTGGATATCCGGCGCGGTCGAGAGCACCTCGTCCATACGTTTAAAGCCGGCGATAGCCTTCTGATACGTTTCGGCCGAATTGACGAGCGTCTCAAGCGGCGTGCAGAACAGCGAAATATAGAGTGCGAAGGTCGCCATATCGACCGCCTGTAGCTGTCCCTGGGCGACCAGCCAGCCGCCTAGCAGCACCACGATCACGTACAGCACGCCCGAGAGCAGACCATACGTCGCGGTGTAGACGCCCATGGCGTGATACATGTTCTCCTTGGACGAAAGGTAGCGATCGTTAGAGGCACGGAACTTGGCGCGCTCGGTCTCCTCGTTGGCAAAGCTCTTGACTACGCGCATGCCCGCCAGCGAATCCTGCAGCTGCGCATTGATGCCACTGATCTTTTTGCGGTTGTCGCTAAAGACCTCGCGCATGCGCATGTTCTGCCAAAACATGATGACTGCAAACGCCGCTGTCACCACAGCCATGGCAAGTGCCAGCACCGGGGCGATGGTAAAGAGGATCACAAACGAGCCGATGATCTCGATGCCGCAGATGATGATCCACTCGGGCACGTGGTGCGCCGCCTCGCAGATATCGAACAGGTCGTTGACCACGCGGCTCATCATGTCGCCCGAGCTGTTGCGGTCGAAGTACGCAAAGCTAAAGCGCTCATACTGGTCGAACAGGTCCTCGCGCATTTTGGACTCCATGCGCGCGCCCATCACGTGACCCCAATAGCTCACAAAGTAGCGGCAGGCGCAGCGGACGGCATACATCAGCACCAAGCCCACCGCGATCATGCCGAGCGCCTGCATAATGGCAGCCTGACCCTGAGTAAATAGCCCACCGGTCAAATTGCGCAGAATAATAGGAAAAGCAAGGTCAATGGCGGCAAGCACCAGAGCACAAACAGTATCAGCAACAAAAAGCCCCATCTGGGGCTCGTAGTAAGAAAGAAACCTCTTAAACATAATCACCTTACGCGGTTTTACCAAACCGCGTTTCGTCTCGACGCTGCAAGTGCCCCATTTGGACAATCTGGCCTTCAATCGTCGGTCGCGTATATCCATACGCTTCCCTCCTCTTTTAGGCCACCTTGTCTCAAATGGAGCACTTTCGCTGACTTACACAAACCTGCGGGATCATCCCCGCTCGTTAAAGCTCCGCGCCCCCAAGGCGATGCGCGATGCTATCGCAGGCCAAGGCGCCTACGACGGTCTTGGCGTCTTCGATCTTGCCGTCGAGTACGGCGTCGATCAGCTCGTGCAGCGGCACCAGGTCCACGTTGACAAACTCGTCATCATCGGGGTTGGGCGCATCAAACTCGAGCTTGGTAGCCAAGTAGATGTGGATGATCTCATCGCAAAAACCGCAGGACGTGACAATCGACGTCAAAAAGCGAATACGACCAGCCCTAAAGCCCGTCTCCTCATGCAGTTCGCGCTTGGCGCAATCGAGCGGGTCCTCGCCTGGATCGAGCTTGCCGGCGGGAATCTCGACCGTCACGCGGTCGATGGCGGTGCGGTACTGACGCACCAGTACGATCTTGCCGCTCTCGGTCAGTGCCACAACGGCCGCCGCACCCGGATGGCGAACGATATCGCGGGCGCTGCGGTGACCGTTGGGCAGCTCAACCTCAAGACGGTGGACGTCGAGGATCTTGCCCTTCCAGGCGCACTCCTCCGAAAGAATCTTCTCGTGCAGCTCGGCATCGTGCGGGTCGTCATCGCCCAGCACCAGCGTCGGCTCGTCAGCGACCTCGCCACCAGGCTCGCCCTCGGCGTGCCCATACATGCGGCTGTCCTCTTCGACGATCCGCGCGTCCACGAGCTCTTCGTTCTTCTCGTCCATCCGTCTCATTCCTCTCGGATTTTAGGCATCCCAGGCGTCGCGACCGCGCAGCGCGCGCAGGCCGATGTCGTGACGCAGGGTCTTGCCCTCAAAATCAATCTTCTCGCAAGCCTCGTAGGCAAGGTTGCGAGCGTTCTCGAACGTGTCGCCCAGAGCGGTCACGGCAAGCACGCGGCCACCATTGGTCACGAGCTGGCCGTCCACCACGGCAGTGCCCGCGTGGTACACGGTCACGTTCTCCATGGCCTCGGCATCCTCAATACCGGTGATGACCTTGCCCTTCTCGTAACTGCCGGGATAGCCCGCGCTCGTCAGGACAACGGCCACGGCCCACTCGTCGCGCCAGTCGAGTTCAATCTGATCGAGCTCGCAGTTGGCGCAGGCGAGCATGACCTCAACCAGGTCGTTCTTAAGGCGCGGCAGCACGACCTGCGTCTCGGGGTCGCCAAAGCGGGCATTGAACTCCAGCACCTTGGGGCCGGCAGGCGTAAGCATAAAGCCGCCGTACAGGCAGCCGCGGTAGTCGATACCCTCGACAGCGAGCTCGGCCACGGTCTGCTCCATGACCTTCACCATGGTGGCGTGCTCCTCGTCAGTCACGATGGGCACTGGGCTGTAGACACCCATGCCGCCGGTGTTGGGGCCCTTGTCGCCCTCGAGCGCGCGCTTGTGGTCCTGCGAGGTAGCCATGGGGCGCACGGTCTTGCCGTCGGTAAAGGCCAGCAGCGAACACTCGGGACCAACGAGCATCTCCTCGATAACCACGGTGCTGCCGGCATCGCCAAAGGTGCCGCCAAAGCACTCGCGCACGGCCTCCTCGGCCTGCTCAAGTTCGGTCGCCACGATAACGCCCTTGCCCGCGGCAAGGCCGTCGGCCTTCACGACCAGCGGGGCGCCCTGCTCGCGCACGTAGGCGAGAGCCGAAGCCTCGTCGGTAAACGAACCATAGGCTGCCGTCGGAATGCCCGCACGCTCCATGAGCTGCTTGGAGAACAGCTTGGAGCCCTCCATCTGGGCGCCCTCGGCACCCGGGCCAAAGCAGGGAATACCCGCCGCGCGCACGGCGTCGGCCACGCCCGCCACAAGCGGAGCCTCGGGGCCAATTACCACGAGTCCGCATCCGCGGCTCTGAGCAAACGCCGCCACGGCCGCAGGATCGCAGTCGTCGAGAACAACGTTCTCGCCGCAGCTCGCGGTGCCACCGTTACCCGGCGCAATGTAGAGCTTGCCGGCGCGCGGTGATGCTGCGAGCTTAGCTGCCAAAGCATGCTCACGGCCGCCGCTGCCCAACAACAGGATGTCGATGGTTTGAGTGTCCGCCTTCAAGGGTGCCTCCTCTATGGATGAATGGCCCGCTCCGCGCGAGCCCTTTGCAAGCAAATATACCCCTCGGCCGCCCGTCCGGGCTGCAAAGGGGTATATCGCAATAGCCAAATAGTCCCGATTACTTCCAGAATCGGTTGATGATCTGCTCGCGACCGGCGCCAACGCCAATGAACGTCACGCGGGTGTGTGCCAGATCCTCGATAAACGCCACGTAGTCCTGAGCCTCCTGCGGCAGCTCGTCAAAGCTGCGGCAACCGGTGATGTCGCACTTCCAGCCAGGGAGCTCCTCGTAGATGGGCTTGGCATGCTCAAAGCGCACCTGATGCTCGGGCACGCTGGTATAGCGCTCGCCATCGACGTCGTAGGCCACGCACACCTTGATGGTGTCGAAGGCCGAAAGCACGTCGAGCTTGGTCACGGCGATGTCGGTGAGGCCGTTGACGCGCGAGGCATAGTTGGCGATAGGGCCGTCAAACCAGCCGCAACGACGACGGCGACCGGTGGTCACACCGTACTCATAGCCCTCCTCGGTCAGCGTGTGGCCGGCCTCGGACTCATAGGAAAGCTCGGTGGGCATGGGGCCCGAACCGACGCGGGTGATATAGGCCTTCATGACGCCCAGCACGCGGTCGACATTCTTCATACCCACGCCGGAGCCAGTGATGGCGCCACCGGCGGTGCAGTTGGAAGACGTCACGTACGGATAGGTGCCGTGGTCGATGTCGAGCAGCGTCGCCTGGGCGCCCTCAAACAGCAGGTCCTTGCCCTCGTCGATCATGTTGTTGAGCAGCAGGCTCGTCTCGGTGATGTAGGGGCGCAGGCGCTCGGCCATCGGCAGGTACTCGTCGCAAATCTGATCCACGGTGTAGGTGGGCAGGTTGTAGATGAGCTCGAGCTCGGGGTTCACGCGGGCGAGAGCGGTCTCCAGCTTGTCGCGGAACAGTGCCTCGTCCAGCATGTCCTGCATGCGCAGGCCAATGCGGGCCATCTTGTCCTGATAGCACGGACCGATGCCGCGCTTGGTGGTACCGATGTTCTTCTTGCCGAGCTTCTGCTCAAAGGCGCCATCCAGATCGATGTGGTACGGCATGATGACATGCGCGTTGCCGCTAATCTTGAGGTTCTTGGTGGTGATGCCGTCGGCCTCGAACATGTCGATCTCCTCAAGGACAACCTTGGGGTTGACGACGCAGCCGTTACCGATCACCGACACGTGGTCGGAATACATGATGCCGGAGGGCACCTGGTGCAGGCCGTACTTCTTGCCGTTGACGACGATGGTGTGGCCGGCGTTGTTGCCTCCCGAGTAGCGCACGACGGCATCGAAGTCGCCGGCGACCAGGTCGCAAATCTTACCCTTGCCCTCATCGCCCCACTGGGCACCGACCAAAACGGTTGACGGCATGTTTACTCCTTACATTCATGGACTGTCTACGCGCCACGCCGGCACGCAGAAGCACAAAACATTCCCAGTATACCCGTGCAACGGGCGCCTGTCCTACTCCTCGGCATGTGCCCCATCAAGCTCATAGAACTTGGTGGATGCCGGCAGGAACATCAGGTCGACGTCGCCGATCGGGCCCGAACGGTTCTTGGCCACGACGATACGCGTAACGCCCTCGTCGGGTCGATCGTCGCGCGAGGCTTCGGCCTCGTCGGCGGAGCGGTCCAAGAACATAACGATATCGGCGTCCTGCTCGATGGAGCCCGATTCACGAAGGTCGGAAAGCTGCGGGCGCTTGCCGGTACGGGATTCGACCTGACGCGAGAGCTGCGACAGCGCGATGAGCGGGATCTTGAGCTCCTTGGCCATGATCTTCAGACCACGCGACATCTCCGAAACCTCGACGGTACGGCTCTCGGAACGACGGCCCGGCGGAGGACTTACCAGCTGTAGGTAGTCCAGAATGATGATTGCCTTCTCCTTGTTATGGAGCATGCGGCGGCTCTTGGCGCGAATCTCGGTCACTGTGGTGCCGGGCGTATCGTCAATCAGAATATCGAGCTTGGACAAGGCCTGCGTGGCCTCGTTGATATTGGCCCACTGCTCGGGGCTAATGCGGCCCATGCGGAAGTCACTGATCGAGATCATGGCGTAGGCGCAAATCAGACGCTGGGCAATTTCTTTGCCCGACATCTCCAGCGAGAAGAAGCCGACGGTATAACCGGCAGCGGCAGCGTTGAGCGCCAGATTCAGGGCGAACGACGTCTTACCCACAGCAGGGCGGGCGCCGATAATGATGAGCTGGCCCTCGCGGAAGCCCATGAGCATGCGGTCGAGTGACGGGAAGCCCGTGGGCACGCCCGCAGCCTGACCACCGGCCTGACACACTTCCTCGGCCTCGTTATAGGCCTCGACCATAAACTCGGTCAGCGTCTTGTAGCTCGACTTGACCTCGCGTGCCGTGACCTTGAGCAGCTTGCTCTCGGCTAGCTCCACGACCTCTTTGGTGTCGGTGGGGGCGTTATATGCCAGCGCGTTGATCTCGTTGGTGGCGCCGATCAGCTCGCGCAGCATCGAATCGCGACGAACGATGGCGGCATGGTGCTGCCAGTTCACGAGCGACAGAGTCTGACCCATCAGCTCCAAAATGTAGGCCTCGCCGCCCACGGCATCGAGCTTGTTGATGCTTCGCAGGTAATCGATCAGCGAGATGGAGTCGATGGGAATGCGGCTGTTGTACATATCGACCATCGCGGTGTAGATGGTCTTATGAATGGGCCGGTAGAAATCATCGGGCTGCAGCTCGACCTGGGCCTCTTCGACCACCTCGGGCGATAGCAGCATAGCGGCCAGTACATTGGCCTCTGCATCTTGGTTTTGGGGAAGACCCAACTTTGAGCCGCGGTCCTCGACCGTCAGCCCCGTCTCCCTATCGTCATATGCCATGAGCATCCTCATTCATATCGCTTGCGAGCATCCATAGTATCAGCCACGGTCCCAAAACGCGCCACGCGCCGCCAATCATCACCGAACCAAACGGATGAACGGTCCTGTATATAGGACTTCGACGCAACGTTCACCATGACACTCACTCAGCGCAAAAAACAAAAGGGCGCCCTGGTTTCCCAGAGCGCCCTTCTTAGAACAAGATTGTTGCGTTGCATCAAATGCTACTCGGCAGCAGCCTCAGTCTCGACCTCGGCGGTCTCGGCCTCGGCGACCTCAGCGGCCTCCTCGACCTCAGCCTCGGCAGCGAGCTCCTCGGCGGTAACGCCGACGAGAACGACAACCTCGGCCTTGATCTCGCGGTACAGCGAGATGGCAACGGTGTGGGCACCGGCAACCTTGATGGGCTTACCGAGCTCGACGCGCTTGCGGTCGATGTCCATACCGAGCTGAGCCTTGATGGCGTCAGCGACCATAGCGGCGGTAACGGAGCCAAAGAGGATGCCCTCGTCGCCGACCTTGACGTCAACAGTGACCGTCTTGCCCTCGAAGGCAGCCTTGGTCTCGTTGGCGGTAGCCAGACGGACGGCCTCGCGCTTGGCGATGTTGTTGCGACGCTCGTCAAGCTGCTTGAGGTTGCCCTTGGTGGCGGCAACAGCGAGCTTCTTGGGGAACAGGAAGTTCTCAGCGTAACCCTGAGCGACCTCTATGACGTCACCCTCGCCGCCCTTGCCCTTGATCTCATCGAGAAGAATAACCTTCATGATGCGTCTCCCTTCTTAGCCGCGGTCGCGGTTGCCACGAGAGGAAACCACGGGGACGGTGTACGGCAGGAGAGCCATCTCGCGGGCGCGCTTGATGGCGTTGGCGATGTCATGCTGATGCTGCGTGCAAGCGCCAGTGACGCGACGGGGCTTGATCTTGCCACGGTCGGTCATGTACTTACGGAGAAGCTGAGTGTCCTTATAGTCGATGAACTCAGTGTTCTCCTTGCAGAACTGGCAGTACTTACGACGCGGCTGACGTGCAGAAAAATCATTAGCCATGTCAAAATACCTTTCATTTGGCAACTTCGGCGAACCGAAGCCGCCTCTCACTCAAAAATAGGTGAACAACCCTTAGAACGGGATGTCCTCATCGTAGACGTCGACCGCGGGCGGCGTAGCCACCGGCGCGGCAGGACGTGCTGCGGGCGCGGGAGCTGCGGGGGCGTAACCGCCCTGATCGTAGCCACCCTGGCCACCACGGGAGCTCATAAACTCGATCTCATCGACGATGACCTCAAGCTTGCTCCGGCGCTGGCCGTCGCGCTCCCAAGAGCTGTAGCGCAGCTTGCCCTCGATCGCGACCTTGTTTCCCTTTGCCAGGAAACGGCTCACGGCCTCGGCGCGGGTGCCGAACATGGTGCAGTCGACAAAGTTGGGATAGTCCTCCCACTCGCCAGTCTGCGCGTTGCGGCGACGATCGTTCACGGCAACGCCAAAGGACAGAACCTGGGTTCCGCCGGCGGTGGCGCGCAGCTCGGGATCGCGGGTGAGGTTACCGGTGATGTTCACTCGATTGATGCTCATAACTCACTACTTCCTCTTGGGGCACAAGCCCAGTCCAAAACGACAGTCTTACTCCTGGTCGTCGCGACGGACGATCATGTGGCGGACCACAGCGTCGGTGATGCGCAGGACGCGATCAAGCTCGGCGATCTGGGTAGGATCTGCGTGGAAGTTGATGAGGGTGTAGTCACCATCGGTGAGGTCGTTGATCTCGTAGGCGAGCTTGCGCTTGCCCCACTCGTCAACGGAGTCGACCTTGCCAGCGCCCTCAGCGATCGTGGTATCGATACGCTTCATAACAGCGAGACGAGTCTCGGGGTCGAGCGACGGGTCAACAAAGAACAGCAGTTCATAAGCCTTCATATTGTCACCTCCTCTGGGCAAATGTGGCTTCAGGTCGTGAAGGTGCGCCTGAAGCAGGAAAAGACTTGGTAATAATATCTTTCAACCTCCTAGGCTGCAAGAATATGCAGCTACAACCTCATGACCTCCACATATGCCCATACTCGCACGACGTTTCATGCGCATTCCAACCAAATGCTGACCAAAAGCTTGACGGATCTGTGGACAAGATACGGTGCCGTGAGGACAAGCTGAGCCAAGTCGCAGGTCAACGGGCACAAGGCTGTGGTCGCAAAATGCATACCAGTGGCCCACAGCACCACCCAAAGATTTTTAGATTCATTGCCAAGTCGCTTATGAATACCCCTTTTGAACAATTGAGTTGATCAACCACGCTGGTCGGAAGCCGTTTTTTGGCACCTCAAACCCCACTGCAACGTCAAGCGCGGCCGAACGTTTTAAAAAATGCCAACTTTTCTGTTTGCACTTTGCGATTCCTCGTGTATACTGACTCTCGCATTTAACGGAGAGTTGTCCGAGTGGCCGAAGGAGCACGATTGGAAATCGTGTAGGCGTCAAAAGCGTCTCCAGGGTTCAAATCCCTGACTCTCCGCCAGTTAATTCCAAAGCAGGCCTTTGAGCCTGCTTTGTTTTTACCCCACGCGGAGGGGTGGCAGAGTGGTTGAATGCGGCGGTCTCGAAAACCGTTTGGCCTGTATAAGGTCACGAGGGTTCGAATCCCTCCTCCTCCGCCATTTTGGTTGAGAAAGCTCCCAAGAATGGGAGCTTTTTTTGTTTTGAGTCTCTAACAAGCAAATACGGCGGAGGAGGAGGGATTCGAACCCGCCAGGGCGCGACGCGTAAAGAAAACGCGCCCGTGGCGCGTTTTTAGCGCAGCGCGGTCGGCGTAAGCCGACCGGATAAATTTTGAGCAAAGCTCAAAATTTGAACATCCCTCCTATTCAGCCACGCCCCCATCGCGTTCAGCATCAGTCCAGATCCCCAAACATGGGACCTACGCCCCCACCCGATCCCAACCGTTTACCGAGCAATAGGGTCGCCACGCCCACCAACCATGTACTATGTACGGGCATTGTCTAAACCCACAACCCAAAGGACCCCATCTTGCCAGTCGTCGCCGCTATGACCGTTACCTCACACGCCACGGATGCCATGGTCGCCATCCCGTTTTGGCTCGAAATGTTCGCCGTCGTCGCGGCATCGATCTCGGGCGTGTTGGTCGCACGCGAGCACAAACTCGACCTGGTGGGCGCCGTCGCGCTCGCCGTGGTCTGTGGCTTGGGCGGCGGTCTTTTACGCGACATGACGCTGCAGGTGGGCAACGTCTACATCCTCAACCAGCCAATGGCGCTGCCGCTTTCCATTGCCACGGCAGCCATCATCTACATTTTCCCGGCAATCGTCGACAAACCCGAAAAACTCATTCCCCTGCTCGACATCATCTCGGTCGGCATCTATGCCGCCACCGGATCGGACAAGGCGCTGGTCTACGGCTTTGCACCGGCGGTGTGCATCATGATGGGCTTTTTTACCGCGGTGGGCGGCGGCATGTTGCGCGACGGCTTTATGGGCGTGGTTCCGGGCATTTTCCAACGTACTAACTTTTATGCCATCGCCGCCATCGCCGGATCGACAAGCTATGTGTGTCTCGTTATGAGCGGCATCATGAGCAATGTCGCCGCGCTGGTCGTATGCGTTGTCGTGACCATGGGTCTGCGCTGGCTCTCGCTGCGCTTTGACATCAAAAGCCCCACCGAGGAAGACATCGCACGCTTTTTGCACCGCAAAAAATAGGTGGCGCGGGCCCATCCTTCGAAATGCAACCGAGAGGTTCTTTTAGAGCACCCGCGCGTTGGGTACCCTGTTAGGTATATGCCAAACACCTAACAAAAGGATCAACCATGGCTTTCAATCAAACCGCGGCGGCGCCGTCACACAAGATGCGTCGCTGCCTGCTTATGGCATTCGCGCTCATAGCGCTGGCGATCACCGCGCTTCCCACGGCGTCGTTCGCCGGCACGGACACCGCAGGCAACGTACTTGCGACCGACAATGACGCCAATCCGTCCGGCGTCGAAGGTGACCTGTACTGGGCAGGTCAGGACCTCAACTTGGACGATACGTCCATCGACCGCGATATCATCGCCGCGGGCGATACCCTCTCGATCCGCGACTGCACAGTGGGCGGCGCCGTCCGTCTGGCGGCACGCACCATCG
Organism: Collinsella aerofaciens; assembly: GCF_015560135.1. GTDB lineage: Bacteria > Actinomycetota > Coriobacteriia > Coriobacteriales > Coriobacteriaceae > Collinsella > Collinsella aerofaciens_AN. The sequence goes on from NZ_JADMRH010000007.1 coordinate 101,147, forward strand.
ACATTGCCAAGACCGCGGTTGATGGCAGCGTGACCATCGCTGGCCAGCATGTCGTGCTCAATTCCGACAGCACCGCCAACTGTTTCTACGCGATAGGCGAGACGGTTGCTCTGCGAGGCTCCACCAAGTCGGCAGCGCTCGCGGGCGATACGGTGACCATCGATGGCACCATCGATGGCGATGTCGAGGTTTGGGCCGACAAACTCATCCTAGGCAAGAACGCCCACATCACCGGCACCGTGAACGCGCACGTCTCCGAGGACCCCGAGCGTGCCGCGGGAGCCGAGGTCGGCGCGCTCAAGATCGACCGCACCGAGAACGAGGATACTTCCACCGTTAACGATGTCATCGGCGGCATCGTCGCCGCGGCACTCTCGACCTGCTTTGTCGCTCTGCTGCTCGAGCTCGTCTTTCCGCGCGCGACCGCCGGCGCCGCCGGCATGCTCCACCAGCGCCCCATGCCCCTGTGGGTGAGCGGTCTTCTGGGCACGATTGCTATCGCCCCCGCCGTCCTACTGCTGATTATCTCTATCGCTGGTCTGTCGCTTGCTGGAACCCTCTTGTGCGGCGTTATCGGCATCGCATTGGTGTCGAGTGCCTTTTCGGGGTGCGCGCTCGCCCGCATGGTCGGACACAACCAAAACCGCTACGCCATGGCAGCCGTGGGCGGCATAATCGCAGGCGCCCTCACGGGGCTTCCCCTCGTAGGTGACTTCATCAGCGGCGTGGCCTTTGTCTTTATGCTCGGCTACGTTATCCAGATCATCTGGCGAAACGCCCGCCTCAAGCCGCAGCAGCCGGCTAACATGCCAGGACTCCCCACCGCTTAGCCACCAACCACCACAAAGGTGCCAGGTTACTTTGCACCAACAAATCAAAACCACCCCTAAAAGGGGTGGTTTGCTCTTAGGGTATAACCCTTGGATTTCCGGCACGCGTCTAAAGGCGCC
>NZ_JADMRH010000008.1:0-91047 GCF_015560135.1 Collinsella aerofaciens
TGCTTCACCCTCAAATCAACGCGCATAAAGAAAGCCTCCCATTTCTCATGTCCAAGAAATGGGAGGCAGTTCAATGGTGGTCTGGGCTTTTTTCATCTTGTATGCTGCTGAAGCCGAGCGCGAACAAGCCGCTGCTGTTTGTTGGGGTTGGCATTTTACTTTTCCAGATGCTCTTTCAGCAGCTCCAGCGCGTGGGCGTAGCCCTGGAGGCCTTCGCCGGTGATGGTGGCGAAGCAGGCTAGGCGTGCATAGCTCACCTGGCGGAAGTCCTCGCGCGTCTCTACGGCGCTGATGTGCACCTCGACGGCAGGGATGGCGACGGCCTTGAGGGCGTCAAGGATTGCCACGCTGGTGTGCGTGTAGGCTGCCGGGTTGATGACGATGCCGTCGACCTTGCCGTAAGCCTCCTGGATCTTGTCGACGATGCTGCCCTCGTGGTTGGACTGGAAGACCTCGACCTCGCTGAAGCCCTGTGCGGTTCCCGCTTCCTGGCAGATCTGCACTAAGCGGTCGTAGTTGTCGCTACCATAGATGCCCGGCTCGCGAATGCCGAGCATGTTGAGGTTGGGGCCGTTGATGACGAGTGCTTTCATGGTTGCTTCCTTTGCGGTTGGAAAGCCACCACAAAGGTGTCTGTCCCCTTTGTGGTGGCTTAGGTTAGAGAGCGGGTGGGAGGGTCTCGAGGAGGGCTTGGGCGGTGTTGGCAGCGCAGTCGCGTGAGTCGATGATGTAGTCGGCCCAGGCGCGGTAGCGCGGCATGCGCTGTTCAGCCAGCTTATCGATGCCGTCGCGCGCGGTGATGGGGCGGCCCTTGTGGGCGAGCTCGTCGAGCTTGCGGTTGAGCATCACGATCTGGCTATTCTGGTACAGCAGCGGGTAGTTCTCGTCGCGTGTGACCACGCCGCCGCCGGTGGAGAGCACCAGGCCGCTGCGCTTGGAAATGTCGGCCAGCTCCGCTGTCTCTTGCTCGCGGAAGGCGGCCTCGCCGCGCTCGACGATAAAGTCGGCACAGGGCATGCCCAGGCGCTCCTCGAGGGCGCGGTCCAGATCGATGTGCTCGCGACCCGTCAGCATTGCGATCTGCTCACCCACGCGGGTCTTGCCCGAACCCGGCATGCCGATCAGCGCTATGTTCTGTTCGCGGCGCGACAGGCGCTCCGTTACGTCCAGGATGCGCTCGCGCGGGGTGACCTGGCCGGTATAGCGCTCGACGGCTTGCGCTGCCTGGGCCACGAGCATGAGCAGGCCGCCGATGCAGGGGATGCCGCGGCGCTCGGCCTCGAGCATGAGTCCCGTGCGGGCGGGGTTGTAGACAATGTCGATAACGCCTTCGAGCGCATCGAGCCCTTCGAGTGTGCAGGGCGCGTCGGGGCAGTGGGGGAACATGCCGGCAGGCGTGCAGTTGACGAGCAGGGCGGCGTCGGACTGCTGCGCGATGTTGCCGTAGTTGACCTCGCTCGTGCGACCCACGGGTACGACGATGGCGCCCAGGTCTCCCAGCACCATACTTGCCGTGGTGCCGGCACCACCGGTGGCACCGAGGACGAGGACCTTCTTGCCGGCAACCTCTACGCCCAATTCCTCGACTAGGCACTGAAAACCGAAATAGTCAGTGTTGTCACCGCGCAGGCGGCCGTCGGGCAGGCGTGTGATGGTGTTAACGTTGCCCATGCGCTCGGCCAGCGGGCTCAGCTCGTCCAGGTACTCCATGACGGCGCGCTTGTAGGGGATGGTCACGTTGGTGCCCTCCCACTCGTCGCCCCTCATAAAGGCCGCGAGGTCCTCGGGCTCGCGCTCAAAACGCACGTACTCAAGCCCCGCCAGCTCCTTGTAGATGGTCGGGGTGTAGCTGTGGCCCAGCACGCGGCCCAGCACGCCATAGGGACGGGTTGCGGCGGTATCGGTCATCTAGAGCACCTCCGTGTAGCTGCCAAAGTAGGTAAAGCTCTCGCACACGTCGTCGATGGAATCGAGCAGGTCGTCGAGTGCCTTGCTGCCAAAGGGGCAGTCCAGGTCAAAGTAGAACATAAACTCAAAGTCGTGCCCGGGGATGGGACGGCTCTCGAGTTTGATGAGGTTGATGTTGAGCGCGTAGAAGCGCTCGAGCACGCGGTAGAGGGCGCCCGGCTCGTTGGCCGTGGTGATCATGAGCGAGGTGCGGTTGGCGCCGGGGTAGACGCGCGGCTCGCGGCTGATGACGACAAAGCGCGTGTAGTTGTTGTCCGAGTCCTGGATGTTGGATTCCAACACCTCCATACCATACAGCGCGGCACAGCTGCGCGAGGCGATAGCGGCGACATCGGTACGCTCGGAGCTGGCGACCATCTCGGCCGACATGGCCGTGTTAGGGTACTTGGTGGCGTGCAGGTCGTGGGACTCGATAAAGCTAGCGCACTGCGCGATGGCCTGACCGTGGCTGTAGACCTCGCGTATGTCCGCGAGCTTGGTGCCGGGCTTGACGAGCAAGTTGTGGTCGATCTTGAGGCGAAGCGAGCGCACGATGTGGAAGTCGGACTGGGCGAGCAGGTCGTAGACGGCGTTGACCGAGCCGGCGGTGGAGTTCTCGATGGGCAGCACGCCAAACTCGCAGAACCCGTCGCGTACGGCGCGCATGACGCCCTCGAAGGTCTCGAAGAACGCAATATCCGGCACGTCGAAGAGCTTGCACGCGGCTATCTGACTATAGGCACCTTCCACGCCCTGGCAGGCAACGGTGGCCGTTTGAGGGAAGGGCGTGTCGGAGGCTGCAGCCGTGGCGTGTGCCTTTTGCGAGACGGTGATGCCCTTGAGCTCGTTGATGTAGCGCTGCTGCTCGGCCTTGCTCATGCTCATGAGGAGGCGGAACAGGGTGATGGTCTGCGCCTCGTAGCGCTCGGGCGCGCGGCTGGCGAGGTTGTTGAGCTTGGAGCGCTCACGGGCGGGGTCGAAGACGGCCTTGCCCATCTCGATTTTTGACTTGGCTACCTCGGTGGCAATGTCCATTCGCTCGACAAAGCTGTTGAGGAGCGTGGTGTCGATGCCATCGATGGCCTGGCGGATGTCAGCAAGGTCCATGGAGGCCCCTTTCACGTAACGGCTGAGTTGGCAGGCAACCCAGGTGAGTCGGGTTAGAGCTGGGCGGCGTCCTCGAGGAGAGCGTCCCAGATGGCGAGGGCGGCGGCTGCTTCGGCTACGGGGACGGCTCGGGGGACGATGCAGGGATCGTGGCGGCCGTGGATCGAGAGCTCGGCATTTTCCATGGCGTCCATGTCTACGGTCTGCTGCTCGCGGCCAATCGAGGGCGTTGGCTTTACGGCCATGCGCCACATGACGGGCGCGCCGGTCGAAATACCGCCCAGGATGCCGCCGGCGTTGTTGGACTCAACCTCGATCTCGCCGGTCTCGGCGTCGATGCGATACGGATCGTTGTTCTCGCTGCCGCGCATGGCGGCCACGGCAAAGCCCATGCCAAACTCCACGCCCTTTACGGCGGGAATGCCAAACGCGATTTGCGCGATGCGGTTCTCGATGCCGTCGAACATGGGGTCGCCGATGCCCGCGGGAAGCCCGTAAATGCCGCACTCCACGATGCCGCCGATGCTGTCGAGCTCGTCGCGCGCGGCAAGAATCTCCTCGCGCATGCGGCCGGCTGCGGCGGCGTCAATGCACGGCAGATCGTTCGTAAGGATTGCCTTGCGGTCGGCCTCGCGATAGACCATATCGTCCATCGGCAGGTCGGAGATGCCGCCGATCTGCGCGACGTGCGCCATGACCTGAATGCCGCGGGCCTCAAGTGCCTGCAGCGCAATGCCGCCGGCGATGCATAAGGGGGCCGTTAGGCGGCCGGAAAAATGCCCGCCACCAGCGACATCGTGCATGTTGTGATACTTCACGCGCGCAGGGAAGTCCGCATGTCCGGGACGGGGCTTGCGGCGCAGCTCGGTGTAATCATTGGAGCGCGTGTTGGTGTTCTCGATAATCGCGGCGATGGGCGCGCCGGTGGTATGTCCATCGATCACACCGGCGATGATATGCGCTGCGTCGGCCTCGCGGCGTTTGGTTGCGGTCTCGTCGCGGCCGGGGGCGCGACGGTCGAGGAAGGCCTGCAGCTTCTCCTGGTCCACGGCGATGCCCGCCGGGATGCCATCGAGCGAGCAGCCGATAGCGGGGGAGTGCGATTGGCCGAAGATGCTTAAGTGCAAGACGTTGCCAAAGGTCGAGGACATGCTATTCCTCCTCGAGTGTGACCTTGCCGCCCAGCAGGCGGTAGTGGTCGAAAAAATCGGGATAGGACTTGTTGACGGCCTCGGCGCCGTGGATCACGACCTCGCCGGTGGCACGGCTCGCGGCGATGGCGGCCATCATGGCGATGCGGTGGTCGTTGTGCGAATCGACCTCGCCGCCGGTAAAGGCATCGACGCCCTTGATGATGAGGTCGTCGCCGGCAATACGCACCTGCGCGCCCAGCGCGGTGAGCTCGCGGGTGGTGGTGGCCAGGCGGTCGGATTCCTTGATACGCAGGCGGGCGCAATCGCGGATAAAGGTGCGGCCCTGTGCCAGCGAGGCCACGGCCGAGATAACGGGCACCAGGTCGGGAATGTCGTGGGCGCTCATCTCAAAGCCGGCGAGCTTGTCGGACTGCACGGTGGCGGCGTTGGTGGAGCGCACGATGCGGGCGCCAAAGCGCGAAAGCGCGGCAAGCACGTTGCGGTCGCCCTGTGCGGAGCTCAGGGACACGCCCTCGACGGTGATGGGGTCGGTGCCGATAGCGCCGGCACACAGCCAAAAGGCAGCGTTGGACCAGTCGCCCTCGACGGCCACGCTGCCGGGCGTGCGGTACGAGCCGCTGCTCACGCGGAAGTTCGTGACCTCGGGCTGGCCGTCCTTGGCCGGAATGCGCTCGACGTTGACCTCAACGCCAAAGGCCTTCATGGCCTGGATCGTTAGGTTGATGTAGGGGCGGCTCTCAATGAGGCCAGTCACCTGCACACAGGAGGGCTGGGCGAGCAACGGGGCTGCCAGCAGCAGGCCGGAGATATACTGCGAGCTTACGTTGCCCGGCAGCACAAAGGTGCCCGGGCGCATGCGTCCGCTTGTCTTGAGCGGAAAACCGCCCAGACCCTGTAGGTCGCAGCCGGCGGCAATGATCTCGTCCGAGAGCGGGGACAGCGGGCGTGCGCCTAGGCGGCCCTGTCCCACAAAGGTTGCCTCTGCCCCCAGCGCGCAGGCGACGGGCAGCATAAAGCGGAGCGTGGAGCCGCTCTCGCCGCAGTCGAGCGTGCCGCCGGCAAGGGCCTTGAGCAGGCCGAACTCAATGCTCTTCATGGTGGGGTGGACCTGGAAGCCGTCCTCGACGGTCTCGATGCGGGCGCCGAGCGCCGTGAGGCAGCGGACCGTGGCCTCAATATCGGCGCAGGTGGTGTTGCAGGTCACATGCGTCTCTCCGTTGGCAAGGGCAGCGCAGATGATGAGACGGTGCGCCATCGACTTGGACGCGATGGCGGGAACGGTGCCCTTAAGCGGGGACGGGGTGATGCGGGCTAGCATGCGGATGCGTCTCCCTTCTGGCCGAGGCCCTCGGCAATGAGTTCGTGGAAAGTGGAAAGCGGCGTGCGGTCGATGCTGCAGCGGCCAATGCCGTGCGGAATCACCAGGTCGATGGTGTCGCCCGCGCGCTTCTTGTCGTGGAGCGCCTCGGCAAAGACGGCATCGGCATTGAGGTCGCAGCGGGTCTTGAGGCCGTGGCGGGCGCAGAGCTCCTCAATACGGCCGGGCAGTGCAGCATCGCAAACGCCGTGCAGGGCCGCGGCGCGCGTGATGATGCCCATGCCGATCGACACGCAGTTGCCGTGTCCGAGCTCAAAGTGCTCGCAGGCCTCGACGGCGTGTCCGGCGCTGTGTCCAAAGTTGAGCAGCTTGCGCTGGTTGGTTTCGCGCTCGTCGGCGACGACCACGGCGCGCTTGATGTCGATGTTGCGGGCGATGATGAGTGCTACGCGGGCCACATCGCGGTTGAGCAGCTCCAGCGTGAGCGGGGTCTTCTCCAGCTCGGCGAAAAGCTCCGGGTCGGCGATCACGGCGTGCTTGACGACCTCGCCGCAGCCGTCGGCGAACTGCTCGGGCGTGAGGGTGGCCAGGCACCCCACGTCGGCGATAACCACGCTCGGCTGCCAAAAGGCGCCGGCCAAGTTCTTGCCGGCAGCCAGGTCGATGGCGGTCTTGCCGCCCACCGACGAATCCACCATGGCGAGCAGGCTCGTCGGGATCTGCACAAACTTGCAGCCGCGCATGTAGGTCGCGGCCACAAAGCCCGCCACATCGCCCACGACGCCGCCCCCGAGTGCCACGATCACGTCGGAGCGCGAAAGCTCGTGCTCGGCCACAAACTCCAAAATGGCAACATAGGTTTCGGCGCGCTTATGGGCCTCGCCGGCCTCGAAGGTGCAGATGCTCACCTCGTAGCCTGATGCCTCCAGGCTCTGCTTAACGGGCATCTGGTAGAGCGGGCCTACGTTGGTGTCCGTCACGATGACGGCCTTGGTGCCGCCGGCAGTGGCGCGCACGAGCGGTCCCGCCTGCTCCAGCAAAAACGTGCCAACATGCACCTGGTAGGGGCGTGCGGTGTCGATATCGATGGTAATCGCCATAAGCTTCGGTCCTTTCGACCTGGCGTGATAGGTGGTCTAGTGGGAGGCCTCGTCGTCGAGTGCGCGCTTAATGCGGTCGCCCTCGGCAAGGAGATTCTCCAGATAGCGCTGGTCGCGGTTCTTGAGCGCACGGCTGTAGGCGCCAAGCGACTCGATCAGATGGTCGATCTCGAAGGCGAGCGCGTCGGCGTCGTCGATCATGAGCTCGGACCACATTTGCGGGTTGAGGTGCGCCACGCGGGTGAGATCGCGGTAGCTACCGGCCGAAAAGCCGTGGTGGACCTGGGCGGTGGGGCTTTTGACGTAGGCGTTGGATACCACGTGCGCAAGCTGGCTCGTGAAGGCGATGACGCGGTCGTGCTCGGCGGCGCTGGTCACGCTGAACTTGCCAAAGCCCAAGGGGCGCACCATCTCGCGCACCTGGCCCAAAAGCTCCAGCTTGAGCGCATCGTCTACCGCGGGCGGTACGAGCACCAGCGGGGCGCCCTGGAACAGGTCGGCACGAGAGTTAGCGTAGCCCGAGAACTGGGTGCCCGCCATGGGGTGCGCGCCCACAAAGTAAAAGCCGTGCTCGCGGGCAAGCTCAAAGGCACGTTCGCACACGATGCCCTTGACGCCCACCGTGTCGATCACCACGGGGCCCATGATGGCGTCGGTGTCGGTGGCGTCGGCGAGCGCCTGGGCATGCGCCTCGAGCCACTCGATGCATGCCTCGGGGTAGCAAGCCAGGACGATGATGTCGCATTCGCCGAGTGTCTTGTCGTTGAGCTCTCCGGCGACAGTGCCCATGCTGGCGGCCGTCATGACATCGTCATCGGGGTCCCAGGCCAGCACGCGGACGCCCGCCTGTGCATAGCCGCGGGCAAAGCTACCGCCGATGAGGCCAAGGCCGACGATGCCGGCGCACTTGGGGCCGCCCTGGTTAACGCGCGCGTTTCTCACCGTACCCATGGGCTACTCCATGGTCTCTTGGCAGACAACCTCGCGGATGGCTCGGATGCGGCGCATGGTGTCGTCGAACTGATCGGGGGTGAGGGCCTGGGCGCCGTCGGACCAGGCGCGGCTCGGCTCGTCGTGGACCTCGATCTCCAGGCCGTTGGCACCGCAGGCGGTCGCGGCGAGCGCCATGGGCTCGACGTAGCGGGTGTAGCCGGTGGCGTGGCTGGGGTCGGCGACGACGGGCAGGTGCGACAGGTGGTGCAGCACCGGCACGGCGTTAAGGTCGAAGGTGTTGCGGGTGCGGGTCTCGAAGGTGCGGATACCGCGCTCGCACAGGATGACGTTGTCGTTGCCCTCGCTCATGATGTACTCGGCTGCCATAAGCAGCTCGTCGATCGTGCCGGACATGCCGCGCTTGAGCAGAATCGGGGTTTGGGTCTTGCCGACCTCCTTGAGCAGGGGGAAGTTCTGGGCGTTGCGGGCGCCGATCTGCATGACGTCAATCTTCTTGTCCAAGAAGACCTGCACGTCGCGTGGATCCATGATCTCTGTGACGATCGGCATGTCGAGCTCGGCAGACGCCTCGCACAGCAGGTCGAGGCCGGCGGGGCCCATGCCCTGGTAGGCGTAGGGGGAGGTGCGGGGCTTGTAGGCACCGCCGCGCAGCATCGTGGCGCCGGCGGCCTTCACGCGGCGTGCGATGCGGATGAGGTTCTCGCCCTCGACGGAGCAGGGACCGGCGATGACCTGGAACTGGTCGCCGCCGATCTTGACGCCGTGACCGCAGTCGATGACGGAGTCCTCGGGGTGGAACTTGCGGTTGGCGCGCTTGAACGGCTCGGAGACGCGCTGCACGCGCTCGACGACATCCATGGACTCGAGCAGGAACGGGTCGATCTTGGTCGTATCGCCCACCAGGCCGATAATCGTCTCATTCTCGCCGCGCGAGACATCGGTCTTCAGGCCCTTTTTCTCAATCCAGCTGACGATATGGCCGACGGCCTCGTCGCTGGCGCTCTGCTTTAAAATTGCAATCATGGTGTGCCTCTCACCTCGATGGATAACTTTTGCAAAAACGGCCCGCATCGCGAGCCGTGTATATATGGTGCATGAGAGTTTATACTATCTGACTCGCTTTTGCCTTCTAAAGTGGGCCGTTGCGCCGCGTCTTCCTCGGAATTGCAAAGCTTTTTCTTTTATTTTGATAGCCCGTGGTGCACTTGGGTATAATGCCAAACGTTGGCCCTATTAGCTCAGGGGATTAGAGCGTCTGCCTCCGGAGCAGAAGGCCGTTGGTTCGAATCCAACATGGGGCACCATCGAACGTAAGACCGTCCGAACCTCGCATGGTCCGGGCGGTTTTTCTTATACCGACGCGACGTGATGGGACGTGGTATGGCAGCAACGGATATCGAGCGCGGACTCTCAACCGCCGAGGTCGAGGAGCGTATCGCCGCCGGTAAAATCAACCGCAACATGGAACTCAAGACCAAGTCGGTCAAAGAGTTCATCATCGAGAACCTCTGCACGCTGTTCAATTTGATCAACGTGATCTTGGCTTTCCTGGTCATTTTGACCGGTTCGTTTAAGAATCTGACGTTCCTGTTCGTGGTGTTCTTGAACACCGCTATTGGCGTCATTCAGTCCATGCGTTCCAAGAAGATGGTCGATAAGCTCACGCTGCTGACCTCCAAGAAGGCCATCGCGGTGCGCGACGGCGCCGAGGTGGAGCTCGGCCTGGACCAGATCGTGCTCGACGACATCATCCGCTTGGGGCGCGGCGACCAGATTCCCGCCGACGCCGTGGTGGTGTCGGGCGAGGCGCTCGTGAACGAGAGCCTGCTGACGGGCGAGAGCGACCTTATTAAGAAACAGCCAGGCTCTGAGCTCATGAGCGGCAGCTTTATCGACTCGGGCCTGCTGCGCGCCCGCGTGATCCATGTCGGCGCCGACAACTACGTGGCCAAAATTAATAACGAGGCCAAGTACGTCAAAAAGGTTAATTCCGAGATCATGAACGCGCTGAACGCCATCGTGCGCTTTGCGAGCATCATCATGATCCCGCTCGGTTTGGCGTTGTTTGCCTCGAGTGTGAGCGAGCTGTGGGATGCCGCGGGAACCCCGGGCGATAGCGCGCTTTCGTGGTGCTTCTCCGAGCTGTTGGCCGGTCATGTGCCTTCGTCGGCGCTGCTGTCCACGGTGGGCGCCCTGCTGGGTATGATCCCGCAAGGCCTGGTGCTGCTGACTTCGTCGGTGCTCGCCATCGCCACGGTGCGCCTGGCCCGCCGCAAGGTGCTGGCACAGCAGCTCTACTGCATCGAGACACTCGCTCGCGTCGACGTGCTGTGCCTGGACAAGACGGGCACCATCACGTCGGGCCGTATGGAGGTCGAGGGCACGTATCCGCTGCCTGTTGAGGGTGTTGGCTTTGGCGTGGACTCGGACGAGGCGGCTGTTCCCGTCGATACCACAGTGCTCGATTTTGCGCTTGCCAACGTGGCACGTGCGACTTCGGCCGATGCCAACGAGACCTGCCAGGCGCTGCTCAACTATTACGCCGATCGCCCGGTCGAGGTGTCCGAGCCGCTGTCGGTCATTCCATTCTCGTCGTCTAAAAAATGGAGCGGCGCGTCGTTTGCGCAGGGCTCCTACGTAATGGGCGCCGCGCAATTTGTGCTCTCTGATCGTGCGTTTGCCCAGGTCGAGAACCGTGTCGCCGAGCTTGCCGATACCTGCCGCGTGCTCGTGGTGGCGCGCGTGGACGGCTTTACGCCCGATGGGGATATGGTGGGCGAGGCCGAGCCCGTGGGATTTGTGACCATCCGCGACGAGATTCGTACCTCGGCGGCCGAGACCATCGGCTACTTTAACGAGCAGGGCGTGACCCTCAACGTGATCAGCGGCGACGACCCGCGTACGGTGTCGTCGATCGCGCGCGTGGTGGGCGTGCCGGGGGCGGACGCTTATGTGGACGCCACGACGCTCGATACGCCGGCCAAGCTCGATGCCGCAGTGGACCGCTACCATGTCTTTGGTCGTGTGACCCCGCAGCAGAAGCGCGAGCTCGTGCAGGCGCTCAAGCGCCGCGAGCACACCGTGGCCATGACGGGCGACGGCGTCAACGACGTGCTGGCGCTCAAGGAGGCCGACTGCTCCGTCGCCATGGCGGCCGGCTCCGATGCCGCGCGTAATGTGGCCGAAATCGTACTCGTCGACAACGATTTTGCCTCGATGCCCGCCGTGGTGGCCGAGGGCCGTCGCTCCATCAACAACCTGCAGCGTTCGGCCTCACTGTTCCTGACCAAGACGCTGTTCTCGATGGGCCTGGCGGCGCTGTGCATCGCGCTGCCGCCGTACCCCTTCGAGCCCATCCAGATGACGCTCATTAACTTCTTCTGCATCGGCGCGCCGGGCTTTGTGTTGGGCCTGGAGCCCAACAATGCTCGTGTGAAGGGTGCGTTTTTGAGCAACGTACTCAAGCGTGCACTGCCGGCGTCGATTGCGGTCATTTTGGCTGCGGCGCTCGACATCTTTGTGGCGCGCGTGTTTGGCTTTAGCCAGCTCACGCTGTCTACGATGTGCCTGCTTACGTCGTGCGCGGCGAGCGTCAGCCTAATCTGGCGCATCTCGCAGCCTCTCACGCCCTTACGTGTGGTGCTCTTTGTGTTTGTAGTCGCCGGCATCCTGGTGGGCGTTATCGGATTCCCGGAGCTGCTGTCTATTGCCAACCTGTCGATGGGCCAGATGGTTATCTTGGCTGTTATCGTGGTCTTTACCTGCTCGGTGTTCTTTAAGCTCGCCACGATGATGGATTCGCTCAAGCCGCGTCGTCGTCATGCCGCAACTGGTTTTGGCCGCGGTGTGCGCGTCCGCCTGGGTCGCGGTGGCGGCAAGGTGAGCTCGACGGGCTCGACGGCCGAACGTTTTGCCAAGCGCGTCGCCGCCGACATGGCGCAGCGCCGCGAAGATCGCACCGCTCGCGAGGCCGAGGCCCGCGCACTCGAGGGCGTGGCCCAGGCCCAGCCCAAGAAAAAGAAGAGTACCGGAGCCAAGCGCTCTCGCGTGACCAAGTCCGCCCAAGGCATCAAAGTCTCGATGCCAAGCAAAAAGAAGAAGTAACTACGCGCCCTGCCGATGTTGAATTGGTGCCTTGCTCCTGTGGGGCCGTGGCGATGTTATGCTCTAACCTCGATTGTTTGAATTGCTTCGAAAAGAGGATGCCGTGATCTGCCCGCATTGCCTTAAGACTATCGAGGACGGCGCCTCGTTCTGCCCCTACTGCAACGCCTATGTGGGTCCGGGCGATGGCCCCGAGCACACCGAGTTCGTGTTCTGCGAGGGCTGCGGTGCCCGTCTTTCTCCGCATGATCGTACGTGTCCCAAATGCGGACGCCCCGCTCCGGGTATCCTCTCCGAGGACGCGGCCGCATCTGACCTGGCAGCGGGCCGCACGGCGGGCTTTCCGCGCCTAACGCAAGAGCAGATCGATACCGAGGTGCCTCATGCGCCCGCCTCGGCTGCCGCGGTTCTTTCGGATGCCGCCGACCCCAATGAGACTTGCGTGCTGCCGGCTTTCGATAAGGATTTCGGTATCCCCAAGGTCGACATTCCCACGCCCGTTTCCCTGCACGACGATGCTCAAAAACCCAAGCGCAAGGTGCACCCCGACGAGGACGCCTATCACAAGCACAAGCGTCATATCCCCAAGCCGCTCATCGTCATCGCGGTCCTTGCCGTCGTGTGCGGTGGTGCGTATTGGTTCGTGACGGCCGATCCCATGGGTGTCATGCCTGGCTTCTATGACCAGTTTGGCCAGGCCGCGCAGACGACCTTCCCCACGCGCCAAAAGGGCGAGGCGACTGAGGACGATACCAAGCAGGACGATTCTGCCGAGGTGGTCCAGGAAGAAACTGTGCTCACCGATGATCAGCTCTATACCAGGCTCGACGGTCTGTATCAGACCATCGTGTCCTACGGTGACGAGGACCAGATCGGCGAGGTCATCGATTCTTTTAACAATGGCTATCTTCGAACGCCACTGTCCACCCGTCAGGAGCTGTCGCAGAGTGCCTACGCCCTGCGCGACCAGATCAAAAAGACGCAAGATGAGCTTAACAACCTTAAGTATCAGGACGATACGGTCTATGCGGATGACATCGCCCACTTAAAGCAGCTTGCCGAGTGGATGTACGAGCGTGTCGACGTGATCTGTCAGAGCTGGGACATCTCGCTGGCCATTCCCGATGGTGAGTCGATGAGTTCCCACCAAAGCGATATCCTGGCGCCCATCGCACAGGGCGGCAACAGCGCGCTGAACCAGTACGACGCCAATGTGGGCTCCTGGAAGCCGCAGCAGCGTTCCCAAAATTAGTTCGCCATAGTCGGCATAACCTACGTGCGCAATTGATGTAAGCGTATGCTTATTGCTACAATTCGTACAAATATGCTTTAAACGCACGAGGAAGGAACCACATGTTTGGTTTTAAGAAAGAGCTCTACACGCCCGAGTATCAGCTTGCCGGCGACGAGTGCGCCGTTATCGAGACGTCGAAGGGTACCATCAAGGTCAAGTTTGACGGCGAGGGCGCTCCCATTCATGTCGCGAACTTCTGCGAGCTTTCCACGATGGGCTTCTATGATGGCCTTAAGTTCCATCGCTATGTGCCCGGTTTTGTCATCCAGGGCGGCGACCCCAATACCCGCGATATGTCCGGCGCCGACGTTGCTGCCGGTCTTGAGGGCCCCGATGGCATGCCCGGTACCGGTGGCCCCGGCTACTGCATCAAGGGCGAGTTTGCCACCAATCCGCGCAACAGCCATGTCGATGGTGCCCTTGCCATGGCACGCTCCATGGACCCCGATTCCGCGGGTTCGCAGTTCTACTTCTGCCTGGGCGCCCAGCATAACCTCGATTCCGGTTACACCGTCTTTGGTACCACGGTCGAGGGTCTCGATGTGATTTCGCAGCTGCGTGCCGGCGACGAGATCGTCCATGTCGAGATCGTTCACGAGTAAAGGGGACTTCCTTGAATAGCCAGCTGATCCAACAGGGCCGCGCCGCTTACCGCGCGGGTGATTTTTCCGCTGCAGCCCAGATGCTTGGGGCGGCAAAGACTCCCGATGAGATTATGGGCGAGGCCGATCACCTTCGTGGCAACGCCTTGATGCACCTGGGCATGTATGCCGAGGCCGCCGAGGCTTATGCTGCCGCCCTCAACGACGGCACCTACGGCAAGCGCGGCGCGCTGCTCACCAACCGCGGCAAGGCGCTCGCCGCCGTGGGCGACTACACGACGGCCGCCCAGGCGTTCTCTGCTGCTACGCAGGATGCTTCCTATGCCACGCCGTTCAAGGCCTATCTGGGCCTGGGCAATGCGCTGTTCCAGTCGGGCGATTATGCCAACGCGGGTACTGCCTTCCGTCAGGCTGCCATCGACGGCGCCAATCCGGCTCCTGCCGCCGCACTGGGCGAGCTTGGTCGTTGCTTCATTAAGCTCGGCCGTCCGGCGGATGCCGTGGAGACCTACCGCACGGCTATCGACTTTGCCGGCCCCCGCGACGACACGCGTGCGCTCAACGCCGGCATGGGTCAGGCACTTTCTGCCGCCGGCCGCCCCTCCGACGCACTCGACGCCTTTAACGCCGCTACTGCCGATGGCATCTACCAGCTCACCTCCGAGCAGGCCGATGAGCTTGCCCGCGTGCACGATTCGCTTGCCGCGCTGTCTGCCCAGACGGCTATGGCCACGGCTCCGGCGCCCGCGATGGACGCTCCTGCCGTCGATCCGCTCGATCCTACGGGCGCGACCGGTCAGTTTATGCCCGATCCCTCGGACACCGGCTTCTTTACGCTGTCCGAGTCCGAGATGGTCCAGCAGGACCGTCAGGATCGTAAGCAGGCCAAGGTCCGTCGTCGCCATCGCCACACGGGTCTCAAAGTCTTCATCGTGCTGCTTCTGCTCATTTTGATCGCCGCGGGCGGTCTGGGCTTTGCCTACACGCGCGGCTTTGGCTTCCCCTCGCAGGAGTCGGTTATCACCGATCTGTTCCAGGCTGCCGGCGACGGTGACACCGCAAAGGCCGAGTCTTGCCTGGCCTCGAGCCTGTCCGAGGACGCCAAATCGATGATCATCTCCTCGATTCCGCAGGGCGCCACCGTGTCCGTCGAGGGCATGGATCAGTCCATGACCGAGACGACCGCCAAGGTTAAGGCATCGCTGTCCAAGGGCGGCGAGCAGGAGTACACCGTCAAATTCGTGCGCTCCGATAACCATATCGGTTGGGCCGTTTCCTCGCTCGATATGGATTTCTCGGCTGCTGACAACCAGTAGTGACCTTATGGGATTTAGCTTTGCCCGGCGCTTCACCGCAAGTGAGGTGCCGGGCTTGCGCTAGTATGATGAGCTAGTAGTTTTCCAGCAATCATCCAACACATCAGGAGTTGCGTTGTTTTCTTTGATGGATATGTTCTTCTGTAGCTATGCGGGCGATCTTGCCATCGACCTCGGCACCGCAAATACGCTTGTCTCCGTGCGCGGCAAGGGCATCGTCATTCGCGAGCCCTCTGTTGTCGCCATCGACAAGAACGACGAGCGCATCCTGGCGGTCGGTATCGAGGCAAAGCGCATGCTCGGCCGTACGCCCGGCAACATCGTGGCCGTTCGTCCCCTGAAGGACGGCGTCATCGCCGACTTCGATGTTACCGAGGCCATGCTTCGCTACTTTATCGACAAGGCGTCCGAGAAGCGCTATCCGTGGACCCCGCGTCCGCGCGTTGTCGTCTGCGTTCCTTCCGGCGTCACGTCGGTCGAGAAGCGAGCTGTCTTTGAGGCCACGATCCAGGCCGGTGCCCGCCAGGCCTATCTGATCGAAGAGCCTATGGCCGCCGCTATCGGCGCCGACCTGCCCGTCGAGGAACCCACCGGCTCCATGGTCATCGACATCGGTGGCGGTACCACCGAGGTCGCTGTTATCGCTATGGGCGGCATCGTCGTCTCGCAGTCCATCCGTATTGCCGGTGACGAGTTCGACCAGGCCATCCTCACGCACGTTCGCGATGCCTACAACCTGGCCATCGGCGAGCGTACGGCAGAGGACATCAAGATCAAGGTCGGTTCCGCCGTGCCGCTCAAGGACGAGCTCGACGTCGAGGTCAACGGCCGCGACGTGATCACCGGTCTGCCCAAGACCGTGCGCATCGAGAGCGAGGAGATTCGTCGCGCACTCAACAAGCCACTCGACGAGATGGCCAAGGCCGTCAAGGACGCACTCGACGCTACGCCTCCCGATCTTGCCTCGGACCTTATGTACTACGGCATTTTGCTGACCGGTGGCGGTGCGCTGCTGCGCGGTCTCGACGTGCGCCTGCGCGATGAGACCGGTGTTTCGGTCAACGTCAGCCCCACGGCGCTCGATAATGTCGTTAACGGCTGCGCCCGCGTGCTCGAGGCCAATGCGTTTGATGGCGGCTTCGTCCAGACCAATGCTTAATTTCCAAAAGGTGGATTCCATTTGGCACGATCTTCGGGTTTCTCCACAAATCTGAATACCAAGCGACAATCAACGGGTATGCGCCCGTTGATTGTTTTCAGCCTGATTTCGGTGTTGCTGCTCACGTTTTACATCCGCGAGGGCGAGGCAGGGCCGATTCATGCCGTGCGTTCGGGCGTAACGACGATTACCTCTCCGGTGCGCTTTGTGGGCTCGGCTGTGGCGGCTCCCTTCAATGCGATTGGCAACGTGTTCTCTAACCTAACGGCGTCGCAGGACACGCTCGACGAGCTCAAGAAGCAAAATGAGGAGCTGACCTCTAAGGTCGCCGAGCTTTCTGAGGCTCAAAAGACCGCTGAGCGTCTGGAGGGGCTGGTCGGCCTGCAGTCGACCTACAACCTCAAATCGACCGCAGCTCGTATCGTTGGTGCCTCGGGCGATGCCTGGACCTCGACCGTCACGATTGATAAGGGTTCTGCCGACGGGCTTACCATCAACATGCCTGTGACGAGTTCGGCCGGTGTTATCGGCCAGATCATCGAAGTCTCGGCCAAAACGTCCACCGTGCGCCTGATTGGCGACGAGAACTCCGGCGTATCCGCCATGGTGCAGGACACGCGCGCCCAGGGCATGCTGCAGGGTCAGGCTGACGGCACGCTGCGTCTTGAGTACGTGAGCGTCGACTCCGATGTTAAGGTTGGCGACATCATCGTGACCTCGGGCATCGGTGGCGTGTTCCCCAAGGGTCTACCGCTCGGCACCGTCTCGTCGGTTGAGAAATCGGCAAACGACGTGTACTACACCATTGTGGTGCGCGCTCAGACCACGGCCGAGAACAACGAGGAAGTGCTGGTCATCACCTCGCTGACCGACGAACAATCGGCCTCGGATGAGGACGTGAGTACGGCCAACAGCACGCCGCAGGGAACGTCGCGCGACGCTGCGACCAAGACGAAGGACGAGAGCTCGGATGACAGTTCCGACACGTCCGAGACGACCGATTCTGGCTCGAGCGAATAGGGGGCATGTCCATGGATCTACACGAGCAGGGGATGAACTCCCGTACGTTTGTGATCGCCGCCATCGTGTGCGTGCTGCTGCAGGCAGGCCTGGCACCGCAGATCTCCATTGCGGGCGGTCGCGTCAACTTCATGATTATCCTGGTGTGCCTAAGCGTGTTCTCGGGCGACCCGACCCGTGCCGTCGTGTGCGGTTTTTGCAGCGGCTTGTTTTATGACCTGTTCGCTGCCGTGCCGGTGGGCGTTATGTCGCTCCTGCTGACCGTGGGCTCTTTTGCCCTGGTGCACAGCGCCGTCGGTCAGACGGGCGGTACCCCGAGTGCGCGCGGCATCACCGTGGGCGCCTTTGCGCTCGTCATTAATGTGATCTACAGCATCATCTTGCTGTTTATGGGTTTGGAGACGAGCTTTGTCGTGGCGATCTTTGGGCATGCGTTGCCGTCTTCGATCCTGACGGGTCTGGTTGCCATTCCGTTTTTGATGTCCGGCGTCGTGCCGCAGTCCGGCTATGGATTCTCCGCATGTGGCGGACGCCAGACGGGTATGCGCTTTAAGCCCAAGACCCGCAAGCTCAAATAGGGGAGGCCCGTAGATGTCTTCCCAGTTGACGGTTATTATCGCCGGTATCGTGCTGGTTGTGGCCATCGTGGTCGCGCTGGTCATCATGCGTCGTGGCGATTCCCGTTTTACCTACGATACGCAGCATGGAACGGCCCCGCGCGCCACCGAGGGCGAGGGCAATACCGCGGCGACCGCCTTTAAGGGCCGCTTTTCCATCCTCACCACGGGTGTGGGCGCGATGTTTGCGGCGCTCGCCGTCAAGCTGTGGGGCATGCAGATGGTCTCGTCGGACTATTACGAGAAGCAGGCTAATAGCAATCAGACTCGCACCGTTACCACTCCCGCTGTGCGCGGCCGCATCCTCGACCGCAATGGCGTGGCGCTTGTCCAGAACCGTCCCTCACTTGCTGTCGTGGCCTACCGCGACCTTGCCGAGGATGAGGTTCTGGTTCGCCATCTTGCCAACGTGCTTGGAATGCCTTACGTGGCGGTCCTTCGTAATATTCAGGACAATACAGAGGGCGCTCAGAGCCTGCATACCATCGCGACGGACGTCCGTCGCTCCACGGTTGCCTATATTCAGGAGCATGCCGGCGAGTTCCCGGGCGTCAAGATTGCCGAGCGTACCGAGCGCCAGTATCCATATGGCGAGACGGCATGCCATATCTTGGGCTATACCGGCACCATTACCTCCGAGCAGCTCGAGGCCCAGAATAAGAAAACCTCTGGCGATGATGATGCTTCTGCTGGCAAGATTACGTACCAGTCGGGCGATATCGTGGGCCAGGCGGGCGTTGAGAGCTACTACGAAAACCTGCTGCAGGGTATTCGTGGTGAGCAGACCGTCAAGGTCGATGCCTCGGGCAATGTGACCGGTCAGGCCGGCGCCGTGCCCGCGAAGGCCGGCTCTGACATTAAGCTCACGCTCGACCTTAAGATCCAACAGGCCTGCGAGACGGCGCTGGCGAGCGCTATCGAGCTTGCCAAGACCACTGGCTACAGCAATGCCGGCAACGGCGCTGTAGTGTGTCTCGATCCCAACAATGGCGAGATCCTGGGCATGGCGAGCCAGCCCAAGTTCGATCCGTCCGTCTTTATTGGCGGCGTCTCAAATGACGTGTGGACCGAGCTCAATGATGACAAGGGTTCCCACCCGCTGCTCAACCGCGCCATTAGCGGACAGTACATGTCGGCCTCGACCATCAAGCCGCTCTCGGCACTGGCCGGTCTTGAGTTTGGAACCTACACGTCGGGGCAGACGACCAACTGCACGGGTTATTGGACGGGTCTGGGCAAGTCGTGGGGCAAGTACTGCTGGCTGCATTCCGGCCACGGCACCATGACGCTGCAGTCGGGTATCGCCAACTCGTGCGACCCTGTCTTCTACGACATGGGCAAGGCGTTCTTTTATGACGAGCAACATCCCGAGGGTCTGCAGGAGGTCTTTCGTCGCTGGGGTCTAGGCAAGACCTGCGGTATCGATCTGCCGAGTGAGGGCGCGGGCCGTATTCCCGATGCCGAGTGGAAAGAGTCGTACTTCACCGACGCATCTGCCGAGGACCGCAAGTGGAATGCCGGCGATATGACCAACATTGCCATCGGTCAGGGCGACATCCTGGTGACGCCCCTGCAGATGGCGTGTGCCTATATGGGTCTTGCCAACGGCGGCAAACAGTACGTGCCTCACGTGTTTTTGTCTGCCGTGTCGCGCGATGGCGACGGCGATGCCTATAAGTACAACGGCAAGGGCAAGAAGAAGCGCCTGGAGGCCAAGATCAACAGCGATTCGGATTTGGCTCTTGTTCGCAACGGCATGCACGACGTGATTTACACGGCATCGACGTCCCTGGCGGCTCACTTTGGCACCCTGACGCCGCAGGTATACGGCAAGTCGGGCACGGGCGAGAAAAGTGGCGAGGATGAATACGCGTGGTTCTGCGCCTATGCACCGGCCGATGACCCCAAGTATGTCATCGCTACCGTCCTGGAGCAGGGCGGCGGTGGCTCAGATACCGCGATGCATGTCGTGCGCGACGTGCTCGGCGTGATTTATGACGAGCCCGATACCTCTTCGGCCTCGGGCGATTCTTCGGTTCGATAGGAGGTTGCGATGGATTTTTCTCCGGCGGATCTGTTCCGTTCAACCAAGACCGGCTCTCGCAGCAGCCTGGACCGTGTCAACAAGCAACTTTCGGCCTCGCGCGGCACGTTTCGCCAAAAGGTGCATATCGGTGTGCTCGTGGCTACAGTGGCCCTCGTCGCCTACGGCGCCATCATTATCTGGTCGGCTTCGCAGTTTAAGGCCGACGCTTCGTTCTCACGCCATCTGCTGGGAATTGGAATCGGTACGGTGCTGGCGGTGCTGGTCTGGCGTACCGACCTGCGCGGTATTTCCAATTTCTCGACGGCGTTGCTCGTCATCGACCTGATCGTGATCCTCTCGCCCAAGATTCCAGGTCTGTCCTATACGGGCGGTCTGGGCATGACGGGCTGGATCAAGATTCCCGGTATCGGCTTGACATTCCAGCCGGTTGAGCTTGCCAAGCTCATCACCATCTTCTTTATTGCTACGCTTGGCTCGCAGTATAACGGTCGCATCGATACCGTTCGCGACTACGTCAAGCTCTGCGGCATGCTGTCCATTCCGTTTTTGGCCGTCGTTGCCATGGGCGACCTGGGCTCGGGCCTGGTCGTGCTTGTTTCGGGCGCCATCGTCATCTGTATGAGCGGTGCACGCCGCGAATGGGTGCTGTCGACCCTGGCCCTGCTCGTGGGCCTGGTGGCCCTCGTCCTGGCGCTCGATTCGGTCTTTGATTCGTTGCTCGGCCACGATGTGCTCATCAAGCAGTACCAGATGAACCGTCTGACGGTCTTTATCGACCCCGATAATGCCGATTCGGACGATGCCTACAACCTGCAGCAGTCGCTTATCGCCGTTGGCTCGGGCGGCTTCTTTGGTAAGGGCCTGGGGCATGCGACGCAGTCGGCCGGCGGCTTTCTGCCTGAGTTCCACACCGACTTCGTCTTCGCCTTCCTGTCCGAGACCTTTGGCTTTTGCGGTTCCTTTTTGCTCCTGTGCCTCTACGTGCTGCTGATCTTTTCGACGATTCGCGTCGCCTTTAAGTGCGAGTCGCTGTTTTTGCGTCTTTCGTGTGTGGGCATCGTTGGCATGTGGGCGTTCCAGACTTTCGAAAACATCGGCATGTGCATCGGCATGATGCCGATTACCGGTATTCCGCTACCGTTTATTAGCTTCGGTTCGTCTTCGATGATGATTCAGCTGCTGACGGTGGGTATCGTACAATCCATATGGCGGCATCGTTCGGGCGCCGCGTAACCGCTGGAGGGGTTTGCTATGAAAATTCCCGTAGATAAGCTGACCCGCGCTTTTAAGATGGGCGCGTCCGTTAAGAAGGATTCCGATACGCCGGTGCGCGTCTCGGTCTATCTGGATCCGTCCGCCTCGCGCTTTCTGGCCGAGACGGTGCGTGACGCCTTTGTGCCGCAGACGACCTCGGGCATTGTGCGCGTCGAGCGTCTGGGGGAGGAGCGAATTGCCCCAAAGACCGATACCGATGTGGTGCTGGTGCTCTCGTGTGGTTCCGACCGCTTGGAGAGTGCCGTGCAGGAGCTCGTGATCGCCGGCGCGCCCGTGTGCGTGCTTGCCGAGTCTGCTGTGGAGGTGCCGTTTATCGAGGAGTCTACGCCCATGCTTGGCGTGGTAGCAGCAACCGATAAGACGTATCTGCTCGAGACGCTTGCCCGCTGGATTCTCGATCGCACCGACAAGGAAACGGCTTTTGCGGCGAACTTTGCCTTTATGCGCATTGCGGCAGCCAATCGTATCATCACCTCGTGCGCGCTCACCAATATGGCGACCGGTGCGCTGGCGTTTTTGCCGGGCGCCGATTATCCCGTTATGGCGCTGGCGCAGGTGGGCATGCTCTTTGAGCTCGCTGCCGTCTTTGGACGCGGCATTAAGCCAGAGCGTGGCTACGAGGTCGCGGGCGTGCTTGCCGGCGGTCTTGTGATCCGCGCGGTCACCCGCGCGCTCGTCAAGCAGACGCCGCATATTGGGTTTGCCGTCAAGGCGCTCACTGCTGCCGCGGGCACCTATGGCATGGGCCGTGCGCTCGTTTCGCTCTACGAGCGCGATGTCGACTACAGCCGTGCCAACGAGGTGGTCACTGCCACGTTCTCCCGCGTTCGCGATCTGGTGACCACGGTCGCGGGCGCTACCCGTCCTATGGCGTCCTATCAGGACGCATCAGATCTCGCTGCTTAGGGGTTTTCCGTTGCGCGTTGCATACCAAGATTGTTTTCATTTAATTGAGCCGTTGCTCGCCAAGGTCGAGAAACCGAGCCGCTATATCGATCACGAGTGGGGCACGCTTTCCAAGGCCGATGCCGACTACCGTTGCTGCCTGATCTACCCGGATGTGTACGAGGTCGGTCTGCCCAACCAGGGTATCGCCATCCTCTACAACATCCTTAACCAGGCCGAGGGCATCTCCTGCGAGCGCGGCTATGTGCCGTGGCCCGATATGGGCGACGCTATGCGCGAGGCGGGCATTCCGCTGCTCTCGCTCGAGGGTGCAGCGCCGGTCGCTTCGTTTGATATCGTCGGCCTGCATGTGCCGCACGAGATGGCGGTGACGAACTTCCTCGAGGCACTCGACCTCGCTGGTATTCCGCTGTTAGCGGCTGACCGCACCGAGGACGACCCCATTATCATCGCCGGCGGCCCCTCGGTGTACAACCCCGAGCCGTACGCGGCCTTCTTCGATGCCATCCTCATCGGTGAGGGCGAGGAATCGCTGCTCGAGACCTGCCAGCTGCATCGCCGCCTGCGTGACGAAGGGGTCCCGCGCGCGCAGATTGTCGAGCAGCTTGCATCCATTGCCGGCAACTACGTGCCGTCGCTCTATGAGGTTCGTCACGACGAGCCCTGCTCGCCGCATGGCTACACCGTGCCGCGTGAAGGCAAGGATGCGCCGACCGTGGTCTACAAGCGCGTCGTCGAGGATTTCGGCGCCACGAATCCGCTGTCGCAGTCGTGCGTGCCCTATGCGCAGTTGGTCCACGACCGTTTGTCTATCGAGATCCTGCGCGGCTGCGCCCGCGGCTGTCGTTTTTGCCAGGCCGGCATGACGTATCGCCCGGTGCGCGAGCGCTCGGCCGACCAGATCGTCTCGTCGGTGATTCAGGGTCTGGAAAAGACCGGCTATGACGAGGTGTCGCTGACCTCGCTTTCGACCACCGATCACTCCTGCATCCGCGATGTACTCGGTCGCCTGAACCGCCGTCTGGAAGATACGGGCATTCGCGTGTCTATTCCGTCGCAGCGCCTGGATTCGTTTGGCGTGGATATGGCCGAGTCGGTCGCCGGCGAAAAGAAGGGCGGCCTGACGTTCGCGCCCGAGGCCGGCAGCCAGCGCATGCGCGACATCATTAACAAGAACGTGACCGAGGAGGACCTGGACCGTGCGGCCAAGGCGGCCTTCGAGGCCGGCTGGAACCGCATGAAGCTCTACTTTATGATGGGCCTTCCCGGCGAGCGCGACGAGGACATCGTGGCCATCGCCAATCTGGCCGATCACGTGCTGGAGCTCGGTCGTTCCGTGGTGCCCAAGGCTCGTCGCGGCTCGATCTCGGTGTCGATCTCGGTTTCGGTCTTTATCCCCAAGGCTGCCACGCCGTTCCAGTGGTGCCCGCAGCTCGACTACGACGACGTCAAGCGTCGCCAGAAGCTGCTTATCACGAGCGTTCGCAACCGTGCCGTCCGCGTTCATTACCACGATGCCGAGACCTCGCTCATCGAGGCCGCGCTGTCCCGCGCCGGTCGTGACATGACGCCCGTCATCATCGATGCTTGGCGCTCGGGCTCTCGCTTTGACGCCTGGGTAGAGCATTTCTCGCTCGATAACTGGAAGGAAGCTGCTGCCAAAAACGGCATAGACCTCAATGAGTTCGTGCACCTGCCCTACGAGTTGGACTGGCGCCTGCCGTGGGAGCACGTGAGCCCCGGCTGCACGCGCGGCTTCCTCGAGCGCGAGTACCGTCGCTCGCTCGAGGGCGTCACGACTCCCGACTGCACCCGCACGTCGTGCACCGGCTGCGGGATCTGCCCCACGCTCCACGCCAAGAATGTATTGATGGGTGATCGCGCATGAGTGAGCGCCTGACCGACAACCCCTCGCTCTTTAGGCTTCGTGTTCGCTATGGCAAGCGCGATCGCCTTAAGTACCTGGGCCATCTCGAAGTAATCCATACCATTGAGCGCATCGTGCGCCGTGCGGGACTTCCCTATGCCGTCACGCAGGGCTTCTCTCCGCACATGCGCGTTGGCTTCTCTTCGGCGCTACCGGTGGGCACGTCGTCGACCTGCGAGTGGTGTGACCTGTTTATGACCGAGTTCGTGGCGCTCGACGAGGCGTTTGGGCGCCTGGCTGCGGCGTCTCCGGCCGATCTGGCACCCATCGAGGCGGCGTACATCGACGTGCGCACGCCGGCGTTGACGGCGCAGCTTACGCGCCTGTCGTATCGCATCGACCTGCATCTGGACCCCGAGGCGCCCGTAAGCGACGATGAGGTGCGTCGTGCGATCGACACGCTGCGCGCGGACCATGGCATCGACTACGCGCGCGGCAAAAAGAGCAAGCGCTTAGATTTGGATCACACGCTCGTGGGCTATGAGCTCACGGCGGGGGAGCGCCCGGACCATTTGGTGCTCATGCTCGACACCCATGCCGACAACGAGGGCTCCATGCGTCCGGAAATTTTGCTTTCTGCGGCTGATGTTTTGTTGCAGGGCTTGACCCCGGGCGTGGATGCACCTATTGTTTCCACCGGTATGCAAGACCTCGTGACCATCTGCTCCTACGATGTCGAGCGTCAGAATCAAGCATGCGAGGACGACGAGGGCCGACTCGTCAGCCCCATACCTGTGCGAACTTGTGGATTTGCTCCACATACTCGTTGACGGGGGTATTTTCGCCTGCTACTATATTCGGCTGTTGCACTAACTGATGCATGAAGGGCAAGTAAACATGTACGCAATCGTTAACACGGGCGGCAAGCAGTACAAGGTCGCCACCGACGATGTCATCACCGTCGAGAAGATCGAGGGCAATGAGGGCGACAAGGTCACCCTGCCGGTTATCTTCCTCAACGATGGTAAGAAGATCGTCACCGATCCCGACAAGCTGGCCAAGGCCAAGGTTACCGCTCAGATCGTTGAGCAGTTCAAGGGCGAGAAGCAGCTGGTCTTCAAGTTCCACAAGCGCAAGCGCTATCGTCGTCTGAAGGGTCACCGTCAGCAGCTCACCAAGCTGAAGATCGTGAAGGTTCAGGCTACCTCCCGCGCCAAGAAGGCTGTCAAGGCAGAGGCTGAGGCTGTTGCCGAGGCTCCCGTCGCCGAGTAGATTACACTCGTAACGAAAGAGTAGGTATACACAATGGCACACAAAAAAGGACTCGGTTCCTCCCGTAATGGCCGTGACTCCCGCGGTCAGCGCCTTGGCACGAAGCGCTATGCCGGCCAGACGGTAACCACGGGCACGATTCTCGTCCGTCAGCACGGCACGCACATCCACCCGGGTGAGAACGTTGGCCGTGGCAAGGACGACACGCTGTTCGCGCTGGTCGACGGTACCGTTGAGTTCCACAAGGGTATCAAGCACAGGGTCAGCGTACGCCCGCTCGCGAACGCGTAATTCACCCTTCATAGAGCACATATGTGGGAGGCACTTGAGTTTTAGGATTCAAGGGTCTCCCTCTTTTTTGTAGGAGGCGATTCTGTTGTCACAGTTCACCGATATCAGCCGCATTAACGTGTGCGGCGGCGACGGCGGAGCCGGATGCATGTCGTTTAGGCGCGAGGCATTTGTCCCCAAGGGCGGCCCCGATGGCGGCGACGGCGGTCGTGGCGGCAATGTCGTCATTCAGGCCGATGCTCAGCTGTCTTCGCTGATCGATTACCGCTTTAAGCATCACTTCCGCGCCGAGCGCGGCACGCACGGGCAGGGTGCCCGTCGTAACGGTAAGAGCGGCGAGGACCTGATTCTCAAGGTCCCTATGGGTACCGTGGTGCGCGAGCTCGATCCCGAGACGCAGACCCCGATGTTCGAGATTGCCGACCTCGTTCACGATGGCGAGCGCGTTGTCGTGGCGCCCGGCGGTGCCGGCGGCCTGGGCAACACGCACTTTGTGACGTCGGTGCGCCGCGCGCCCGCGTTCGCTCAGCTGGGCGAGCCGGCCGAGGAGCACTGGATCGAGCTCGAGATGAAGCTTATGGCTGATGCCGCGCTCGTGGGCTTTCCCTCGGTGGGTAAGTCATCGCTCATTGCGCGCATGAGTGCCGCCCGCCCCAAGATCGCTGACTACCCGTTTACCACGCTCGTGCCGAACCTCGGCATGGTGCGTGCCGGCG
This sequence comes from Collinsella aerofaciens, assembly GCF_015560135.1. Lineage (GTDB taxonomy): Bacteria > Actinomycetota > Coriobacteriia > Coriobacteriales > Coriobacteriaceae > Collinsella > Collinsella aerofaciens_AN. The sequence goes on from NZ_JADMRH010000008.1 coordinate 26,067, forward strand.
AATATTCTTACGTCGTTGCCGACGTCCCCGGTCTCATCGAGGGCGCGAGCGAGGGCAAGGGCCTGGGTCACCAGTTCCTGCGCCACATTGAGCGTACGGCTCTGATCATGCATGTCGTCGACATGACGGGTGGTTTTGAGGATCGCGATCCGGTCGAGGACTATCGCATCATCAACCGCGAGCTCGAGCAGTATGGCGCCGAGCTTTCGGAGCGTCCGCAGATTGTCGTTGCCAACAAGTGCGACGCGCCGGGCACGGCCGATAAGATTGCCGACCTCAAGCGTGCAGCGCTCGACGATGGCCATATGTTCTTTGCCGTGTCTGCCGTGACGGGCGCCGGCCTCAACACGCTGATGCTTGCCGTGGGTGAGCAGGTGGCCAAGCTCCGCGCCGAGCTGGCGGTCTCCGATGAGCCGGTCGACCTGCACGACGAGGAGTGGGAGCGTCGCCGCCTGCAGCGCGAGAAGCGTTTCCGCATTGTCCAGGAAGAGCCCGGTGCCTTCCGCGTGGTCGGTCGTGCCATCGAGCGCATGGTCATCCAGACCGACTGGGAAAACGAGGAAGCCGTCATTTACCTGCAGCATAAGTTTGCGCGTATGGGTGTTGACGACGCGCTCGAGAAGGCCGGTTGCCGTGCGGGCGACGAGGTCCGCATTTGCCAGCGCGCCTTTGACTTTGAGGGCGCCGAGGACTTCTCGGAGTACGAAGAGCTCGAGGATGCTGGCGAGGACGTTGCCGTCGAGGCCATTGACGTGGCCGATGCTGCGGACGAGGGCGTCGAGGTTGTCGATGCGGCGGATGCCGAGGACGATGCCGAGACCTCGGAGGGCGAGTAAGCCATGTCGCTGCGCGGTGGAATCGGTCTGCCCGAGCTTCCTCTAGAGGACGGGCAGGAGTTTAGGCTCGGCATTATGGGTGGCACCTTTGATCCCATCCATTACGGGCACCTGGTGACCGCTGAGCAGGCGCGTGAGTCCCTCGACTTGGATGCCGTGCTCTTTATGCCGGCGGGCACGCCTGCCTTTAAGCTTGACAAGCCGGTGACGCCTGCCGAGGACCGTTATGCCATGACGGTCCTCGCCACCGCTGCGAACCCGGCCTTTTTGGCGAGTCGGTTCGAGATTGACCGTCCGGGTGTAACCTATACGGCCGATACGCTTCATGCCCTTCGCGACTTTTACCCGCCGCAGGTAAAGCTCTACTTTATTACGGGCGCCGACGCGATTATCGATATTGTTACCTGGCATGATGCCGAACGAATCGCTGAGCTTGCTACCTTTATTGCGGCGACACGACCGGGCTTTGATATCGATACGGCGCGTGCCCGAATCAAAGAGTCGGGGCTGCCGTTCGACGTGCGCTATATTCAGATTCCGGCGCTGGCGATCAGCTCGACGAACATTCGTAAGCGAGTAGCTCGCGGTATGAGCGTGCGCTATCTTACGAGCGAGTCCGTGCTCGGCTACATTCGCAAACGCAGGCTATATGCCGATTTGGGCCAAGAAGATTTTGAGTGATGGGGGTCTACGTTGTCGGTAGAGGATCAGTTTGAGGGCGATGAGCGCGCGCTGCTCAAGCGCATTCAAGAGCTGCTCGATGTTCGCATGAAGGATAAGCGCAAGCGCTATGTGCATTCGCTGGGTGTTGCCGAGACCGCACTTCATCTGGCCGAGGTCTACGGCGTTGACCGCTTTGATGCCGCTGCCGCCGGCCTGATCCATGACTGGGACAAAGTGCTCTCCGACGACGAGCTGGTCACGCGCGCTCTGCATTACGGCATTAAGATTGCCGGCTCTCCTTCCGCCGCGACGCCGCTTTTGCATGGCCCTGTTGCCGCCTATGAGCTTCCGCAGCTTTTTCCCGAGCTGTCGCCGGCCGTTTTCCAGGCTGTCGACCGTCACACCGTGGGTGCCTGCGACATGACGCCGCTCGATATGGTGGTCTTTGTGGCCGATGCCATCGAGCCCAACCGCCACGGCGACTATGCGCATGCGCTGCGCAAGATGGTGGGGGAGTCGACGCTCGATGAGTTGTTCTTCTCCTGTTTTGCGCAAGGTCTGGTCTATGTGATCCAGTCCGGGCGCTATCTTTATCCCACGGCTATTACGATTTACAACCATTACGCCCAGCTGCGCTAGCTCGGGCTGTCTAGAAAGAGGTATTCCATGGCCGACGAGACCATGACCGACGAGCAGATTCTTGAAGGTGTGGAGCACAAGAGCTTCGCCGCCACGTCCGACCGCACCGCCGCCTCGCTGTCCGCGAGCGGTGTCGCTGCCGAGGATGTCGCCCGCGCCGCCGCGCAGGCCGCCTACGACAAGAAGGGCGAGGACGTTCAGGTGCTCGACCTGACCGAGCTTTCCGACGTGTGCGACTACTTTGTGCTCGCTACCGGCACCAACAATCGCCAGGTCGATTCGATCGTCGACGAGATCGAGGAGAAGGTCGCCGAGGCTTGCGGCGAGCATCCGTTCTCCATCGAGGGCCGCGAGCAGAAGACCTGGATGCTCATGGACTATGGTTCGGTTGTCGTCCACGTCTTCACTCCCGAAGCCCGCGACTTCTACCGCCTCGAGAAACTCTGGGGAGACGCCCCCCAGCTCCCCCTCAACCTCCTCTAAATGATTTTTCTGGGACGGGGATAAAATAATCATTGCTACCGTTTGCCGAACCGCTCACCTTTGTTGGGCGGTTCGGCCCTTTTCTTCCTTTCCTTTTGTATGCTGTGACTACTGCATCCTTGGAAGGGAGGGTTTCGATGACTCGTGTTGCCCGTGCGTTGTCCGAACTCGGCCATTATCACGTCATGCTCAAGGGCTGTGCTGGCCAGCTGATCTTCGAAGACGATGACGATCGCCTTTATTTTCTCAATCTATTGAACAGACGATTTACGTCCGCTCATATTCGTCTTCTTGCCTGGTGCCTCATGGACAATCATGTTCACCTGCTATTTGATGATCTCGATAATCAGATGAGCGTTGCTATGCATGCGATTGATACGGCATATGCGAAACACTTCAATCAAAAAACCGGTCGCCGCGGACCGGTGTTCCAGGAACGATTCAAGAGTGTGATCATTTCTGACGACAAACAGCTGCTCCGTTGCGTCCGATACATACACGACAATCCTGCAAAAGCAGGTATTTCTTCTGCTCCTCTGTATCGCTGGAGCAGCTTCCATGAGTATTTCTCTCATCCCGAAATTTGTGATTGTGAAGGTATTCTCAATCTGTTTGGGGGTACGGAAGCGTTTTATCTTTCGAGTACCGACGGCAAGCCTAATCCCTATTTTATGCCCGAAGGTAAGCATATCTCCGATATGGATGCGCTGGAAGTTGCCCGGGCTCTTTTGGCTCCTCATGAGCCTTATCAGCTTAAAACTTTGCCGAAATCAGAGCGAAATCGTCTTCTGGCAGTGTTGAGGCATCGGGGGTTTACGATTGACCAGATTTCGCGTCTGACGGGAATTGGGACCAATATCATTCAAAGGGCGAAATGACGCTCCAAATGATTAAAAAATCCCCGTCCTAGAATAATCATTTTCATTGGGAGGAGAAGCGGGATTGACGGCCGAAGGATAGGGCGGTGTCACCGAATTTGTCTCGGACGGCGTCGATGGCGACGGAGAGGTCGCGTCGGTCGCTGGATTGGGCTCCGCGGTCGTCGATTTCGCAGAACAGGTCGGTCTGGATGCCGCCTTGGTGGTCGAAGTCGCTCATGCCGATGCCTGCTAAGCGAACGTGCATTCCTTCCTGCCAGATGTTGCCGAGCAGTTCGAGTGCAACCGCCACGAAGATGTTCTCATCGTCGGTCGGATGAGGCAGCCGGCGCTGTGCCGAGCGACCGTTTCCATACGAATACTTGAGCTTGAGCGTTACCGTGGCGCCTGTTAGTCCCTGACGGCGCAGACGGCGTCCCACTGACTCGCCCAGCAGCGCAATCGCCGCCTCAATATCCCCACGCTCAGTCAAATCTTTAGCAAAGGTGCGTTCATTGCTGACCGACTTGACCTCGCGCTCTTCATCGAGACTCGTGACTTCGGAGATTTCGAGTCCCAGCGCACGCTGGCGCATGCGTTCGCCGTTGACGCCAAAAATAGAGGCCAAGGTGGATTCCGGTGCACGTGATAGCTCGCCGAGGGTGTAGATGCGCATGCGGCGCAGTCGCTCCTCGGCCGAGCGCCCGATGCCACTCATGGCAGATACCGGCAGCGCGGCCAAAAAGCGCTGCTCGGTTCCGGGGCGCACGATGGTCAGCCCAAACGGCTTATCCCGCTCGCTTGCGATTTTTGCGACCGTCTTGTTGCAGCCCACGCCAATGGAGCAGGTCACTCCCAGCCCTGCCACGCGGTCGCTTATACGCCGCGCAACCAGCAGCGGGTCTTCGGGCGCAAAGCGACCCGGTGTGATATCGATAAAGGCTTCGTCGATGGATACGCGCTCCACGCGCGGCGTCTCCTCGGCGAGAATCGCCATGACCTGCGCGCTCACCTCGCGGTATCGGTCAAAGTGCCCGTGTGTCCAAATGGCTTGCGGGCACAAGCGCCGCGCCTCGGCCGAGGCCATGGCAGAGTGCACGCCAAAGCGCCGCGCCTCATACGAACACGTGGACACGACGCCACGCGAATCGGCGTCTCCGCCCACGATGAGTGGCTTTCCGCGCCATTCGGGATGATCGAGCATCTCCACGCTCGCAAAAAACGCATCGAGGTCCATGAGGCCCACCGCCGGACCCGTCCAGGGAGGCGGCGTGACGCCCATGGCATCCTCATAACCGTATGTATGTTCGCGTCTTTCCATGTCATGAGTATACCGCGCAGCTCATGTGGGGCGCGTGTATGTGCTTGCAAATCCCGAATTCTTGTCTAAGATATGGATTTGCCCTCGACTACACCGAAGAAGTTGGTCTCACGGACTTCACCTGCCCGCGTCGATGGCGTATTATGTTCAACTGTTTGTTTGTAGTTGCAGCCTAAAGCTGCTTGGTTGGAGGAGTTTCCTTTGGCAGTCAAGATTCGCCTTGCTCGTCACGGCGCTAAGAAGCGTCCGTACTACCGTGTCGTCGTCGCCGATTCCCGCGCCCCGCGTGACGGTCGTATCATCGAGGAGGTTGGCCGCTACAACCCGATGACCGCCCCCAAGACCATCAACCTCGACCTCGAGAAGATCGCCGACTGGCAGTCCAAGGGCGCTCAGCTCACCGACGCCGTCGCCGCTCTGGTCAAGGCCGCCAACGAGGGCGAGAAGACCGAGACCGTCGTCAAGAAGTCCAAGAAGCAGCTCGCCAAAGAGGCCGAGGCCGCTAAGGCTGCCGCTGAGGCCGCTGAGGGCGCCGAGGAGTAAATCGTGCCTGAGGTTGACGCTGCACAGCTCGAGGGTGAGGCAATGCTCTCAGATCGCATCGCCGATCTCGTCGAATATCTCGTTGTTCAGATCGTCGACGACCCGGATTCCGTGAGCCTTGAGGTCATCGATGGTGACGACGCCTCTACGATTGAGGTTTCGGTCGCCGAGGATGACGTCGCTAAGGTCATCGGCCGTCGTGGCCGTACCATCAAGGCCATTCGCACGCTCGCCCGTGCACTGGCCGCTCGCCTCGACACTGCTGTCGAGGTAGAGGTTCTGGGCTAGGACCTTGAGGTCCCAGTACAAAAACATCGCCCGTGTGGTCAAGCCGCACGGAAGGAAGGGGGAGGTCCTCGCGCAGCCGCTGCGGGGGCTTCCTTCTGTATTAGAGCCGGGTATGCGCGTCGCCCTGACGCCGCCGGCGCTCAAGCGCGACCGCTTTTGCACGGTCGTGTCCGTCACCGATACGGGCGATGGCGATCTGGTCTCGTTTGAGGGCATTGACGACTTGACGGCCGCCGAGGGCATCACGGGATGCTACGTGCTGGCAAATCGTGACGATTTTGAGCTCGATTCGCTCGACGCTGCCTATACCGACCTGATGGGTCGCGAGGTGGTCGACGAGCGCTTCGGTTTGCTCGGCACGATCGTAGAGATCATGTCGACGCCCGCTAACGATGTTTGGGTTGTTGAGGGCGATCGGTACGGCGAGGTACTGATTCCCGTGATCGAGCAGGTCGTGCTCGATCTTCCCGACACAGGAACAATTTCCGTCCACGTTATGGACGGTCTGATCGATATGGACAAGTAGGGAGGACAACATGCTGATCGAGACCCTTTCGGTCTTTCCCGAGATGTTTGAGCCCGTCATGTCCACATCGATCTTGGGCCGCGCCCGCAAGGCCGGCCTTTTTGATTTTAAGGCGTATAACCTGCGCGACTGGACGCACGACCGCCATCGTACCGTCGATGACGAGCCTTACGGCGGCGGGCAGGGCATGCTCATGAAGGTCGAGCCTATTGCCGAGGCCATCGAGGCCATCAGCTCCGAGGGTCCCAAGCCCACCGTAGTGTTCTTCACCCCCTGTGGCGAGCCCTTTACGCAACATGTGGCCGAGCGCCTGCTCAAAAGTGAGCGCCTGCTGTTTGTGTGCAGCCGCTACGAGGGCGTCGACGAGCGTGCGTATGCGTATGCCGATGAGCGTCTGTCGATCGGCGACTACGTGCTTACGGGTGGCGAACTTCCCGCTATGGTCGTTGCCGATGCCGTCGTACGCCTGATTCCCGGCGCCCTGGGCGACGAGATGAGCAATGTGGACGAGTCGTTCTCGACCGCCGAGGACGGAGGCCTGCTCGAGTACGCGCAGTACACCCGTCCCGCCGAGTTCAACGGCGAGGGCGTGCCGCCGGTGCTCGTGAGTGGCGATCACGCCAAGGTCGATGCCTGGCGTCGCAAGAACGCCATCGAGCGCACCTGCCGCTGGCGTCCCGATCTGATCGAGACGGCGCGCCTTACGCCCCAAGAGCGTGCGTACGCGCAGGAGATTTTGGACGCTTCGTATTCGCAGAGCGAGGAGTGAGAATGGTTCCATCGCAGCATTCCGCGTTGAGGGGCGCTTTTGAGTGGATTGCGGTCATCGCGATCGCATTGGTCGCCACCTTCTTGATTCGCTCGTTTGTGGTCGAGCCCTTTGTGGTGCCCACCGGCTCCATGGAGTCCACGATCGAGATTGGCGACCAGATCCTGGCACAAAAGGTGAGCCTCGAGCTCGGTCAGCCCGTCAAGCAGGGCGATATCGTGGTGTTTCACAACCCCGATGGCACCTCCGAGCATGATGTTCTTGTCAAGCGTGTTATTGCCACGGCCGGCCAGACGGTCGACCTGCAGGATGGCAAGGTGGTCGTTGACGGCCAAGCGCTCGACGAGGACTATACGACGGGCATGAGCTGGCCACTTTCGGTCCAAGCGCCCGGCGCTCAGGTAAGCTATCCCTACACCGTTCCCGACGGGTGCGTGTGGGTGATGGGCGACAACCGCGAAAACTCTGCCGACTCACGCTACTTTGGTCCCGTCGACCGTTCGGATCTGATCGCCGTGGCGCTCGTGCGTTACTGGCCGCTCAACCGTCTGGGCGCTATCGACTAAAAACCGCTATAGTACAGTACCTAACCGTGTAATCGTTTCGACGAGGGGATATTAGAGGCATGAACGCTTCATCGCTTTCCTTCCAAGACATCATCCTGCGCCTCCAGCAGTACTGGGGCGAGCAGGGCTGCGTCATTATGCAGCCCTATGACTCCGAGGTCGGTGCCGGTACCTTCCATACCGCGACCACGCTGCGCTCGCTCGGTCCCGCCGAGTGGCGCACCTGCTATGCGCAGCCCTGCCGCCGTCCCGCCGACGGCCGCTACGGCGAGAACCCCAACCGCATGCAGCACTACTATCAGTTCCAGGTGCTCATCAAGCCCTCTCCGGTCAACGCCCAGGAGCTTTACCTGGGGTCTCTTGCCGCCATTGGCCTGGATCCCAACGACCATGACGTCCGCTTTGTCGAGGACGACTGGGAGAGCCCGACCCTTGGCGCCTGGGGCCTTGGCTGGGAGGTCTGGCTCAATGGCATGGAGGTCACGCAGTTTACGTACTTCCAGCAGGTAGGCGGCATCGAGGTCGACCCCGTACCCGTCGAGATCACCTATGGCCTAGAGCGCATTGCCATGTATGCGCAGGGCGTTAACTCGGTCTACGACTTGGTGTGGAGCTACCTGCCCGACGGCACGCCCATGACCTATGGCGACGTGTTCCTTGAGAACGAGCGCGAGTTCAGTGCCTATAACTTTGAGGTCGCCAACGTCGAGATGATGCGTCAGAAGTTTGACGACTACGAGGCCGAGTGCCACTCCTGCCTGGAGCGCAAGCTGTCGCTGCCGGCATATGACTGCGTCATGAAGTGCAGCCACGCTTTCAACCTGCTCGATGCCCGCGGCGCTCTGTCCGCGGTCGAGCGTGCCAACTACATCCTGCGCGTCCGCGCCGTCACCAAGGCGTGCTGCGAGGCCTATATGGCCGAGGTCGCCGGAGTCAACGAGAATGCCGACCAGGAAGGCGAGGTGGCGTAAGCCATGGCAGACGCTAAGGATTTCCTGTTTGAGATCGGTACGGAAGAAATGCCCTCCGCACCGCTGAACAATGCCGTCAAGCAGCTTGGCACCATGATCGCCAAGGGTCTCGACGAGGCCGGTCTGGCCCACGGCGAGGTCCGCGTGATCTCGAGCCCGCGCCGCCTGGCTGCGCTCGTTGCCGACGTCGCCACCGCGACCGACGAGGTTCACGAGGTCAAGCGCGGCCCCGCGGCCAACATCGCCTTCGATGCCGACGGTAACGCCACCAAGGCCGCCCAGGGCTTCGCCCGCAAGTGCGGTGTGGCTGCCGAGGATCTGGTCCGTCGCGAGGACACCGACGGCCGTGAGTACGTCTTTGCCGAGAAGAACATCCCTTCCGCCCCGGCCACCCCGATCCTGACGGCCCTGTGCGAGAAGACTATCGCTGGCCTGCAGTGGCCCAACTACCGCTCTCAGCGCTGGGGTCACGAGCATGCGACCTTTGTTCGTCCGGTCCGCTGGATTTGCTGCCTTCTGGGCGAGGACGTTGTGCCCGTGTCGTTTGCCGACGTGACGAGTGGCAATACCACGCGTGGTCATCGCGTGCTTGGCCCCGGTGACCATGTGGTCGCCAGCCCCGCCGTCTACGAGCAGGTGCTCGAGGACGCCGGCGTGCTTTCTGCCGAGCGTCGTCGCGAGGCCATCCTTGCCGGTATCGCCGAGGTCGAGGCTGCCCGTCCCGGCTGCCATGTCGATACGCCCAAGAAGGTCTTTGAGGAGGTCATCAACCTCTGCGAGTGGCCGACGGTGCTCGTTGGTACCTTCGATGAGGAGTTCCTCAAGGTCCCGCACGAGATCATCTGCGAGTCCATGCTCACCAACCAGCGCTACTTCCCGATCTATGACGGCGAGGGCAAGCTCACGCGTGAGTTCGTGGTCGTCTCCAACAGCAAGCCCGAGAATGCCGAGCGCGTGATCGACGGCAACGAGCGCGTCGTGCGCGCCCGTCTGGACGACGCCAAGTTCTTCTACGAGGAGGACCTGAAGATTTCCCTTGACGAGTTCCGTGAGCGTCTGGCCAAGGTTGCCTTCCAGGAGAAGCTCGGTAGCGTGCTCGCCAAGTCCGAGCGCATCGAGCAGCTCGCGCTCGCTATTGCCCGCGAGGCTCATCTGGGCGCCCACCTTGCCGCCGATGCCGGCCGTGCCGCGCACCTGTGCAAGGCCGACCTGGTGTCCAACGCCGTTGTCGAGTTCACGAGCCAGCAGGGCGTGATGGGCGGTTATTACGCGACCGCGATGGGGGAGAACGACGAGGTCGCCCACGCCATTCGCGATCACTATCGTCCCCGCTTTGCCGGTGACGAGCTGCCCGAGGGCACCGCTGGCTGCATCGTGGCCTGCGCCGACAAGCTCGATACCATCGCCGGTATCTTTGCCATCGGCGAGCCCCCGACCGGCTCTTCGGACCCCTATGCGCTGCGTCGTGCCGCTATCGGCATCATCAACATCCTGCGCGACCGCCTGCCGATCGACCCCACGTCGCTTATCGACTTTGCGCTCGAGCTCTATAGTGAGCAGGGCATTGAGTTTGACGCCGCCGAAGTCGCCCAGCAGGTTCGCGACTTCTTCCATGGCCGCCTGGTGAGCATGGCCCGCGACGAGAAGATCCCGGCCGACACCGTTGCTGCCGTCTCCGCGGTGCACATCATCGCCCCGTCCGTCTTCTTCACCCGCTGCGCCGCCCTCGACGAGGCCCGCAAGAACGATGCCGAGACCTTTGACAACCTGGCTACGGCCTATGCCCGTGCCGCGCATATCTCCAAGTCCGAGCTGGGCGCGGAGTACGACCGCAGCCTGATGGGCGAGGCCGAGCTCGCGCTTGCCGATGCTTCCGAGGCTGCTCAGACTGCTGTCGATGCTGCCCTTGCTGCCGAGGACTACCCGGCCGCATTTGCCGCCCTCGCCGCCCTGCGCGCGCCCATCGACCGTTTCTTCGATGAGGTTATGGTCATGGACAAGGACGAACAGCTCCGCGATAATCGCCTTAAGCTGCTCAACCGCTTCGAGGCCGTTTTCTCCGGCATCGCCAACATCGGTGAGCTTGCCCGCAAAAAGTAAGCTAGCCTGCGCATAAGCGCAAAAGGAGCCCCGCATGGATTGCCCGGTCACCGCTCGTCCCACCGTTATCGTTATCTCCGACTCGCTCGGCGATACCGCTTGTGAGGTGGTGCTTGCGGCGTCCGGGCAATTTGATGAAGGGGCTTTTCGTTTGTTGCGCCTGCCCAAGGTGACCTCGGTGGAGCAGGTGGAGTCGTTTGTGGGCCCGCGCGTCGATGCCGACCATCGCGATATTGCCGTGTTTCACACCATTGTCGATCCGGCGCTTCGCGCCCGCGTGCTCGATTACCTGGGCATGCTGCATATCCGTTCGGTCGACCTGATCGGTCCGACGCTCGCCGTGCTATCGTCGCTCATCGGTGTGCCGCCCAAAGGCGTCGCGGGCGTGATTCACAGGACCGATGACCGCTATTTCCATCGTATCGAGGCCATGGAATATTTCGTTGAGCACGATGACGGGCGCGGTTGCGACGATTTGTCGGGTGCCGATATCGTGCTGCTGGGCGTATCGCGCACGTCCAAGACGCCGCTGTCGATGTATCTGGCTTATCAGGGCTACAAGGTTGCCAATGTTCCGTTGGCCCATGGCATGGAGCCGCCGAAGTCGATTTACGAGGTTGACCCGATGCGCCTGTTCGGCCTGATTTCGACCGTCGATGTGATTTCTGAAATTCGCGATAGCCGCTTGGGCGATGACTACGCTCGTGCCGTTGCCGGCTCCTATGCCGAGCCCGAGAGCGTGCACAGCGAGCTCGAGGAAGCCCGTGCGCTCATGAAGCGCCTAGGCTGCTTTGTGGTACGTACCGACGGCAAGGCCATCGAGGAGAGCGCCTCCGAGATCATCAGCCACTTGGAGGAAATCCAAGAAGCCCGCGCCCGCCGCGCCGCCCGTCGAGCCCAACAAAGCTAGCTTATTGGGGTAGCTAAAAAGCCCCGTCTAAAAAGACTAACTAAAAATAATGCACGATAATGGTAAAGCGATTTAGCAAATTACTTGCATTTGACCTGCAAGTTTATTGAAGTGGTCTCTTCATAAGGTAACCACCTTTACCTACCGTTTACCGCCAGTTTTAGCACGTTTACCAAACCGCGCATCCTCTGCTTAAGCCCGCTCAAAACCCGCCGTATAGTTCCCTCACGGCCCGCATCTGGCGGGTCGATTCGTTACCACGGTCGTGCGCGTAAGCGCATGGAAGGGGAAGTATCGTGAGCGATTGCAAGAGGGTTTACCGTTTTGGAACCGACGCCCAGGGCACCTGTGTCACCGAGGGCGACAAGTCCATGAACTTCGTGCTTGGCGGCAAAGGCGCTAACCTTGCCGAGATGAGCCGTATCGGCCTGCCGGTTCCCGGTGGCTTTACCATTACCTGCCAGACTTGCGTCGAGTACTCCGGTGCCGGCAACGTGTGGCCCGAGGGCGCACTCGATGAGATCGTTGCCGCCGAGGCGGACCTCGAGGCCCGCTGCGGCAAGAAGCTCGGCGACGCCTCCGATCCGCTGCTCGTGTCGGTTCGTTCGGGCGCTCCGTTCTCCATGCCCGGTATGATGGACACGGTCCTCAACTTGGGCCTCAATGACGATTCCGTCCAGGGCCTCATCGCGCAGACGCAGAACCCGCGTTTTGCCTGGGATAGCTATCGTCGCTTTATCCAGATGTTCTCCAACGTCGTCATGGGTGTCGATGCCGACCTGTTCGAGAACGCCCTGACCCAGGCCCGCCTGGTCGCCGGCGTTCGCGTCGATTCCGAGCTTTCGGCCGAGGACCTGCAGGAACTCGTCGAGACCTTTAAGGGCATCTTCTCCGAGAACGTCGATGCCGCCCTGTATCCCGAGCTCGAGGTCGCCGATGGCAAGCCCGTCTTCCCGCACGATCCTGAGCTTCAGCTGCGCCTTGCCATCCAGGCCGTCTTTGGCAGCTGGATGAACGAGCGCGCCTGCATCTACCGCAAGCAGCATGGCATTTCCGACGAGCTCGGTACTGCCGTCAACGTCCAGGCCATGGCCTTTGGCAACAAGGGCGAGACCTCTGCGACGGGCGTCGCCTTTACGCGTAATCCGGCCGACGGCACCAAGGAGTTCTACGGTGACTTTTTGGTTAATGCCCAGGGCGAGGACGTCGTCGCCGGCATCCGCAACACCGAGCCCATTGGCGACCTCAAGGCCACCCCGGGCCTCGAGTCTGCAGGTGAAGAGCTCGAGCGCGTGTTCCTGACGCTCGAGGACCATTACCGCGATATGTGCGACATCGAGTTCACCATTGAGCAGGGCAAGCTCTGGATGCTTCAGACCCGCGTGGGTAAGCGCACTGCTACCGCAGCCCTGCGCATCGCTATCGAAATGGTCGAGGAAGGCCTGATCACCCGCGAAGAGGCCGTGAGCCGCATCGATCCTGCGCAGCTCGACCAGCTCCTTCACCCGCAGTTCGACGCCTCCAAGAAGTACGAGGTTCTGGCCAGCGGTCTTAACGCCAGCCCCGGTGCCGCCGTGGGCGAGGTCGTGTTCTCGAGCGATGACGCCGTCGCGCGCGCCAACGAGGGTCACAAGGTTATCCTGGTCCGCTGGGAGACCAACCCCGACGACCTGAAAGGCATGGTCGCCGCCGAGGGCATTCTGACAAGCCACGGTGGCAAGACGAGCCATGCCGCCGTTATCGCCCGCGGCATGGGTACGCCTTGCGTCTGCGGCGTCGAACGCTTCCATATCGACGCCGCCGAGAAGGTCGTGCACATCGAGGGCAGCGACCGCGTGCTGCATGAGGGCGACATCATCTCCATCGACGGTACTCAGGGCATCGTCGTCGACGGCGCCGTCGATCTGGTTTCGGCTGAGCTCACCGGCGATCTGGACACCATCCTGTCCTGGGCCGACGAGATCCGTCTGGACGAGACCGACGGTCACGCCAACCACGTGCGCGTCAACGCCGACAACCCCGAGGACGCCGCGCTCGCACTCGAGTTTGGTGCCGAGGCCATCGGCCTATGCCGCACCGAGCACATGTTCCTGGGTGACCGTAAGAACATCATCCAGAGCTTTATCCTGTCTGACGATGAGGCCGTGAAGCAGCAGGCCCTGGCCGACCTGCTCAAGGTTCAGACCGAGGACTTCCTGGCGATGTTCAAGACCATGTCCGGTCGCGATGTGGTCGTCCGCCTGCTCGATCCGCCGCTTCATGAGTTCCTGGATAATCCTCGCGAGCTCGAGGTCGACATCACCAAGAAGGAAGCCGCAGGCGCTAGTGAGGAAGAACTTGCCGTCCTGCGCGCCCGCCTGCGTCGTATTGACGGCATGGTCGAGTCCAACCCGATGCTCGGCCTACGCGGCGTGCGCCTGTCTGTCGTCTTTAGCGATCTGCCGCTCATGCAGGTCCGCGCCGTCGCCACGGCTGCCGCCCGCCTTATCAAGGAGGGTGTCGACCCACGCCCCGAGATCATGGTTCCGCTCGTTTCCATCACGGCCGAGCATGTCCAGACCCGCGAGGTCATCGAGCGCGTGATCGCCGAGGTTTCCGACGAAGAGGGCGTCGAGCTCAATATTCCCGTGGGCACGATGCTCGAGCTGCCGCGCGCCTGCATGGTCGCTGACGAGATCGCCCATCACGCAGACTTCTTCTGCTTTGGCACCAACGACCTCACCCAGACCACCTTCGGCTTCTCCCGCGATGATGCCGAGGCCAAGTTCATTCCGCTGTACATGCACAAGAAGATCTTGAAGGACAACCCCTTCGAGACCATCGACACAGCGGTGCTCGAGCTGGTGCGTATGGCCGTCGAGAAGGGTCGCGCCACCAACCCCGACATGCACTTTGGCGTGTGCGGCGAGCACGGCGGCGACCCCAAGTCCATCAAGGGCCTGTTTAACGTGGCCGACGTTGACTACGTGTCCTGCTCGCCCTACCGCGTGCCCCTCGCACGCCTGGCTGCCGCCCAGGCCAAGCTCGAGGCGAAACGCTCCGCGTAACGTTTTGGGTTTAGACGCCTAGCGTAGCCCCCTTCATGCCGCCCGTCTCATTCGTGAGACGGGCGGTTATCATGTGCGGGTTTTGTCTTTTTGTCTGCGTAAAAAATTGTTCTTGCAGCAGAAACCCGCGCGTGTATACTCGAATACGTTTGTTCAACTACGTGCCGGCCAAGGTGGTACGGCACCTCTAGAAGAGTAAGGAATTGCACATGGATTACATCCGCGCAATCGAACGTCAGCAGATCCGCGAGGACATTCCTCAGGTTCGCGTCGCCGACAACGTCAAGGTTCACTACCGCATTAAGGAAGGCGACCGCGAGCGCATCCAGGTCTTCCAGGGCGACGTCATCCGCATGGCCGGCGCCGGTGCCCGCGAGACCTTCACCGTTCGCAAGATGTCCTTCGGTGTCGGTGTTGAGCGTACCTTCCCGCTTCACAGCCCCAAGATCGCCAAGCTCGAGGTCGTTCGTCATGGTCGCGTCCGTCGCGCCAAGCTGTACTACCTCCGCGACAAGGTGGGCAAGGCTGCTCGCATCCCCGAGAAGCGCTAAGAAGATCGCAGCGTCTGTCCACTCGTTTGGACGTAAGGGTCACCTTCGGGTGGCCCTTCTTATTATCTGATTTGCATGCAAGGAGGGCCTGGTATGGCCAACATGACGAGCTCGGTTTCGGCATCGCAGGTTGCCGGTGAGTTGGCGAGCGCTACGTTTGAGGAGATTCCCGCCCTCGTGGAGCATTATCGCGAGGATCCGCGCCAGCAGGTGATCAAGGCTTGCGAACGCGCCCTCAAACGCCATGCCAAAGAGCTTGCCGAGCGCGAGCGCGTCAACGGCATGTATGAGCTTATGCACGAGCTTGGCGGCGATGGGGTGGTCGTTGGTGTCGACGAGGTGGGCCGTGGCTCGGTAGCGGGTCCCTTAACCGTGTGTGCCGTGTGCCTTCCCATGGAGCCGCGCGTCTGGGGTATCAACGATTCCAAAAAGCTTACGCCGGCGCGTCGCGAGCTGCTCTCGGTGAAGATTGCCGAGGTCGCGACGGCGATTGGTTTTTGCCATATCGCGCCTGCGGATATCGATGAGATGGGTATGGCCCGCGCTATCCGTACCGCCGTCGCGGGTGCGGTGGCCGATACGGGGCTCGAGCCCGATTGCGTCCTCATGGACGGCAACCCCCTGGGCGCCGTTCCTAACGAGCGCGATGTGGTGAAGGGCGATGCCAAGATCGCCTGCATCGCCGCGGCGTCCATCATGGCCAAGGTCACGCGTGACGAGATGATGGTCGAGTACGACGCCGAGTACCCCGAGTACCATCTGGCCGAGTCGAAGGGCTATGCAAGCCCCGAGCATATCGAGGCCATTCGCAAACATGGACTTTGTCCGCTGCATCGCGTGAGCTTTTGCGGAAACTTTCTGCAGACTGAGCGCCTTTTCTAGGTCAATTGTGGAGACAGGGACTTCTGGAGTTTTGTAAACCAGCTGGTAGCGGGCCGTATGCAGCACCATTGCTGCGTACGGCCCGTTTTTTGTCGGCATTTGGTCAGCTTTTGGTTTGCTTCCGGTACTTACCCGCATGAAAGGTGCCCTCATCATCGGGGCAATGCAGTGTGCGGGAAAGGAGACCCCATGAGTGCCGCAAGCAAAAAGAGCAAGACGCAGCAGCTCAAGGAGCGTTGGGAAAACGGCGAGCTCGACTGCGGGGCGATGACGCCCGAGTTTATCAAGGGACTCAGTCCCCGCGAGCTGGGTATGCTGGGCGAGCTTATCGCAATCGACTACTTTAACGAGCGCGGCTACACCTTGCTGGAGCAGGGTTATCGTTGCACCGAGGGCGAGGCCGACCTGGTGCTGCTCGATGAGCTCGACGATGTCGTGGTAATGGCCGAGGTCAAGACCAGACGCGTCGCACTGGATTGCAGCACGAGGGTCTTTCCGGAGGAGGCCGTGGACGCCCAAAAGCAACGCCGCTACCGCCGCATCGCAAGTTGCTATCTCATGGAGCATTATCCGCTCAAGGCGATTCGCTTCGATGCCGTGGGTGTCACCATCCGCGACGGGCATATCGCCGAGATCGAGCACCAGTACAACGCGTTCGATTGGCAGGTGTCGTGATGGCGTTCGAGACGTTTGCCGTTCACGCGGCCTGCATCCGCGGCGTCGAGGCGATTCCCGTCACGGTCGAGGTCTCGCTTGCCGGTGGCATCCCAGGCATTCAGATGCTCGGTATTCCGAGTATGGAGGTGATGGAGTCACGCGGTCGTATTCGCTGCGCGATGCGCTCCGCCGGGTTCGAGATCCCACGCTCGGGCATTACGGTCAACCTGGCGCCCGGCGATATTCGCAAGACCGGTAGCGGCTTTGATCTGCCCATCGCCATCGCGGTTCTGGCGGCCGATGGGCAGATTCCCCGTGATAACCTCGATCGCTGCCTTATCGCCGGCGAGCTCGGCTTGGACGGTACGGTGCTTCCTGTCAAGGGCGAGGTAGCGTTTCAGCTATTGGCTCGCGACATGGGGCTGTCTTTTATCGCCGGCAGGTCCGACCAGCATGTGCCACTCGCGGGCGTGGATTGTGGATTCATCGATCATTTGTCTCAGCTTGCCCATGGCATGGGCGATGCCGCGCGGCACTACTTGGATTCCGAGGGCGTCGAGGCGACCTTTGAGCCCGAGCTCGACTATGCAGACGTGCTGGGGCAGGAAGTCGCTAAACGCGGCATGGCGCTTGCGGCGGCAGGAGAACTCGGCTTGCTCATGATCGGGTCTCCGGGATCGGGCAAGACGATGCTCGCACGCCGTATGACCGGCATCCTGCCCGAGCTTTCCGTTGAGGATCAGCAGGAGGCACTGTGCATCCATTCGGTTTTGGGTGAGAACATTGATGGCTTGTTGGCGGGGCACCGCCCCTTCCGCAGTCCCCACCACAGTATTTCGACCGCAGGCCTTATCGGCGGCGGGCGCCCGGTGCACCCGGGTGAGATCAGCCTTGCTCATGGCGGCGTGCTCTTTTTGGACGAGCTTGCCGAGTTTCCCACTGGCGTGCTGCAGACGCTGCGTCAGCCCATCGAGCGCGGCTACGTGAGGATCGTACGCGTCGACGGGGCCTTTACCTTCCCGTCGCGCTTTCAGCTGCTGGCTGCGAGCAATCCCTGCCCCTGCGGCTTTTTGGGCGATCGCGAGGTGCCGTGTCGCTGCTCGGCGGCGATGGTCGAGCGCTATCGGTCTAAACTGCGCGGTCCTTTGGCCGACCGTATCGACATGATGATCGATGTGACCCGTCCCGACCCTCAAGTGATTATCGAGGGTGCGGAGGGCATGTCGTCGGCCGAGTTACGTGACTACGTTGTGCGCGGTCGCGCCTTTCGCGCTTGGCGCGAATCCCGCATGGACGATGCGGATGCCGAGGCCGAGGATGACGATACTCGGTCCATTGACGGCGTCGTTTCGACCTTTGAGCTCGATGATGCGGCGGAGAAGTGTGTGCTCGGCCTGTCGAAGCGCACGCATCTCACAGGGCGTGGCATCGTGCGCCTTGTTCGCATTGCGCGCACGATCGCAGATGTCGCCGAGAGCGAGCAGGTGACGCAGGACCACGTGCTCGAGGCGGCGATGTACCAGGGAAGGAGGGACCAATGATGGCTGAGGGGACCTTCGAGCTGCATCCAGGTGACGCGTTGTATCCCGAGACCGTTTTGGAGCTTTCTGATGTACCTCAGACGCTCTATGTGCGCGGCAACCCCGAGGCGCTTTCGACGCCCGCGCTCTCCATCATCGGTGCGCGAAAGGCCTCGCCGTATGGTCTTGCCGTGGCAGAGCTTGCGGCGAAGGTGGCGGTTGAGGCGGGAGTGACGGTAGTTTCGGGCGGTGCGGTCGGTTGTGACCAGGCCTCGGGTTGGGCTGCGGTCAACGCCGGCGGCAAACACGTCGTGGTGCTGGGGACGGGCGCCGACGTGGTCTACCCGCGTTCGAGCGCGGGGCTTATTACGCGCACGCTCGATACGGGCGGCGCGGTCGTGTCGATCTCTCCGTGGGGCATGGGTCCGCGCAAGTTTGCCTTTCCGCGTCGCAATCGCGTGATCGCGGCCCTGTCGCAAGCCCTCTTTGTATCCGAGGCGGGTATGCCTTCCGGGACGTTTTCTACAGCCGAGGCTGCTATGGATTTGGGGCGCGAACTTCTTGCCGTGCCGGGGTCGATCCTATCGCCCGAGTCGCGTGGCACGAATTACCTCATTGCGAACGGTGCCTGCTGCATTGTCGACGAGGAGTCCATCGAGATGGCTATCTCTCGCATATACGGCACCCTGCGCTACTCGCGCCCCGATGCTCCCGGCATTGCCGACCTGAATCCAACGCAGCAGACCGTGATGCATGCGCTCATCGCCTCTCCGCTCAAGGTCGACGACATCGCGGCGCTCGTCTCACTCGATGCTGTCGGCGTACTCAAACTCTTGGGTTCGCTTGAACTCGAGGGCCTTATCGAGCGCATGATGGATGGAAGGTATGCGCCCTCCAAGTTTGCCCTTCACGCCCAGACGCCCTTCGGTCACAATGGAAAACGTGTCAATTAGAAAGGTGTTTGCAGATGCAGTTCGATCAGGTGACGGTTATCGGTGGCGGTCTGGCGGGTTCGGAATGCGCGATCCAGCTGGCAGACCGCGGGTTTGCCGTAAAGCTGTGCGAGATGCGCCCCCAGGTGAGCTCCCCGGCCCACCATACCGATCACCTGGCAGAGCTCGTCTGCTCCAATTCGTTTAAGTCGACCCGTCCAGATTCCGCTGCTGGCCTACTAAAAGCCGAGCTCGAGCGTATGGGTTCGGTGCTGCTCGATTGCGCCCATCGCGCGGCTGTTCCCGCCGGTGGCGCCCTGGCGGTCGACCGCGTCAAGTTTTCCGAGCTTGTCGAGGCCGAGGTTGCCGCCCGTCCCAATATCGAGATCATTCACGGCGAGGTCACGCAGATTCCCGAGGGTCACGTGGTCATTGCCGCGGGCCCCTTGTGCTCGCCGGCGCTGAGCGAAGAGGTCATGAAGCTCGTCGGTGGCGACGCCTTTGCGTTCTTCGATGCCGCGGCTC
The DNA here is from genome assembly GCF_015560135.1 of Collinsella aerofaciens. Classification (GTDB taxonomy): domain Bacteria; phylum Actinomycetota; class Coriobacteriia; order Coriobacteriales; family Coriobacteriaceae; genus Collinsella; species Collinsella aerofaciens_AN. The sequence continues at coordinate 45,653 of NZ_JADMRH010000008.1, forward strand.
CGATCGTCGATGCCTCCACGCTCGATATGGACGTGCTGTTCTCGCAGTCGCGCTACGAGGAGCAGGGGAGCGGCGACTATCTCAACGCCCCGCTCAACAAAGAGGAGTACGAGGCCTTTATCGAGGCGCTCACCACGGCCGACCGCGTGGTGCTTAAAGACTTTGAGGGTGGTGACCTGTTCCAGGCCTGTCAGCCCGCCGAGGAGGTCGCACGCACCGGTAAGGACGCGATCCGTTTTGGCGCCATGAAGCCTGTCGGACTCACTGACCCGCGAACTGGTCGTCGTCCCTGGGCTGCGATTCAGCTGCGCGCCGAGAACAAGGAGAAGACCGCCTATAACCTGGTGGGCTTCCAGACCAATCTGACCTTCGGCGAGCAAAAGCGCGTGTTCCATATGGTTCCCGGTCTGGAGAACGCCGAGTTCTTCCGCTATGGCGTCATGCATCGCAATACCTTTGTCGATGCGCCGCACGTGCTCGACGGGACCTTTGCCGTGCCCGGTACGAGTGTGCGCCTTGCCGGCCAGATTACCGGCACCGAGGGGTACATGGAGGCAGTGGCGACCGGTCTGCTCGCTGCGGTCAACACCTATGCCGAGGCTATCGAGGCCGATCCTGTAGGGCTGCCTCGCGTGGGCGCCCTGGGTGCGCTCGTGGGCTATGCGACCGATCCCGCCACGGTGGGCTACCAGCCCATGCATGTCAACTTTGGCCTGGTGCCGCCGCTCGAGGACGGCAAGCGCCGTAGCAAGCGCGATCGTTATCAGGCCTATGCGGACCGTGCCCTCGAGGCTCTCGATGCCTACTTGGCAACGCGTTCCGACCTGTTTGGAGGCGACCGGTCATAGCCTTTGACCTGTACGATACCGTCGACTCGTTTATCGCCTATATCGCTCGCGTCGAGGGTCTGTCTCCCAACACGGTTGTCGCCTATAGCTCGCGCCTGGAACGTTTTGCGGCGTGGTGCGAGCGTACGGGCACCGACGCGCGTGCGGCCGACGTGCGTACCATTCGCACGTATTTGGCCGAGCTCTCGCGCGAGCAGGTGGCACACCGCACGCTTGCGGCGCATCTGTCGGCTATCCGATCGTTCTATCGCTGGATGGCTGCCGAGGGGATTGTGGAGGGCGATGCGGTTTCTGCGATTTCATCGCCCAAACTCCCGCGCGACTTACCCGGGGTGCTGACGACCCAGCAGGTAGAGGAGCTGCTCCGTGCCCCCGACACCGCGACGCCCGCGGGATTGCGTGATGCGGCGATGCTCGAGCTGCTCTATGCCTCTGGCGCGCGCATCTCCGAGCTCGCGGCGCTCAATGTGGAATCCATTGCATGGTCCGAGCGCACGCTGCGGCTGTGGGGCAAGGGCAGCAAGGAGCGCATCGTGCCCCTGTATCGCCGCGCGCTCGAGGCGACCCGCACCTATATCGAGGAGGGGAGACCGGCACTGCTGGCCCAGGCAAAGCGTCGCGATGCCGCAAATGGTCCGCATCCGTTGTTTATCTCGGCGCGCGGCAACCGCATGAGTGCCGCTATGCTCAGGCGGCGGTTCCATACGCTGGCGACGCTCGCCGGCATTCCGGCCGACATCGCCCCGCATGCGATGCGCCATACCTTTGCGACCGACTTGCTCGAGGGCGGTGCGGACCTGCGCTCGGTTCAAGAGCTGCTAGGTCATGCGAGCCTGTCCACGACGCAGATCTACACGCATCTCACACCCGATCGGCTTAAGCGGGCTGTGGCTCAAGCCCATCCCCGCGGCGAATAGTGGCTGGCACGTCCCGCGCCGCACTCAGGTGTGTGGTTTTGATTGCGGGTTGGCAGGAAGAGGCATTCCTGCTATCATTCATCGGGTTGCTTCACGGCAACATGTTTTTATCACGCACGCGCGGCTACTTCATACCGTGGTGCCCGGGCTTTGGTAGCACATGTCCGGGTTGGTTTTGGAGGATGACCCCGCGCGGAGGCAAACCACAGGAGGTTTAACATGGCTACCAAGATTAATATCCGCACCCTGCTCGAGGCCGGCTGCCACTTCGGTCACCAGACCCGTCGCTGGAACCCCAAGATGAAGCCGTTCATCTTTGGTGAGCGCAACGGCATCTACATCCTCGACCTCAAGCAGACCATTCTCGACGCCGACCAGGCCTACACCTTCGTCAAGAACGTCGCCAAGGGTGGCAACGTGCTGTTCGTCGGCACCAAGAAGCAGGCTCAGGAGGCCGTCAAGAACGCTGCTGAGCGCGCCAACATGCCCTACATCAACCAGCGTTGGCTCGGCGGTATGCTGACCAACTTCGTCACCATCCGCTCCCGCATCAACCGCATGGAGGAGCTCGAGGCCATGGTCGAGGACGGCCGCATGGCTGTTCTGCCCAAGAAGGAGCAGGCTGTTCTCGGCAAGGAGCTCACCAAGCTCCAGACCAACCTCGGTGGCGCTCGCGACATGAAGGGTCTGCCCCAGGCTCTCTTCGTCATCGACACCAAGCGCGAGGAGAACGCCATCAAGGAGGCTCAGCGCCTGAACATCCCCGTCGTCGCTCTGATCGACACCAACTCCGATCCCGACGAGGTCGAGTACGGCATCCCCTGCAACGATGACGCTATCTCCGCTGTCACCCTTATGTGCGAGCTCATGGCTGACGCCTGCCTCGCTGGCTCCGGCAAGGAGCAGGTCTCCGAGGCCGAGATGGCCGCTGAGCCCAAGGCCGAGTAAATCAGTCTTAGTTAATTCTTTTTCATCTCTTTGAAAGGAACCACAATGGCCCAGATTACCGCCGCTATGGTCAAGCAGCTCCGCGAGATGACCGACTCCCCGATGATGGAGTGCAAGAAGGCTCTCGTCGAGGCTGACGGCGACATGGACGCCGCTGTCGACGTTCTGCGTAAGAACGGCCTTGCCAAGGCTGCCAAGAAGGCTGGCCGTGAGACCAACGAGGGCGCTGTCGCCGCGTTCGTCTCCGAGGATGGCAAGACCGGCGCTCTGCTCGAGCTCTCCTGCGAGACCGACTTCGTTGGCTCCAACGCCAAGTTCACTGGCTTTGCTTCCAAGGTCGCTGAGGTTGTCGCTACCACCGAGCCTGCTGACGTCGACGCTCTGCTCGAGAAGCCGATGGGCGAGGAGACCGTTTCCTCCGAGCTCACCGAGATGATTCACATCATGGGCGAGAACATGAAGATCTCCCGCTTCGCTGCCCGCAAGGCCGAGAACGGCGCGCTCGCTTCTTACATCCACATGGGTGGTAAGATCGGCGTTCTCGTCGAGTTCGCCTTCGAGAAGGCCGAGACCGCTCAGGCTGAGTCCTTCAAGACCTTCGCTCACGACGTTGCCCTTCAGGTTGCTGCCGTCGCCCCGATCTGCGCTACCCGCGATCAGGTTCCTGCCGAGACCGTCGAGCACGAGAAGCAGATCTACATGGCCCAGGCTGCCGAGTCCGGCAAGCCCGAGGCTATCCAGGAGAAGATGGCTGTCGGCCGTCTGGAGAAGTTCTACAAGCAGTCCGTGCTCACCGAGCAGGAGTTCATCAAGGACAGCTCCCTCACTATCAAGAAGTACGCTGAGCAGGTCTCCAAGGAGCTCGGCGACACCATTACCGTCGTTGCCTTTGACCGTCTGGTCCGTGGCGAGTAAATAAGCTCTTGTAGCTGGTAATGAGCAGGCTGTGGGTTTTACTCACAGCCTGCTTTTTCATGGCTCTTATCAGAGCCTTTGATATCATATTGAAAGTCTAATTAAAGGAGGATCGCTTTGTCCGACATCCGATATAAACGCGTGCTTCTTAAGCTTTCCGGCGAAGCACTGATGGGCGACGGCCAATATGGCATCGACCCCAAGGTTACCGACCATCTTGCCAAGCAGGTCAAGGAGCTGCTCGCCGTTGGCCATGAGGTCGGCGTCGTTGTCGGCGGCGGCAATATTTTCCGCGGCATGGCCGGCGCTGCCGGTGGCATGGAGCGTGCTCAGGCCGACTACATGGGCATGCTGGCAACCGTTATGAACGCGCTCGCCCTGCAGGATGCCTTCGAGCATAACGATGTTCCCTGCCGCGTGATGAGCGCTATCCAGATGAACGAGATCTGCGAGCCCTATATTCGCCGTCGCGCCATCAACCACCTTTCCAAGGGCAACGTCGTTATTTTTGCCGCCGGTTCGGGCAATCCGTACTTTACGACCGACACCGCCGCGGCTCTTCGTGCGTGCGAGATCGGCGCCGAGATTCTGATTAAAGCCACCAAGGTTGACGGCATCTACGACAAGGATCCCGTCAAGTGCGCCGATGCCGTCCGTTTTGACAAGATTACCTATCACGAGGTGCTCGTCCGCGGTCTGCAGGTTATGGATTCCACGGCTACGGCACTGTGCCAGGATAACCGTATGCCGATTTTGGTCCTCAACATCGATGGCGAGGACACCGTCAAGCGCGCGCTTTCGGGTGAGCCCGTCGGCACGCTCGTCTATCAGGAGGATTAAGCATGGCAGAGAACATCACCGCCCATATGGACAAGTCGCTCGAGTCCCTCAAGCATAACTTCTCCAAGGTCCGTACCGGCCGCGCCAATGCCAACATTCTGTCCGACATCACCGTCGATTATTACGGTGTTCCCACGCCGGTCACGCAGGTTGCCGCCGTCAAGACCCCCGAGGCCCACATGCTGCTCATCGAGCCGTGGGACAAGGCACTCATCAATGCTATCGTCAAGGCCATCGGCGCTTCCGATCTGGGTATTACCCCCAACTCCGATGGCACCGTCGTTCGTCTTCCGTTCCCGGCTCCCACTGAGGAGCGCCGTCGCGAGCTCGTCAAGGAGTGCCGCGAGTACGCCGAGCAGGCCAAGGTGTCTATCCGTAACATCCGTCGCGACTTCAACAACAAGCTCGAGCGCGATGAGGAGCTCACCGAGGACGATGTCCGTCGCGAGCAGGCCAAGGTCCAGAAGCACACTGATGAGTATGTCGCCAAGGTCGAGGAGCTTCTGAAGGAAAAAGAAGCCGAGGTCATGGAGATCTAAGGTGCAATACGACGAGCATAAACTGGTCGAGTACTTTGCCGACGCCCCTGCGGGCGTCGGTTTTTCCGACCTTGACCTCAATAACATTCCGCACCATATCTCGTGCATCATGGACGGCAACGGTCGTTGGGCCACGTCGCGCGGTCTTGCGCGCACCGAGGGCCACAAGGCGGGTATCGTCTCCCTTCGCGAGATTATTACCGCCTGCGTGCGTCTGGGCGTCGACGTGCTTTCGGCCTATGCGTTTTCTACCGAAAACTGGAACCGTCCGCAGCATGAGGTCAACGTCTTGATGCATCTGTTTGCCAAGACGTTCATCGACGAGCTGCCGCTTCTGAAGCGCGAAAACGTGCGCGTTGTCTTTTTGGGTGACATTTCCGCGCTGCCCAAGAAGACCCGCGACGTTTTTGAACGCGGTCTTGCCGAGTGCGCCAATCACACCGGCATGACGCTGGCGCTTGCCGTCAACTACGGCGCGCGTGCCGAGATTACCCGCGCTGTCCGTCAGATCGCACTCGACGCTGCCGCCGGTAAGATCGATCCTGGCGCAATTGATGACGACATGGTGGCTTCCCACCTCTATACCGCCGGCCTTCCCGATCCTGAGCTTGTGATTCGCACTTCTGGTGAGCTGCGCCTTTCGAACTATCTGCTGTGGCAGGTGGCTTATTCCGAATTCTACGTCACCGATACCTATTGGCCCGACTTTGATCGTTGGGGCCTTGTCGACGCCATTTTGGCCTATCAGGGCCGTGACCGTAGGTTTGGTGGACTGAGCAAGACCGAGGAGGCTTAATCGTGTCCGATCGTCCCAAGGCATCTGCTCCCAAGACGCCTGCGCGCAAAGCTGCCACTGCGGGAACGCCTGCAGTGAAGAGCGGCACCGGTTCTTGGCTGGCGGGCTTTATTACCCGTGCCGCCGCCGGTATCGTCTACGCCGTTGTCTTTATCCTGTGCCTGGTTTTGGGTATCGTGCCCACGGCCATCTTTGTTTCCGTCATGAGCGGTCTGTGCTGCTATGAGTTTTTCCGTATGACAAGGCTCGATGGCAAGATGGCTAACGAGCGCATGGGTATCGCTGCCGCCGTGCTCTTTCCGCTGTCGGCGTTGGGCGATTCGATGCTGCTGAATGCCCTGCTTTTTGCCCTGATGCTCGCTGTGGGCATTTGGTATGTCTGGTCGCCGCGTACCCGCATATCCGATGTTGCCGTGACACTCATGGGTCCCATCTACACCGGTTTTATGCTGTCGGCTATCGTGATGCTGCGCGATGCCGTGCCCGGTTTTGCCGGCGCCCTGCTTTCGGTGGGTGTTTGCGCGTCTCTCTGGGTCTCCGATTCGTTTGCCTATATCGTGGGTAGCCGTATCGGCAAACACAAGATGGTTCCCAAGATCTCTCCCAAAAAGAGCTGGGAGGGGTTTGTTGGCGGCATCCTGGGCTCGGTTTTGATTTGGCTCATCCTGTGGGCGACGCATTTCTTCAAGCTCAGCCTGCCCTATGCGCTGCTGTGCGGCGTGGTCGTGTCCATTCTGGGCGTTATCGGCGACCTTATCGAGTCGCGCATCAAGCGCGGTGTGGGCGTCAAAGATTCCGGCAACCTTATCCCGGGCCACGGCGGCATGCTCGATCGTAGCGATTCGCTTATCTTCGGCTGCATCACCGCGCAGCTGATGCTGATGATCGGAGGCGTGCTGTAATGTCATTCCAGATGACGTATGGCCCCGATGGACGCCTCCGTGTTGCCATCCTGGGTTGTACGGGCTCCATCGGCACCCAGGCGCTCGATGTGTGCCGCCAGCATGCCGATCGCCTGCAGGTGACGGCGCTGTCCGTTAACTCCAGTACCTCCGAGCTTGTTGCCGCTGCCCGCGAGTTCTCGGTTTCGGCGGTTGCCGTGGCCGATGTCGCTCATGGCGATGACGCCGTGCTGCAGGAGTTGCCCGAGGGAACGAAGCTCGGCGTTGGCGCGCAGTCGGTTTGCGAGCTCGCGCGTCGCGACGATGTCGACTGCGTACTCGTCGCTATTGTGGGTGCCGCCGGTCTCGAGGCGAGCCATGCGGCCTTGACCTCAAATAAGCGCCTTGCCCTTGCCAACAAGGAGTCCCTCGTCGTCGGTGGCGACTTGCTTATGCCGTTGGCGCAACCGGGCCAGCTTATTCCAGTCGACTCTGAGCACTCCGCCATCTTCCAGTGCTATCTGGGGGAGAACCCACGCGAGGCTCATTGTATTTGGCTCACCTGCTCGGGCGGTCCGTTTTTTGGCCGCACGCGCGACGAGCTCGACCGCGTGACGCGTGCCGATGCCCTCGCACATCCCACGTGGGCCATGGGCGCCAAGATCACCATCGACTCCGCCACCCTCATGAACAAGGGCCTGGAGCGCATTGAGGCCATGCATCTGTTTAACTGCGACCTCGATTTCATTAACGTGGTCGTGCAGCGTCAGTCCAAGATTCACTCTATGGTCGAGTTCTCCGACGGCTCCGTGATGGCGCATCTCGGTGCTTCCGACATGCGTATTCCCATCCAGTTCGCGTTCTCGTATCCCGAGCGTTGGGATACTCCGGCGCCTCGTATCGATTTTCGCGAGTTGGGGCAGCTCACGTTTGATGCTGCCGACATGGATACCTTCCGCTGTCTGGCACTGGCCGAGCGTGCCGGCAAGACGGGTGGCACCATGCCGTGCGTGCTCAATGCCGCCAACGAGGTCGCCGTCGATGCCTTCCTGCGCGATGGCTGCAGCTTTACCGATATCGATCGCATTGTGGAATCCTGCATGGATGCCCACGATGTGCAGGCGGTCGATTCGTTTGAGCAACTTCACGATATCGATGCGTGGGCGCGTGAAAAGGCTGCGCAGGTACTCGTCGCAACCCGTTCCTAACCCATAAGGATTGCTTTTTCGTTTTATGGATACTGTTCTGAGCGTTCTTTCATCGGTCTTTTGGGGCCTGCTGATGCTTTCCGTCCTCGTGTTTTTGCACGAGGGTGGCCACTTTTTGGCGGCGCGTGCCTGCGGCGTCCGTGTGACCGAGTTCTTTTTGGGCCTGCCGTGCCGCTTTGACATCCATTACACGTCGCGTCGCATTGGAACCAAGTTTGGCGTGACCCCGCTGCTGCTGGGTGGCTACGCTGCCATCTGCGGTATGGATCCGACCGATGTCTCGTGCGCCGATCGCGTGCTCGCGGCTATCTACCGTCATGGTCGCGTGACCGTGGCCGACCTTGCTGTCGAGCTCGAGCTTTCCGAGGAGGATGTGCTCGAGGCTTGTGCTCTGTTGCTGGGCTGGGGCTCCATCGCACCTTGGTATGAGGAAGGGGAGAAGCCCTCACCGAGCTACTATCCCACTAAGTATCAGACACTGCCTCGAGACGCTGCGGGTTACACCACCTTTGACGGCCGCCGGTTCGATCGAGAGCATGCGACTGCCGAGGGCGATGTGTGGGAGCTGCCGTGCGGCGAGGCTGATTTCTTGGCGCAAGAGCGCTCGCACACTTATCTTGGCCAGGGCTTTCTCAAGCGCGCCTTTATGCTGCTCGCGGGCATTCTCGTCAATATCCTGACGGGTTTTTTGCTCCTTATGAGCATCTATTCCATTACGGGTGTCACCGTGCCGATGGATACCAACGTGATCGGTCAGGTTGACGAGGGGTCTATTGCCGCCAAGGCGGGTATCGAGGGCGGCGACGCGATCCTTTCGGTTGACGGAGTATCGTGCTCTACCTGGATGGACGTTTACGATGCCATCGGCAAGGCTGCCGGTAAGGACGATATCGCCATCGAGTACGAGCGTGACGGCAAGCAGCATTCGACCACGGTTGCGCTCAAAGAGGATGAGCGCCTAGGTGTGTATGCCTCTACGCAGGTGGTCCGTTTAGACCTCATCACGTCGGCTCGCCTGTCTTTCTCCTATGTCGTGCAGACAGCGGAGGGCGTGATGCGCCTACTCCAGCCGCAGCATACGATGGAGATTCTCGACCAGTCCTCGTCGATCGTGGGTATTAGCGTTATGTCCTCACAGGCTGCTGCTGCCGGCCCTGCCACGTTCCTTTCGTTTGCCGCCCTCATTTCGTTCTCGCTTGGCTTTATGAACCTGCTGCCCATCCCACCACTCGATGGCGGCAAGCTGGTCATCGAGATCATTCAAAAGATTGCGGGCCGCGAGCTACCTCTCAAGGTCCAGACGATTGTGAGCTATGTGGGCATCGCGCTCTTTGCGCTGCTGTTTGTCTATATGCTTCGTTCCGACATCCTTCGATTTATTCTGTAGGGGAGTGTTTGGATTGTCTTTATCCCATCCTTTGCCTCGCGAGTTGACGCGCCCCGTGCATGTGGGCGGTGTGCAGATCGGTGGCGGCGCGCCGGTGGTGGTCCAATCCATGACCTGCACCGATACCGCTGATGCCCAGGCAACGCTTGCGCAAGTGTGCGCGTTGGCGCAGGCTGGCTGCGATATCGTGCGTGTGAGCGTGCCCACCGAGGCCGCGCTTGAGGGTTTCCGCACCATCTGTGCCGAGTCTCCGGTGCCAATCGTTGCCGATATCCACTTTAACCACAAGCTGGCCATCGGCGCCGTCGAGGCCGGTGCCGCCAAGCTCCGCATCAATCCCGGTAATATCGGCGATTGGGCCAAGGTCGATGCTGTCATCGATGCCGCGGGTGCTGCGGGCTGCGCAATTCGCATCGGTGTCAACGCTGGTTCGCTTGAGCAGGATATCGCCGAGCGCGACGACCTCACGCAGCCCGAAAAGCTCGTGATGTCGAGCGAGCGCTTCGTCAAGCACTTTGAGGACCACGGCTTTACGAACATTGTGCTTTCGGCCAAGGCCCATAGCGTGCAAACGACGCTCGATACCTATCGAGCCCTGTCGCGTGAGATTCCCCACGTTCCGCTTCACCTGGGCGTGACGGAGGCGGGGACCAAGCTCCAGGGCACCATCAAGAGCTCTGTAGGCTTGGGTATCTTGCTTTCCGAAGGCATTGGCGACACCATGCGTGTGTCGCTCACAGCCGACCCGGTTGAGGAGCCGCCGGTTGCCTGGGGTATTCTGCAGTCGTTGGGCCTGCGTCGCCGTGGCCCCGAGATTGTCTCGTGCCCCACGTGCGCCCGCTGCCAGGTTAACCTTATTCCCATTGCCGAGGAAGTAACCGAGCGGCTTAAGAACTATACCGCGCCGCTTTCGATTGCCGTTATGGGATGTGCCGTTAATGGCCCCGGCGAGGCTTCTGATGCCGACCTGGGCGTTGCTTGCGGACGTGGTCAGGCCTTGCTCTTTTCGCATGGCCAGATCATTGGTAAAGTAGCTGAGGACCAAATTGTCGACGCGCTTATGGCAGAGGTCGACAAGCTTATTGAGGAGAAATAAATGACCCGAGCAATGTATATGTCTAAGCTCTATGCGCCGACGCTTAAAGAGGATCCGGCGGACGCTGAGCTCGCCAGTCACCGCCTGCTGCTCCGTGCCGGCATGATCCGCAAGGAGGCCGCCGGCCTGTATTCCTACCTGCCGCTTGCCTGGCGCTCGATCCGTAAGATCGAGAACATCGTGCGCGACGAGATGGACGCTGCCGGCGCCCAGGAGCTTATGATGCCTATCATGGTCGACGCCGAGTTGTGGCGCGAGTCCGGCCGCATCGACGCCTATGGCAAGGAGCTTGTGCGCTTTGACGACCGTCATGGTCGCGAGTTCGTCCTGGGCCCCACGCACGAGGAGACCGTTACGGCCCTGGTTCGCAATGAGCTGCGCTCCTACAAGCAGCTGCCCGTTAACCTCTACCACATCCAGGACAAGTTCCGCGACGAGTTCCGTCCCCGCTTTGGCCTGATGCGCGGCCGCGAGTTCATCATGAAGGACGCCTACAGCTTCTCCGCCACGCAGGAGAGCCTGCAGGAGGAGTACGACAAGATGAAGCAGGCGTACGCCAATATCTGCGAGCGCTGCTACATCAAGGCTCTGCCCGTCGTCGCCGATTCTGGCGAGATCGGTGGCGATACCTCCGTCGAGTACATGGCTTTGGCTGACGCCGGCGAGGCTTCGCTCGTCTACTGCGACGATTGCGGCTTCGCTGCCGATGACGAGGCTGCAAGCACCAAGGTCGTCGTGACCGAGGGTCCTGGTGACGGTACGCTCACCAAGGTTGAGACTCCGGGCATGGGCACCATTGAGGCTGTTGCTAAGTTCTTTGGGTTCCCCGAGAACGGCACGCGCAAGTCGCTGGCACTCATCGACGCCGAGGGCAAGCCGGTCGTGGCCATTGTTCCGGGCGATCACGAGCTCAACGATTGCAAGGCCGAGCACGTCTTTGGCAAGGGCTATCGCATGATGACCGACGAGGAGCTTCAGGCGAACGGTCTGCACAAGGGCTTTATCGGACCGGTTAACCTGCCCGATGGCATTCGTCTGGTCTGCGACGAGAGCCTGCGCGAGTCCAAACAGTGGGCCTGCGGTGCCAACGAGGTCGATTATCACTTTACCGGTGCCTGCCCCGAGCGCGACTTTACCGTCGATGAGTGGGCCGATCTGGTCACCGTTGTCGCCGGCGACCCCTGCCCGCACTGCGGCAAGCCGCTCTCCGCTGCCCGCGGCATCGAGGTCTCTCAGGTCTTCCAGCTGGGCACCAAGTACTCCGAGGCCATGGGTGCCACCTTTATGGATGAGGACGGCAAGGAGAAGCCGCTCATCATGGGTTGCTACGGCGTGGGCGTGTCCCGCTCGCTTGCTGCCGTCGTGGAGCAGCACAACGACGAGCACGGTATCGTCTGGCCGGTCTCCGTTGCCCCGTACGAGGTCGCGGTGATTCCGCTTGATCCCAAGAAGGAAGAGTGCGCTACCGTCTGCGAGCAGATTGTTGATGGCCTGTGTGCCGAGGGTATCGAGGTCGTCGTCGACGATCGCGATGAGCGTCCGGGCTTTAAGTTTGTCGATAACGACCTCATGGGCTTCCCGTATCAGGTGGTTCTGGGCAAGCGCGGCCTTAAGAATGGCACCGTTGAGCTCAAGGACCGTGCTACGGGCGAGCGCGAGGACGTGGCGATCGACGAGGTCGTTGCCAAGGTTGCCGAGCTTGTTAAGGCAGCCCGCCGTTAATCGACGATTTCGCTTGTAGTTCGATATGTGGGACGGCCCCGCATTTCTCCAATCGGGGAGATGCGGGGCCGTCCTATTATCTTGTAGCATCCTCGATATCTAAAAGGAAAACCCCACAGCCCATGCGAGCTGCGGGGTTTTCCATTGTGCCTCCGATGCGAAATAAATCGCTCAGATATTACTGATAATCGACGACGTCGATCCAGTTCTTCAGGAACTCATCGTTCACGTTGCGCTTACGAGCGAGCTCGGAAGCGGCGACGATGCTCGTCCACTGACGCACGACCTGCATGGGCATGTCGGCACGGTCGCAGTAGAGCTCCAGGTAGGCCTCGGCCTGGTCCTTGCTGTTGAGGGCAAAGAGCAGGTAGGTGGTGGCAACGTCGGCAGCAGGGGAGCCCTGGGTGGCGTGTGCCCAGTCGCACACATAGAGCTGGCCGTCGTCGCCGACGATGACGTTGGAGGGGTTGAAGTCGCCGTGGCAGACCTTGAACTCCTTGGTCATGCCGTCCAGACGCTCCTGAAGGTTGTAGCGCGTGGTGGCATTGAGCTGATCAAGGCTGTCGATCATGCGGGCGAACTTGTCGCGCTGACGGTTGAGCAGCGGGGAGGTGTAGCCGTGGATCTCGATCTGGAGGTCGACGAACATCTCGAGGTACTCACCAAAGCGCTGGGGCTCGGCAGTCATCTTCTCGGCAAGGGTGGTGCCCGGAACCTTCTCGGTCACGAGCGCCCAGCCGTTGGCGTTCTCGAGCTGGGAAACCTCGAGAGCCTTGGGGCTGCGGATGCCGCACTCATTGATGCGGGCAAGATTCAAAGCCTCGTTGAACACGTCGGAGACAGGCTTGGTCTCGTTAAAGACCTTGACGATCTTGTCGCCCAGGTCGTAAACGACCTTGTTGCCACGGCGGACGAGCTCGGTCTTGGAATCGGGTAGCAGCATGGTTGCATCCTTTCAACGATGCGATAGAAGCGACGGCGGGGGTGTGTGAAACACCCGTGCACCCCCGCCGCAAAAAACCGTGCTAAAAACTAGCAGACGGCGTAGTCCTGGGGCTCGCGGCCGTAGTAGGCGTCCAGGTAGAGCTCCTTGATCTCGCTCATGAGCGGGTAGCGCGGGTTAGCGCCGGTGCACTGGTCGTTGAATGCCTGCTCGGTCATCTCGTCGAGGGTGTCGAGGAAGTACTGCTCGTCAACACCGTAGTCGGCGATGGTCTTCTTGACACCGATGAAGTCCTTGAGCTCCTCGAGCTTCGTGATGAAGTTCTCGAAGACCTCCTTGTCGTCCTTGCCCTCGATGCCGCAGTACTTGGCCATCTCGGCGTAGTTGTGCAGCGCGTTGGGGTAAGGATACTGGGAGAAGGTACCCATCTTGACGGGAGCCTCGGCGGCGTTGTAGCGCATGACGCGGGTCAGGATGACGGCGTTAGCGATGCCGTGGGGCAGGTGATGGAAAGCGCCGAGCTTGTGAGCCATGGAGTGGTTGAGGCCCAGGAAGGCGTTGGCGAAGGCCATACCGGCCATGCAGGAGGCGTTGTGCATCTCCTCGCGGGCGTGCGGGTCCTTGGCGCCGTTCGTGAAGCTGGAGGGCAGGTTCTCAAAGACGAGCTTGGCAGCGCGCTCGGAGAGGCCCTTGGTGTAGTCGGAAGCCATGATGGAGACGTAGGACTCGATGGCGTGGGTCATGACGTCGATGCCGGAGGCAGCGGTCAGGCCGCGCGGGGCGGTCATGCAGTTGTCGGCGTCGACGATAGCCATGTTGGGGAGCAGCGCGTAGTCGGCGAGCGGCCACTTGATGCCGGTCTCCTTGTCGGTGATGATGGCGAACGGCGTGCACTCGGAGCCGGTACCCGAGGAGGTCGGGACGGCGACGAAGTAGGCCTTCTTGCCCATCTCGGGGAAGGTGAAGATACGCTTGCGGATGTCCATGAAGTCCATGGCCATGTCCTCAAACTTGCACTCGGGGTGCTCGTACATCATCCACATGATCTTGCCGGCGTCCATAGCGGAGCCACCGCCGACGGCGATGATGACGTCCGGCTCAAAGAGAGCCATCTGCTTGGCGCCGCGACGTGCGCACTGCAGCGACGGATCGGGCTCGACGTCGTAGAAGCAGTCGTGGGCGATGCCCATCTCGTCGAGCTTGGCCTCGATGGCGCGGGTGTTGCCATTCTTGAAGAGGAACTGGTCGGTAACGATGAAGGCGCGCTTCTTGCCCATGACGTTGCCCAGCTCGTCGAGGGCGACGGGCGTGGAACCCTTCTTGAAGTAGACCTTCTCGGGAGCGCGGAACCACAGCATGTTCTCACGGCGCTCGGCCACAGTCTTAACGTTGATCAAGTGCTTCACCCCAACGTTCTCGGAGACGGAGTTGCCGCCCCAGGAGCCGCAGCCCAGGGTCAGAGACGGCTTCATGCCAAAGTTGTACAGGTCACCGATGCCACCGTGCGAGGACGGGGTGTTGATGACGATACGGCAGGCCTTCATGACGTGCTCGAACAGGCTGATCTTCTCGGCCTGGGCGGGGTGCACGTACAGAGAGGCGGTGTGGCCCGGGCCACCGGCGAGCACCAGGTGCTCGGCCTTGTCGACGGCCTCCTGGAAGTCCTTGGCGTGATACATGGCCAGGACCGGGGAGAGCTTCTCGTGGGAGAACTCCTCCTTGGCGGGGTCGGTGGAGGTGACCTCGGCGATCAGGATCTTGGTCTTGGCGGGAACCTCGATGCCGGCGAGCTCGGCGATCTTGGCGGCAGCCATGCCGGGGATGCGGTGATCGAGGGCGCCGTTCTTGAACATGGCGGCACGCAGGGCCTCCATCTCGGCACCCTGCTTGACGAAGTAGCAGCCGCGCTTCTGGAACTCGGCCTTGACCTGGTCATAGATGGTGTCGATGACGGTCACGGACTGCTCGGAAGCGCAGATCATGCCGTTGTCGAAGGTCTTGGAGTGGATGATGGAGTTGACGGCGAGCAGCACGTCGGCGGTGTCGTCGATGACGACCGGGGTGTTACCGGCGCCAACGCCCAGGGCGGGCTTGCCCGAGGAGTAGGCGGCCTTGACCATGCCCGGGCCACCGGTGGCGAGGATGATGTCGACGTCGCGCATGACCATGTTGGTCAGCTCGATGGAGGGGACATCGACCCAGCCGATGATGCCCTCGGGGGCGCCGGCCTTGACGGCGGCGTCAAGCACGAGCTTGGCGGCGGCGATGGTGCACTTGGCGGCAGCCGGGTGCGGGGAGATGATGATGGCGTTGCGGGTCTTCAGGCTGATCAGCGTCTTGAAGATCGCGGTGGAGGTGGGGTTGGTCGTCGGGATGACGGCGCCCACGATGCCGATGGGCTCGGCGATCTTGGTGATGCCGTAAGCCTCGTCGCGCTCCAGGACACCACAGGTCTTGGTGTTCTTGTAAGCGTTATAGATGTACTCTGCGGCGTAGTGGTTCTTGATGACCTTGTCCTCAAGAACGCCGCGGCCGGTCTCCTCGATGGCCATCTTCGCCAACGGGATACGAGCCTTGTTGGCGGCCATGGCGGCCTCATAGAAGATCTTGTCGACCTGCTCCTGCGTGTACGTAGCAAAAAGCGCCTGGGCCTCTCGCATCTGAGCGAGCTTAGCCTCAAGCGCCTCTACGTTGTCCACAATTGCGGGAGTAGTGTTTTCCGGTGACTTTTTCACCATTTGTGTCTCCTTGCGATCGGAGATTTACCCTACGCCTTGCATGATAGCAAGAAATTATTCGGCGAACGGTCAGATTCCTTTAAAAGGCACACTAAAACGCTTCAATAAACTGAAACGTTTTAACTAAAACTATTTGCCTGCTCTTCCGCCCCGCTCGTTGGGGACAGGCTTACTTGGGACAGACATCGTTTTGCCATTTTGCCGTTCTGGGCCTGTTATTGCCGCTTATTGGATATAAATAGGTTGCAGGCTCAGCATTTCGCGTTGCTTCTCTCCTTTTAGGTGTTGCCTGAACAGTTTTGAAAGGAGAGATTATGCCCCGATGCGCCCGCCCCGTTTCGATCACTGGCTATTACCACGTCTTTGACCGAGGCAACTCCAAACAGATTATTTTTGAAGATGACTCCGACCGTTATCGTTTCTTATCGGATATCTCGGACAGGTTTGCGCGCCATGAAGTGGCGGTGTTGGCTTGGTGCCTTATGGACAATCACTTCCATTTGATGGTTGATGACCCATTTGACAACCTTTCAAAGGCAATGCAGTGCGCGCTGACGGCATATGCTAAGTATTTCAATGGAAAAACGGGGAGAACGGGACATCTGTTTGACAATCGCTATTCGCGGGTCGCGGTTGAGTCGGACGCGCAGGCGGTGCAGCTGCTCGACTATATTCATCTCAATCCCGTGAAGGGTGCGCTTGACTCGCTCGATGCGTACCGCTGGTCAAGCTATAAGGCGTATCAGCTGGGCTATGATCCCTTTGACATCTGTGATGCGGCCCCTATGCTCGATATTGTCGGTGGCTCTCGTTGCTATTGCGAGCATCTCGAGGAAGTTGCCGGGCGCATCTGGTCAATGGAGGTTCTTCCACGCCGGCGGATCCCCGATGAGGAGGCCCTTTCCGTTGCGCGCGAAGTTCTGCCGAGCATAGATCCTGCACTGCTCAAAGCCCTGCCACGCCCCGAACGCGATGCGTGTCTGCTGAGGCTTAGGCGGGCGCATCTCACGGTCAAGCAAATTGCCCGTATCACCGGCATCGGCGCTACAAGCGTGACCAAGGCAACTGCAGGCTGGAAGGATGCTGCGTGAGGCAGGGGCCGGAGCCAGTCAGTGCGTCGCATGCGTGCTTCATGTCTGTCCCCAATGCGTGAAAGCACTCATGTAAGTCTGTCCCCAATGAGTGCAAAAAGGCGCCCTCCGTAGGGGAGGGCGCCTTTGGTAAGTTCTATGTGAACGCGAGGTCTTTGACCCGGAGAGTCCGAGGTACTTGTTGGTAAGACCTTATTTAGGAGCGCGCAACCTTGCCGGACTTGAGGCAGGTGGAGCAAACGTTCATCTTGCGACGGTGACCATCGACGACGACGTAGACGCGCTGGATGTTGGGGCGGAACTTACGGTTGGTGACGCGGTGAGAGTGGCTGATGGAGCGACCGGCAACGGGGTGCTTACCGCAAACTTCGCAAACTTTGGACATAACTGACCCTCCTTGGGCGACAAACGAACATGTCGCGTTAACAAACAAGCCTGAACTATAGCACAGAAGCAGCTCCCTGTGCGTAATCTACACAGAGATATTTCTCTTTTGGCGATAGTGCCCACGCCACGGCCCTGGACGTAGATCCGATTTGCGTGCAGCAGAGGGGATTATGCCAGCTCGCAACAAGGTTTTCAAGCTCGTCCCACAAATATATATAGGTTTATTGAGCGTTGGGCTCCGTTTACGGATTGCTCCGTATTTATGCTCGCAATTAAGCTCGAGGTTGGCTACACTATCCCTTGACCATTAAAGGGGTACGAGATACCCACATGGAATTACATAGCTGCCATAGAGCAGCCCTTCCTTGTGGGTGTCTGGTCCGCTTTGAGCGGTCGGGCATCTATTTTTTTGACTGTGTCAGCAGTCAAGACATGTGAGGAAGGAGATCGATGGGCACGACTTCCCCCAAGGCGGTCATCATGGACGAGACCGCCGTCAACCGAGCGATGACCCGCATCGCGCACGAGATTCTCGAGCGCAACGAGGGCTGTGAAGACCTCGCTCTGGTCGGCATCGTCACGCGCGGCGACCTTCTGGCAAAGAAGCTCGCCGAAGAGATCAAGGAGATCGAGGGCGTCGAAGTTCCGCTCGGCAGCCTCGACATCAGCTTCTACCGCGATGACTATGCGACCAATTTCGCTCCCGCGATCCACGCTACCAACATTCCCTTTAGCGTCGACGGCAAGCGCGTCGTGCTGGTGGACGACATCCTGTACACGGGTCGTACCATCCGCGCCGCTCTGGACGCCGTCATGGACCTGGGCCGCCCGAGCCGCATTGAGCTGGCAGTTCTCGTTGACCGCGGTCACCGCGAGCTTCCCATCTCGCCGGACTTTGTCGGCAAGAACGTTCCCTCGTCGCACGAGGAGAACGTGCACCTATATATGAAGGAAGTCGACGGCCGTACCGCTGTCGAGATCAACGACGTCGCGCCGGGTTCCCACGTGGGCTCCGCGCCGCTGGGAGGTGAGTAGTACCGTGGCGTTCAACCATAAGCACCTGATCGACATTACCGAGTACTCCGAAGAGGATATTAAGCTCATCCTCGAGACCGCCAAGGCGTTCTCCGAGGTCAACGAGCGTGCGATCAAGAAGGTCCCCACGCTCAAGGGCAAGACCATCGTCAACATGTTCAACGAGCCCTCGACGCGCACCCGCAGCTCCTTCGAGCTCGCCGAGAAGCGTCTTTCGGCCGACAGCCTCAACTTTGGCGGCTCCTCGACCTCCACGGTCAAGGGCGAGAGCCTCATCGACACCGTCGAGACCCTCAACGCCTACAAGATCGACTGCATCGTCGTGCGCGATAAGCACGCCGGTGCTCCCTACATCGTCACGCAGAACTCGCCCGCGAGCGTCATCTGCGCCGGTGACGGCAAGCACAACCATCCCACGCAGGCCCTGCTCGACCTGTACACTATCTGGGAGCACAAGGGTGACTTCCACGGTCTGAAGGTCGCCGTCGTCGGCGATATCGCGCACTCCCGCGTCTGCGGCTCGCTGATCCCCGCCCTTAAGATCATGGGCTGCGAGACCTACGCCGTCGCCCCCGGCACGCTGCTGCCGCCGGCGCCCGAGGTCCTGGGCTGCGACCACGTGACGAGCGACCTCGATTCCGTCCTGCCCGAGCTGGACGTCGTCTACATGCTGCGCGTGCAGCAGGAGCGTCTCGAGGGTGCCCCGTTCCCGACCATTCGTGAGTACCACAAGCTCTTCGGTCTGACCAAGGACCGCGAGAAGCTCATGAAGCCCGACGCGATTATCTGCCACCCGGGCCCCATCAACCGCGGCGTCGAGTTCGATTCCTATATGGCCGACCACCCGCAACGCTCCGTCATCCTGGAGCAGGTCTACGCCGGTATCTGCGTGCGTATGGCTATCCTGTATCTGCTGCTTGGAGGTGCCGATAATGGCCTTGCTTCTTAAGAATGCCCACGTCGTCGACCCGTCCGTCGAGCTTGACGGTGTCGTTGACGTCCTGATTGACGGCGACAAGATCGCCGAGGTCGGCGAGAATCTCGCCGTCGAGGGAGCCGAGGTCCGCGACCTTTCCGGCAAGTACCTCGTCCCTGGCCTGGTGGATATGCACGTCCACCTTCGCGAGCCCGGCTATGAGGTCAAAGAGGACATCGAGAGCGGCACCCGCGCAGCTGCCAAGGGCGGCTTTACCGGCGTGTGCGCCATGCCCAACACCGATCCCGTCACCGATAACGGCACCGTCGTGGAGTTCGTCAAGTCCCGCGCTGCCGAGGTCGGTCACTGCCGCGTCTATCCGTCGGGCGCCATGACCCGCGGTCTTAAGGGCGAGGCCATGTCCGAGATGGGCGATATGGTCGCCCACGGCGCCGTCGCCTTCACCGACGACGGTCGCGGCGTGCAGGGCGCGGGTATGCTCCGTCGTTGCATGGACTACGGCAAGATGTTCGGCAAGGTCTTTATGAGCCACTGCCAGGACGAGGACCTGGTCGGCCACGGCCAGATCAACGAGGGCAAGGTTTCGACCCGTCTGGCTCTCGAGGGCTGGCCGGCTGCCGGCGAGGAGCTCCAGATCGCCCGCGACATCGAGATCGCCAAGCTGACCGGTGCCAAGCTGCACATCCAGCACATCTCCACCGCCCATGGCCTGGAGATCGTGCGTGCCGGCAAGGCCGCTGGCGTTCAGGTTACCTGCGAGGCCACCCCGCACCACATGTTCCTGACCGAGAACGATCTAGACGAGACCTACAACACCTCGCTCAAGGTCAACCCGCCGCTGCGTACCGAGGAGGATGCCGAGGCCATCCGTCAGGGCGTCATCGACGGCACCGTCGACGTTATCGTCACCGATCACGCTCCCCACACCCCGTGGGAGAAGGCCCGCGAGTTCGAGCTTGCGCCCTTTGGCATGATCGGTCTCGAGACCTCGCTGTCGCTCGTGCTCACCGAGCTGGTCAACACGGGTAAGATGAGCATGGGCCGCATGGTCGAGCTCATGGCCATCAAGCCGCGTGAGATCCTGGGCCTCGACCAGGTTCAGGTCAAGGCGGGCTCCGTTGCCGACCTGACCGTGTTCGACGCGTCCGCCACCTGGACGGTCGGCGAGGACGGTTACGAGTCGCGCGCCGAGAACTCCGGTTTCGCCGGCCGCACGCTCACCGGTCGTGCCACCGATGTGTTTGTCGGCGGTAAGCAGACGCTCGCCGACGGCTGCATCTGCTAGCATAGCCTTATCGCTTTTGTGCGCGGTGCCCTTGCGGTGCCGCGCTTTCTGTTCGTTTTGACCATGCAATCGCATGGGGGATTGGAGCGTCTATGCCCACACCTTCCACTGCACGCATGCACGACTTCGAGGTCGTCTCGAACCAGGAGATCGCCGACGGCATCTTCTCGCTCGTTATTTCGGCCCCCAAGCTTGCAAGTGCGCTCAAGCCCGGTCAGTTTGTGAACATCGCCGTGCCCGGCGATGCGTCCTCGCTGCTTCGCGTGCCCCTGAGCTTCTATCGCGCCGACGCCCAGGCCGGTACCGTCGAGCTGTGGTACGCCGTCGTGGGCGACGATACCCGTCGTTTGTCCCAGATGGGCCCTGGCTCCACCTCTAACCTGCTGGGCCCCGGTGGTCGTGGTTGGATGGTACCCGAGGGCACCAGGAAGGCGCTGCTCGTGGCGGGCGGCATCGGCGTTCCGCCCGTGCTGTGCCTCGCCGGCATGCTTGCCGAGCAGGGTGTGGCCGTCGACGTGTGCCTGGGCTTTGGCACCGCGTCCAAGGCCGTGGGCATCGATGAGTTCCGCGCTCTGTGCGACACGGTCAACGTTTGCACTGACGACGGTTCGCTCGGCATGCACGGTTTTTGC
This sequence comes from Collinsella aerofaciens, assembly GCF_015560135.1. Taxonomy (GTDB): domain Bacteria; phylum Actinomycetota; class Coriobacteriia; order Coriobacteriales; family Coriobacteriaceae; genus Collinsella; species Collinsella aerofaciens_AN. Next base: position 66,798 of record NZ_JADMRH010000008.1, read on the forward strand.
ACCGATCCTGCCGCCGAGCTGCTCGGCGAGGGCGGCTACGACTATGTCGCCAGCTGCGGTCCCGCCGTCATGATGAAGAAGGTCGCCGCCGCTGCCGCCGAGGCCGGTGCCTACTGCGAGGTGTCGCTCGAGCGCATGATGAGCTGTGGCTTTGGCGCCTGCAACACCTGCAATGTCGAGACGGTCGACGGTATGAAGGGTGCTTGCATGTGCGGCCCCGTGTTCGATGCTTCCAAGGTGGTGGTCTTCTAGTGGGTACCGTGAACATGGCCGTCGATTTCGGCGGCGTCAAGATGCAGAACCCCATCAACACCGCAGCCGGTACCTTTGGCTACGGTTGGCAGTTCCAGAACTTCTTTGATGTTTCCCAGCTGGGCGCCATTACCACCAAGGGTTGCGCTGCCGAGCCCTGGCCCGGCAACCCCGCGCCCCGCATGGCCGAGATCCCGGGCGGCATGATCAACTCCGTGGGCCTTCAGAACCCTGGCGTGGCTGCCTTTGCCCGTGAGTCTGGTCCGTGGCTCGAGCAGCTCTCCAAGGACGGTTGCCAGGTCATCTGCCAGGTCGCCGGTCACTCCGTCGAGGAGTTTGTCCGCGCGCTCGAGATGTATGTCGAGCTGTGCCCCTGGGCTGCCGGCTACGAGATCAACGTGAGCTGCCCTAATATCGCCGCCGGCGGTGCCGCCATGGGCTCCACGCCCGAGGGCGCCTCTTCCGTTATGGCTGCCTGCCGTAAGGTGACCGATAAGCCGCTGTTCGTGAAGATGGCGCCGGTCAACGTCGCCGAGATTGCCAAGGCCCTCGAGGCTGCCGGCGCCGACGGCCTTTCGGTCATCAACTCCATTCAGGGCATGGCCATCGACGTCCATACCCGCAAGTCCCGCGTGGCCAAGCCCAAGGGCGGCCTTTCGGGCCCGCTGTGCCACCACATCGCCGTGCGCATGGTCTGGGAGGTTGCCCAGGCCGTCGATATCCCCATCAACGGCGTCGGCGGTGTCATGACCGGCGAGGATGCGGCCGAGTTTATCCTGGCCGGCGCCACCTGCGTGTCGGTCGGTATGGCCAACTTCGTCGATCCGTGCGCTTCGCTCAAGATCGCGCATGAGCTCGAGGCCTGGGCCGAGTCCCAGGGCGTAAAGGACATCAACGAACTGGTAGGTGCTTTCGAATGCTAGAGACCGATGCCCGCGACCGCGTAATCGTCGCCCTCGACTGCGACCGTGAGCGTGCGCTCGAGCTTGCCCACGAGCTTTCGGGCCATGCCGCCTGGCTCAAGGTTGGCATGACGCTCTATTACGCTGAGGGCCCCGAGATCGTCAAGACCTTTAAGGACCTGGGCTTTAAGGTCTTCCTTGACCTTAAGTTCCATGATATTCCGCATCAGGTTCGCGGTGCCGCCCGTTCGGCCTCGCTTGCCGGTGCCGACCTGCTCTCGGTTCACGGCTTGGGTTCGGGCGCCATGCTCGCTGCCTGCCGCGAGGGTGCCGAGGAGGCGCGCGAGGACCGCGCCAAGCTCGTCGCCATCACCGTGCTCACGAGCATGAATCAGGATGCCTTGAGCGAGATTGGCGTCGAGTCGCCGGTGGCCGAGGAGGCCGCCCGCCTGGCAAAGCTCGCTCAGGCCAACGGCATCGATGGCATCGTGTGCTCGCCGATGGAGGCTCACGACATGCGTGAGCTGCTGGGTCCCGATGCCCTGATCGTGACTCCGGGTGTGCGTCCGGTGGGTGCCGCCTTAGGCGACCAGTCCCGCGTGGCGACGCCTTCCCAGGCTATCGAGCGTGGCGCAAGCCACATTGTGGTGGGCCGACCCATCACCGGCGCCGACGATCCGGTTGCCGCCTTTGACGCCATTGTCGCTGAGCTGGTCGAAAACGTCGCCTAAAAGATTCCCCTAAGTCACCACTTTTGGGTCTCATTAGCACAAAATAGCCCCTGTGCCTGCGTAAACTTTCCCATCCTTTGTGTGTAATCGCAGGTCAGGGGCTTAACTTTGGGCGCAGTATATTGCACTTTTTGCGGGTATCGTCTAACCTATGGAGCCGCAATTGGGCATTTTGTACGTTCTACGTGCTAAAATGCCAATTATTGAATCAGATATAACCCAACTTTTTGGAGGTACGAATGGCACTCCCTCAGCTTACCGATGAGCAGCGCAAGCAGGCTCTTGAGAAGGCTGCTGCCGCACGTCACGCCCGCGCTGAGCTTCGCGAGCAGATCAAGAAGGGCGAGAAGTCCCTCGAGTCCGTGCTCAACTCCGATGACCCCATCGCTTCCCGCATGAAGGTTTCCACCCTCATCGAGTCTCTCCCTGGTTATGGCAAGGCCAAGGCCGCCAAGATCATGGAGGAGCTCGGTATCTCCGCTACCCGTCGCGTCCAGGGCCTCGGCGTCCGTCAGCGCGAGCAGCTCCTCGAGCAGCTGACCAAATAAGTGAGCGCTCAGGATTCCAAGCTCTTTGTGATTTCTGGACCGTCAGGCGCAGGCAAGGGTACGCTCGTCACTCGTGTGCGCGAGCGCCGCTCGAACCTGGGCCTGACGGTTTCGGCTACCACGCGAGCACCACGCAAAGGTGAGGTCGACGGCGTCAACTACTTTTTTCTGACGCGCGAGGAGTTCGACCGCCGCGTGGCAAACGGTGAGTTTGTTGAGTGGGCCGAGGTCCACGGTAACTGCTACGGCACGTTGGTGAGCGAGGTCACATCCAAGCTCGCCTCGGGCGCGTCTCTGATTTTGGAGATTGATGTCCAGGGCGCCCTGCAGGTGAAGGAACGTTTCCCCGAGGCCGTGTTGATCTTTATCAAGCCGCCTTCGCTTGAGGTTCTTCGCGAGCGTCTAGTCGGTCGCGGTACCGAGACGCCCGAGACGATTGAGCTGCGTATGGCAAACGCCGCCGATGAGCTTGCCCTTGCCGACCGCTACGACGACGTCGTGGTTAATGACGATCTCGACCGCGCGACCGATGAGCTCGTTCGCGTTCTCGATATGCATGAAAGGATCTGAGGTCCGTGTCCGTTGTAAAGCCTTGCATTGACGATCTTCTGGAGAAGACCGATCACAACCGCTTCCTGCTCGCTTCGCTTGCCTCCAAGCGCGCCTGCGACATTAACAGCATGCTGCGTGGCCAGCACAACCGCGTGCTTGCCGTCCAGGATGTCGATGACATCACCATCGGGCTTTCCGGTGCCGATACCATCTCGATGGCTATGGACGAGATTGTCGACGGCGACATCTCTTACGACGAGGCCCGTTACGAGAAGGCGCTCGGCCACAAGGTTGCTGAAGCCTAAATGGCGGCTCGCGTCTGCCTGGTCCACTATCACGAGGTTGGACTGAAGGGTAAGAACCGCGCACATTTTGAGCATATCCTCATGGATAACATCAAGGCGGCCTTGGCCGCCTTTTCCGTGAATGCCGTGTCTCGAATTTCCGGTTATATCCTCGTGACCTTTAACGAGCATCAGGCCGACGAGGCGGCGCGTGTCATTCGCACCGTTCCCGGCGTTGCTCGCGTGTCTTTGGCGTATCACACCAATCGCGACCCTCAGGAGTACTGTGCCGCCGCCGTCAAGGCGCTGCGCGAGTTTGGTTCCTTCGATTCGTTTAAGGTGCATGCCAAGCGCTCCAATACCGACTATGAGCTCACCTCGATTGACATCAATCGTCAGGTGGGCGAGGTGTTGTGTGAGGCCTTCCCCGATAAAAAGGTTCAAATGCACGACCCCGATGCCATGGTGCACGTACTGGTGGTTCAGGGTAGCGTTTATGTGTACGCGCGCTCCGAGCGCGGCGTGGGCGGTCTGCCGGTGGGTTCTGCCGGCAAGGTCGTGACGCTGCTGTCGTCGGGTATCGATTCTCCGGTGGCGACTTGGATGCTCGCGCGTCGCGGTGCGGTGTGCGTGCCGGTACATTTCTCCGGTCGTCCGCAGACGCCCGATACGAGCGAGTATTTGGTACAGGACATCATCCGTGCGCTTGAGCCGGGTGTCCAGATCGGTCGCCTGTACGTGGTGCCGTTTGGCGACTGCCAGCGTGAGATTTCGGTCACCTGTCCCAGCAACCTGCGCGTGATCATGTATCGCCGCATTATGTATTCGGTTGCCGAGCGCATTGCACACATCGAGGGCGCCAAGGCCATCGTTACGGGTGAATCGCTTGGGCAGGTTGCCTCCCAAACGCTTGAGAACATCATGGCCGTCAACGAGGCCGTGAAGATCCCCGTGTTCCGTCCTCTCATCGGTTCGGACAAGCAGGAGATCATCGCTCGCGCCGAGGAGATCGGTACGTTCGATATCTCGACTGAGGCCGCTCCCGACTGCTGCACGCTGTTTATGCCGCGCCGTCCCGAGACGCACGCTAAACTCGATGCCGTGCATGAGGCTTGGGAGTTGTTCGATCACGAGGAGATGATCGAGCGCCTGCTCAAGCAGACCGAGTACATCGACTTCGAGAGCAACACGTATAAGGCCCCTAAGACCTTAAAACGCAACCATTCGGAGCTTGCTCCGCGTGAGATTTACCAAGATCACGAGTAAATTTGTGCATAGACCGACGATGCGCCTGCATCGTCGGTCTTTTGCTATCTGGGCATTTTGCGGCTAAGTGTTCATTTGCTGACGTGTGCCTGAATAAATGGACAGATTTGTGCAAGGTTTTGGTCGGCTTTTGGTTTGACCGCGAAAACCGGTTTTGGAGAATGGCTGTTGCAGGACTCTTTTCCTGACACGATGGTGTTGGGAGGTTTTGCTATGGCGCAGCGCGAACAACACGAACGGGTCAAACGGATGGACCGCTTGGCGGACAAGCTGCTCGGTCATAAGGCGGTGGTGATGGCGATACTGGTCGTCATTGCGATGGCGAGTGGACTGGCGATGGCGAACCTTGGCGGCGGTGCCGGCAGTGTGTCGTTTGAGCGCACTGATGGTTCGGGTTCGTTAGTGGAGCCGGGATCCGGCGATGCTTCGAGCGGAAAGACATCCGAAGGCTCTTCGTCTAAGGCTTCTGCCGCGGCAGAGGTCTATGTCGATGTCGATGGCGCCGTTGTGTCGCCCGGTGTATATCGTCTCAAGGACGGCGCGCGGGTGGCTCAGGCGATTGATGCCGCCGGCGGGCTGGCGCTCGAGGCAGACGTTACGGGGCTCAATCGGGCATCTAAGGTCGTCGATGGACAGAAGATTCACGTTCCAACGGTAGGGGAGCAGCAGGCGTCCATTGCGGAAGCCGGTGTTGATGGTGGGGCTTCCGCATCATCGGGCGTGAGTGGCGCAACAGGCCTAGTAAATATCAATACGGCAAGCGCGGCAGAGCTGCAGACGCTTTCGGGCATCGGCCCCTCCATGGCCCAGTCGATTATCGATGAGCGGACAAAGAACGGTGCTTTTTCTTCGGTTGACGATCTGATGCGTGTGTCGGGAATCGGCGAGAAGAAGCTTGCCAAAATCAAAGATTGCATCTGCGTATGAGTGCGACCGAGCGCGAGCACGTGATGTCTCCGCGGCCCCTGATGCCGTGGACGATGGCCCTGTGTGCCGGCATGTGCATGAGCTGCGTCTTGGTGCTCAACATGGTCGCTGATGCGCTGCTGAGGGAGCGGGCTCCGGCGGTCGGGCCGCTATGGGCCATTCCCGTTGCGGCGGCGGTATTCGTTGTGCTGGCTCAATCTTGTGCGCGGCTTGCCCCTTTGAAGCGGTGGCTGTATGCCGCGTCCGTCGGTCTCGTGGCGGGAGCGGTCGTCTCGGTGTGGTGGGCTTTGGGCACGCTGAGTGCCTCGAAGGCGCTCGATGGTCGAGCGGCAAGTAGCCTCGAGTTTGTCGTGCAGGGTGATCCATCCATAAACGACGACGTGTATTCCTATACCTGCGAGGCATGCGCGGACGGTAAGAACCTGGCAACGGTTCGCCTATCGTTTGACCGCGAGCTCAAGGTCGGGGCGCACGTGCGTGTTATCGGTCGCGTTTCACGTTTTGAGAACGATGCGTATGGACGATCGCGCGTGCTCCGAGGCGAGGTGCGCAAGGTTAAAGTCGTTCGGATTGTGTCGGCCGATGAGGGCTCTCCGGGACCGCTGCTTCGGCTGCGAAATGGGCTGCTTGCGTCCATCGCGCCTGCGACCGACCCGGCGCGTGCACTCATAGCCGGTGTCGTCTGCGGTCGTTCGGCCGAACTGCGCGCCCAGCCGGCGGGCGACTGGTTTTCGGTGACGGGAACGGCGCATCTTATAGCCGTCTCCGGCAGCCATTTGGCTATCGTGGGATTTGTAATCGAGGGTGTATTGCAAAAGACTCGCTGCTCACGTGGTGTTCAGCGGGCGATATTGGCGATGGCACTTGTGGGCTACACTGCCTTTACGGGCGCGTCTCCCTCGGCCGTGCGCGCGTGCTGCATGGTGTTCGCGACGCTTGTCGTAAACGGCGCGGGGCGTCGCCGGCACGGCGCATCGGCACTCTTCGTAACCATGTCCATCTTTGTGCTACTGCGGCCGACGGTGCTGTTCGAGATGGGCTTTCAGCTCTCGTGTGCCAGCGTCTTAGCCATTCTGTGCTTTTGCCCCTATGCGACCTACGCTTTGGGTGAGCTGGGTGTGCCATCGGGCGTTGCCAACATACTTTCCGTCACGCTGTGCTCGCAACTGGCAACACTTCCCATTACCATTCCTGCCTTCGGTACGTTCTCGCTCATTGCTCCGCTGGCAAATGCAGTCATCGGTCCGGTGGTGAGCGTACTGCTTGCTGTGTCGATCGTGCTGGTTCCCTTTTCGCTCGTGGAACCGTTGCGGATTTGGGCGCTCGTTGTGCCCATGGTTGCCGCCCGTTGCGCACTGTTCTTCGAGCAGCTGTTTGCCGCCGTGCCTGGTGCATCTGTGAGTGTGCCGCCCGATAGCATGTGGATTTACCTAGTGCCGTGTTTGCTGGCGGTTCTGTTGGTCTGGTGGCCGCGTCCCCGTGCACGTCCTATGGCGGTGGGGCTTTCATGCCTGGTGCTCTTGGCTGCGATTCCGTACGTCTACTGGGATCGATTCGCTCCGCCTTCGGTGACGGTGCTCGATGTGGGCCAGGCGGATGCGATTCTTATCCGCCAGGGCGACGCATTAGCACTCGTCGACTGCGGGCTCGATGAGCGCGTGGTAGCGGCGTTGGTTCGCAATAACGTGCACCATATCGATGCCGTCTTTGTGACGCATTGGGATGAGGATCACTGGGGTGGTCTACCTGCCGTGCTCGAACAGTTTTCGGTCGGAACGATTGCCGTGGCGGCGGATGCGCTGGAGGATGCTCCTGCCGAGGTATTGAACCGACCTGGCGTGGAGTATCGGCAGGTGCGCCGTGGGGATACGGTCGATATCGGCTCATTTTGCGCCCGCGTGATGTGGCCATTCGAGGCCGTGGATGGCGAGGGAAATGAGGACTCGCTTGTCCTGTTGCTCTCTTATGATCAGGAAGGCAAGGGCCTGCGCATACTACTCACCGGTGATGCCGAGCTCGACCAAGAACGGGAATTCGTGCAGGAGGTGGGGGATATCGATGTCCTTAAACTTGGGCATCACGGCTCTAAGGTTTCAGTCGATGGTCAGTTGCTGGACGTCCTGAAGCCCGAGCTTTCCCTCGCGAGCGCGGGCGAGGGGAATCGATACGGCCATCCGTCCGATGCCTGCATCGATGCCGTTAAGGAAGCGGGCGGCGTTTTCGCGTGCACTATCGAACACGGCGACATTACCGTCACGCCGACTGCGAATGGCTTTGCGATGCGATGCCAGCAACCGTGATGACATCGTTGGCGCGCGGTGGGCCCCTGGGCTAGAATGGCACGGAGCGAATACGAAGGCCTGCGGGAGGGGAGCGCGATGTCCGAAACCGGTCTGTTGCCTGCATATCTGATCGTCGGTACCGACGGAGTCAAGCGCGATCACGCCGTCTCGCGTATGAAAGCGCGTCTGGAAAAGACGGGCATGGTCGAGTTCAACCTCGACGAGCGCGATATGACCAAAGACCCCGATATCGAGTCGATTATCGGATCGCTCAACACCTTTCCGATGGGCAGTGAGTTTCGCCTGGTAATCCTTGATGGCTGCTCAAAGCTCGCCAAGGCGGTCTCGGAGCCGCTCGTCGAGTATCTGGCGAGTCCCAGCCCCACAACGGTTTGCCTCATAATCGCCGATTCGCTTGCCAAGAACACGCGCCTGTACAAGGCAATCGCCAAGATTGACAAGAAGGCCGTGATCGATTGCTCCGGCACCAAGCGCTGGGAGCTTCCGCGCCGCGTGCAGCAGATGGCGACGCAGCATGGCAAGTCGATCTCGACGGCGGCCGCCGAGGAACTTGTCTCGCGTTCGGGTGAAAACACTCGCATGCTCGATAACGACTTGGCTAAGCTTGCCCAAATGGTTGAGGCGCCTCAGATTGAGCTTGCCGATGTGGAACGCTGGATCGTGCGCACGGCCGAAGTCCAGCCCTGGGACTTTCTCAATGCGGTCTCGGCACGTGACATGCGCCGCTCACTCGAGCTTTTCAATCTACTGCCCTCCAAGAGCTACGTGTGGACCTACACATTGCTGTGCGGCCGCATTCGCGAGCTTATCGTTGCCAAGGCGCTCGATGCGCGCGGACAGGGTCGTGAGCTGGCCGCAACGCTCAAGCTCCAGTCCTGGCAGGTCAAGAATCACCTGACCTGGGCACGTCGCTTTTCGATGGCAGAGCTCGTCGCAGCGCTCGAGGGTGCGGTCGATGTGGAGCTCGCGCTCAAGGGTTCGGCCGATTCTCGGACCGCGCTTTTGCTCTGGATTACGAACATCTTGAGAAAATCGTGATGATACCTGCCTATTTGACAAATTCGTTCTATCCCTTTGAGGGGGAGCGTGCTATAGTAAGCGCTTGCATGACCTCACCGTGTCTCAGAGGTGTCATACATTTTTTGCAAGGAACTCGAAAGGAACTCCAGAAGTGGCAAACATCAAGTCTCAGAAGAAGCGTATCCGCACCAATGAGGCAGCTCGCATGCGTAACAAGGCTGTCAAGTCCGAGCTCAAGACGCTGACCAAGCACGTCCAGTCCGCCGTCGCCGAGGGCGACGCCGAGAAGGCCCAGGCTGCACTCAAGACCGTCACCAAGCGTCTCGACATGGCTGCCGCCAAGCATGTTATCCACAAGAACCAGGCTTCCAACCGCAAGTCCGGTCTTGCCAAGCTCGTGAACAGCATCAACGCCTAAGTTGTAAATTTCACATCACACAGATTACGCGCATAAATGGAGCCTGTTTTATGGAACAGGCTCCATTTTTTGTATCGCTCGGGTAAGATAGTCCGCATGAATACTTCAATTGACATTTCCCACATCCGCAACTTCTCGATTGTTGCGCACATCGACCATGGCAAGTCCACGATCAGTGACCGCATTCTCGAGCTCACCCATACCGTTGACGAGCGCGATATGGAGTCGCAGCTGCTCGACACTATGGATATCGAGCGCGAGCGCGGCATCACGATCAAGTCCAATGCCGTTCGCGTGTCCTATGACGCCGACGATGGCGAGACGTATCAGTTCAATCTGATCGATACGCCGGGCCACGTGGACTTTACCTACGAGGTCTCGCGCTCGCTGGCAGCCTGTGAGGGCGCGGTGCTCGTTGTCGACGCCACGCAGGGCGTCGAGGCGCAGACCGTCTCCAACGCGACGCTCGCCATGAACGCCAATCTGGACATTGTGCCGGCCATCAACAAGATTGACCTGCCCTCGGCCCATCCCGATGAGGTTAAGACCGAGATCGAGGATGACCTGGCGATTCCTGCCGATGATGCCGTGTGTGTCTCGGGCAAGACCGGCGAGGGCATCCACGATCTGCTAGAGTCCATTGTCTTTTTGATCTCTCCGCCCAAGGGCGATGCGAACGCGCCGCTCAAGGCACTCATTCTGGATTCGTACTTCGACGAGTATCGTGGCGTCGTCGCCACGGTGCGCGTCTTTGACGGATCCATCAAAAAAGGCGATACCCTGCGCATGATGCAGGCAAAGGGCGACTTTTTGGTCGATGGCGTGGGCGTCAAGCGTCCCGCCGAGACCCCGGTCGACGCGCTGACGGTCGGCGAGGTCGGATACGTGGTCACGGGCCTGAAGGACCCCGAGGCCGTTCGCGTGGGCGATACCCTCACGTGGGCGTCGAATCCCTGCCCCGAGCCGCTTCCCGGTTACCGCGAGGCCAAGCCCATGGTCTATACGGGCCTGTTCCCGATCGATAACAAGGACTACGAGAACCTGCGTGATGCGCTCGATAAGCTGCACGTCAACGACCCGTCGTTGGTGTGGGAGCCCGAGACCTCGGTGGCGCTCGGCTTTGGCTTCCGCGTGGGCTTCCTGGGCCTGCTGCACATGGAAGTCGTCAAGGAGCGCCTGGAGCGCGAGTTCAACTTGGACCTCATTGCCACGAGCCCCTCGGTGGACTATCACGTCTACAAGACTGACGGCGAGATGATTGATGTCCGTAGCCCGCAGGATCTGCCCGAGGCTACGCGCATCGAGCGTATCGAGGAGCCCTACCTCAAGGCAAAGATCATCTGCCCGCCCGAGTATACGGGTGCCGTCATGCAGCTCGCTATCGAGCACCGCGGCATTACTACCGACATGATCCATCTCACGAGCAAGTCGGTCGAGATGCGCTTTGATATGCCGCTTGCCGAGCTCATCTTGGACTTCTTCGATCAGCTCAAGAGCCGTACCAAGGGCTATGCCTCGCTCGACTACGAGTTCAACGAGTACCGTCCATCTGAGCTTGTGAAGCTCGATATCCTGCTTTCGGGCGACGAGGTGGACGCGCTGTCGTTTATCGTCCACAAGGACAAGGCCTACGGTCTTGCCCGCGGCCTGTGCGACAAGCTTAAGGAGATTATCCCGCGTCAGCTGTTCGAGGTGCCCATCCAGGGTGCTATCGGCAACAAGATCATTGCCCGCTCCACCGTCAAGGCGCGTCGCAAGGACGTGCTTGCTAAGTGCTACGGCGGCGATATCTCGCGTAAGCGCAAGCTGCTCGAGAAGCAGAAAGAGGGCAAGAAGCGCATGAAGGCCATCGGATCGGTCGAGGTCCCGCAGGAGGCCTTTATGGCGATCCTCAAGGTGGACGAGTAGGTCTATGGCGCTTTCCGAATACAGCAAGCGGCTGCTGGCCGCCTATGCCGAGCAGCCGTTCCTTATGGCTCCCATGGCGGGCGTGACCGACCCTGCCTACCGCATCATGTGCCGCCGCCGCGGTGCCAACCTTGCCTACAGCGAGATGGTGAGCGTGGCGGGCCTTGCCTATGCCAGCAACAAGACCTGGCGCCTGGTGCTACCGGCCGACGAGGAGCAGCAGATTTGCGTGCAGCTCTTTGGCTCCAAGCCCGAGCAGTTTGCGAATGCCGTCGCCGCCGTCGAGGAGCGTGTGGGCGATCGCCTGTCATTGATCGATATCAACATGGCCTGTCCGGCTCGCAAGGTCGTTACCAAGGGCGAAGGCTCGGCGCTTATGCGCACGCCCGACCTGGCCGAGAAGATTGTCGAGGCAGCGGTGGGCGCGGCGCATGTTCCCGTGACCGTGAAGATCCGCAAGGGTTTTTATGCCGAGGACCGCAACGCCGCAACGTTTGCCCAGATGCTTGAAGGGGCGGGCGCCTCTGCAGTTGCCGTGCACGGTCGTTGTGCCACGCAGCTCTATACGGGCCAGGCCGATTGGTCTGTCGTCGATGAGGTGGCTGACGCCGTCGAGATTCCCGTTATCGGTTCGGGCGATGTGTTCTGCGCCGAGGATGCCGCAGAGCATCTGCGCAGCTCGGGTGCCAGCGCGGTGTTTATCGCACGCGGCATCTACGGAAACCCCTGGGTTTTTGGTGATGCTCGCGCCCTTGCGCTCGATGGCATACCGGTGCCGGCACGCAGCTCCGTCGAGCGCCTGGACGCCCTGCGTGAGCACCTAACGCTGACGCATGAGCTCCTGCCGCTCATGTCGCGTGCCCGCACGTACGCAAGCTGGTACTTAAAAGGCATGCCTCATGCCGCCGCTTGGCGTGCCCATGTGGTGCGCTGTTCCACTTACGAGGAGTTTATGGCGCTGGTTGATGAGATCGAGCGCGATGTGGTGGCCTGCGAGGCTGCCCTTGCCGCCGGCGAATCGGTGCCTCCACATCCGCTGGAGGCTTAAGGGTGGCCGTTACCGCGCTGTACGTGCACGTGCCGTTTTGCGCCCAAAAGTGCCGGTACTGCGACTTTGACTCGCGCAGTTTTGCTCCGTGCGACCTGAGCGCTGCGCTCGATGTCTATTTTGAGCAGTTGTTCGCGCGCCTCGATGCTTTTGGCAAGGCTGGGGCCCTTGAACAGATCCGCACCGTCTATGTTGGCGGTGGTACGCCGTCGCTGGCGGGGAAGCGCCTGGTGGAGCTGGCGCGGCGTATTCGTGCGTGGTGCGCCCCCGTTGAGTTTACCTGCGAGGCCAATCCCGAGTCGCTGACCGCCGAGCTTGCCGCTGCGCTTGCCAAGGTTGGTGTCACACGCGTCTCTCTGGGCGTGCAAACGCTCGATAACATCGAACTTACCGCTATCGGCCGTATTCACGATGCCGATCGGGCGCTTGCCGCCATCGCGACAGTCAAGAACGCTGGGCTTGACGTGTCGTGCGACCTTATGTGCGGACTTCCTGGGCAGACCGCAGCGAGTTGGAGGCGCACGCTCGATGGCGTGCTGGCGGCGGCTCCGCATCATGTGTCGGTCTACCCGCTCACGCTTGAGGAGGGGACTCCCCTTTATCGCATGGCGTGCCGCGACGAGTCGGTCGAGCCCGACGAGGATTTTCAAGCTTCGTGCATGGATGTGGCGCGTGAGCGTCTGGGTGCGGCCGGCTATCACCCGTATGAGGTGGCAAGCTATGCGCTCGACGGACATGAGTGCGCCCATAACATTGCCTACTGGACCGGCCAGGGCTATTTGGGCCTGGGTCGCTCTGCCGCGGGCATGCTCGATGCCGAGGATTTCGATCGTCTTGCAGGTTTGTTCCCCGGCGTGTCTTCTCGAGGCGATTCGTACCGCGTGCGTCTGGTGCAACGTGACGATGACGCGACGGCGTTCGAGGCCGAATATCTCTCGCAGCGCGAGGCCGCGGCCGAAGACCTGATGCTTGCTTGTCGCATGACGCGCGGTGTCGCGTCCGACCTTTTGGTTCGCGCGGCTCGTGCCGTCCCGGCCGATGAGCTGGCAGCTGCCTGCGATCGCGCGCTCGAATTGGGTCTTGCCACTTGGGTGCCCGAGACGCTCGGAGTCCATGAGGGACCCTTCACTTCGGCAGATGTCATCGCGGGCCATGTTCGAGCTCGTTTAGCGCCGACACACCTGGGCTGGCTCGATGGAAATGTTCTGTTCGAGCTGTTTTGGGATCTAGCTTAGGTCGCTCGGGTAGAATTACCGAAATATATACGCTGCTGTGAGCAGGAGGTTGCCGCGCATGGCGACGATGAACGAAAAAGATTACTACGAGATTCTGGGTGTCTCCAAGGACGCCACCTCACGTGATATTCAAAAGGCCTTTCAGCAAAAGGCCCGCAAGCTCCATCCGGACGTCAACAAAGAGCCGGATGCCGAGGAAAAGTTTAAAGAGGTTTCCGAGGCCTACGCCGTGCTTTCGGACGAGCAGAAGCGTTCGCGCTACGACGCCATGCGTTCGGGCAACCCCTTCGCCGGCGCTCCTACGGCTTCGCCCTATGGCGGCGGCTACGCCGGCAGCGCGGGCTATGGCAATCCCTTTGAGGGCGGTTTTCCCTTTGGTGGCGCCTGGGGCCAGCCGCGTCGCGGGCAGGCTGCCTACAATCCCGAGAACGGCGCCAATGTGGTCGTCGATATCAAACTCGACGCCAAGGAGGCCAAGGGCGGTGCCCGCAAGACCGTCCGCTACACGCGCTTCGATACCTGTAACAACTGCGGCGGTTCGGGCTCCGTTTCGTCTGAGCATGCCCATACCTGCCCGAGCTGCGGTGGCCGCGGCCACATCGACGTCGACCTGTCCTTCCTGTTTGGTGCGGGCACGTTCCAGTCGGTCTGCCCCGAGTGCGGCGGTTCCGGTAAGGTCGTGGCCGACCCCTGCCCTGATTGCGGCGGCAGCGGTCGTACTCGCGTAACCTCCGAGCAGACGATTGAGTTTCCTGCCGGCACGCACGATGGCGACGAGGTCCGCATTGGCGGCATGGGTCATGCTGGCACCAACGGTGCCGCGGGCGGCGATCTGGTCGGCCGCGCCCATGTTGAGGCCGAGCGCTTGGAAGGCAAAGCTCGTACCGGTTTTTACCTGATGGGCATCGTGGCGCCGTTTTTGGTACTCTCGGCCATCTCGGGCGTGTTCTCGGCCTTTGCCGTGATGTGCTTTATTCCGTTTGCCATGGGCCTGTTCATGGTGCTTTCGGACGGCGTGCTTCATCGCAGCCTGCTGTGGTGGAAGCGCGGCGCGATGCAGTTTGCCAACGGTTTTGCCAACGGCTTCATGTTCGCGCTCGTGTCGGTTTGGTTCGCGAGCTGCTCGCAACGGGCCATGCTTTCGCCGTACCAAATGCAATAACATCAAACCCTCTGTTTGCGGTCGGCCCTGCTTGGGTATAGGACGCACTGTGACAATAATGAAAGTCGGAAGGATTCGGTTGTGTCGGAAAATAGGGATTACTACGAGGTGCTTGGCGTCGACAGGGATGCCGACGCGCGGACGATTAAGCGTGCGTTTCTAAAGAAGGCCCGTACCGTACATCCGGATGTTTCGGACGACCCCGAGGCCGAGGCCAAGTTCAAGGAGCTCAACGAGGCCTATTCCGTTCTTTCCGATGAGCAGAAGCGTGCTAACTACGACCGTTACGGCACTGCCGACGGCCCTGGTGGTTCGGGCTACGTCGATATCAACGATATCTTTGGTGGCATGGGCATGGACGACTTGTTCTCATCGTTCTTTGGCGGCGGTGCCGGCGGTGGCGCCCGCAGCCGTCGTGAGCGTCGTCGCGGACGTGATATGGCCATCTCGCTTTCGGTGACGCTCGAGGAGGCGGCGCTCGGCTGCAAAAAGACGATCAGCTATGACCGCCTTGCTCCTTGCGAGGACTGCAACGGCACCGGTAGGGCAGAGGGCGCACAGGAAAAGCAGTGCGGCCGCTGCCACGGCACGGGCTATGTCACGACGGTTCAGCGATCGTTTTTGGGCCAGGTTCAGTCCTCTTCGCCTTGCCCCGACTGCCATGGCGAGGGCACGGTCATCGACCATCCCTGCGAGACCTGCGACGGTCAGGGCCGCACGCCTTCGCATGAAAAGATCGACATCGATATTCCCGCCGGCGTTTCGACCGGTCGCCAGCTGCGCGTGAGCGGCTTTGGCGAGGCCGGCCTTCGCGGCGAGCCCTCGGGCGACCTGATTGTCAACGTGCGCGTTGCCGACCATGAGCGCTTTAAGCGCAACGGTGACGACCTGTACCTGGTGAGCGATATCTCGATTGCGCAGGCTGCGCTCGGCTGCGAGATCGAGGTCGAGGGCATTATGCCCGACGAGGTCGTTAGGGTGACGGTTCCCGCCGGCGCCCAGTACGGCGACACCGTGAGCGTCAATAATTACGGAATGCCGCGCATTGGCGGTGGCGGTTCGCGTGGCCGCCTGATCGTGCAACTGCGCGTGGTTGTTCCCATCAATCTCTCCAATAAGCAGCGCGAGCTGCTCCGTGCTTTTGCCGATGAGATGGGCGATGACGTCACTTCCGGTAAGAAGTCGGTGACCGACCGTATCAAGAGTGCCCTCGACGATATCCTCGATTAAGGAGCCCGCGTGCTCGCACCCCATATTTCCGTCGTCAACCTCGGCTGCCGTGTCAACCGGGTTGAGTCTGACCGTATCACTGCCGATCTTATGCGCTTGGGCTTTGCTATTGTGGAGCCCCAGGATGCCGATCTGATCGTCATTAACACTTGTGCCGTTACGGGCGAGGCCGAGGCCAAGACCCGTAAGGCCGTCCGTCATGCGCTGGCCCATCCAAACGAGCCCTATGTGGTCGTGACCGGATGCGTGGTCAATTTGCATCCCGAGGAGCTGTCGGAGCTTTCGGATCGCGTGATTGCCGAGCCGTCCAAGATAGATGTCGCCGAACGTGTATGCGAGGTGCTGGGTGTTGAGTCCGATAGCGTTCCCGCCTGCAGCGATGGCGAGGTGGTCGATGCGCTCGGTCGCTCTCGCCTGGGCGTGAAGATTCAGGATGGCTGCAACCATCGCTGCACCTATTGCATTGTGTGGAAGGCGCGCGGCCCCGAGCGCTCCGTGCCCGTCGAGTCCGTGCTCGAGCAAGTTCGCGAGGCCCAGGAGGCCGGCGTGCCTGAGGTGGTGCTGACCGGTGTGAACCTGGGTGCCTACGATGGCAAGAGCGCGACCGACGAGCACGTCGAAATCGATGAGCTGCTCGAGGCCATCATGGAGCGCACGTCTATTCCGCATGTGCGCATTTCCTCGGTCGAGCCCATGGATATCTCCGAGCGCCTGCTTAAGGTTATGGCGCGCTACCCGCAGCGTATCGCCCCGTTTTTGCACCTGCCCGTGCAGTCCGGCTGCACGGCGACCCTGCATCGCATGGGCCGTCCCTATAGCGCCGAAGCCTTTGAGGACACGGTGCGTATGATTCGCGCCAACTTGCCCCAGGCGTCCCTTTCGTGCGATGTCATCGTCGGTTTTCCTGGTGAGACGGACGAGGAGTTCGAGGAGTCGCTGGCGCTGTGCCGCCGTGTGGGTTTCTCGCGTATGCACGTGTTCCGCTACAGCAAGCGTCCCGGTACCCTTGCTGCCGACATGCCCGACCAGGTGCCACCCGAGGTTATGGCCGAGCGCAGCCGCCGTATGCGGGCCGCCGCACAGGAGCTCGCTATTGCCGACGCTCGTCGTCGCGTGGGCACGGTCGAGCGTGCCGTGCTCGAGTATGGTGACAACCTGACGCTCGGCTCGTTCCATCATGCCCGTCTTGACGATACCTGTGGACTTACAGCCCCGTGCCTGCTCGATGTTGCTATCATCGGAGTCGATGATTCCGGCTTGGTCCATGCACACAGGGAGGTTCATGGAAGCCTCGAAGATTAGACTTACCGTTCCCGAGGGAATCGATCCCTCGTGCGTTTTGGGCGCCGGCGACGGCGTCCTTCGCGTGCTCGAGAGCTTGGTTCGCGCTCACGTGGTCGCCCGTGGCGATAGCATCGCCGTGAGCGGCGACCCGGACGAGGTCGAACTCGTGGCGCGCTTTTTCGAGCACGCTTTTCGCGAGGCGGCCGCCGGGCGCACGCTGTCTGCCGACGATGTCTCTCGCTGCCTGGCCGTCTTGCGCGACGGTGAGCACGAGGCTACGTCGCTTCGCGATGACGTGCTGCTTTCGTATCGCGGCCGCGTCATTCGTCCCAAGACGCTCGGGCAAAAGCGCTACGTGGATGCCATTCGCTCGCATACCATCACCTTTGGCTTGGGTCCTGCCGGTACCGGTAAGACCTATCTGGCCATGGCGCTCGCCGTTGCCGCGCTCAAGCGTCACGAGGTGGGCCGTTTGATCTTGACGCGTCCGGTTGTCGAGGCGGGGGAGAATCTGGGCTTTTTGCCCGGTACCCTTGAGGAAAAGATAGATCCCTACATGCGTCCGCTCTACGACGCCCTTTTTGACATGATGGATCGCGAGCGCACCGATGAGCTTATGGAGCGTGGCGTGATCGAGATCGCCCCGCTTGCCTACATGCGCGGCCGCACGCTGAGTGATGCCTTCGTGGTGCTCGACGAGGCGCAAAATACCACGCCCGAGCAGATGAAGATGTTCCTGACGCGCTTGGGTTTTAACTCCAAGTTCGTGATTACCGGCGACCTGAGCCAGCGCGACCTGGTGGGTCGTCGTGGCGGTCTTGCTGACGTTGAGCAGATTTTGGGCCGTGTCGACGATGTCGCATTTTCTCACCTCGAGCGTGCCGACGTGGTGCGCCATGCCCTGGTGGGTCGTATCGTCGAGGCATATGAAGCTTATGATGACGTGCGCGAGCAGCGCCCGCGCGACCGAAAGGAGTCCCGTTGAGTGTATTGATCAGCAACGATGCCGAGCTCGATACGCTGCTCGACGCGCAGGAGGTGGAGCACATCTGCGAGGTTGTGCTTGCCGCCGAGGGCGTTGAACGTGGAGTCGAGATTTCCCTTTCGTATGTCGACGAGGACGAGATGCACGAGCTCAACCACGAGTGGCGCGGTATCGACCGCACCACCGATGTGCTCTCGTTTGAGTGCGATTCGGCCTTTGACGATGACATTCCCGCCGATGAGACGCTCGAGCTCGGCGATATTATCTTGGCCCCGCAGGTTATTGCCCGTCAGGCCCCCGGTTTTGGCAATAGCCCCGCTGACGAGTGCCGTCTGATGCTCGTACACGGAATGCTGCACCTGCTGGGCTATGACCACATCGAGGACGACGAGGCCGAGGTCATGGAGGCCCGCGAGGACGCCATCCTGCGCGATCTGGCGCTCGAGCGCGGCGAGGACCCTAAGCTAGTCCACGTCGGCCCCGTCACCAACCACGCCCACGACTAGGAGCCGTCTATGATTCCCGGATCGAACAAGGACCATCCGTCCTTCTTAAAGTCGTTTTCCTACGCCATGGAGGGCTTCGTCACCGCCGTCAAGACCGAGCGCAACATTAAGGTCATGCTCGTTGCGGGCGTGTGCACCGTCATTGCCGGCTGCGTCGTGGGGCTCGACATTGCCGAGTGGGCCACGATTATCATCTGTTGCGGCCTGGTGATTCACGGCGAGCTGTGCAACACCGCTATGGAGGCCATCGTCGACCTGGCGACCCAGGAGCTCCATCCGCTGGCCAAGCGTGCGAAGGACATCGCCGCCGCTTCCGTATACATACTTTCCATCACCGCCGCGATTGTGGGCGTGCTGGTATTTGCCCACGCGCTCGGCTTTATTTAGAAAGGGATTCCCATGTCCGACAATATGCAGCCTATCGATGAGATTTTGGATGACGAGTCCCTGGACGCGGTGGATACCGAGGAGCTCGAGGATGTCGAGGAGTTCGACCCGTTTGAGGGTATGAGCGACGAGGAACTCGACGCCCTGTGCGACGAGGACGACAACCTCGCGGGCTTTGGTGACGTTGAGCCCGGTTTCCGCAGCGGCTTTGTGGCCCTGGTCGGTCGTCCCAACGCTGGCAAGTCTACGCTGCTTAATGCCTGCTATGGCAAAAAGGTCGCCATCACCTCGCCGGTGGCCCAGACGACCCGCCGCCGCATGCGCGCCGTCGTCAACCGCCCCGGCTACCAGCTGGTCTTTGTCGATACCCCCGGTATTCATAAGCCCAAGGACGGCTTGGGATCCGAGCTCAACAAGAGCGCGTTGTTCGAGCTGAACGATGTTGATGTTGTCGCGTTTTTGATTGATGCCACCAAACCGATCGGCAGGGGAGACGCCTGGGTTGCCGAGCGCGTCAGATGCGCTCGTTCCAAGAAGGTCCTGGTGCTCACCAAGGCCGATGAGGCCGACCCCGCACAGGTCATGGAGCAGCTTAAGGCAGCCCACGAACTCATGGAATATGACGACGAGATCGTGACGTCGTCGGTCAAGAACTTCAACGTCGATGCATTTATCGAGACCGTTGCGCACTTTTTGCCTGAGGGTCCGCGTTGGTTCCCCGAGGACATGGGTACCGACGCTTCCGATGAGACGCTCGTTGCCGAGTTTGTGCGCGAGAAGGTCTTGCGCCGCACCCGTGATGAGATCCCGCACTCCGTTGGCGTGATTTGCGATGCGCTCGAGCAGACCAAGAAGGTACTGCGCGTGCACGCCACCATTTACGTCGAGCGCGAGGGCCAAAAGGGCATCATTATCGGTAAGGGCGGCGAGATGATCAAGCATATCGGTATCGACGCCCGTCGCGATCTTGAGCGCATTTTTGGCACGCAGGTCTTTTTGGAGCTGGACGTGAAGGTCAAGGCCGGCTGGCGTGACGACGAGGCCCAGATTCGCCGCTTTGGCTATAACGCCGAGGACTAAGGGCGCGCGGCGCGCATGGCAGGCTCCCGGACATATCGTACGAAGGTGCTCGTCCTCGATAAGACCAAGCTCAAAGAGACGGACCTGATCTTGACGATGCTTGATGAGCAGGGTCGGCAGGTTCGTGCCGTGGCAAAGGGCGCCCGCAAACCCGGCGGGCGCCTGGCTGCGCGCTGCGAGCTGTTCTGTACCGTTGATATGCTGCTCGCGCATGGACGGTCGCTCGACGTGGTTTCCCAGGCCGAGCTTATGGAGGCGCCGCTCGGCGCTGCGCCCGATTACGAGACGACCTGCGCCGCAAGCGCGATCGCCGAGGTCGCGCGCGTGTGCTCGTTCGAGGACGCCGAGGACCCGTTTACCTTTGCCATTACGCAGCGAGCGCTTACCCTGGCGGGCAGCGGGATCGACACGGCGCATATGGACCTACTTGTGGCGGCATATGTCTTTAAGCTGCTATCGCACGTTGGCTATCGTCCCGATTTTTCGGCCTGTGTGCTGTGCGGAGACCCCATGCTGTCGTATTTTTCAGCCCAGGCGGGCGGTCTCATGTGCGGGTCGTGCGCGTCGAGCGTTCCAGGTGCCGAACTGGTGTCGACCGGTGAGACCGCATGGCTGCGCGCCCTCATGTCCATGACCTTCGATGCGCTCATGGCCGAGCGAATCGACCCGCATACGGCGGCATTCCTGCTCGGGCTTTCGCATGTTTGGGCTGCGACGCACACCGATCAGCGGCTCCGTGCGATGGAATTCATGTTGGGTCGGTGATGATGCGCAGGCACAGGCTGCTTGTGGTAACATACCGACCTGTTGGTACCTCGACCTTGGTTGCTCGCTCCACCGGCGGCTTCCCAGTCCGAGGCGAATCGAGTCGCCCGCGGGCGACGTAAAACGAAAGGTGAAACAATGACTGTTTCCAAAGAGCGCAAGGCGGAGCTGACTGCCCAGTTCGGTAACACCCCGGTCGACACCGGCAACCCCAAGGTTCAGGTCGCCATCCTGAGCGAGCGCATCAAGGAGCTGACCGAGCACATGAAGTCCCACCAGAAGGACTTCCACACCCGTCGTGGCCTGCTCATGCTCGTCGGCCGTCGTCGTCGTCTTCTCTCCTACATCAAGAAGAACGACATCGTCGAGTACCGTGAGCTCATCAAGGCTCTGGGCATCCGCGACAACATCCAGTAACGGATTTGTACATGCTAAGAGCGTCCTGCGCAGCGGGGCGCTCTTTTTGTGTAAGGGCGTGAACAATCACGCTCTGAAGCGTGGCGGGGGCAGGGGGCCCGCGTCACATGAGAAGCCCGCAGGCAAGGGGCCTGTGGGGTAAAGGAGAACAATGACACTCGTATCCAAGACCTTTGAGCTGTACGGCAAGACCTACACCTTTGAGTCAGGCGAGCTTGCCAAGCAGGCCACCGGCGCCTGCCTGGTCAAGCAGGGCGACACCACGATGCTCGACACCGTGGTCGTCTCCAAGGAGCGCAAGAACTACGACTTCTTCCCGCTGACCGTCGACTTCAACGAGAAGATGTACGCAGCCGGCCGCATCCCGGGTGGCTACCTCAAGCGTGAGGGCCGTCCCAGCGAGAAGGCCACGCTCACGGCCCGCATGATCGATCGCCCGATTCGCCCGAGCTTCCCGGATGGCTTCCGCAACGAGGTGCACATCGTCGCCACCTCGCTCGTCGCCGACCAGGTCAACCCCTTCGATGTCATCAACGTCATGGGTGCATCCCTGGCCATGACGCTTGGCGGCGTGCCCTTCGAGGGCCCGCTTGCCTGCGTGCGCATCGGCCGTAACGTGGAGACAGGCGAGTTTATCGTCAACCCCACCTACGAGGAGCGCGAGAACTCCGATCTGGACCTGGAGCTGGGCGGATCCGCCGACTTCATCTCGATGGTCGAGGCCGGCGCCGAGGAGATCTCCGAGGACGACATGCTCGCCGCCATGAAGTTTGGCCAGGAGGCCCTTGCCGCTTTCTGCCAGGCTCAGGACGAGTTCGTCGCCGAGTGGGAGCAGGTTAACGGCCCCATCGTCAAGAAGGAGTACCCGCTCGACCAGCCCGTCGAGGAGGTCCAGGAGCGCATCTTCGCTCACTACGACGAGATGGCAGCCGCCCTTCGCGACGCCGACAAGCTCTCCCGTATCGGTAAGGTCGAGGCTCTGAAGGAGTCCATCCGCGCCGAGTTCACCGAGGAGGAGCAGGCCGCTTGGGAGCGCGAGATCCCCGTGGCGCTCAAGAAGCTCGAGAAGAAGGCCATGCGCACCATGGTCGTTGAGACCGGCGAGCGCGTCGACGGTCGTGCCGCCGATGAGATCCGTCCCATCATGGTGAAGGACAACTACCTGCCGCTCGTTCACGGCTCCGGCCTGTTCCAGCGCGGCCAGACCCAGGTGCTTTCCGTCCTGTCGCTCGGCATGCTCAACGAGGGCCAGCGTCTGGATACCATCGAGCCCACCGAGGGCAAACGCTACATGCACCACTACAACTTCCCGCCGTTCTGCACCGGTGAGACCGGCCGCATGGGCAGCCCCAAGCGCCGCGAGATCGGCCACGGCAATCTAGCCGAGCGCGCTCTGCTTCCGGTGCTCCCCGACGAGAACGAGTTCCCCTACGCCATCCGCGTCGTCTCCGAGGTCATGGAGTCCAACGGCTCCTCTTCGATGGCTTCGACCTGCGGCTCCACGCTCGCCCTTATGGACGGCGGCGTGCCCATTAAGCGCCCGGTCTCCGGTATCGCCATGGGCCTGATCCAGGAGGAGGGCAAGACCGTGGTCCTGTCCGACATCCAGGGTCTCGAGGACTTCCTGGGCGACATGGACTTTAAGGTCACCGGCACCACCGAGGGCATCACCGCCCTGCAGATGGACAACAAGGCCACCGGCCTCACTTTCGACATCCTGGCCCGCGCTCTGCAACAGGCCAAGGAGGGTCGCGCCTTCATCCTGCAGAAGATGCTCGATGTGATTCCCGAGCCGCGCCACACCACGCGCAGCACCGCTCCGCGCATCGTTTCCATCCAGGTTCCGACCGACAAGATCCGCGACGTCATCGGTTCCGGCGGTAAGGTCATCCGCGGTATCCAGGACGAGACCGGCGCCTCGGTCGACATCCAGGAGGACGGCACCGTCTTTGTCGGCGGCACCGGCGAGTCTGTCGACCAGGCCGTCGAGCGTATCAAGCTCATTATCAAGGTTCCCGAGCCGGGCGAGGAGTACACCGGTCGCGTGGTCTCCATCCAGCCCTTCGGCGCCTTCGTCAACCTGCTGCCCGGTAAGGACGGCCTGCTGCACATCTCTCGCGTCGCCAAGGGCCGCGTGGAGAAGGTCGAGGACGTCCTCAACGTGGGCGACGAGGTCAAGGTCGTCGTCATCGAGGTTGACGATCGCGGCAAGATCTCGCTCGATCGTCTTGACAAGCCCGAGGCCCCGGCTCGCGCCGAGGGTGCTTCCGAGGGCGACGGCGAGCACTTCCAGCGTCGTGAGCGTCCGCGTCGCGAGCGCTCCGAGCGCGGCGACCGTCCGCGTCGTCCCGGCGACAACGGAGGCCGCAAGCCCCGCCGTCACCACGACGCCGAGTAACAGCTAGACATAAGCAGCTCAACAAGGGCGATTCCGTACAGGGGTCGCCCTTTTGCTATTCCCGGCGGGGGCCGCGGATAAAGTTTCCTGCTCTACAGTCCTGCTCACGACGGAGGCCACATTAAGTGGCCTCCTGTTCGTGCGGAACTCGCGATAAACTTTACCCGCGGCCCCCGCCGGGAATAGCAAAAGGGCTGGTTGGTGCGGGTTTCGATTTTGTCAGATGGTCAATTCAGCTTTCCTTTTTTCTGAATTGTCGATAGCTGCACACCCGGCATATCCTCAGATAAAACCAACCAAAATAAACCTGTCCCATTTTGGCCGGTCTGGTCTCAGCGGGCCCGGCACGGGCTAAGTTTATCGCGAGTTCCGCACGCAAAGGAAAGCACTTAATGTGCTTTCCGTCTTGCGCAGGACTCCTTGAATATCAACTTCATCCGAACACCTCCCATATTCATCCGTACATGTGCGGATGAATGTGGGAACCCGATACCCTGAGGGCCGGATCGGCCGGCCCCGGGAGATCGGAGGACGTCATGTCCGGAAAGAGCGGAAAGAGCGGGAAGGGCGCCGCGAGGGCGGTCCCGAGGGCCTACGGCAGGCTCACGAGGCACGAGCGGGACACGGTCCAGAGGATGCTGG
>NZ_JADMRH010000009.1:0-85031 GCF_015560135.1 Collinsella aerofaciens
GGCGCCTTTAGACGCGTGCCGGAAATCCAAGGGTTATACCCTAAGAGCAAACCACCCCTTTTAGGGGTGGTTTTGATTGGTATCAAAAGGCACCGCAAAGAGATGGTCTTTGCGGTGCCTCTTTTGTTTCGTATAGGAAACTTTTTCGAAATCTGAATGGGGACCCTTTCCAAAAAGTTAACCACGTGTTAGTTTACTATAGCGAACATAGGCGTGGTTAACTTTTACCGCGTCGATGTTGAGGACGAACTGACGTTAGGAGCCACTCATGTCTTGCGGACCGCAGATGCCGGCAATGCCGCTTTCGATGGTAAAAGCGGGCGAAACCGTGCGCGTGTCTCGTGTAAAGGGCAATGAGGATATGAAGCACCACCTCAAGGACCTCGGCTTTGTCGAGGGCAACGAAATCCACGTGGTGAGCTCGAGTGGCGCCAACATCATCGTTACCGTGCTGGGTGCCCGCTTTGGTATCGATTCCAAAGTGGCCATGCACATCATGACCGTCGCCTAGACGACGGTATTTTTGCAAGTACTGAAAGGGGGACAAGTAAATGAAGACGTTGGGTGACGTTAAGGTGGGCGAGAGCTCCACCATCGTCAAGCTTCACGGTGAGGGCGCGCTTCGCCGCCACCTTATGGACCTGGGGCTCATCAAGGGCACTTCGTTCAAGGTTGTGAAGGTTGCACCGCTCGGTGATCCGGTCGAGATCAACGTACGCGGCTACGAGCTTTCCATCCGCAAGGAGGAGGCGGCCGTCGTCGAGGTCCAGTAAGGGCTCGCGGCGTATATTTCTGCAGGTAAAGTTAGGTATTTCTAACTTAATGCAGCAACTTTGAAGCACATTATCCAGCCTGCGCGGAGAAAGCAGCGCAGGCACACAAGGAAGAAGGATTGAATGGCGGATTCTCAGATCCATGTCGCGCTGGCGGGTAACCCCAACTGCGGCAAGACCACGCTTTTCAACCTGATCACCGGCGCCAACGGCTACGTTGGCAACTGGCCCGGCGTCACGGTTGAGAAAAAGGAGGCCAAGCTCCTAAGCGACAAGAACGTTACCATCACGGACCTCCCTGGCATCTACTCGCTTTCCCCCTACAGCCCCGAGGAGCAGTGCTCGCGCGACTACCTCATGAGCGGCGAGCCCGATGTTGTCGTCCAGGTTGTCGACGCCACCAACCTCGAGCGCAACCTGTACCTGGCGCTTCAGGTTATCGAGACCGGCCTGCCCGTGGTCGTCGCCCTCAACATGGCCGACTTGGTCGAGAAGAACGGCGACAAGATCGACACGGACAAGCTCTCCAAGAAGCTCGGCTGCCCGGTCATGATGATCTCCGCTCTTAAGAACAAGGGCATCACGGAGCTGTTCGAGCAGGTTAAGAAGTCCGCTGCCTCCAAGGGCCAGGTGCCGGAGCACAAGTTCGACTCCTCCATCGAGGATGTCCTGACGCACATCGAGAACAACCTGCCGGCGAGCGTTCCCGCCAACAAGCGCCGCTATTACGCCGTCAAGCTGTTCGAGCGCGATGCGGACGCCTGCAAGCTCATCAACCTCACCAAGGAGAGGGCCGCTCGCGTGGAGGAGCTGGTCGCCCAGTGCGAGCAGGATTGCGACGACGATGCCGAGTCCATCATCACCGGCGAGCGCTATGGCGTCATCGCGCACATTATCGACGAGTGCATGACCAAGGCTCCTGCCAAGATGAGCACCTCCGAGAAGATCGACCGCGTGGTTACCAACCGTATCCTGGGCCTGCCGATCTTTGTCGTCATCATGTTCTGCGTATACTACATCGCCGTTTCCACCCTGGGCGGCACGGTGACCGACTTCACCAATGACCAGCTCTTCGGCACCGACGGCTGGTATGTGCTCGGCCAGGGTCGCGACGCCTACGACGCAGCTGTCGAGGCTGCGGGCGACGACGCCGATTCGGTCGACCCGGCACAGTACGGCCCCTATGTTCCGGGTATCACCACCGTGGTGCACGATGCCCTTGTGGCGGGCGGCACCGAGGACGGTGGCCTGGTCGATTCGCTCGTCTGTGACGGTATCGTCGGCGGCCTGGGCGCCATCTTCGGCTTCGTCCCGCAGATGTTCCTGCTGTTCGTCATGCTGTCCTTCTTGGAGGACTGCGGCTACATGGCCCGCGTCGCCTTCATCATGGACCGCGTGTTCCGCCGCTTTGGCCTGTCCGGTAAGTCCTTTATCCCCATGCTCGTGTCCTCGGGCTGCGGCGTCCCCGGCGTCATGGCCACCAAGACCATCGAGAACGAGAAGGACCGCCGCATGACGGTCATGACCACCACGTTCATTCCCTGTGGCGCTAAGCTGCCGATCATCGCCCTGCTCATGGGTTCCATCATCGGCGATTCTTCCACCACCGCCGCGTGGATCAGCCCGCTCTTCTACTTCCTGGGCGTTTTCGCCGTCATCGGTTCGGGCCTCATGCTCAAGAAGACCAAGCTCTTCGCCGGCCGTCCGACCCCGTTTGTCATGGAGCTTCCTGCCTACCACTTCCCGGCGATCCGTTCCTGGGCGCTGCACGTGTGGGAGCGCTGCTGGGCCTTTATCAAGAAGGCCGGCACGGTCATCTTCGCGTCCACCGTCGTCGTTTGGTTCCTCTCCAACTTTGGTAGCTATAACGGTTCCTTTGGCTTCCTGCCTGCGATGGACGGCATCCCCGAGGAGTTTATGGACTACTCCGTGCTTGCCATGCTCGGCAACCTGGTCGCTTGGATTTTCGCCCCGCTCGGCTTTAGCACCTGGCAGGCAACCGCGCTGACCGTCTCTGGTCTCGTCGCCAAGGAGAACGTCGTCGCCACCGCCGGTTCGCTGCTCTCCGTTGCCGACGCCGCCGAGACTGACCCGAGCCTGTGGACCGCATTTGCCGGTATGTTCCCGACCATGGGCGCTTGCGTGGCCTTCGGTGCCTTCAACCTGCTGTGCGCCCCCTGCTTCGCTGCCATGGGCACCATCCGCAACCAGATGGATTCCGGCAAGTGGACTGCGATCGCCATCGGTTACGAGTGCGCCTTCGCTTGGGTGATCGGCCTGTTCATCAACCAGTTCTACAACCTGTTCGTTCTTGGACAGTTTGGTATCTGGACGATTGTGGCCATCGTGCTGCTGGTTGCGATGCTCTTCCAGATCTTCCGCCCCATGCCCAAGCATGCTTGGACGGACGAGGACGAGGCCAACACCGCTTCTGCCGCGGTTTCCGCCTAAGTCCGAATAAGGATTAACCCCTTTCCACGAGCCCGGGTGTCCCAGCGACACTCGGGCTTTTTGGTGGGGGAGATGTGGCGTTTCCTCAGATAAAACCGACCAAAATAAACCTGTCCCTATTTGGTAGGTGGAGAATGGGGTAAAGTAAGTGGTGGTTAACTAGAGGAGGCTTCCTATGGCACCTATCGATATTGTTGTACTGGCTGTTATCGGTATTGCGTTTGTTGCCGTGTGCGTGCGCATCTACCGCAAGGGCACCTGCGCCGACTGCGCTCAGGGTGGCGTTTGCACGGGGCATTGCTCCAACAAAAAGACATGCGCCGCACTTAAGGGCGTGGACAAAATCGCTGAGGACCTGGGCCGCGGTATCAAGTAGGGCCCAGACATCCAAGTGCCCCGCGGGCATTCGTTCGCGGGGCACCTTGCGCATTTGGACGCGAGCGAGGCGAGCTGAAGAGTATTTTTGGGTATCGTTAAATCAGGTGCGGTGAAATACGGACTGTTTTGGCTGTCAAAGGCCTTATCTACTCCGTATTCCACCGCAACTTTTTGTGGGGTGGGCTAGAGACGCTGCATGCGGTACCCGACACCCATGTGCGTCTGAATCATCTTGGGGTGAGAGGGGTCTGCCTCGATCTTCTTGCGCAGGGTGCGCATGAACACGCGCAGACTCGCCAGATCGCTGTCCCAGCTCGTGCCCCATATCTCACGGGTGATGAAGGTGTGGGTGAGCACCTTGTCGACGTTTTTCGCCAGAAGGACGAGCAATTTGTACTCGGTCGGGGTAAGCGAGAGCTCGCGTCCGTCTTTCGTCGCGTATCCCGCGGCGTAGTCGATATGCAGCGGACCGTTGTCGAACGTGCTTGCTTCTGTCGACTCGTTCGACGCCATCGAGGAGCGCCTCAAATTCGCACGGACGCGCGCGAGCAACTCATCCACAGAAAAGGGCTTGGTGAGGTAGTCGTCTGCCCCTGCGTCAAGTGCTGCAATCTTGTCGGAATCTTCGGTGCGCGCCGAAATGACGATAATGGGGACTGCCGACCAGCTTCGGATCTTCGTGATGACCTCGATACCGTCAATGTCGGGAAGGCCGAGGTCGAGCATGATGAGGCTGGGGCCGTGCGACACCGCATCCATGATGGCGGCCTGGCCGTTGCAAACCTTGCTCACGACATAGCCGTGGAGGTCAAGCGCGGTCGAAACGAGGTTTTGAACGGTCAGGTCATCTTCGACCAGGAGGATGCGTGGCTTAGCGGCATTATTCATGAATCTCGATCTCCTCGGCGGGCAGGGTAAAACGGAAGACGGCCCCATGGGGGTGGTTGTCGCGAACCTCGATGACGCCGCCATGCGCCTCCACGATGGAGCGGCAGAGCGACAGCCCAAGGCCGATGCTTCGGCGCGAATCCACGGGCCGCGTATTGCTTGAGGTGAAGAAGCGCTCAAAGATATGAGGCTTGTCGCAGTCTGCCACACCCGGCCCATCGTCTGCGACGTCCACCACGACGAACGCGCCCTCGCGACGTGCGCCGATGGTGACAGTCGAGTCCTCGGGCGTGTATTTGAAGGCGTTCATGATGAGATTCGTAAGCACCTGCATGATGAGATGGACGTCGATGCGTACCAGCAGGATGTCGTCAGTGTGCTCGATGGTGACGGCACGTCCATGCGATGCTTGGGCGACATGGCTGAGGGCGGCCTCGATGACCTCGTCGATGAGCTCAGATGTGAGGTTGAGGCGAATGGTGCCGTCCTCGACGCGTGTGATGGCGAGGAGGTTCTCCACGGTATCGATAAGCCAGAGGGAGTCGTCGTAGATGGCATCGGCAAGATCGCAGCGTTGTTCGAGGCTGAGCTTCTCGTCGCTCTTCCGAAGGATTGCCGCAGATCCGGATATGGCCGTGAGGGGTGTCCTCAAATCGTGGCCGATGGAGCGCAAAAGGTTGGCGCGCAGCTGCTCATTTTTCGCCAAGACCGCAGCCTCTTCGCGCTCTTGCGCCGCCCGGTCGCTTTCGAGCGCCAAGGCGCATTCACCTACGATAGATAGGACGATCGAATGCTCGAAGGCTTCGATCTCGCGCTCCTCCAGGGCGATGCCGATGACACCGAATACCTTGTCGCCGGTGCGAACCGCGAGGTAGAGACAGCGCGCCTCAGGCAGGGTCCGCGTGCTTGCGCCCGCGCGCTTGTTGTTGGTGTAGGTCCAGGTTGCAACGGCGCGCTCGTAGTCGGTGAGCAGCGACGCGGATCGGTTTTCGGTGCCAGCGGACTCATAGAGCGCCTTGACGAGCGTGCCGTGTTCGGCGGGGTAGAAGACCACGTCGAGTTTTAGCAGTTTGATGAGTTGGTTCATGGCGACGCGGGCGCACTCCTCCGCGCTATGGGCTTGCTGCAAGAGCTGGTTCGTTTCGAGGAGTACACGCGTTTTGAATGCGTTCTCGGCGGAGGTACGGGCGTTGTCGGCGATGCGCGCAGTTAACTCGCCGGCGACCATAGCGGTAGCGAACATGATGCCGAACGTGACCAGATAGCTCCGGTCGTAGCTGGCGAGCGAAAACAGGGGCGTGACGAAGCAGAAGTTGTAAAGCACTACAGAGAGCACGCTCGATACGATCGTGCAGATACGCCCCGTCGTGGTGACGGCGGTCAGCAGGGCCGTGAGGATATAGAGGGATATGATGCTGGAATCGGCAAATCCCAGATGGCGGAAAGCCGTGCCGATCGCCGTGGCGACAAGAGAGAGGGCCAGCGTGCGAAGCACGTTTCGGCTGCTGGGCGGCTGCAGGGCGAGCGCATGGCGGCGTCCTTTGGGTCGGGAGGGCGGAGTCGACTGGTCTGGAATGATGTAAATGTCGAGGTTCGGGGCGAATGTTATGAGCTGTTCTACGAGAGATTTGCGGCCGAAGAGGGCCTGACGGACGCTGCTGCGCTCGCCCGTGCGCCCCATGACGATCTTCGAAATACCCGACAGGCGCGCGAACTCGGAGATCTGAAACGCGATGTCGTCGCCATAGACGGTTTCCATATGTGCTCCGAGCTGCTCGGCTAGGGCGATATTGGCTGCAAGCTTGGCGCGCTCATCATCGCTCATGGCTTGCGTGCGCGGGCTCTCTACGAACAGGGCGACGAGCTCGCTGCGAAACGCTTTCGCCATGCGTGCGGCGGCACGGACGATGCGGGGATTGGTCGGCGCCGGGGAGACACAGACTAAGATACGCTCCCTGGTGTAGTAGTCACGGTTTCCCAGCACGCGTGCGGCGTCTGTGAGGTGACCGGTGCGATCGGCGCAGCGGCGCAGCGCGATTTCTCGGAGTGCGGTGAGGTTCTCGACGGTAAAAAAATGCTGTTGCGCTCGGTCGGCTTGTGCGGGACGGTAGACGAGGCCGGCGCGAAGGCGCTCAAGTAGGTCTTCGGGCTCTATGTCGACGAGCTCGACCTGGTCGGCATCATCGAAGATACGGTCGGGGATTCGTTCGCTCACGACAACGCCGGTGATGGATGCAACCATGTCGTTTAGGCTCTCGATATGCTGAACGTTCACGGTCGTATAGACGTCGATGCCCGCATGTAGAAGTTCCTCGACGTCTCGATAGCGTTTGTCGTGGCGAGACCCCGGCGCATTCGTATGGGCGAGCTCGTCGACAAGGATGAGCTGAGGGGCGCGTTCGATAGCCGCATCTAGATCGAACTCGCTGAGCGCAATGCCGTTGTGCTCGATGAGTTTACAGGGCACGTTCTCAAGCCCTTGTGCAAGATGGGCAGTTGCCGGACGTTCGTGCGGCTCGATGTATCCCGCGACGACGTCGACACCTCGCCGCTTGGCGGCGTGGGCGGCTTGAAGCATCGCGTAGGTTTTGCCTGTGCCAGCAGCGTAGCCAAAGAAAATTTTGAGGTGTCCCCGGCTGGTTCGAGTGTCATCGGCGACCTCGTCTTTCTCAATTGCCTTGAGGATGAGGTCTGGATTGACGCGAGTGTCCGATGCGTCGCGCTGCATAGCGTAGCCTTTCTGAAGCGTTGTCCATGCGTGCATACGCGGTGAAGACACCACTGTATGCTCGCGAGGTCGAGTATAGGCGCACTGCAGCTGCAATAGTGCTTTCTACCTGCATCTTTACGGCATCTTAAGGATGTGAGCCCCGGCCCTCACGCCTCTTTAATCCCTAGAAGCGTTTACTGTCCCCAGACGCTTGCGAGGGCAGGCGTCCGAGACATCGGACCGCGTGTGAAAGGGGCGGTAAATGGACATCCTCATTCCCATCATCGGAGTCGTCTGCATTGGACTTCTTATCTATTACATCTACATTCTGATGAGGAGTGATTCGTAAACTATGGACGCTGCGATTCAGTACATCTTGTACTTTGCCGTACTCGTCGTCCTGGCCGTTCCGCTCGGTCGGTTCATGGCCCATATCATGGATGGTGAGCATACGTTCCTGTCGCCTGTGATTGCTCCTGTGGAGCGTGGCGTCTATCGTCTGCTTCGCATCGACGCGGCAGAACAGATGGGGTGTAGGCGCTATCTGGCGAGCGTGCTGGTCTTTTCGGGGATCGGCCTCGTGACTCTTGTGGCACTCCAGGCGCTTCAGTCCTTCTTGCCAGGCAATCCCCAGCACCTGCCGGGTGTGTCATGGGACCTGTCGTTCAATACGGCTGCTTCCTTCATAACCAACACCAACTGGCAGTCCTACTCCGGTGAGACCACCCTGTCCTACCTTGTGCAGTTCATGGGTCTCACTGTGCAGAACTTCGTTTCCGCTGGCACCGGTATCGCGGTCATGTTCGCGCTGATCCGCGGCTTCCGTCAGGTCAAGGAGCAGGGTCTGGGTTCCTTCTGGGTCGACCTCACCCGCACCGTCCTGTATGTGCTCATCCCGCTGAACCTCGTGTTCGGCATCTGCCTGGCTGCCGGTGGCGTCATCTCCAACTTCCAGCCGGCTCAGAAGGCTGAGCTCGTAGAACCCGTCGCTGTTCAGCCTAATGCAGACGGCGGCTGGAGCGTCATCGACGGCGCCCAGATTGAGGGCGACACGGTCAAGGTCGACGGCAAGGTTGTCGAGGGCGCGCGCGTGGTCACCGAGCAGTTCCTGCCCCAGGGTCCCGCGGCTCCTCAGGTCGCCATCAAGCAGTCCGGCACCAACGGCGGCGGCTTCTTCGGCGTGAACTCCGCCCATCCGTATGAGAACCCCAGTGCCTTCACCAACATCATCGAGATGACCAGCCTGCTGCTGATCCCGGCCGCCTGTTGCTTCGCCTTCGGTATCGGCGTCAAGAACACCAAGCAGGGCAAGGCCATCTTTGCCGCCATGTTCATCCTGCTGGTGATCTTCACCGGCATCATCGCCGTCAACGAGCATGCGGGCACCCCGCAGCTGGCCGATGGCGGAGCGGTCAATATCGAGATGACCGACGGCCAGGCCGGCGGCAACATGGAGGGCAAGGAGAGCCGTTTC
Source organism: Collinsella aerofaciens (assembly GCF_015560135.1). Taxonomy (GTDB): domain Bacteria; phylum Actinomycetota; class Coriobacteriia; order Coriobacteriales; family Coriobacteriaceae; genus Collinsella; species Collinsella aerofaciens_AN. The sequence continues at coordinate 8,675 of NZ_JADMRH010000009.1, forward strand.
GGTATCGCCTCCTCTTCTACCTGGTCCGCTTTCACGACGGCTGCTTCCAACGGCTCGGTTAACTCCATGCACGACTCCTACACCCCGCTGGGCGGTTTTGTCCAGATGCTCCAGATTGCTCTGGGCGAGGTCGTCTTCGGCGGCGTGGGCTGCGGCCTGTACGGCATGATCGGCTTCGCCATCCTCACAGTGTTCATCGCCGGCCTCATGGTCGGACGCACGCCTGAGTTCCTGGGCAAGAAGATCGAGCCGGGCGAGATGCGCTGGGCAGTTGTCCTGTGCTTGGCAACTCCGTTTGCCATTCTGGTGTGCTCGGCCATCGCCTGCATGGTGCCCGGTCTTGCCGACCAGCTCAACAATGGTGGCGCGCACGGCTTCTCCGAGGCGCTGTATGCCTTCACCTCATGCGGCGGCAACAACGGCTCGGCGTTTGCAGGCATGAACTGCAACATTCCCTGGATCAACGTCATGCTCGGCCTCGAGATGCTGTTCGCTCGCTTCATGCCCATCATCGGTACGCTGGCTATCGCCGGCTCGCTGGCCAAGAAGGGCAAGGTCGCCGAGAGCGCCGGTACCCTGTCTACCACCAACGGCATGTTCGTATTCCTGCTCGTGTTCATCGTTCTGCTGATCGGTGCCCTGAGCTTCTTCCCGGCCCTGGCGCTTGGCCCCGTTGCCGAGTTCTTCCAGATGATTGCGTAAAGGAGGGCGCAGATTTATGGCTATGCAAAAAGACATGATGGGCCGCGCGGTCCGCGACTCGTTTGCCAAGTTGGATCCTCGCGTCCAGATTCAAAACCCGGTCATGTTCCTGGTGTGGCTTTCCGCCGGCATGACCTCCGTCCTGGCCGTCGCTTCCATCTTCGGTGTGCAGGACGCGGGTGTGCCCACCTACTATGTGGTCGCCATCGCGGTCATCCTGTGGCTCACAGACCTGTTCTCGAACTTCGCCGAGGCGCTTGCCGAGGGCCGCGGTAAGGCTCAGGCCGATTCCCTGCGTGCGGCCAAGAAGGATGTCGAGGCCCATCGCATCGAGTCCGTTGAGGACAAGGAGCACTTCACCGTCGTTCCCGGCACCGAGCTTACGCGCGGCGACCTGGTGATCGTACGCGCCGGCGAGCAGATTCCCGGCGATGGCGACGTCATCGAGGGCGCTGCCTCCGTTGACGAGTCCGCCATCACCGGCGAGTCCGCCCCCGTGGTCCGCGAGGCCGGCGGCGATCGCTCTGCCGTTACCGGCGGTACCACGGTGCTGTCCGACTGGATCATCGTCAAGATCTCCAGTGAGCCCGGCCAGAGCTTCCTGGACAAGATGATCGCGATGGTCGAGGGTGCCGCGCGCAAGAAGACCCCTAACGAGATCGCTCTGGAGATCTTCCTGGTGGCCCTCTCCATCGTCTTTATCCTGGTCACGCTGGCCCTGTATTGTTACTCCTGCTTCTCGGTCGGTCTTAACGACATGGACAACCCCACGGCCGTGACCACGCTCGTGGCGCTGCTCGTGTGCCTGGCTCCCACTACCATCGGCGCCCTTCTTTCCGCCATCGGCATCGCCGGCATGAGCCGTCTGAACGAGGCCAACGTGCTGGCCATGTCCGGCCGCGCCATCGAGGCCGCCGGCGACGTCGACATCCTCATGCTCGATAAGACCGGTACCATCACCTTGGGCAACCGCCAGGCCGCTGAGTTCATTCCGGTCGACGGTGTCGATCCGGCAGAACTCGCCGATGCCGCGCAGCTGTCCTCTCTGGCGGATGAGACCCCCGAGGGCCGCTCCATCGTCGTGCTCGCCAAGGAGCAGTTTGGGCTGCGCGGCCGCACACTCGAGGATAAGGGCATGGAGTTCATCCCCTTCACCGCGGCGACCCGCATGTCCGGTGTGAACTACGCCGACAGCGAGATTCGCAAGGGTGCGGCCGATTCCGTTCGCGCTTATGTGGAGGCTGCCGGAGGAGTGTTTTCGAAGGAGTGCGACGAGGCCGTCGAACGCATTGCGAAGGTGGGCGGCACCCCGTTGGTCGTGGCAAAGGACCGACGTGTGCTGGGCGTCGTCTACCTTAGGGACATCATCAAGTCCGGCGTGAAGGAGAAGTTCGCCGACCTGCGCCGCATGGGTATCAAGACCACCATGGTGACGGGTGATAATCCGCTGACGGCCGCCGCCATCGCAGCCGAGGCGGGCGTGGACGACTTCCTGGCCGAGGCCACCCCCGAGGGCAAGCTCGAGAAGATCCGCGCGTTCCAGCATGAGGGCCATCTGGTCGCGATGACCGGCGACGGCACCAACGACGCGCCGGCGCTGGCGCAGGCGGATGTCGCCGTGGCCATGAACACGGGAACCCAGGCTGCCAAGGAGGCCGGCAACATGGTCGACCTCGACTCCAGCCCCACCAAGCTCATCGATATCGTGCGTATCGGCAAGCAACTGCTCATGACCCGCGGCTCGCTCACGACCTTCTCGGTCGCCAACGACGTCGCCAAGTATTTCGCCATTATCCCGGCGCTATTCTCGCCGATCTACCCCGGGTTGGACGCCCTCAACATCCTGGGGCTCACCAGCCCGTTGACTGCCGTGCTGTCCGCCATTATCTACAACGCGCTGGTCATCGTCGCGCTGATTCCTGCCGCCCTGAAAGGCGTGAAGTACCGCGAGCTTTCGTCCGGCCAGCTGCTGACCCACAACCTGCTGGTGTGGGGTCTGGGCGGTATCGTGGCGCCGTTCGTATTCATCAAGATTATCGACATGCTGCTGGCCTTGTTCGGCATTGGCATGATGTAGACGGAGGTTTGTATGTTCAAAGGTATCGCATCGCGCGCACTTGGCGTGTTCGCGCTGTTTACCATCGTCTGCGGCCTGGGATACACGCTCGTGGTGACCGGCGTCGCGCAGCTTGCGTTTCCGTACCAGGCGAACGGATCGCTTATTACGGTCGACGGCAAGGTTGTGGGTTCCGAGCTCATCGGCCAGAACTTCGATGATGAAGCCCACATGTGGGGTCGTATCCAGAACGTGTCAATTGTCGAAGGCGAAGACGGCGAACTCATGGCGTATGGTGCCCCGTCCAACCTGTCCCCGGCGAGTGAGGAGTATCGGCAGCTGATAGATGCGCGCGTGAAGAAGATTCGCGCCGCCAATCCCGATGCCGATATGGACGCTGTGCCCGTCGACCTGGTGACGTGTTCGGGGTCCGGCCTCGACCCGGAGATCTCTCCGGATGCCGCCGAGTACCAGGTCCCGCGCCTTGCCAAAGCCACGGGCAAAAGTGAGGACGAGGTGCACGACATCATCGCCGCGTGCACCAAGGGTCGTTTCCTCGGCGTGTTCGGCGAGCCCACGGTCAACGTGCTCAAGGTGAACCTTATGCTGGACGGCGTGCTGTAGGTGAAGGAGCGGCGGATGAGGGCATGACTGACTATCTGAGCCCTCAATTCCACTCCGCCCATCAGTTGCGGTGAAATACGGACTGTCTTGGCTATCAAAGGCCTTATCTACTCCGTATTCCACCGCAACTTTTTGGGGGTTGAGCAGAGACTGGGGGAGTGCGTGCGGTCGGGTACCGTGTGGTTGCTGGTATGATAGATAAGTCAGCAATTGCCGCCGAGCGGCTCAAATGAAAGGAACCCTGTATGGAGTCCTCCGCCTACCCGATGCTCTTTAGTCCGATCAAGGTCGGTACGACCGAGGTCAAGAACCGCGTCTTTATGCCGCCGGTGTCCACCAACCTGGCCGATCATGGCTATGTGACCGACGACTTGGTCGATCATTACCGTGCCCGCGCCAAGGGCGGCGTGGGCCTCATCATTACCGAGGTCGTGACGGTCGAGCCCACCTATACCTATCTGCCGGGTGACATGTGCTGCTACGACGACACGTTTATCCCTGGCTGGGAAAAGCTCGCCGCCGCCGTGCATGAGTATGGCTGCAAGATCATGCCGCAGCTCTTTCACCCCGCCTACATGGCCTTTAACATTCCGGGCACGCCGCGCCTGATCGCTCCGTCCTTCGTGGGACCGTCCTATGCCCGCGAGGCACCGCGTCCTATCACGGTCGATGAGATTCACGAGCTCACGCATCAGTTTGGCGACGCTGCCGTGCGTATGCAGAAGGCTGGCGTCGATGGCGTCGAGGTCCATGCGGCGCACGCCCACGGCATGCTCGGCGGCTTTTTGACTCCGCTCTACAACAAGCGCACCGACGAGTACGGCGGCTCGCTCGACGCCCGCATGCGCTTCTTGCTCGAGGTCATCGCCGAGATTCGTGAGCGCTGCGGCAAGGACTTTATCATCGACGTCCGCATTTCGGGCGATGAGTACACCGATGGCGGTCTGACCCTCAACGACATGATCTACGTCTCGCGTCGCCTGGAGAAGGCCGGCGTCGACATGATTCATGTGTCGGGCGGCACCACCATCAAGCGCGGCTCTGCGATTCCCGCCGCCGGCACGCAGCAGGCCTCGCACGCCGCCTGCTCGCGCGAGATCAAGAAGCACGTCAACATTCCCGTCGCCACCGTCGGACGTATCAACGAGGCCTGGATCGCCGAGGAGCTGATTGAGGACGGTGCCGCCGACATCTGCATGATGGGCCGCGCCAATCTGTGTGATGCCGAGTTCTGCAACAAGGCCGCTGCCGGCAACGCCGACGATATTCGCCCCTGCATTGGCTGCCTGCGCTGCCTGAACGGCATTATGTTTGGCAAACGCATCTCCTGCACCGTTAATCCGGACGTGGAGCGCGACGAGGCTGGCTACGAGCCTGCCGCCGAGGCCAAGAACGTGCTCGTTGTGGGCGCTGGTCCTGCGGGCATGGAGGCGGCGTTCATTGCCGCCAAGCGCGGCCACAACGTGGTGCTCGTGGACAAGCAGGACGAACCGGGCGGCGAGATGCGTATCGCAGCCGTTCCGCCGGCAAAGCAGGAACTCACCCGTGTGATCAAGTATCAGTATCGCCGTCTTGCTGAGGCGGGCGTGAAGTGCGTATTTGGCACCGAGCTTACTGCCGAGGACATTCAGCGCGACTACGCCGGCTACGAGGTCGTCCTGGCCTATGGCGCCGAGCCCATCGCTCCGGCCTTCATGCAGGGCTTTAAGCAGGTTATGACGGCCGACGACCTGCTGGGAGGCAAGGCTTTCCCGGGTAAGAAGATCGTCATCGTGGGCGGCGGTACCGTTGGCTGCGAGACGGCCGATTACCTGGCCCCGTTGGTCAACGACCTGTCGCCGGCCAACCGCGATGTCACCGTCATCGAGATGACCAAGACGCTCGCCGCCAACGAGGGCGGTGCCGGTCGCGCGGTGCTCATCACGCGCATGCTCTCCAAGGGCGTCCACGTGCTGACCGAGGCCAAGGTGACCGAGATCACCGAGGACACTATCAGCTACGAGAAGGACGGCGAGGTCCACACCATCGACGATGCCGATACGCTGGTGCTTGCCATGGGCTATCGTCCCAATACCAAGTTGGCCGACGACCTTGCCGCTGCCGGTGTTGCCACCCACGTGCTGGGCGATGCCAACAAGTGCGGCAACATTCGCGACGCCATCGGCGATGGCTACAAGGTTGCCTGCGAGCTCTAGCCAACCCCTTGTTGCGTGGGGGCAGGTTACTTTGCACCAACTTGGCGCATGTAAACCTGGCCCCATTGACGAGGTTTCCGCCATCCCAGGGCGGCTACATGGAGTAGCGCCCGTGCGCATCGATTCCCTCTCATAGATGTGCGGCACAAAGAACCCCGAGCTCACACGAGCTCGGGGCCTTTTTCGTCTGGATTGGGGACGCATAGCCGGACGAAAGCGTGTTGCGTTTGGCGTAAAACCATACGAAAGTGCAATTTGCGTCTTATTTCCGAACGTAAAACAGACGAAAACCGTTTACGTCTGCTTTAAATCCGTACGAAAACGGTTTTCGTCTTGCAGGGCAGTTGCCGTTTCTACAGTTCAACTTCCAGTTCGGCTTTGTGCTCGTAGAGGTAGTCGCGCATGTAGGGGATGGCAAATGAGACCTTGCCGTACGAAGGAGCCTCGATAATCGATTCTCTTAACAGGCGGCTGCGGACGGAGCTCACCTGTTGAGGCGTTTTGTTTAGGGCATCGGCAACCATGCTGGTCGAGCTCGTCTGCCCCAAAGACGCCATGCTCAGCAGATAAGCGATGCACGTGGGCGGAATGCGCTGCAGCGCGGGCTCAATCACCATGGCGCAGAAGCGTTCGCGTGCCGTTGCAATGCCACGCTCGGCTTCTTCTTCTCCAATAATCGCTGTATGTGCGCGTCTTGCCAACTGCCATGCGTAGTATCCAACGAGTTGGATCATGAAAGGATAGCCTTGCGTTGCCTCGGCAAGTTGGCCGGCAATACCTGGCTGCAACTCCATGCCAGACGCTTCAATGGTTTCCTCGAGGGAGTACGACACTTCGGTTACTGCCACAGCCTTCAGATCAAAGGGGAGGGCACGGCGCAAAAACGTAAGTGTCTTTCCGTTGATGATGCTTTCAATCATCGAAGGCAGCCCAGCAAAAACAAAGGCGATATCAAGGTCTTCGCCGATAACCTGCTGAATCGCAATGGAGAGCGTTCGGACCTCATCGAGCTCTGCGTCTTGAACCTCGTCGAGAGTGATGAGCAGGCCATTTCCATTCTTGGATATTGTCTGTCTCATGGCGTCGCGTAGCGATGGGCCGATTCGCTCAATATCTATGCTGCCGATGGATATGCCAGCTACGGTGGGCTCAAATCTGGCGTGTTTGGCCTGGAATTTGGGCTGCAGCTGTTCGAGAATGCGCTGGCAAAGTCCCTCGGTTGCGACCTCTTTTATGACCGTCCAGCCACGGCTTTGCGCCAAACGTGAGCACTCGTCAAGGAGGACCGTCTTGCCCGTTCCACGGACGCCGGCTATGCGCATTAGGCGCCCCGGGGCACCAGGCCCGTTGACGAGGCCCTCATTGAATTCTTCGAGCACATCTTCGCGGCCGATAATCGTGGGAGGTGTTTTACCTGCTGTGGGCTTAAAAGGGTTTGTTTGCATGTGAGCCACCTTTGCTCAAGATATAGCAAGATATAGCAAAGTATAGCAAGATATAGCAAAGTATAGTGAGATATAGCAAAGTAAGCGCTACTCACGGGTTTTGCGGTGGTGCTATTTTCCAAATGCCGCGCGGATAAAACGCTGGGCGAACAGCTTGTTGGCAACTCACGAGGGCTCGGGGTGCCAATTTGGGATGGAGTAGTGCTGTGCCACGAATAGGGCCTATCTACTACGTTTAAGCCGCAGAGGTCAACCATAGCCGGCTATTTTGAAAATCGATAAGCTCTCTACCCGCGGTTTTGTTTTCGCACTTTTCAGCATGGTCGGGGCTATCCGCGTTAACGTAGTAGATGGGCCCCTTTTGTGGCAAGGGTGCCGATCAACAGGACAGGGCAGGTAAAAGAGACACATCCCAAAAGACCGGTTGGGAGTTGGGACGTGTCGATGCGATAGTATTGCATGGTGATATTCGACAAACCGTGGCTTCATCCGAGGGCTTTATGGAACAGCAGCATTATCAGAGCCTGCAAGACCAGGCGTACAACGCATTGCGGTCCAAGATCATCTATGCCGAGCTCAAGCCCGGCACGCGCCTTTCGGCGATTGGTCTGGAAAAGGAGACGGGAATCGGGCGCACGCCCATTCGCGAATCCTTTGTGCGCCTGCGTGAGCAGGAGCTGGTGGAAACGCGTCCCAAAAGCGGCACCTACGTCTCTAAGATCAGCATGGAACGCGCCGAAAACGCCTGCTTTTTGCGCGAGAAGCTCGAGAGAAGCGTGCTTATTAAATGCTGTTCGGCCGCCTCGCCCGAGCAAAAGCAGCGGCTTGAGCAGATTCTTACCGAGTCCGAGTCGCTCGACCATGGCGAAACGCGCCGTTTCTTTGACCTGGATAACCTGTTCCATGAGACATGTTTTGAGATTGCCGGTCGTCACATGTTGTGGGATTGGATGAAGAGCGTCAACACGCATTTTGAGCGATACAACTGGTTGCGTATGGTGTCGCAGGATCTGGACTGGGAGCCGATTCGTCGGCAGCATCGCCGGATTCTCGAGGCCATTAAGAGGGGCGATACCGACGCGGCGAGCTATCTGGCAGAGACGCACTTGCACCTGATGCCCGAGGAGCAGGGCCCGGTTATCGCCTTGCATCCCGACTATTTTGAGCTGCCTAAAGACTCGTCTATCTAGCCCATCATCGCATCTGCTCGAGACGCAAAAACGACGCTGCTCACCTACAGCGTTTTGCAACCGAGATTTTTAAAAAAATGCCTAAAATGGCTCAGACCGCCGACAATTGGGAAACGGAGTGCGCTATGGCGCAGGTGAGAATCAAGGACATTGCCGCCGAGGCGGGCGTGAGTCCGGCCACGGTCTCGCGCTATCTCAACAACCGCCCCGGGCAAATGACCGAGGAGACCCGTGCCCGTATTGCCGAGGTCATCGAGCGCACCGGCTATCGCCCGCGTGCCGCCGCGCGCAATCTGCGCAGCTCGCGCACCAACCTCATCGGCGTGATCCTGGCCGACATCGCCAACCCGTTCTCGAGCGCCATGCTCGAAGGGCTTTCCGCCAGCGCCGCCGCGCGCGGCTGCTCGCTTATGACGGCCATTAGCGGCAACGATCCCGCCAAGGAGGCCGAGTCGCTCACCAGGCTTATCGATGCCGGCGTGGACGGTCTGGTCGTCAACACTTGTGGCGGCAACGACAAGGCGATCGCCGCGGCCGCGGGGCGCCTGCCCGTTGTGCTGCTTGACCGCGATGTTACCGCCGGCGGTGTCGATCTGGTGACATCTAACAACCGTGAGTTGGTCGCCGGCCTGGTAGACGCCTTGACCGCCGCTGGCAGCGAGCGCCTGTGCCTGCTCACCGAGGCAAGCGACGACAGCCCCGTGCGTCGCAAGCGCGCCGAGGCCTTTACCGACGAGCTTTTGCACCGCGGCCTTGCCGGCGAGGTCGTCACCCTGGCCGACGGGGGCGCCACGGGCGTCGGCCGCCTGGACGAGACCATCCGCGGCTATGCAGGTAAAAAGCTCGGCCTCATTGCTGTCAACGGCTTGGTTTTCCTGCGTCTGACCGAGGCGCTAGCGCAGCTGGGACCCTCGCTGCCGGCGGGGCTCAAGATCGCGACGTTTGACGACTACCCCTGGAACCATGTGCTCTTTGGTGGCGTGACCACGGCCGCGCAGGACACCCTCACCATTGCCGAGCGCGTAGTCGAGCGCCTTTCCGAGCGCATCGACGTTGTTACCACCACCGTGGGCGAGGCCGCAAAGCTCGCCCCCAAGCGCATCGAGATTCCCGGCCACATCGAACACCGCGCTTCGACCTCGCGCTAGCCTGTGTGATAATATATAGACAATGTCATACAGGAGGTATCCATGGCTGCGTCTGTGCTGAGTGTGCGAGTGGACTCGTCAATTAAAGACTCATTTGCCGAACTGTGCGAAGAGCTTGGCATGACTTCGTCTGTTGCGGTCAATATGTTTATGAGGCAGATGCTGCGCGAGCGCTCTCTGCCGTTTGTTCCTTCACTTGGTAAAAGCTCTGCGAGCGAAAGCGCCGCGACGGGCATTTTGGATACTGCCCAGATTGAGTCCGCCGTCCGCGAGGCGGCCAGCTCGATTCCCGCCATCAAAACCGTGATTCTTTTTGGTTCGTATGCCCGTGGCGAGGCGCATGCCGATAGTGATATTGACTTGCGTCTCGAAGTCGATCGCGAGCAGGGCTTTGGTCTTTTTGCGCTGTCGGCGTTTGGCGAGGCGGTGCGCAAAGAAACCGGGAGGCAGGTTGATCTCGTCTCTAGTGATCATCTTGATGACGAACTTGCCGCGGTAATCGAGCGCGAAGGAGTGATCCTTTATGATCGCGCGTAAGTCAGACAGCCTTCGCGCCCAAGAGGTTTTGGAGGCCATCTCCGAAACGAACGAGCGCATCAAGGCTTTTGATATCACCGAGGACCAGTTTCTGCATGCGAATGACGTGCGGACGAGGGCGTTGGCGGACTCCCTTTTGATGTGTGCGCTTAGGGTGACGGAAGAAGCGGGCAAATTGTCGGAACGCTCGCAGCGGCTTCATCCCGAAATTGAATGGCGTGGAATTATCGGCATGAGAAATTATCTTGCGCATGATTACGGCAATGTCGACCGCTCGGTTGTTTGGGATGCAGTGACGATGGAGTTCCCTGCGCTGGAACGAGCCTGTAGACAAATTGTCTCCGAATCTGAACGCTAGCCGCTCGTTCGCAACTGCCTGTTCGCACACGTTTTTTGAGCGCTTGATACGCTTTAACCCTGCGGAAACATTTTTCTGCGATAGTATCTGCGATATAGACCAGTCGAAACCCGCCCGAAAGAAAGGGGAGCGACATGAACCAGCAGAACATCGATTACGTACTCCGCTCCGTAGAGCAGCGTGACATCCGCTTTGTGCGTCTGTGGTTTGTCGACATTCTCGGCCGCCTCAAGAACTTTGCCATTAGCCCCGAGGACCTCGAGGTCGCTTTTGAGGAGGGTATTGGCTTTGACGGCTCCGCCATCGAGGGCTTTGCCACGCCTGAGGAAGCTGACATGCTGGCGTTTCCCGATGCTTCGACCTTCCAGATTTTGCCGTGGCGCCCGAGCCATAATGGCGTCGCCCGCGTGTTCTGCGACGTGTGCACTCCCGATCGCAAGCCGTTTGCCGGCGACCCGCGCGATGCCCTGCGCCGAATGTTCCGCAAGGCCGAGAAAGCTGGCTATCTGCTCAACGTGGGCGCCGAGCTGGAGTATTACTACTTCCCCGACGAGCACACCCCCGAGCCGCTCGACAACGTGGGCTACTTCGATCTTTCGGTGAGCGATGCCGCCCGCGACCTGCGTCGCAATACGGTCCTCACGCTCGAGAAGATGTCCGTGCCCGTGGAGTACACCTTCCACGCCGCCGGCCGCTCGCAGCACGGCATGAGCCTGCGTCACGCCGAGGCCCTGAGCATGTCCGACGCCATCACCACGGCCAAACTCATCATTAAGCAGCAGGCCTACGAGAGCGGTTGCCACGCCTCCTTTATGCCCAAGCCGTTGGCGGGCGAGGATGGCAGCGCCATGTTTTTGCATCAGTCGCTGTTCGACCACGACGGCAACAACGTCTTTTGGGGCGAGGGCGACGAGAAGTACCATCTCTCCGACGTTGCCAAGCACTATATGGCCGGCATCCTGGCGCATGCCCGCGAGATCAGCGCCATCACCAACCCCACGGTCAACTCGTACAAGCGCATCACCACGGGTGGCGACTCCGTGCCGCAGTATGCCACGTGGGGCCTGCGCAACCGCGCGAGCATGGTCCGCATCCCGGTCTACAAGCCCGGCAAGCAGCTGTCCACGCGCATCGAGCTGCGCAGTCCCGATCCCATGGCCAATCCGTACCTGGTCAACGCCGTCACGCTGGCGGCTGGTCTGGACGGCATCGAGCGCAAGCTGGAACTCCCGCCCGAGGCAACGGCCGAGACGCTCAAGCTTGCCGACCGTCAGATGGTCGAGGCCGGCTACACGCCGCTGCCGCGCTCGCTCAAAGAGGCGCTCGACGTGTTTGAGGACTCGCAGTTTATGAAGGATGCCCTCGGCGAACACATCCACAGCTTCTTCCTCAAAAAGAAGCGCGACGAGTGGCATAAGTTTGAGTCTACGATCACCGAGTGGGAGATCAAGCACTACCTGGCAAACTCCTAATCGCGCTGACTTGTTCCAGTACGATTGAGCTCATTTCTTTGGAGGCCGATATGTCCGAAAAGAGTGCCCTGTTCATGGCGCGCACGACGCGCTTCCACGAGTTTGCCCGCAGCTTGACGACCACCCTGGGTGTCGAGGTGAGCCTGGCTACCCCCGATTCGCCGACTGCGGCGCACGACTTTGACCTGCTGATCCTCGATTCCGATGGCATCCGCAGCGACCGCATCGATCAGATTGCCAAGTGGCTTGACGATCGCGGCGGTGTCCCCATGCTGGTGATTGTCGATGACGAGGCGCTCGGCACCCTGCGCCTGCCCAATCACGCGCATGCCGACTTTGTATGCCCCACGGCGACGCCCAACGAGCTTAAGGCTCGTGCGCAGCGCCTGATGGGCGAGGAGGAGACCGTCGCCGCCGACGATGTGCTCAACATCGATAACCTCGAGATCAACTTGGCCACCTACCAGGTGACGCTCGATAACGAGCCCATCGACCTGACGCTGATGGAGTACTCGCTGCTGAGCTTTTTGGCGACGCACCCCAACCGCGCCTACAGCCGCGAGGTGCTGCTGCACCGCGTATGGGGCTTTGAGTACTGCGGCGGCACGCGCACCGTCGACGTGCACATCCGACGCATCCGCTCCAAGGTGGGTCCGCAGATCGCGGCGCACATCACCACCGTCCGCGGCGTTGGCTATCTGTTTAAGGACTAGCAAGTAAATAGAGGAATGTGAGGGTACCGGAGATTTCTCCAGTACCCTTTTCTCGTTTAGGGAGAAAAGAAGACCTTTCACCGATTTAAAGTGGGTCAGTAAAAACAATATCAAACGTATAACTATCTCACGAATATCATTTAGTTACCGTATCTCCCTACTGCACGGATGGAGGAAGAAATGCGTTATTCGAGAAAGGTGATTGTCGGATTCATAGTATTGCTTGCCGCCCTGATGTCTCCAAGGTTGGTTTTTGGAGACGACGACTTGGTTCGTGTCACACCGCAAATAGCTGTGGAGCAAGCGCAAGCTTTCTTTGATGACGTATCGGATGAGCCGGTGACCGCTTGTGACCCAGTAAAAATGGTGAATTCCGATGGGGAATCAATCGGGTATATCGTTCGCGCGAAGCGGGATGACGTTAACTATGGCTACGTCGTATTTGATTCAGAGCGATCTTGGTGGATCAGCGAATACTGCTTGGCTCCGAACGCCCCTATGCCCATTGAGAATACAAGCGATGAAATAGCTCTTCTCGCATCCCAAGATGACATCGTTGCTTTGAAATTTGACGAGCTGTCTTTTGGTATTGCAGATCTGGATAATAACGTTGTTTTAGATGAGAAGGGATGCCGGTCAACAGCGGTGTTTTCTGTGGGAAATAGCCGCAGCGGATCTCCAGGCAGGTTCGAGGATGTTTTCGTATCGCCCAAAGACCTGTATAAGCAAGGATATGTCATTGACGCAAGTAAAACAATTTCAGGGATGATAACGCCTACACAATCAGAGGTTATTAAAGAAACGGGGACCTATGCTTGCGATGTGTCTGCAATGTTTGCGGTAAGCAGCCATTATGTAACGCTAAACCGGCTCAAATTGCCAGACTTATATCATGAGCTTTGGCAGTTATCGGGAACATCCGGCGATCCAAATAAGTCATTCGATCAAGCTACGGGCCTTTACTTTACCCAAGGAAGGACTCCATCTCCAAATGCTGCCCCGGCTATTAAGGAGTTCTGTGCTAGGCGCGGGAAAAGGCTTGAGACATCATTTGCTTGGTATCCATCTTGGGATTCTTTCAGGGCAACTGCAGATTCTGGAAATCTCAGTATTTTTTCTGGGACTCTCAGGTCAAGCCATGACGCTCATGCGATGGCTGTTGCGGGATATGTGGCTATGCATAATACATATTCAAATGATAAGAAATATATGCTTGTTGTCTGGGACGGCTGGTTCAATCAGCTGCGTTTTCTTCCATATGACACAACGATTTATATATCGCATGAAGGGACGTATTGTGGAGAGTGACGGCGAAGATGATAGAAAACGCATACGTAAAACGCTGGGGCTTCTTTGCGCATTTCTTGGGATATTGGTTGTCGCGGCCTATCAACCGAGCCCCTCGGTCGTTGGTGGAAAAGATGACGAACATATTTCAGTTGAAGTACAGACGCTGTCGGATATTCATAACGGGCAATTTGAGGCGCTTATGCCAAGTGGTTGCCGTAAGAAAATCGATATGCGCCGTAAGTCAAGTTCCGGATATGTCTCAGGGTTGAAAGCAGGTGATAAATGGATTCTAGTTTTTGTGGAAGATAAGGAACTTGACGGGACTGTTCTGTATCCCCATTCAGCTGAGAAAGTCAAATAAAGTAGACAAGGGGAATGAAGAATGATTGATAGAAAGCAGTTTTTAGGTCTGATGGCAGGGGCTCCTATTTTGATGCGAGCTGGGATGGCAGAAGCCGTGGAGTTGCCGGACGCTCGGAAGCGATTGACGCTCGTGGTCGACACGGTGGTCAGAGATGAAAATGGCAATGAAAAAACGCGAACAAGAAGCAGAGAGACTATTTTCACGCCAGAGAGCGAAATTGTGTCTGCGGACGCTATGGCCGGTGATGTCATAACAATCCAGAGGGAATCAGATGAAACGTTGCCGCTGCTTGCCAAGATTGAGCTCACGGTCGCTTATTTTAACGATAAAACAGAAATTGAGATTCGTTCCGGAAAGTACTCGATAGTCCAAACCGATCCGCTTGTGATGTATGCAAACGCTTGGTACGCGCTCATGCAGAAGGATAAATACGTGATGAATAACTTCACGGAAAGCGAAGCATCATATGAAACGGGGTGGGGGCCAACGCCATACGACGCGGAGAAAGATAAGTGGACGTGCGGATCAGGCATGGGTGCGACGATTACGGACTTTATTAACGATTCAACATATAGTTTTGCTATCGACTGTTATATCGAATAGACATGACGGCATAAAACGAATTGGCTTATAAGCATGTCATTACTTAAGCAAAGCTGAAATCTTGGCATCTAGTGCTCGGGACTGCCCAGCTTGGGGTACAACTCAACGTGAACAATGATGGCCCGCCACATGTTTGGCGGGCCTTTGGTTATTTGACGAAAGGATCGCAGCCATGAGCGAGTACGATTCCCAGCGTCCCCAGGATGCGGGCAACGCCGGCGAGACCCAGCAGCAGCCGCGTGTGCAGGTGGAGTCGACGCCTGCCGGCAGTAACATTCCCTACGTGCAGGCCTACGACACGCAGACCGGCAAGCCGCTGGGTGGCCAGCAGGTCGTGAACAAGCACACGGTGGTCAAGACCAAGACCAAAAAGCTGCCGATCTTTATTACGGCGCTTGCCGGCTGTGCCTGCGGAGCCCTGCTGGTCATTGCGCTCATTATGAGCGGCACGCTTGATATCGGTGGCGGCAAGAATGCCGTGACGGCGGGTGCTTCGGGTTCGTCGACGCAAAAGATCACCATTGACTCCGAGGACACCACGCTGGCCGAGGCCGTTTCTGCTAAGGCCCTGCCCTCCGTTGTTTCCATCACTGCCACTTCGAGCGGCAGCCAGAATGGCTCGCTTTCGCAGTCTGCTGACGGGTCGGATAACTCGGGCAGTGTCGGTTCGGGCGTGGTGCTCGATACCGAGGGCCACATCCTCACCAACAACCACGTGGTCGATGGTTACGACCAGTACGTGGTGACCATGGACGACGGCACCACCTACGAGGCCGAGTTCGTGGGCAACGATGCTTCGAGCGACCTGGCCGTCATCAAGCTCAAGGACGCCGACGCCTCCAAGCTCACGCCGATTGAGATCGGTGATTCCTCCAAGCTCAACGTGGGCGAGTGGGTTATGGCGATCGGCTCGCCGTTCGGCAACGAGCAGTCTGTCTCCACGGGAATCGTGTCGGCGCTGTATCGCTCCACGGCCATGAGCTCTACCAGCGGCAGTACCATCTATGCCAACATGATCCAGACCGATGCCGCCATCAACCCGGGCAACTCCGGCGGCGCGCTCGTCAACGACAACGGTGAGCTGGTGGGTATCAACTCGCTCATCGAGAGCTACTCGGGCTCCAGCTCGGGCGTGGGCTTTGCCATTCCGGTTAACTACGCCAAGAACATTGCCGACCAGATCATCGACGGCAAGACGCCGGTGCATCCGTACATGGGCGCTACGCTTTCGAGCGTCAATGCGCTCAACGCCCGCACCAACAAGCTGAGCACCGATAGCGGTGCGTACGTGGCGAGCGTCGTTGAGGACGGTCCCGCCGCCAAGGCTGGCATCCAAGAGGGCGACGTCATCACCAAGCTGGGCGACGACGAGATCACGAGCGCCGATGGCCTGATCATCGCGCTGCGCAGCCACGAGGTGGGCGAGAAGGTCGAGATCACACTCATGCGCGGCAAGGAAGAGAAAAAGGTCACCGTCGAGCTGGGTTCCGACGAGGAGCTGCAGAACCAGCAACAGGACGACAGCGCGACCGACACCGGCAACGGCGGTATTACCGACGAGCAGCTGCGCCAGTACCTGGAGGAGCTGCTAGGCCAGCAGGGCCAGGGTCAAGGCTACGGCCAGGGCTACTAGCGAGCCGTTTCGCTCATACCGATGCCAGAGGGGGCTGTCCCACCAACGCGGGACAGCCCCTCTTTTCTTATTGATCCTTTGGGGACGGAGGAAAACGGATCACTTGGGGCTGACAAGAGGCCTGGTTCGTAATGGTCTGAACTAACTGTCCACCCCGGTCTGGCGGCTGCCGATTCGGTGCGGTTCGAAAGGGCTATTCGACCCCATTGCGACCGGTGGTACTCTAGTATCCGTTTGAAATCGAGCGAAGGAGTGCTGCTATGGAGCAATCGAGCCTGTTTGGTGACGGTGTGGACATCGATACCGAAACGCCCGCGAGCGCGGATGCCACCGCACCGGTCGACGCCCATGCCCAGGCGGCAGCGCGCGCGGCCGAGCTGCGCCACGAGCTCGACTACCACGCCTATCGCTACTACATGCTCGATACGCCCGAGATCACGGATGCCGCATTCGACAAAATGCTCGTTGAGCTGCAGGAAATCGAGGCGACCTACCCCGACCTGGTGACGCCCGACAGCTATACCCAGCGCGTGGGCGGCTACGTGAGCGAGCAGTTTACGCCGGTCACGCACATGGCACGCATGTATTCCATGGACGATGCCATGGATCTGGACGAACTCGACGCATGGCTCCAGCGCACCGAGGATGCGCTCGGCGCCGGCAGCGTCACATATACCTGTGAGCTTAAGATTGACGGTCTGGGCGTGGCGCTTACCTACCAAAACGGCACCTTCGTGCGCGCGGCCACGCGCGGCGATGGCACCACGGGCGAGGACGTGTCGCTCAACGTGCGCACCATCAAGGATGTGCCCATGCACCTGTCCGAACCGGCACTTGCCCACATGGGCGCCGACCGCGAGCGCACTATCGAGGTGCGCGGCGAGGTCTACATGCCCAAGGGCAGCTTTGTTCGTCTGAATGAAGAGGCCGATGCCGAGGGCCGCGACCCCTTCGCCAACCCGCGCAACGCCGCCGCCGGCAGCCTGCGCCAAAAGGATCCCAAGATCACGGCGCGCCGCGATCTTGCCACCTTTATCTATGCCATCGCCGATACCGACCCGCTGCACGTCCACAGCCAGCGCGAGTTCCTCGACTGGCTGCGTAGCGCCGGCTTTAGCGTCAACCCTAACGTTGCCCGTTGTGCCACACCCGCCGAGGTCCACGAGTTCTGCGCCCAGGCGCTCGAGCATCGCGGCGACCTGGACTACGACATCGACGGCGTGGTCGTAAAGGTGGACAGCTTCCAGCAGCAGCTCGATCTGGGCTTTACCGCCCGCGCGCCGCGCTGGGCCATTGCCTTTAAGTTCCCGCCCGAGGAAAAGCAGACCGTCCTGCGCGAAATTCGCATCCAGGTGGGCCGCACCGGTGTGCTCACGCCGGTCGCCGAGTTCGATCCGGTGACGGTCGCCGGCTCCACCATCGCGCGCGCCACGCTGCACAACATCGACGAGATCCGCCGCAAAAACGTGCGCGAGGGCGACACCATCATCGTGCACAAGGCAGGCGACGTAATCCCCGAGGTCGTGGGCCCGGTGCTCGATAAGCGCCCGGCCGATTCGGTCGACTGGCACATGCCCGAGGTCTGCCCCGTGTGCGGCAGCCCCGTGGTCCACGAGGACGGCGAGGTCGCTTACCGCTGCGTCTCCATCGACTGCCCCGCGCAGCTCAAGGAGCGCCTGCTCCACTGGGTGAGTCGCGGCTGCATGGACGTCGACGGCCTAGGCGACGAGATTGTCGACAAGATGATCGCCGCCGGGCTGATTCACGACGTCGCGGACTTCTACCAGCTCACGGTTGACGATATCGCCGGCCTGGACACGGGGCGCACCTATGCCAGCTCCAACAGCAAAAAGGGCGTCAAGAAGGGCGACCCCATTCCGGTAGGCCTCAAGACGGCCGAGAAAATCATCGCCGAGCTCAACAAGTCCAAGAGCCAGCCGCTCGGTCGCGTGCTGTTTGCCCTGGGTATCCGCCACGTGGGCAAGAGCGTGGGCGAGGTTATCGCCGAGCGATTCCTGTCGATTGACAAGCTCATCTTGGCGAGCGAAGAGGATATTGCCGAGTGCGAGGGCATCGGTCCCAAGATTGCGGCGAGCGTCAAGCAGTTCCTGGCCGTGCCCGAGAACCTTGCCGTGCTGGAGCGCCTGCGCCAGGCGGGCCTGTCGCTCGAGGTCGACTTGGGCGCCGCGCACGCGCAAGCCGCAGCCGACGCTGGCGTGGCGGGCGAGCTCGCCGACGCACAGCCACTCGCGGGTCTGACCTTCGTGCTCACCGGCACGCTCGTCAACCGCACGCGCGACGAGGCGGGCGCGGCACTCAAGGTGCTTGGCGCCAAGGTTTCGGGCAGCGTGTCAAAGAAGACGAGCTATCTGGTCGCCGGCCCCAAAGCGGGCTCAAAGCTCACCAAGGCCGAGCAGCTGGGTGTGCCCGTGTTGGATGAGGCGGCACTTGAACAGATTTTGGCGACGGGTAGGGTCCCGGAGGCATAATGATTTGTTGAGGAACTGCGCAGAGGCTCAGTTCCTCAACATCTCCTTATAGTGTTTGCCTGTTCAATTTCGATATCGTTTCCCTCGTATGATCCAGATGCGTCTACCGACTCAAAGCGTGAGTAGGAAACTCTTGTCCCAACTTTGATTTGGGAAAGCTTGTCTTTGATTCGGCCAGATGAGGGGAATGTAATCCGGGTTTGCTTTCCAGCGTCGGTGTAGCGGGGACTGTTGTCTGTTTGGATTACGAGTTCCGTTCCCTCAATAGAATGAACGCTGCCGACTCCAAAGACAAGGTAATCATCTCCTCCGCTATAGCGGGCTCTATCTGTGCATGAAGAAACGGATGCAAACATAGCGAAAATCACCAATATCGTAACCAGGGCAAAGGCCGTGGTGCCATAGCATTTTGATGGTGCCATCCGGTTTACCAAAAGACTGTTCCGTTCAATTTGACCATATTGGGCGTTGCATAGTTAATCGCTCGGGGATAAGTGTTCCATCCGTCGAATACTTCGAGCCACTGCAGTTCGATGCCAGAGCTTCCATTATGCCCAGTAAAATAGCCAGTTACCGTGACTGTATGACCTGATAGCTCGACGGATCCTTCACTGTTTCGGCTGTTGATCCACATATGATACAAGCCGATATTCCCTTGATCGATAGTTGCTCTGTACTGAGCGAATTGAGGCTGATAACCGAAAAATTGAGTATTAAGTGCTCTACCCTTTTGAGCGGCAAGACTTTTAAACGGAACAATTCCATCTGGGATGATCGTGCTTCCGTACTCGACGCCCTGATCATTGGTCTTATACGTTGTTGTGCCAGTGACGTTCCATATTTCTTTATAATAATCGGGATTAAATTGATTAGCGTTTGAACTGGTGAGACCGTAATGCATTGATACAGCGTACAAGGCAGAAACGACGCATGCATACTTATTAGTGCGGGCTTCAACTAATGATTCCGAGACTCCTCGGAACGGTATTCCGTTTAAATCGTCTATTTGGAAATGCAACATCAAGTCATCTTCATTGATAATGACTGCATTCCATGAAGTTGGGTTATTGCTTTGAGGTGTTATACCCTTTTCGGTGACAATCGGGACAGACCGTATATTGTTATAGTTGGTTACACAGTCTCTAGTTCCTGGCACCAAAGTTCCATATTCAATATCGTTGTACGAAATTAGTACGGTTGGGTTTGTGGCCTGTTGGCCGGAATAAGTTGAAATGGCGTTTGATAGAGAAGCTGAAATCGGAAGAATGGTATCGCCGAGGGTTATCTCCTTCAGAAGCCCAGGATATGATGCGTCAAGTACTAAATAACCGTAAGGGCTTCCTTCCCTTGTGACACTGATTTCATAGCCACAGATAAGGCCGATTTGTTGGCATACGGGAACGATTTGCTCGATCTCTAAGTTCGCGGATCCGTCGACGATGGGCAACAGGGAAAGCGCGTAGTCTTGTGCTAGGTCTGATGTAAAAGCGACGGATGAGTTTGAGTCGGCAGCGAATACTCTTGTCGGGCGTGACGTGGATAAGCCGATGATCGAGGCTAGGCCGAGAAGAAACGAGCGACGTGATTGAACTCTGGGCATAATGTCTCCTGCCTATGGGGGGGCAATATGCTGTCATTTTATTTGCTACATAATACAATCTAATTCGGATTAAGGTAAATGGATGGAATTGCTCGATAAATGGTAGTGATTAGCGGACCGGTATCGCGATCCTCGTCACATACGCCCCCGGGTCGTCGCTGATGATGTCGTCGATGGGGGCGATTTCGCGCGAGGGACCGGCGGGGGACAGGTCGCGCTCGTGCATGTAATCGAGTAAGCGCTCATAGCGCGGGGCCGCCTGACCGTGCGTGCCGCGGAAGCTGACCGTCAGACACCGCGCGGCGGGACGTACTTCGACATCGCCCAGGTAATCGTCCGTGCCATCCAGCAGCAGAAAGACCTCGTCGTAGCCATCAAAGTCGCCGGCGGCAAGGCGTTCGGGCGCGATCCCGACGCCCAAGTTGCCCAGAAAAACAAACGTCTCGTGCTGGCCCGTCTGCAGTTGACGAATTTGCCACTCCAGCGCATAGGCGTCGGTAGGGTTGACGCGTTCGCGCAGCACGGCGCAGCGAAGTTCGGGCGCATCGATTGTGCAAATGATATCGAGCTCGTTGTTCAAGGCATCGTGCAGCAGGGCAAGCCGGCTGTTAATCTTGCGCGACACGCGTTCGAGCTCGCGGCGCTTGCGCTCGATGATTTCCTGTTGCTGAGCCAGTTGCCGCTGCATGAGGTCCACATCGCGCGTGGTCACAAACTCGCGGATTTGCGTGAGCGGCAAGTCGAGAACTCGCAGGTGGCTGATGGTGTTGAGGGTGGAGAGCTGCCGCGATCCGTAGTAGCGGTACCCACTTGCCGGATCGATGCGCGCCGGATCCAACAAGCCGATCTGCTCGTAATGACGTAGCGTTCCCACGCTCAGGTTAAACAGGCGTGCCACCTCGCCAATGCGGAGCAGGCCCTCTGTATGTTCAGCTGGCGAGTCGGTCATGGGACCGTTCCTTTCGGTAAAAAGCGGGGGAGGGCCGTCAGGCCTGCGTCGCTCCGTTACGCCATCAGCTTGTCAAAAGCCCCGCGCCGGTTGAGCACGGTAAACGCGACAACACAGATGACTGCCGACAAAATCGATCCGCACGGCGAAGCGATGCCCATGGGAAACAGCGTGTCGGAATAGGCGTTCGAAAGCAGCCACGCGCCGGGCACGCGAATGAGCGCTACGGCCAGCACGTTGTGCGCAAAGCCAATGTAGCTCTTGCCATACGCAGCGAAAAAGCCGCTAAAGCAAATGTGGATGCCGGCAAAAATCGCGTCGAAAATATAGCTGCGCATATAGCCGGTGCCGGCCGCGACCACCGCAGAGTCCTTGGCAAAAAAGCCGATAAACGCCGGCGCCACCAGCCACATCAGCACCGTGATCAGGCAGCCGTACACCACCGAGATCGTCATGGCGTCTTTAAGCACCTGACATGCGCGGTCGCCCTTGCCCGCGCCGGCGTTTTGCGCCGTGAGCGCGCTGACGGTGGCACCCATGGAACTCGGCACAATGAACAAAAAGCTGATCATCTTCTCGACCAGGCCCACGGCGGCGGCGTCGACGAGCCCTCGGTGGTTGGCAATGACGGTGATGAACATAAACGCCACCTGGATGCAGCCGTCCTGCACGGCCACGGGCACGCCGATCTTAAGAATGCTGCCGAGCACCTCGGGCTGGGGGCGCAGGTCGCTGCGCTTAACGTGGATGTTCGTGCGGCGGCTCTTGAGCCACACGAGTGCGAGGGCAACGCTGGCCGTCTGGGCGGTTACCGTGCCGAGCGCCGCGCCCACGGGGCCGAGCCCCATGTGCCCGATAAACAGAAAATCGAGCGCGATGTTAATGATGCACGCCACGCCGATCACGTACATGGGCGAGCGCGAATCGCCCAGCCCGCGAAAGATGGCCGAAAGAATGTTGTATGCGGCGATAAACGGAATGCCGACAAAGCAGATACGCAGGTAGGCGGCGGTTCCTTCGACTGCCTCGGCCGGCGTGCCAATGAGCGCCACGATTTGCGGGCACAGTGCGAGCAGGATAGCGGCCAGCACCACCGAGACACCCATAAAGAGCGTGATGGTGTTGCCGATGGCGGTCTCGGCGCGGTCGAAGCGACGCGAGCCCACGGCGTGGCCGACGATGACCGTCGTTCCCATGGCCAGGCCCACGAGCGTCACGGTAATGATATAGAGCGTCTGCGCGCCATTACCCACGGCGGTGATGCCGGCGGCGCCGCTAAACTGCCCCATCATGTACAGGTCGGCCATGCCGTAGAGCATCTGCAAAAAGTACGAGAGCATATAGGGCAGGGCAAAGACCGCGATGGTCTTAAGGACATTGCCGCGTGTGAGGTCGTGTTCCATGGGCGGGGCTTTCTGGCTTGGTTCGTTTAGCTACCAGTGTAGTGAAAACCCTACAACGATTGTAGAGTCAAGGTTTGTGTTGACGCCGGAGCGAAAAAAGTCTCGCGCACCATTATTCCGAGTGAATATGGACACACATCACGAGAACTCGCCGCCGGCGCTAACCTTGCAGAAAACGATTTCGGAATACTTGACACCATTATTCGGCGCGCAATAATACGTGCGTTTGCGAACAACGTTTGATGGGGGTTGAACCTGCGTGCGCAATCTCAAAATACTGTTTTCCTATCTAGGGGCATACCGTCGCGATGCCATCCTCGGCGTGTTCTTTGTGTCGGTCGAGACGGTGCTCGAGCTGTTTATCCCGGTCATCATGGCCAACATCATCGATGTGGGCGTGCCTGCGTGTGATATCAACTACATGCTGCTACAGGGTGCGTACATGTTGGTGTGCGCTGCGCTTTCGCTGGTACTGGGCTTGGGTTATGCCCGCACGTCCGCCCGCGTTGCCTCGGGCCTAGGCGCCAACCTGCGCGAGGCCGAGTACAAAAAGATTCAAACGCTCGCCTTTGGCAACCTGGACAACTACGACGCCAGCTCGCTCGTCACCCGCATGACCACGGACATCACCGTTATCCAAAATGCTGTGGGCAACGGCTTTCGCCCTATGGTGCGCGGCCCGGTGACGCTTATCGTCGGCCTTATCTACGCGCTGATGCTGTCGCGCCCGCTCGCCACCGTCTTTGCGATCATCTTGCCCGTGCTGGCAATCGTGCTGGGCGTCATCACCTATCGCGTGAGTCCGCTCTACCGCCAACTCCAGACCTCGATGGACCACCTCAACGGCGTGGTACAGGAGGACCTCACCGCCGTGCGTGCCGTCAAGGCCTACGTTCGTACCGAGCACGAGGAGGCCAAGTTCGACACCGTCAATACCGAGCTCGCGCGCACTGCGACAAAGACCTTTGGCAGCGCGGTGCTCAACCTGCCGGTGTTTCAGCTGTCGATGTACGTGGCTGCGCTCTCCATCCTGTGGATTGGCGGCCGCATGATTCTCGCCGGCAAGTTGGGTGTAGGCTCTCTCACGGGCTTTATGAGCTACGTGCTGCTGATCATGAACTCGCTCATGATGATTTCCAACGTGTTTTTGCTGCTCACGCGCGCTCTTACGAGTGTGGGCCGTATCGCCGAGGTGCTCGACGAGGAACCCTTTATCGCCAACCCTGCGGGAGACCTCGCGACTGCGGCGCCAGCGGACGGCAGTATCGAGTTTCGCGACGTTTCCTTTAAATACCGCGCGGATGCAGCCGAGGATGTGCTCGAGCATATCGACCTTCGCATCGAGAGCGGCTCGACGGTGGGCATCCTCGGCGGCACGGGCTCGGGCAAGAGCTCGCTTGTGCAGCTGATTGCGCGCCTGTACGACGCCACCGAAGGCGCCGTGCTTGTGGGCGGACGCGACGTGCGCGACTACGACCTCGCCGCCTTGCGCGACGCTGTGGGCATTGTGCTGCAAAAGAATGTGCTGTTCACGGGCACCGTGCGCGAGAACCTGCAGTGGGGCAATCCGCAGGCGTCGGACGATGAGCTCCTCGCGGCTTGCCGCGCGGCGTGCGTGGACGAGTTCCTTGATCGCATCGGCGGGCTGGACGGCGAGTTGGGCCAAGGCGGCGCCGGTGTCTCGGGTGGCCAGAAGCAACGTCTGTGCATCGCGCGCACGCTGCTCAAGCATCCGCGCGTGCTCATTTTTGATGACTCCACCAGCGCGGTCGATATGGCGACCGACGCAAAGATTCGCGAGCACATCGCTCGGATTCCCGATGCGACCGTGCTCATCATCGCCCAGCGCATCGCGAGTGTCATGGATGCCGATCGCATCGTGGTATTGGACGACGGTCGTGTCCACGGCGTGGGCACGCACGAGGAACTGCTAGCGGGCGACAACATATACCAGGAGATTTATGCCTCGCAGATGGAGTTTGCGAGGAGCGCGGACGCCGGCGACGGCAGCGACGATGGTTGCGCGAATGATCCGATTTCCTCCGTCGCATGCGGATCGCCCTTGGAAGGGGGTGAGCGTCATGCCTAAGACCGCAGCCCAAGCACGCCCGGCCGACCTCAAGCGCACTGTGCGCCGCTTGCTCTCCTACATGGGGCATGCCAAGTTCTCGTTGCTCGCGGTGGGCGTGCTCGCCTCCGTTGCCGCCATCGCGAGCCTCGCCGGCACCTACATGGTGCGCCCCATCGTTAACGGTTTGGCCACGGGCGGGGAGGAACTGCTCGCCAAGCAGGTCATCCTGACGGCGATCATCTACGCCGCGGGCGTGCTCTCGGCCCTGGGCTACTCACAGATCATGGTGCGCGCGGCCCAACGCGTGGTGTCCGATATTCGCCGCGACCTGTTTGCGCACATCCAGACGCTGCCGCTCAGCTATTTTGACAGCACGCGCTCGGGCGACATCATGAGCTTTTTCACCAACGACGTCGACACCGTCTCCGAGGCGCTTAACAACAGCTTTGCCAACGTGATTCAGGCCGCCATTCAGGTTGTGGGCACCACGGCTATGCTCATCATCCTTAACTGGCAGCTCACGATTATCACACTCGTGTGCGATGCGGCCATTGTGCTGTATGCGCGCTACTCGGGCGCGCGCTCTAAGCGTTTCTTTGCTGCCCAGCAGGCATCGCTTGGCGACCTGGACGGATATATCGAAGAAATGGTCTCGGGCCAAAAGGTCATCAAGGTCTTTAACCGTGAGGCAGCGAATGTCGCCGGCTTCACCTGCCGCAACGACGAGCTTCGCCGCACCGGTACCGCCGCCGTGAGCTATGCCAACTCCATGGTGCCCATGACCGTCGTGATTGGCTATGTCAACTATGCCATCGTCGCCGTGGCGGGCGGCATGCTCTGCATCAAGGGGCTCGCCGATGTGGGCGCACTTGCAAGCTACCTGGTCTTTGTGCGCCAGGCCGCCATGCCCATCAACCAATTTACGCAGCTCGGCAACTTCTTGCTCAACGCGTTGGCCGGTGCCGAGCGCCTGTTTGCGGCTATGGACCTTGAGCCCGAGGTGGACGAGGGCTGCGTGGAGCTGGTGCAGACGGGCGACGCCGCGTGGGCGTGGAAGATTCCCGAGGGCCAGGGCGTGGGCGCGTACGGGCACTTGCATGACGTGGCAGCCGTTGATGAGTCGGGCCGCGCGGTGGCCGCCGACGGCACCGAGCTCACGTGCGGCTTGGTCCCGCTTGCCGGCGACGTGCGCTTCCATGCCGTGGACTTTTCCTACGTGCCGGGCGCCCGCGTGCTCACGGACCTCAACCTGTTTGCCAAGCCGGGGCAAAAGATTGCGTTTGTGGGCTCCACGGGCGCCGGCAAGACGACCATTACCAACCTCATCAACCGCTTCTACGAGGTCGATGACGGCGAGATCGCGTACGACGGCATCGACGTCAAGCACATTGCCAAGGCCAGCCTGCGCGGGTCGCTCGGCATTGTGCTGCAGGACACGCACCTGTTTAGCGGCACCATTGCGCAGAACATCCGCTTTGGCAAGCTCGACGCGACCGACGAGGAGGTGCGCGCCGCTGCCGAGGCCGCCTGCGCCGACTCGTTTATCCGCCGCCTGCCGCGGGGCTACGACACACCGGTCACGGCCGACGGCGCCAACCTGTCGCAGGGTCAGCGTCAGCTGCTCGCCATCGCGCGCGTGGCCGTCGCCGATCCGCCGGTGCTCATCCTGGACGAGGCCACGAGTTCCATCGACACGCGTACCGAAAAGCTCATCGAGCGCGGTATGGACCGCATCATGCGCGGACGCACCACCTTTATGATCGCGCATCGCCTGTCCACCGTCCGCGATGCCGACGCCATCATGGTCCTCGAACACGGCCGCATCATCGAGCGCGGCACGCACGAAGAGCTGCTCGCCCAGCACGGCGAGTACTGGCAGCTGGCGCATGGCTTAAAAGAGCTGGATTAACCCGTTCGAGCACGATGCTTTGATCCCTCCGTGCCCCTCACCTCGACTCAAACCATCACAACATTCGACGTTTTTTGCCAAAAACGGGAAAAGCATCGAATGTTGTGATGGTTTTTCTGCCACTCGACCGGGTGGAATCGCTTTCTTGCGCACGAAGGTGTGCGGACCCGTGGGCAGGGGAATAAGGTTGGTTATCCGACTCCATTGGAGGGCTCATGGACCTGCCGATCGTCCTGTCCCATAAGACTGCCTGGCTGTACCACAACGTGGCGCGCCCGTCCGAGCCGCTCTCGCGAGCAAGCAGCCTATACGATGAGGACTCGCTTGCTAACGAGGCGGAGCCGACCGCGAGCCTGCCCAAATTGGGACTCGATGCCAAGGGGCTGAGGGCTTCAACGGCAGTTGGGATCGTTACCGACTATCTGGTCTCACTTGGTATTCCACGAGAAGAGCTCGATCATATCGACACGCTCGTCAACTTCGATTTTGAGCGCTCGACGCCGGCTGGATTTAGGTGCCACGTGTTTGGAGCGCCGGTACCTCCAGGCCATCTTATCGAGGTGGCAGAGGGCCTTCTAGTGGTTGATGAGGCCATGTGCTTTGTCCAGGCGGGCTCGTGGATGAGCGAGTCCGAGCAGCTGGAATATGGCTACGAAATCTGTGCCCGATACCATTTGAATCATCTGTCGACAGGCGATTATATCGAGATGGGGCAGAGGTATACCGTTGCCGACTTGATTGCTTATTGCAATGAGAACCGATCTCGTCAGGGGGCTATACGCGCGGCCGCTGTGCTCAAGCGCGTGCACGATGGCGCGCGGTCGCCCATGGAGACGGCCACCGCAATCATGGTCGTAGCAAAACGTTCCCAGGGCGGGCTGGGATACGCCAAGATCGAGCTCAACCATCGGGTCGATGTTCCCAACGAGTTCAAGTATCTCGCAAAGGCCGGGTATTTCGAGATTGACGTATATGCGCCTGCAAGCGGTACAGGGATTGAATACAACGGCTCGGACCATCTTGATAAACAGCGCAGCGCGTCGGATGCGGAGCGTATGACCGTGCTGAGTGCGCTGGGCTTTAGGATGATCGTCCTCACCGGGACTCAGTTTGCCCACCAGCTGCAATTGCATCGGGCGATGAACGCCATCGCACTTGCGATGGGCCTTAAGTGCGACCGAAGCGAAGCGTTTCAGAAGCGGCAGAACGACCTGCGAGAATTCGTGATTCGTCACTGGGACGGTGGCCTTTAGGGGTGCTTTGGTCCTTCTACGGGGTACCGTGGGCAGGCAAACCATCACAACATTCGACGTTTTTCGCCAAAATCGGGAAAAGCATCGAATGTTGTGATGGTCTGTGTTGAGGATGGGCTTGGAAAGTCCGTTTTGCTCGAAGCGACCTGTCCTGTCGTACGGGTGTCGGCATGATTCTCTCGTGGGGTATTATGTTTTCCAAAGAATAAAACGCCGCGTGAGGGGAGGCTGCGTGGACGGGCACGTGCAACATGACGGCTTTGGTCGCGATATCAACTACCTGCGCATTGCCGTTACCGACAAGTGCAATTTCCGCTGCATTTACTGCATGCCGGCCGATGGCGTGGCACCCCGCGCACACGATGAGCTGCTCAGCGCCGAGGAAATCGCCCGCTTTGTGCGCTTGGTAGCAGGGGAGGGCATTCGCCGCGTGCGCCTGACGGGTGGCGAGCCGCTGGTCAGTCGCCGTATCATTCCGCTTATTCGCGACATCCGCGCGATTCCGCAGATCGAGGACATCTCGCTCACCACCAATGGCGCCCTGCTACCCAAGCTGGCGCCGCAGCTCAAAGATGCGGGGCTTAACCGCGTCAACATTTCGCTCGACACGCTCGACCCTACGCTGTTTGGAAAGATTACGCGCCTGGGCCGGCTCGAGCAGACCATGACTGGCATCGACGCGGCGCTAGCTTGGGGCTTTGAGCCCGTTAAGGTCAACTGCGTTGTTGTGCGACGGCTCAACCAGGATGTGGCGGCCCTTGCACGGCTGACCGTCGACCGCCCCATCCACCTGCGCTTTATCGAATACATGCCCATTGGCGACGAGCACACGAGCTCGCATTGTGCCGTAGACCCTCACGCGCCCACACTCAATCCCGAGTTGTGGGACGCGAGCGACACCGTGCCGAGCGACGAGCTGCGGGCGCGCATCAATGCCGGCGCCGCTGCGGCGGGACTGGGCGAGCTCGAGCCGCTCGGCATCAACGACGCTCCTGCCGGCGCGGGCCCTGCGCGCTATTGGCACTTTCCGGGCGCGGCGGGAACGGTCGGCTTTATTAGCGCTATGTCCAACCATTTTTGCGCGAGCTGCAATCGTCTGCGCCTGACGGCCGACGGCAGCGTGCGCCCCTGCCTGTTCAGCGATGCCGAGTATTCGGTGCGCGAGGCGCTACGCCGTGGTGATGATATGCAGGTGCTTTCGATTTGGCGCGATGCCGTGGCCCACAAACCGCAGGAACACGCGATAATTGAGGGCACGCAACGATTTATGTCCCAAATCGGAGGATGATCATATGGCCAAGAGCAGGTACGCCGATGCCACCAAGGCCGCTCGCAGGGCCGCGATGTCTGCCCACAAAGCCACGTCTGCCAACAAAGACGCCGCGTCCGCGGCCGTGCAGCCGTCCGTGAGCGACAACGACACCGACTCCACCCGCGACGTACGCCGCGACGAGCTGACGCACGTGGACGCCAAGGGCGAGGTGCGCATGGTCGACGTGTCTGACAAGGCCGAGACGCACCGCATCGCCATCGCCGAGGGCACCATCCTCATGCATCCCGAGACGCAAGCCATGGTGCTGCAGGACCGCGCCAAAAAGGGCGACGTGCTTGCCTGCGCACGCGTTGCGGGCATTATGGCCATCAAACGCACGAGCGACATCATCCCCATGTGCCATCCATTGCTCATTACCAAGAGCAAGTGCGACATTGCGCCCATCGCTGCGGCAGGAATGCCGGCCGAGGACGCGCCCGAGGGCTGGGCGCCGGCGCGTCCGGACGGACAGGTCGGCTTCCATGTGCTGGTCACGGCCGGTGTGACGGGCAAGACCGGCATTGAGATGGAGGCACTGACCGGTGCGAGTGCCGCATGCCTGACCATCTACGACATGTGCAAGGCCGTTGATCGTGGTATGGAGATCGTCGATGTGCGCCTGCTGCACAAGGAGGGCGGACGCTCGGGCGTGTGGGATCGTGCCGAACGTCAAGCTGCTGCTGCCGAGGCCGCCGCTACTGATGGCACCGTGCCCGCGAGCGCATCCGCCCCGGCCGTGCCCGCAGCTCCCACTCCGGCCGCCCCAGCAATCGCGTTTATCGGTTACCAGAACTCGGGCAAGACCACACTTGTCGAGAAGGTCATTGCTGAGCTTACCCGCCGTGGCCTGCGCGTGGGCTCGCTCAAGCATCATGGACATCACGGCTTTGATATCGACGTGCCCGCCAAGGATACCTGGCGCCATCACCAGGCGGGATCCAAGCACGTGGGTCTCATTTGTGCCACGCGCTGGGCGGAGTACGCCGACACGCGCGAGGAGGACGAGATGCCCGCGCGCGAGCTGCTGTCGCGCTTCAGCGATGTCGACGTGGTAATCATCGAGGGCTACAAGACCGAGGGCTTCGACAATATCGTGGTTGCGCGCTCCGGTGTCGACCGTCTTCGCGGTAAGAGCTCGCTCGATCTGGTCGACGGCCGCACGCTGGCCTTAGCCTGCAACGAGGCCCTGGCGCGCCAGGCCTTCGACGCCGGCTTCGCGACCCGAGCCATCAACATCAACGACGCCCGAGCCATCTGCGACCTGATCCAAGACCACCTTCAGGCTTGACGCTGCACCGGCCCCAAGCACCCCATCTCGCCCCTCAAGCCGTCGCTCGCGTACCAAAGTACGCGTCGCTCCTCTTTCGGGGCGACCTGGGGCACTTGGAACCGGCTCGCAGCGCTGCCATAACATGCCAAAAAGGGACAGGTTTGTTTTGGCAGGTTTTATCTGAGCAAACGTCATTTCCACCACAAAGGGGCCAGGCCCCTTTGTGGTGGTTTTTGCTTTGGTAGATGTTTGGGACATGCCTTACAATCTACCGAGTAGTTCATGACGGGCGAAAAACGGAGAAAAGGGGCTTGATGCGTCCTTAATGTTTCATGCGGATAGATTGATTTGACAGACGGTGGCGAATGCCCGCCGTCCGCATTCGTATGAAACAAGGAGTCTCCATGCTCGCCTCTCTTTTCTCAAAGCCTCAATCATCGCTGTCCGTGCAGGCCAAGCGCTTGGTGGCGATGCGCTTTCTCATCTACACCGGGTTTCAGACCAGTTATTTTATCGGCGTCATCGGAACGCTCACCTATGCGGACGATGCCTCGGTCGTCGCGACATCGCTGGCCGTTCTGTTTATGAACGTTTTCGTGATCCTGGGATCCTTTGCGGGCGGCGCTGCGCTCGACGCCTGGGGTCCGCGCCGCCATTTCTTGCTGAGCATCGTCGGCACGCTCGCAACTGGCACGGCAATCATCGCCTTTGGCAGCGCGACCGGCATCGTCCTGCTCGGCGCGGTGTTTCTGGGCTTTGCGATGGGGTTCGCCCAGCCCATTGCCACGTCCTATCCGGCCTACCTCACCGATGATCTCGTCGAGCTCAAAGACATCAACTCCGCCATCGCCATGTTCTCAAACGTGAGTATTATCGTTGGCCCCACACTGGGCGGCTTTGTCGCGGCTGCTGCGTCGTCGCGCGCGGTGTTCGTGCTCATGATGCTCTTTACCGCACTGGCGTTCGTCGCCGGTTGGGGCTTTAGGCCGCAGACCAGCCATGTCGCCGGGCATGCGGATGCCGATTCGGCAGAGGAAGGGGAGCGTGCGGGACGAAGCTCCAACCCCAGCACGTCCGCCCGCGCCACCTTCGCAGCCAGCATCAAGACAGTTTTCACCAACAGCGTCCTCGCGCTACTTTTCTGCATCATTTTTCTTTCGAACTTTGGCTACGGAGCCTTCGATCCGCTGGAGTCGTTTTTCTATCGCGATTTTCTGCACGTTGGCGTTGAGTGGATGGGCTGGCTCTCGTCTGCCTGCGGTGTCGGCGCGGTGCTGGGTGCCGTGCTCGCGCTCCGCTTGCCGCCGCACCTGGTCAACCTTAAAACGCTGCTTGTGGCGCTTATGTCCGTGGGCCTGGGAAGCCTGCTCTATGTGGGGACACCGTACGTGGGCGTGGCCCTCGTCGGTCAGATCGCCCTGGGCATAGCCTGGGGTGTCGTCAATCCGCTCCACAACACCATCGTGCAAACGACGGCGCCGCTCGAGCAGCTCGGTCGCGTGAACTCGGTCATGGGCTTTGGCAATATGTTCGCCGGCGTGGCGCCGCTAGCGATTGCCCCGTGGCTGGCGGCGACGTTTGGCGTGCAGCAGACGCTCGTTGGTGCGGGCATGGTCGTGACGGCGGTTCCCGCGGCGCTGCTGCTGTTTGGACGCCGGCATTTGGATCGTGCCGCAAAGCAGTAAAAACCATCACAACATTCGATGAAAATCGCGATATTGCCGAAAAACGTCGAATGTTGTGATGGTTTGCGTTCCGGCCAGGCCACCCTTCGGGTCCGGCCACCACAAAGGGGCCAGGTACCTTTGTGGTGGTTTTTGCTTTGATGGGCCGCGCCTGAGCCTTGGTATACCATGTACACCATTTCCGACCACATTCAGCACCGCCGCACAACCCAGAAAGGTCCCCATGGACACCACCTTCAACCACATCAAAGCCGTGTTCTGCGATATCGACGGCACACTGCTCACGAGTCAGCACACGGTGTCACCGCGCACCGTGGCGGCGATCCGCGCCCTGCGCGAGCGCGGCGTGCTCTTTGGCCTGTGCACCGGGCGCGACGCCCACGCGACCGAGGCCATGTACGAGCTCTGGGGCATCGAAGGCCTGGTGGACGTGATGGTGGGCTGCGGTGGCGCCGAGGTCATCGACCGCGCGCACGACATCAACGAGCTGAGCTATCCGCTGCCGGGCAAGACCATCGCGCGCATCTGCAAACACATGGCGGACCTTCCGGCAACGCCCGTCTGCCCCCGAGACGGCGTGTTCTACGTGCCCGAGAGCAACGCGTGCGTCGAGCACCTGTCGCGCGTCGACGGCGTGCCCTACCAGGTGGTCGATTTTGCCGAGTTTTTGCGCGAGCCGCAGCCCAAGGTGATGTTTACCATGGCGCCCGAGGTGATGCCGCGGGTGATTGAGCGGGCGTCGACGTTTGCCGATGACACTGTTAAGGCGGCGGCTCTGCAAACCACACAGCGGCTCTACGAGTTCATGGATCCGCGCGTGTCCAAGACGCGCGGCCTTGTGCGCGTGGCGGAGCTCAACGACATGGAGCTCCAGGACATCTGCGTGTTTGGCGATGCGGACAACGACACCTGCATGGTGGCTGACGCCGGCGTGGGCGTGGCCATGGCAAATGGCAGCGATGCCACCCGTGCCGCCGCCGATTTTGTAACCGCGAGCAACGACAAAGACGGCATCGCGATCTTTATCGAGGAACATCTGCTGTAGCGCCGGGGGAGAACTACCGCAAAGGGGACGGGCTCCTTTGCGGTGGTCTCAGGCGATTTGGGCGAATTGATGCCTAAAATCTGCGCGAAAATTCAAATATGGTTGTCTGAACATTACGCTTGTAACTACCGATGAATTAAAGATATTCCCAGCAATTTAGTAGTCTATTCCTCCCGGTTAATGACCTACCGTTCACGATCGATTTTCGACCGTTCACAGGACGCATGCTCTTGAGCAAAATGTTGTGCAAATAAATAAAATGCTATTAAAAAATGATAACTAGCTTAATTACCAGTAGAAATAGATATTTCATAGCGAATAAACGAAGGTAAATCCGAGCAAATGTCAAGAGAATTGAGAATTCGCTACAAAACTATCGGTATTTTTGCTTAGATGTTCAAACAATCGTTACAATATGTACTATAAGCGTGCGCAATTACAGATTGCGTGGATACGTTTGATAGTGAAAGAGCAAGATCGCGGTCTCTTGGGGAGGAGACATCGATGAAAGCGAATTCAGAAAAAACTAAGCAGAGTAAAAAAGCGACGCGCCGTGTACTGGCAGGCGTTTTGTGCGGAGCCTCCGTTTTGAGCCTGGTACTGTCGCTCGTTATGCCCCCGATCTCGCAGGCCATCGCCAACGATGCCCAGACAGTTTCTACCGCGGAAACTGTAATGGGGGGGGGTTCCTCAAGTGAGTCCGCTGCTGTAGGTAACACCAGCGAGGATGCCGAAAACCAGAATAGCGACGAGACCGATGGCGGCGAGTCTGGCTCTTCAAATAGTGTTGAGCAGGCTCAGAGTGCGAATGCGGCTTCAGCGGGAGCGACGGCCACCGTGAAGCCGGGAATTTACGTTCCCACGTCTATCGGTATCGGTACGAATATCAATGTCTCAACCCCTGATCCCGGCGTGGCCACCTACGTCGGCCGCGACATGTACATCGGTGGTAAGCCGAGCGATAAGCCGAGCGACGGCACTATCGATCTTGATGCGGACAACGCCCCCACCGGCTCATATGCCGCTGAGGCGGAGGGCCTTACCGTGGTCCGTGGCAAGCTTGCCATGAATCCACTCAAAGAGAGCTGGCCCTATAATAATAGTAGCGGCGCTGGTTTCCGCTTTGGCACCGTTGGTTTTGGTTCCCAGTTCCGTCCTGTCTACGGCAGCACCGTGCTTGCGGTCGCCGGAATCGACAGTGCGATCACCAAAATGAGCGTTGGTTACAACGGCAACTTGCCGGGGGCGACTACCGTTGGCGCTTGGAACAAAGGCGCTTGGGTCGGACAGCAGAGACCTTTTGAGGGCGCGACTCCTTCCGGCTTTGCCTACACCGCGCAAATCGCAGGCCCCATCACATACTGGCGCGATAGCGACTATAAACGCCAGTCTGTGGTGACAATGCAGGGTAATTGGTACGAGGGCTTGTCTGCTCTGGAAAGCACCCTGTTCAATAAAGCTGTTGATTTGACTAATGTCAACGGTAGCGATTATTCGAGCTATAACGGTACAAATGGATACCTCTCGAAGCTATCGAAACAGCTCGACTCGTTTGAAGATACCGGCGAGGTGGATGTCAACGGCTTTGCAGAGCCTAATAGCAACTACGTCATCAACAAGTACAATAACGACGGAACAAGCTATACACTCAAATTCGATGGTAGCGACGATGGTAGCGGCAAGTCTGTTTCCGGTGCGCTCGATACCGGAATCCCGAGCAATAAGATTCGCAACACCGAGCGACTCATCACCTTTACCGGCGATGGAACTTCTATGCAACAGGTCTTCACCATCGCCGGTTCCGAGCTCTCCAACTGGAAGGATGACGTCTACTACCGCGGCGTCGACTTTAAGTTCACCAATATCCCCGAAGGCGCATCCATTGTCGTGAACGTTACAGGTACTAATCCTGTCGAGTTCCACAACGGCTGGCGCTTCTGGTGGGGAGATACAGAAATATCTCGCGGTTACGAGAGTCAGTACGCCAAGAAAGACCTTGACGCGAAATACTCGCTGGCCTCCCAGTCCATCATGTGGAACTTCGTCGATACCACCAGCCTTACCATTCGAGGCGGCATCGCGGGAGAAAACCGCGCGGACTGGGGATACGGCGGCACAGCCACCGGTGCCAAGTGGACTGACGACGATCCTGCGGCGGCTATGATCGGATCGATTCTCGTTCCCAACGGAAGTTTCGACGACCATGTGACTACCAACGGCCGCGTTTATGTGGGCGTCGATTTCTCAATGAACAGCCCGAAGGTTGCCGCAGCATTTGGTGAGGGTAACTCGGCTTCCGTCATCGATATGGATCAGGAGCGTCACAACTTCCCGTGGTCTGGGTCGTATACGCCCGACGGCTCCGCCGTTGCGTGGAGCAAGGTCGATGCGGCGAACGGCAACACGTCGCTTCCTGGTTCCTCGTGGGCTATCTATGGTTCTGTCGAGAATGCTGTCGCGGGCAAGGACGCTATCGTGACGGTGACTGACGGTGGCGCAAATGATTACGCTTCGGGTGATGGCAAGCTTCAGTTCAACTATCTGAACCAGAAGGCAAACATCGGCAATTCCAACGATACCAACTACTTCACGTATTACATCAAAGAGGAGACGGCGCCGGCTGGCTACCAGAAGTCAGACACCATCTACTATGCCACTATGAACAATTCTGGCGAGAAGCCGAACTACGTTCAGGGTTACGTGGATGAGAACGGCAAAAATGTTCCGTTCGAGAATAACCCCACAGGTGCCATTCCCAACACCAAGATCATCACCGGTACGGTGTCTTGGACCAAGGTGGGGGAGGGCGACACAAAACACACTCCTTTGGCTGGTTCTGAGTGGAAACTCACCAAGACTAATGACGCCGATGGTGCGGCCGTTAACCAGTCCTGGACCGTGAGAGATCAGGTGAGCGACCAGTCGACTTCGAGCGATACCACGTGGGTAGACACCGACACCGCGCCTGGCAAGTTCACGCTCGAGGGTCTGCTGCCGGGTACGTACACGCTTGTTGAGACCCAGGCTCCGTTTGGCTACAACTTGAACACCACGGTTTATGAGTTCACGGTGTCCAACGAGGACGGTTCCGTCACGTGGACCGAGGGAAAGAGCCCGACGATTGACGGGAACAACGTCTACATTTCCGACGCCCTTACCACTACGTCCGTGAAGATCCCGGTGACCAAATCTGTTCGCAATACGGACTGGCCGAAGGGCGATAAAGACAAATATGTGCCGTTCGAGTTCAGCATCGAGGCTACGGGGGCAAATAAGGATAGCGCACCTAAGCTTGATCCGACGACTATTTCCGTCGCTCCCGCAGCGGGCTCCACCAAGGTCAACGACATCGTGGCATCCTTTGGCGGTATCTCGTTCTCCAAAAAGCACCTCGCCAAGATCGACGATTCGAACCCGACTGGCGCCAAGACCTACACCTACACGGTGAAGGAGGTCGCGCCTACCACCGGTGCCATCGATAAGCTCCGCTACTCCAAGGCCGAGTACCAGGTTGCCGTCACGGTGAAGGCCGTCATGAATGAGACCACTGGCAAGTACACCGGTCTTACCACCTCTACCACCGTTACGCAGATGAAGGACGACATGGGCAACACCCTTGGCGAGAACGGGCAGGGCGTCGTGGTTGAACCCTCCGCCGCCGCGCCCGACGCCATTCCCGCCTCCACCTTCACCAACACCTACTCCACCTCTTTGCCTCTTTCTGGTATGTCGGGCGTCACTCTGACGTACCTTGCCGGCGCGGCGGTGCTTTGCGCTGCTGCGGCCTGGATGCACATTCGTCGCAAGGCGAATGCGAAGGGAGGTAAGCGTCGTGAATAAGAAAGTTTGCTCCTTCCCGATCATGTTTGCGCTGCTTGCCCTCCTGATCGGCACCTGCGCGGTTGTGTTCCCCGCTTCCGCGCAGGCCGCGCCGACCTCGACCGGTTCCATTACGGTGAGCGGCACCGTGGCGAGCAGATACGACGCCTACCAGATCTTTAGCGCCAACGTCGTCGACGGCGACAGCGACGCTAAGATTGCCACCGACCTCGCCTGGGCAAGCAACGCCGTGCGCGACGCCGCGCTGCCTGTGCTGCACAGCGCCGGCATGCCCAAATCCCAGACCACCGCGCAGGAAGCTGCCGAGTGGCTCAACACCGATTCCCACCTTACGAGCGCGCTGAGCGCACAGCTCGCTCGTTCCCTCCAGAGCTCTGGCGCCGTGCCCGTGGCCCTTAACGCGGGCACGACGGCCGAGCTGCCCTGCGGCTACTGGCTCATCGTCGCCGACGACGACGCCATCGCCCAGGGAGAGGCCGGCACCGCGCCGATCATGGCCCTGGTGGGCGGCAGCGCCGTCACCGTCAAGCCCAAGGCTGCGACGCCCAAGGTCGCCAAGCACGTGCTGGAGGACAGCACCACTGCATGGCAGAAGGCCGCCGACGCCACGGTCGCCGACGACCTGTACTGGCGCCTCTCGGCTACGGTCCCGGCCGGGCTCACGGCCTACGACACCTATACGGTGCGGTTCGTCGACACCATGGGCGCGGGACTCGACCCCTCCAAGGTGGCCGCGAGCATGCGCGTGTACGTGGCGGCGGGCGCGGACGGCGGCTTTGACGCCGTCCCGGCCGGCAAGGACGGCCGCGCCGGCACCGAGCCCGCGAAGGGCTGGACCGATATCACGGCCCAGTGCGCCACCAAGGTAGCGGCCGACGGTAAGACCTTCACCGTGCGCACCGGCGACCTCATCGCCGCGCTCGGCGGGGCCGACGCCTTCACCGCGGGCGCCCGCGTGGTCGCCGTGTACAACGCACCGCTCAACAGCGCATGCAGCCACGGCATCGCGAAGGGCAACCCCAACGAGGTCTACCTGCGCTACCCGCGCTCTCCCTTTGCCGACCAGTCCGGCGAGGCCGGCTTCACCCGCACGCCGAGCGACGATGCGTGCGCCTACACCTGGGATCTCGCGCTCACCAAGCGCGGCAGCGACGGCGACAAGCCGCTTGCCGGGGCGGTCCTGAGCATCGCCGACGACCGCGGTCGCACACTGGCGGCCGACGGCACGTGGGATGCGGAGGGCAAGGCCACCGTCACCACGGGCGAGGACGGCCGCGTGACCGTCTCGGGCGTGGACTCGGGCAAGCTGGAGGTCCGCGAGATCAAGGCGCCCAAGGGCTACGCCGCCTTTGAGGGTACGCGCTCCGTGACGGTCAAGGCCGAGGGCCTGGACGTCGACCAGGTGGTCGCCGCCAAGCCCAAGCTCACCATCACGGCCGAGTCGCCCCTGCGCGCCGACAGCGCGGACGGGTCGACGGGCAGCCTGGAGGCGTCGCTCATCAACACGCCCACCGGCACACCCCCTAGCATTACCACCGGAGGCTTTATGCCCTCGACTGGCGATATGGCAATGTACGCCGCGGCCGCCGCAGCGGTCGCCGGAGCCGCGCTCATCGTGGTCGCGCTCCTGGTCAAGCGGGGAGGTGGCAGCCATAAAGAGTAGCTGGCAGCCCCACAGAGAGCGGGGCGAGACATAGCGAAGCAGATGCTAAGACACAGACAGATGATGATCGATCGAATGGGAATCAAGCAGAAAGCAGAGGAAAAGAAGATGAGCATGAACAAGAACATCGCACGCCTGGCAGTAACGGCAGGCCTCACGGCGGCGCTGAGCTTCGGCGGCGTGATGGCCCCGGTTACGATGGCGTTTGCTGAGGGTGCGACGACTGCGAACGGCTCGGTGACTATCGAGAACGTTGAGGGTAACACTACCGAGTTCAAGGGCTATCAGATTTTCGGGGCCGATGTTGCCACCGATGGAACCGTCAGCAACATTACGTGGGCAAACACTAATGTGCAGAATGCTGTCGTGAGCTTTATCCAGACAGAGGACGAGTCCTATGTGGGAAAGACCGCCCAAGACGCCGCGGACTGGATCACGAAAAAGGTAAAGGGAACCGGTAAGACAACCCGCGTTGAGTTCGGTTCCATTCCATACAAGATTGCCGACATAGTGGACGGTCTTACCGAAAGCGCGACGACGACCAACAAAACCGTTTCCGGTCTTGAACATGGTTACTGGCTCTTCGTAACCGATCCCGACACCATCGAGACTGGTGACGCGGGTACGTCCCCCATCTTCACTGTCGTGGGAAGCGCGCCTGTTAAAATCACCGAGAAAACGGGCTTCCCCACTGTCGAGAAGAAGATCGTGAGCGACGCCGACGGTTTGGAGCACGACGCTGCTGACTCTCAGATCGGCCAGGACGTGACGTACAACCTTTATGGCACCATTGCCGAGAACTACGACAAGTACGGCACGTATTTCTACGAGTTCTCCGATCAGATTTCCAAGGGCCTGACGCTGCAGAAGGGCGCTAAGGTCTACCTGTATAAGAACAAGGCTGACGCGAAGGGCGATCTCACCCGCACGAAGGGTACGAATATTACTGATAACTTCAGGGAGTCGACCGATAGGGCCGCTGCCGATGGCAGCAAAACAACGAGGTGGACCTGCGATAATCTGAAGCAGGTCGCGGACGTCAATAAGGACTCCTACATCGTCGTCTCCTATAAGGCGCAAATCAACAAGGATGCGGTCATCGCGGGTGACATGAGTCACGATAACACCGTGACGCTTCACTACTCCAATAACCCCATGACCGGCGAGTGCGGCGAGACCCAGCCTGACACGGTCAAGGATTACACCTACGGCCTCAAGATCAACAAGGTCGACCTGGGTACCGAGAAGGCATTGAAAGATGCTAAGTTCACCATCACAACTTACGGTGACGAGAACAGCGCAAACGTTAAATATGTCAAGGATGATGGCACTTTGAGTGACACCGAGGTCGTTCTATCGACGGACGCCGATGGTGTCATTAGGCTTACTCGTCTCGATGCCGGCGTCTATTCGGTCACGGAGGTTACTCCCCCCTCCGGTTACACCGCGGTCAACCCCTTTACCTTCGAGATCAAGCCGACCATGACCGCCGATGGTCCGAAGGCTGGTCTTACTAGGCTCGATGGAGTACTTACGACTGACCAAGGCGGCAAGGTCATTGCCGGTATCACCGATGAGGATGCCGGCGATAACAATCTGACGGCGAAGCCTGGCTCCGAAAAGGACGCGGACGGCACCTTCAACATCACCGTCGGCGATACCAAGAAGGTTGGCCTCCCGCTGACCGGTCTCAATGGCGTGACCTTCACTTGGATTGCTGGTGGCGCGGTGCTGTGCATTGGTGTGGCGCACCTCATCCGCAGCCGTAAGCAGGCTGAGGAGTCCGAGCAGGAGTAACGCTCGCTCACCCATTCCTTTGGCAGGTGGGATGTGATGGCCATGAGACTTGCGGACACTTTTCTCGTCCATCGACGTTCTTGCTTTGCCATTCTCTTTTCGGGGCAGACTCCGCACTGGAGTCTGCCCCGTTTTTTGGACAACACAGGCAGCCTCCACCGTCCGATGCGGACTCATCCGTCATCGCGTTTCTTGACTCGTATGAGGTTCGGTTTAAGGTTCGTAGGCGCACGCGCGGTGCGGACGGTAGAAGGCATTTGCGCCGCGCGTGCAAATTAAAATGCCCGGGGTTAGAGGCCCGGGCATTTAACAACGTCGGAAACTGGTCGCCCGCGCTCCTAAGTACTTACGCGGGGTGCGCCGTTTTCTGTAGTTATTGTATCCCGAATCGCTTCGCCGATTTGGGACATTTTGAAAGCGCAAACACGTCGGGCAAACCCGGACAATGCGGCAAGGTTCCGCTGGATGAGGAATCGTGTTTATAACTATCGAACAAATGTTTGTCAAAATCGCGTTTACAAGCCGTGGGTGCATGCACTCGCAGTAAAATGGCCTTGCGACGCATCCCGTGCGCGGGCGGCCGACGACTCGATCGGAGGTCCCCAAATGCTGAAATTCCTTAACGCGCTCGCCGCCCTTGCGGCGGTGGGCACGTTCGTCATCGCGTTTCTTGACTCGTATGAGGTTCGGTTTAAGGTCCGTAGGCGCACGCGCGGTGCGGACGGTAGAAGGCATTTGCGCCGCAACAAGCGCAAATAAGAATGCCCGGGGTTCGGAGCCCGGGCATTTAACTAAAGCTGAAAACTAGGCCGCCCGCGCTCTCGTACACTTACGCGGGGTGCGTCGTTTTCTATTGACATTGTATCCCGAATCGCCCCGCCGATCCGGGACATTTTGAAAACTCAAATGCAGGCTTATCCTCGACTGGACGGTGCAGTCTATCTGCGTTGTCTGGCGTGGAAGCTCGTTAATCGGCTATTATTTGTTTAGACAACCTGAGCTGTAGAGGAGTGACCGGCGATGGTGCAGGGCGCTAAACATATGAAGAGCAATAACGCCGCGGCCAACGGCGGCTCAAGCCCTCAGCCCAAACCTCAACCAAAGCCCAAGCGCCGCCGCAAGCGACTGCCGCGCTGGGCCGACCGTCTCATCACCATCGTCATCATCCTTATTGGCGTGGGCCTTATGACCTGGCCATGGATCTTGGACCGGCTCGAGGCCTCGGGCGTGTTCAACCAGATCAGCACGGTGTCCAGCACCGTGGACGCGCTGTCTGCCGAGGAGCGCGAACGCATCCTGCTCCAGGCGCGCTCCTTTAACGAGCAACTTGCCGGCGAGGCCACCGAGCTCCCCGCCGACCAGATCGAGCCCTACGATCAGCAGCTCATCTTTGACCGCGACCCCATGATGAGCTGGGTCGAGATCCCCTCCATCGACGTGAGCATGCCCATCTACCACGGCACGAGCGAAGAAGTCCTTATGGCGGGCGTCGGCCACCTGGAGGGCACGAGCCTGCCGGTGGGCGGCACCTCGACGCATTGCGTGCTCACCGCGCACTCGGGCATGCGCAACCTGAGCATGTTCGACGACATCCATTCGCTGGAGCCCGGCGACCTGGTGCTGCTGCACACCATGAACAAGACGCTCGCCTACAAGATGGTGGACTCCGAGGTCGTGCTGCCCGAGGAGATGGAGTCGCTGACCATCGAGCCCGGCGCCGACAAGGTGACGCTCGTCACCTGCACGCCCTACGGCGTGAACGACCATCGCCTGCTGGTGCATTGCGTGCGCACCAAGTACAACAAGAAGGACGTCGACAAGCAAAAGTCGCTGGCCGGCCGCCACTGGGGCAAGCGCGAGTTTGCCGTGCTCATCGTGGTCGTGGCCATTGTGCTGTTGCTGCTGGACATCGTGATCCACGCGGTCCGCAAGCGCCGCAAGGCCAAGGCCTCGGCATAGGACATTCTCCAGAACCACCACAATGGGGACAGGCACCTTTGTGGTGGCCGGGGCTTCCAAACCATCACAACATTCGATGAAAATCGCGATTTTGGCGAAAAGCGTCGAATGTTGTGATGGTCTTCGTTGTGGACGGGACGGTTTTCGCTATGGACGGTGCGGTTTTGCTGCAGAACCGCCGGCCCGCCACCTGCCAGCCCGCCGCCCTCGTTACGTTTTCGCTGCATTTGGGTAAAGCACCTGCTCCAAGCGGCGTTGCCTTGTATACTAGAGCGGTTTAACTGTTATGCGGAAGGGAGCGCCTATGGCACTCAGCGAGAAAGACGTGCGCGGCATCGCCGAGTACGCAAAGATCGCACTGACCGATGACGAGCTCACCCAGATGACGTCCTACATGAACGACGCCGTCCAGATGCTCGAGCCCGTCTTGCAATATGACTTGCCCGACGCGGAGCCCACGTTCCACCCCATCGGAAGCCTGTCCAACGTGATGGGCGATGACCTGCGCGAGCCCGAGCGCGACCTGCCGCTCGACGTTGCGCTCGAAAACGCCGGCAGCGCGCGCGACCGCTACTTCCGCGTGCCGTCCATTTTGGGAGAGGGGGAGAGCGAGTAATGGCGCAGAGCTTCGATTCCCTTACCGCCGCCCAGATCGCCGCGGGCGTTTCCGCCGGCGACTTTACCGCTACCGAGGTGGCCCAGGCCTCCCTTGCCGCCATCGAAGCGCGCGAGGGCGGGGTCCAGGCATTCCTGCAGGTGGCGCCCGAGCTTGCGCTCGAGGCCGCTGCGCGCGTGGATGCCGACCGTGCCGCAGGCAAGCCGCTGCCCCCGCTTGCGGGCGTGCCGCTGGCCATCAAGGACA
Source organism: Collinsella aerofaciens (assembly GCF_015560135.1). Taxonomy (GTDB): domain Bacteria; phylum Actinomycetota; class Coriobacteriia; order Coriobacteriales; family Coriobacteriaceae; genus Collinsella; species Collinsella aerofaciens_AN. The sequence goes on from NZ_JADMRH010000009.1 coordinate 52,112, forward strand.
ACATGAACCTCGTGGGCACGCGCACCACCTGCGCTTCCCGCATGCTTGGGGACTACCAGAGCGTCTACACCGCCACCTGCGTCCAGCGCATGCTCGATGCCGGCTGCCTGCCCATGGGCAAGGCCAACATGGACGAGTTTGCCTTTGGCAGCTCCACCGAGAGCTCGGCGTTCCACCGCACCAACAACCCTTGGGATACCGAGCGCGTGCCCGGCGGCTCCTCGGGCGGCTCCGCTGCCGCCGTCGCCGCGGGCGAGGTCGCGCTCTCGCTGGGCTCGGACACCGGCGGCTCCATTCGCCAACCGGCGTCGCTGTGCGGCGTGGTGGGCTTTAAGCCCACGTATGGCGCCGTGAGCCGTTACGGCGTGGTTGCCTTTGGCTCGTCGCTCGACCAGGTGGGCCCCTTTGCCCGCACGGTCGAGGATGTCGCGCTGGCCATGAACGCGCTTACCGGCGCGGGCCACGATCCGTACGACTGCACCAGCCAGGATTGCGCCGTCGACTTTACCGAGCATCTCAACGACAGCATCGAGGGTAAGCGCGTGGGCATCATCCCCGCGTTTATGGAGGCCGAGGGCCTGACGCCCGAGGTCAAGGCCGCTGTTCAGCGCGCCGCCCAGGAGCTGCAGAATCAGGGCGCCGAGCTGGTCGAGGTCGACCTGCCGCACCTGGACGCCGCCATCGCCGCCTACTACGTCATCGGCCCGGCCGAGGCGTTCTCCAACCTGGCCCGCTTCGACGGCATTCGCTACGGCTATCAGGAGGAGGGCTGCGCCAACCTGTCCGACCAAAGCTCGCTTTCGCGCGCCCACGGCTTTGGCGCCGAGGCCAAGCGCCGTCAGATGCTCGGCGCCTACCTGCTGAGCTCGGGCGTGTACGACAAGTACTACTACGCCGCGCAAAAGGCTCGCACGCTCATCACGCGGGACTACGACGCCGCATATGCCAAGGTGGACACCATTCTCATGCCCGCCTCGCCGCGCACGGCCTTTAAGTTTGGCGAGATCAGCGACCCCACGCAGATGTACCTCTCCGACCTGTACACCATCTCGCTCAACATTTGCGGCAACGGTGGCATCTCGGTGCCGCTGGGCTTGGGCGAGGATACTCAGCTGCCCGTTTCTGCCCAGCTGGTTGGTCCGGCGTTTAAGGACCGTCAGTTGCTCACGTTTGCCCGCGCCCTGGAGCGCGGCTTTGCCGATGCCGCCACGGGTGCGCCCGCGCTTTCCGTCGCGCCTGATTTTGCCGGGAAGGGAGGCGAGCTGTAATGAAGGAGCTTTCCGAGGTCCTGCAGGATTGGGAGGCCGTGATCGGCCTGGAGATCCATACCGAGCTCACCGCGCTCGATACCAAGATGTTCTGCAACTGCAAGCTCAGCCACGATGACGAGCCCAACGCCAACGTGTGCCCGGTGTGCCTGGGCCTGCCCGGCGCCCTGCCGGTGCCCAACAAGCGCGCCATCGAGAGCATCGTCAAAGCGGGTCTCGCCACCAACTGCGAGATCCAGCGTCACTCGATGTTCTACCGCAAGCACTACTTCTATCCCGACATGGCCAAGAACTTCCAGACCACGCAGGGTCCGGTCGCCTTTGCCATGTACGGCCATCTGGATCTGGATGTGACCGGTCGCGGTGCCGCCGAGCGCCCCGACTGCGCATTTGGCGAGGCCGAGGCTCAGAGCCTGGCGAGCGCCTCGGCCAACGCCGAAGGCCTGTCCACGTCCATGACGTCGACCATGCGCGAGGGCAATCAGCGCGCAGGTCACCTGGCCAGCTACGATGCGTCCAACCTGCAGATGCCCGAGCGCCGCGAGGACGGTTCCTACACGGTGCCCATCCGCATCCTGCGCATCCACATGGAGGAGGACGCCGCCAAGATGGTGCACGTGGGCGGTGCCGAGGGCCGCATTACCGCCGCGGCCGAGTCGCTCGTCGACTACAACCGCTGCGGCACGCCTTTGATTGAGCTCGTGACTGAGCCCGACTTGCGTACGCCCGAGGAAGCGCGCCTGTTTATGGAGAAGCTCCGTCGCATCTTTGTGACGCTGGGCATTTCGGACTGCTCCATGGAGAAGGGCTCTATGCGCTGCGACGGTAACGTGTCGCTGCGTCGCCGCGGCGAGACCAAGCTGGGCACCAAGACCGAGCTCAAGAACCTCAACTCGTTTAAGAGCCTGCATGACGGCCTTGCCTACGAGATTTGCCGTCAGGCCGAGGTGCTCGAGGAGGGCGGCATCATCTATCAGGAGACCCGCCACTGGGAGCCTAGTCGCAAGCGTACCGTGGTCATGCGCGTCAAGGAGACGGCCGACGACTATCGTCTGTTCCCCGATCCCGACCTGGCGCCGTTCGATCTGGACGACGAGTTTATCGACCGTTGCCGTGGCGAGATTCCCGAGCTGCCCGATGCCAAGCGCGCCCGTTTTGAGGCCGACTTTGGCATTAAGGCGGCCGATGCCGAGCAAATCGCCGGCGACCCCGAGTTTGCCGAGTTCTTTGAGGCTGCCGCTGCCGGTATGGCTGGCAAGGAGGCCCAGACGGTTGCAAACTTGCTGGTGAACGAGATGATTGCCTACCTTAAGGGTGCGGGCGTGTCGCTCACCGAGTCCGGCATTGCGCCGGCTCAGGTGGCGGCGCTTGCCAAGCTTCTGGCGACCGATGCCATCAGCTCCAACCAGGCGCACGAGGTCTTTGAGGCCATGGCCCAGACCGGCGACGACCCCAACAAGATCGTCGATGAGCGCGGTATGCGCCAGGTGAGCGATGCCGGCGCGCTGCAGCCGATCGTGGACGAGGTGCTGGCAAACTGTGCCGATCAGGCGCAGCAGTATCGTGACGGCAACCAGAAGGTCATCGGCTTTTTGGTGGGCCAGTGCATGAAGGCGAGTCGCGGCAAGGGCAACCCGAAGCTCTTCAACGAGTTGCTGAGAACGTCGCTCTCGTAAGCGGGAACCCGGGAGCCCCGGCAGGGCGGGTGCTTCCTCAAAATTTCGAACAGTCCTGCGCAAGACGAAGGCCACATTAAGTGGCCTTCTTTGCGTGCGGAACTCATTTTGAGGAAGCACCCGCCCTGCCGGGGCTCCCGGGTTCTGTGACGACTCGGCCGTTCGGGTCAGGCGGGCTGAATGGAATAGAGTGAATGGGCGCGCCGTTGGCGCGTCCATTTTTGTGCGGGTGACAAAGGGACTGTCCCTTTGTCACATTGCAATAAATGTGATGAAAGTGTGGCGAAATGAGCTTAAAACTTCTGTAAATGTGATAAATGTCACGTTTTACCTAGGGTAAAATGTGGGAAATATCACGTTTACGGAAGTTTCTTTGCGGGAGGTTCGGTCATGCAGCGAGATATCATTGCCAAGCTTAACGCTTGGAAAGCGTCAGAATATCGTAAGCCGCTTATCCTTAAGGGGGCGCGCCAGGTTGGAAAGACGTGGGCGCTTAAGGAGTTCGGCCGAACCTCGTACCTCAATTTTGTGTATCTGACGCTCGAGGAGCCGTCACCTGGGGTACAGAGCGAGTACGCTCAGTTTTTCGAAGGTACGCGCGATCCTCGACGGATCATCTCAAATCTTTCCCTGGCACTTGGACAGCCTATCGAGCCCGGCGAAACGCTGCTTATTATTGATGAGATCCAGGATTGTCCTTCTGCAGTCGGCGCCCTTAAATACTTCTGTGACGAGGCCCCCGAGTATCACGTCGCATGCGCAGGGTCTTTGTTGGGCGTTCGCTTGTCCCGTGAGACCAGCGCTTTTCCGGTGGGAAAGGTCGAGTTCATGGAGATGCGCCCCATGAGCTTTTCCGAGTTTCTGAAAGCCGAGGGCGCTGCAAACTACGACGAATACCTTGGCGGCCTTGATCAGATCGAGACAGTGCCCGATTTCTTCCATGTCCGTCTCGTCGAGCATCTTCGTCGTTATTTTGCATGCGGCGGCATGCCAGAGGCTCTTGGCCGGTGGGTGGAGACGGGCGATATCGTTCAGGTCGATAAGGTGTTGTCTGATCTCTTGGATTCCTACGAGCGCGATTTTGCCAAGCATGGTGGCCGTGCGCAGTTCGCCAAGCTTTCGCAAATATGGAACTCGATTCCAGCTCAGTTGGCGCGCGAGAACAAAAAGTTCGTTTGGGGTGCGGTGCGCGAGGGGGCTCGTGCTCGAGAATACGAGGATGCTCTGGAATGGCTTGCCGATGCTGGGCTCATCACGGCGGTTCGCCTTAATGCTGCCGGTGGTGTGCCGCTCTCTGCGTACGATGACCTCAAGGCATTTAAAGTCTACTGTCTTGATGTCGGCTTGCTGCGCCGCATGGCAAGGCTGGATGCGTCCGCTTTTGCCATCTCGGATGCGCTATTTTCGGAGTTCAAAGGTTCGTTCGCCGAGAACTATGTGCTTCAGGCATTACTTTCACAGTTAGATGCTGCTCCGCGTTATTGGACAAACGAGAAGCCGAAGCACGAAGTCGATTTTTTGATTCAAGTCGGAAACGAAATCGTTCCCGTCGAGGTCAAATCGGGAGAGGTCGTTCATTCCAAGAGCCTTAAGTACTATGCCGACAAGCATGCGGAGACGACTCCATTGAGGGTCCGCTACTCACTTAAGAACCTAAAGCTCGACGACGGGGTGCTCAACATTCCGTTGTATTTGGCTGATCGATCTGTCCCTCTTATCAAAAAGGCGCTTGATTGTGCACATCTTGACGTTTAGATCCTGGGTGAGCTGACGGGCGGCGGCTAATTAATCGCTCCGTTACGGCCAGGGAGCTTGGGCCTTAGCGATGCTTGCTTCGCCAAGCCGTGGGTGTCATGCCGGTGTATTGCTTGAAGGCTTGGGCGAAGGCGGCCTGCTGAGGGTAGCCTAGACGCTCTGCCACCTGCGCTATCGTGAGCGCGCTATCTGCCAAAAGGTCCTGCGCTCGCTCCATACGGCGTCTGCGAATGTAGGCGCCCAGGGACTCGCCGGTTTGGGCCTTAAAGGTGGCGCATAGTTTGGAGCGGCTTGTGTAGAGCCTCTCGGCCACCTCGTTGATACCCACATGTCTGCCTTTGTCGAGCGTGCGCTCAATCATTGCCGTTGCTTCTTCGGCCATGGTTATGCTGACGCGTGTGTCTGCCGCCTGCCGCGCCTGCTTGTGGGCCGCGCGCGAACAGGCGAGCTCCGCGACCATGGTCTCCACGATGCCCTGCATATAGACGTGTCCGCCTACGGTTTGGGCACGGTCCTCGTTAATCCGGCGCAGCGTGTGATAGATGGCAGACGTCGCTTCCTCGTGCCATGGCTCGGCAAACGCCTCAAAGATTCCCGCGAACTCGGTGGGATAGCGGTGCTCCAGTTCGTCAAAATATCCAGGCAAAAAGAGCACCGAGCGCGAGTGATAGAGCTCCCCCGCAAACAGCGGGCTTAATTCCTCGCCACAGCTATCTTGGATAAAGCTGCAAACGGCATTGTTTGGCCACGGTCCATGCGATGGTTTGAGGTTCGCGGGCGTTATGCCAGTCTCGGGCATGCATGTAAGTGTGGGCGCGCTGACTTCGCTCACGCAGGCGTACGGCTCGGGTGTGTATTCGGCCAGGTACATATCGTGCGTCGGGGTGATGAAATGCTCCATGACAATGCAGGCAGGGGAGAGAGGCATGATCCATGCGCGTCCGTGCGCCCGATCGTTTGCCACCTCGCCGGTAAAGACGGCGCCCTTGCCGGTAAGCTCCAGGCCAAACTGCTCAAACTGCGGTGCGTAGAGCTCGGTTATGTCGGTCGCTGCCCGCCGCATTTGCAAAAGCGTCCCTTTCCTTTGCAGAAACGTCCACAGCTCGGTTGATTGTGAGCCATGGCTAACATGCCAATGATAAGTTCATTACGGTTAACTCTCAAGCCGTTAGAAAGGAATCTCATGGCAAAGGAATCAAAAAAGGAAGGTGGAGGCATCGGCGAGCTGCTTGCATATGCCGGCGACCGTAAATTCCTAACGTATTTGGGCATGGCGCTCTCGGCGCTCTCGCAGCTGCTGAGCTTTGGCCCGTTCGTGTGCATTTGGCTTGTCGCGCGCGATCTTATCGCTGTGGCACCTAACTGGAGCGAAGCCACCGATATCGCGATGTATGGCTGGTGGGCAGTGGGTTTTGCCCTGGCAAGCATCGTAGTTTATTTCGTGGGGCTCATGTGCACGCACCTGTCTGCGTTTCGCTGCGCATCCAATATCCGCAAGACTACGAGCGAGCACCTGCTTAAGCTGCCGCTTGGCTACTTTGACACGCACGCCACCGGTGAGCTGCGTCGTGTTGTAGACGGATGCGCCGCCTCTACCGAGACCCTGCTCGCGCACATGCTGCCCGATATCGCCGGCGCCGCCGCCATGGTCGTGGGCTTGCTCGTGCTGCTTTTCGCCCTCGATTGGCGCTTGGGCGCGGCATGCCTCATCTCGGTCGTCGTTTCGTTTGGCGCCATGGCCACCATGATGAGCGGCAAAGGCGCCGAGTTCATGAAGGCCTACATGGGAGCGCTGGTCAAGATGAACAAGACCGGCACCGAATACGTACGCGGTATTCCCGTGGTCAAGGTGTTTCAGCAGACGGTCTACTCCTTTAAGGCCTTCCACGATGCGATCGCCGAATACGCCGACATGGCACAAAACTATGCGGGCACGTTCTGCCGAGGTCCACAGGTACTCAACCTTACCGCGCTCAATGGTCTTGTGGCATTCCTGCTGCCCGCGGCGTTGCTGTTGGCGCCGGGCGAGACGGACTTCCCGCATTTTATGGCAAACTTCACGTTTTACGCGATATTTTCGGCCGTGGTACCGACGGCCATGACCAAGCTCATGTTTGTGGGCGAGGCCTCTCAGATGAGTGCCGATTCGCTGGCTCGCATCCGAAGCATCATGGATTCCAAGCAGCTCTCCGTGCCCGCCCAACCCAAGCACCCTGCCGGCAGCGACGTGCGATTTGAGGATGTGAGCTTTACCTACGAGGGCGCCGAAGCGCCTGCCGTCAACCATGCGAGTTTTAGCGTTTCCGCGGGTAGCACCCTCGCCCTGGTGGGTCCCTCGGGTGGCGGTAAGTCAACCTGTGCAAGCCTGATCCCGCGTTTTTGGGATGTTTCCTCGGGTCGAGTGCTCGTAGGCGGTGTGGACGTTCGCGATATGGATCCGCACGAGCTTATGGACCAGGTCGCCTTCGTGTTCCAGACCAACCAGCTGTTCCGGCAAACACTTGCCGATAACGTGCGCGCCTCCAAGCCTACGGCCACTGACGACGAAGTGCGTGCGGCCCTCTCCGCAGCTCAGTGCGACGACATTGTGGCCAAGCTCCCACAGGGCATCAATACCATGCTCGGTGCCGGCGGAGCATATCTTTCGGGCGGCGAGGTCCAGCGCGTGGCACTCGCCCGCGCAATCCTTAAAGACGCGCCTATCGTGGTGCTCGATGAGGCCACGGCGTTTGCCGATCCCGAGAACGAGGCGCTCATCCAGCGCGCCTTTAGCAAGCTGGCGGCGGGTCGCACGGTCATTATGATTGCGCACCGACTCTCGACTGTAGTGGGCGCAGACCAAATCGTGGTGCTCAACCAGGGCAGCGTGCAGGAGTCGGGTACCCATGCCGAGTTGCTGTCCCAAGAGGGTCTGTATGCCAAGATGTGGGCCGAATACGAACAGGCAGCGAGCTGGAAGATTACTGCTGCGACCGCGGATGCCGCCGTCACGAAGGGAGGCGAGGCCTAAATGTTCGCCTCATTCCAAAAGAAGTATTTCCTATCCGATAAAGGCGTCGCCGGCGTAAAACGTGGCATTTTCTGGACCACGCTCACCAATCTTGTGACCATGGCCGGCATGGGCTTTTTGTTCCTGGTCATGACCGGCTTTGTCGAGCATCTCGTCACCGGTGCCGACCTGCCGGATGCCCTGCCGATCGTGGGCGGCCTCCTGGTCTTTTTTGTGTTGCTCTTTGCCTCTAACTGGCAGCAGTATTACTACACCTACTGCATCTTTTACGAGGAGTGCGGCAAGCAGCGTATGGGGATTGCCGAGCGCTTGCGCAAACTGCCGTTGTCGTTTTTCGGCCGTCGCGATCTGGCCGATCTAACCGAAACCATCATGGGCGACGTTCAGACTATGGAGCATGCCTACAGCCATGTGCTGGGAGAACTCTGGGGCGCCATCATCGCAAGCGCCATCGTGTTCGTGGCGTCGCTGTTCTTTTGCTGGCAGCTGGCGATTGCGGCGTTTTGGAGCGTGCCCGTGGCCTTTGCCGTGCTGTATCTGACACGCGGGCCCATGACCCCGGTGTTCGACCGCGTGCGCGCCGAGAAGGTCATGGTCACCGAGGCGATCCAGGAGACGCTTGGCTGCGTGCGCGAGATCCGCGCCACCAACCAGGAGGCTCATTATCTTGAGGGGCTCAACGCCGTGATCGATGCCGAGGAGCGCGAGACCACCAAAGGCGAGCTCGCCAATGGGCTTTTGGTCAACTCCGCCTTTGCCATCCTGCGCCTGGGGATTGCCACCACGTTGGTCACGGGCGCTGCGATGGTCGCCTCCGGCCAGGTCGACTTTTTGGTGATGTTTGCCTTCCTGCTCATGGTGAGCCGCATCTATGCGCCCTTCGATCAGGCACTGATGCTGATGTCCGAGCTGTTTGCCGCCGAGTCGTCGGCCAAGCGCATGCGCTCCATCATGGAGGAGCCCGTGGCGCGGGGCAGCGAGCAGTTTGAACCCGTGGGTCATGACGTGGTGTTCGATCACGTGGCATTTGGCTATGGTGCGGGCAGCGACGGACGCGCCGGCGAGAAGGTTTTGACCGATGTGAGCTTTACCGCCAAGGAAGGCGAGGTCACGGCACTGGTCGGTCCTTCGGGTTCCGGTAAGTCTACGGTGAGCCGCCTGGCCGCGCGCTTTTGGGATGCTACCGAAGGCACGGTCACCGTGGGTGGCGTGGATGTTGCGGGCGTCGATCCCGAGGTGCTCCTGCGCGACTACGCCATTGTGTTCCAAGACGTGCTGCTCTTTGACGACACAGTGATGGGAAACATCCGCCTCGGGCGTCGTGATGCCAACGATGAGGAAGTGCTTGCGGCCGCGCGTGCCGCCAACTGCGACGAGTTTGTGAGTCGTATGCCGCAGGGCTACGACACCATGATCGGCGAGAATGGTTCCAAGCTTTCTGGCGGCGAGCGCCAGCGCATCTCTATCGCCCGTGCGCTGCTCAAGGACGCGCCGATCGTGTTGCTGGATGAAGCGACGGCGAGCTTGGATGTGGAGAACGAGACCGTGGTACAGCAGGCACTCTCCCGTTTGCTTGCAGGTAAGACGGTTATCGTTATTGCCCACCGTATGCGTACGGTGGAAAATGCCGACAAGATCGTCGTGCTCAAGGATGGTGTGGTTGCCGAGCAGGGCACTCCGGCGCAGCTTAAGGCGGCGGGCGGAGAATTTGCCCGTATGGTCGCACTGCAAAAGGAAGCGGCTGCCTGGCAGCTGTAGGAATGTGACAAAGGGACAATCCCTTTGTCATATTGAGTTCATCCCCATAGTTTCCAAAAAGTTAGCCATTGTTGACCAAATAGTTATACTAAACTATTTTCAAAAGCGTGCTCGAGCAAACTAATGAACTCGGGTGCTAAGGCACCATGCCGCGCTTGTGCGGCAAAAGGGAGAAGCAACATGAAGAAGTCGACGTTTAACACCCTGCTTGTCGGTGGCGGTTTTCTGCTTGGCACGGCCGGCATCAAGCTGCTTACCAGCGCTCCGGTCAAGAATGCCTGCGTGCAGGGTATCGCGTGCGGCATGCGCATCAAGAACGGCTACCAGGACATGGTCGAGCAGGCCAAGGCTAATGTCGACGACATGGTTGCCGAGGCTGCCTACATCACCCAGAGCGAGTCCGCTGCTGACGAGGCAGCCGAGTAACGCTCCCAGGCACAAACTATGAGATTCTCGATTATTAGCGAGATCCCCGGCAGGACCCGTCTTCAATTGGCGGGTCCTGTGCCAGAGAGCGATCTCGATGCACTTCTTAAGCTCAGCGGCGATATCGACGGCGTGCACAGGGTGCGCGTGTATGGCCGCATTGGCCAGATGGCGCTGGAGTACGACGAGCCACGCCGCGCGAGCGTGCTCGACGCCTTGGGCGCACTCGATGCTCAAGCTATCGCCGATGCCAAGTCGGGCTACGTGATGCAACTCGAGCCGCGCAAGCACAAACTCGTTATGGATCTGGCGACACTCGTCGGTGCTCATTACGCACGTCGCTGGTTCTTGCCGACGCCTTTGCGTGCGGTATTTGTCGTGGCCGGTTACATGGCATTTTTGCGCGCTGCCCTTCATGAGCTGGCGCAGCCGCGCCTGACCGTTCCCGTGCTCGACGCTTCGGCCATCGGCATTTCGTTCGTCAAGCGTGATGTCGACACCGCGGGCCAGACAATGTTCCTGCTCAACGTGGGCGAGCTGCTCGAGGACTACACCCGCGCCATGAGCGAAAACGAGCTCATCAACTCGCTGCTCGATGTGCCCGATAAGGCACAAAAAGTGGTCGGCGACACCGAGGTAAGCGTTGCTGCGACCGAGCTCGAGCCCGGCGATTTGGTCGCCGTGCGCACCGGCATGTCTATCTGCATCGACGGCGTGGTCGAGCAGGGGAGCGCCATGGTCAACCAAGCGACCCTGACCGGCGAGCCGCTGGCCGTCGAGCGCAGCGCAGGCGACGACGTGTTCGCCGGCACCGTCGTGGAAGACGGCAGCATCTTGGTGCGTGTGCGCGCCAATACGGCGCAAACCAAACTGCGCTCGATCGTCTCGCTCGTGCAGACGGCCGACTCGCTCAAGTCCGAGGGCCAGTCGCACATGGAAGACCTCGCCAACAAGATCGTCCCGTGGAACTTCCTGCTCGCGGGCCTTGTCGCGCTCACCACCCGTAGCCTCATCAAGACCTCGGCGGCGCTGATGGTCGACTACTCGTGTGCGCTCAAGCTCACGGGTTCCGTTGCCGTCATGACTGCCATGAGCGACGCCGCCAAGATGGGCGTCATGGTCAAGGGCGCGAAGTACTTTGAGTCGTTTGCCAAGGCCGACACCATCGTTTTTGATAAGACCGGCACGCTGACCGAGGCTCAGCCGCGCCTGGCTTGCGTGCTCACCACCGATGGCTGGAGCGAGGACGAGATCCTGCGCCTTTCCGCTTGCTTGGAGGAGCATTTCCCGCATCCGGTGGCGCGTGCCGTGGTCAACGCTGCTCACGAGCACGGGCTCGAGCATCGCGAGCGTCACGCTGCGGTCGAGTACATCGTGGCGCACGGCATCGCTTCGTCCATCGAAGGGCGTCGCGCCATCATCGGTTCGGCGCACTTTGTATTCGAGGATGAGGGCGCGCAACTCGAGTCCGACATTAAGGAGCGCATTGAGTCCCAGATGCAGGGCTTGTCGCCGCTGTACCTGGCGGTCGATGGCACCGTTGTGGGCGTGCTCGGTATCGAGGACCCGCTTAAGCCCGGGGTTCGCGAGGCCATCGCCGACTTGCACGCGTTGGGCGTTAAGCACGTGGTCATGCTCACGGGCGACTCGGAGCGCACGGCCGAGCGCATTGCTCGCGAGGCAGGGGTCGACGAGTTTAAGGCCGAACTGCTGCCCGAGGACAAGTACGCCTATGTGGCGCGGATTAAGCGCGAGGGGCGCCACGTTGCCATGGTGGGCGACGGCGTCAACGACTCACCGGCGCTGGGCCTGGCCGATGTGGGTCTGGCCATGGGTGGCGGAAGCGACATCGCCAAGGAGGTCGCCGATATCATCCTGGCGGATACCGATCTGGCCGCAATCGTGCGCCTGCGCCGCATGAGTCAGGGGCTTATCGACCGTCTGACGAGTTCGTATTCCAAGGTGATGCTCACCAACTCGGCGCTGTTGGCATTGGGTATTACCGGCGCGATTACCCCGCAGGCGTCCTCGCTGCTGCATAACGGCTCGACGATTGCCTACAGCCTGAGCAACGCGAAGGCATATCTGCGCTAGCAGACGTGTTCGTCTACGTTATCTGGCCTGCGCCTGGACGGCATCGATGTCGTCCAGGCGCAGGCCTTTTGCATTTGACCATGTGCTAGCTTCTATATATAGTGGTGCTAGCATGGCTAGCAATTGAAGGGAGCGGGATCGACGTGGGTGCTGTTAGCGGCATGGCGCAGGTGAACGTTCGCGTGGATCGCCAGGTCAAGAACCGTGCCGAGGAGGCACTGCGGCTTTCGGGCGGGTCACTGCCCGAGCTCATCAAAAAGGTCGTGGCCAAGGTCGCACAGGGTGGCGGGCAGTGCGAGGAAGTGCTTGCGGCCGTCGACGACCGGAAGCAGGTCGTCGCGCCCGATGCTCCGTTCGTCGCGTCGTGGGCAGCGGCAGACCGGCTTTACGCGGACCTGGGCATCGCTACGTCGCCTGTATCCGACGATCGCGATTGGGACACAATCTATTCCGAAGCCATGGATGAGCATTATCGCCAAAAGGGGATGGTCCAGTGAGCGGGACGCCTCTCAAGATCATGGTAGACGCCAATGTATGGGTCGATTCGTTTTGCGTCGACCATGCCGAGTCGCTTGCCGCGCGTGCGTTTATTGGGCAGGCGACGGAGACGGGGGCGTTGCTGTTCTTTCCGGTGCATATCGCCAAGGACGTGCTGTACGTTGTCCAACACGAGCTGAAGCGTAGCGTTCTTGCCAGCGGGGGAGCGCTCGACGAGGCATCTGCCCGTGCAATTGGCAATGCAGCGTTGGCGTTTGTTCGGAACATGACCGAAAACGCCACGGCCGTGGGTGCTGATGCATCCGATCTGTGGCTGGCCGACAAATACTTAGCGCTCCATCGCGATTACGAGGACAACTTGGTGCTCGCCGCGTGCAAGCGCGCACAGGTCGATTACTTGGTGACCAATGGCCACAAACTGCTCGACCATGCCGATCTTGCAGCAAAGACCCCGCGCCAAATGATGCCGATTTTTGCTTTGGCCGAACGCGGTGGGCGGGTGTCCTGCTAGCGCCTGGCTGTCTGCGTGGCCTTCGGAACGTCAGCGCTCAGAAGGCCACGCATCCTTAAATTACAAAAGCTCGGCCTTAATGACGGGAGCTTCGGTGAGCTTTTCGGTAGCCTTATCGTCGGAATCGTTTAGTGCTGCCAGGCTGCGGTAGACCCACTCGTTGACCTGGGTGTTCTTGACGCCTGCGGTCTGCATAAGGGCGCCTACCTCGCGGATTGCTGCGAGCAGATCGGCCTTGGGGCCCGCGAGCTCGACCTCGATGCCGTGGTAGGCGGTCACGCCGCGGTTCTCACTCACGTGGTCGATAAAGCCCTCGACGGTCTCAAGCTGCTGGGCGAGAGCTGCATCATCGTCAGCGTCCAGCGCGACGAGTGCGTTCGATACCGTGAGGGCGGGATGCCCGCAGGGGACAAAGCCTTCGATGACATCCATAGCTTCGGTAATGGTTGAGCCCAGGCCTGCGAGGGCATTGACGAGCTGCTGCTTGGTATCCATAACGGTCCTTTCGACGGGTCAATTTTGCTTGGCGAAAATATACGTGACGTGTTCGGTAGCAAAAGTGCGAAGTGTGGCACACATTGGGGTCTTCACAGCTCGTGCATAGAACAGCTGTCCGCTTTCAGAACGTGGTAAGATAACACTTCACAAGCGGGGCTCGCCCCGCATGTTCCTTGAAAAGTCGACGGTTATCGGGTGCTTGCAGGCCCGATACCATCCAGACTTTCCCGACATTCGGGGGCGACTGGTTTCGACACGATAGCTCTGAGAGAGGAAGCAAGCCGAGGTCTCCTCGCCTCGTTAAACAGGGGTACCGTCAAATTGAATTGACAACAACTCTTCTTTTGAGCCTATGGCTCTCGCTGCTTAGTTTATAGCGGCGCGTCAACCCGGTGATTTCCCCGACACCGGCGCGACGTCATGTCAGGGGAATGCTCCTGCGCACGTAATCGGTATGGCGCAGGCTAAGACCGAACCGGTTAGGACGCCGCGAGCGTGTCGCTGCGCGCAAAGCGTCCGAGACTAAACCAGCGACTGAGCTTGGAGATGCCAATCAGGGGGCTTTCGTGGACCGGAGTTCGATTCTCCGCGCCTCCACCATAAGTAACAGGCAGGTAGATACTCATATCTACCTGCCTTTTTATTTCTAGTCCGTACCGCGGAGAATCGAACTCTATGCAGGGCGCGAGCGTTAAGCAAACGCGGAGCGTTTGTAGCGAGCGGGCGAGGGCGCCGGCAGGCGGCCGAAGCCGGTGCGGATTTGCGAAGCAAATACGCAGATTCTCCGCGCAAACTTCCGACTCAAAACGGATGCGATGTTTATCGAATCTCAGCTGGCCTCGCCCAGCATCAACGGATCCCCCCGTACCGCGGAGAATCGAACTCTGCTCCAAAACCTGCGCGCTCGCCATCCCAAAACTGGGTAGAAGAAAGCCAAAACGCAATCGCAGGAGGTCAACATGACTGCAGAAGATAAGGCAAAAAACGCCGGCAAGGTCGCGCTCGTCTTGGAGGGCGGTAGTTTTCGCGGGCAGTTTACCGCGGGCGTGCTCGACGTTCTCATGGAGGCCGGCGTCGAGATTCCGGCGGTATATGGTGTATCGGCCGGCGCCCTCAACGGCGTGAACTACAAGTCGCACCAGATCGGCCGTGCCAACCGCATCAACCTGGCTTTCTGCAACGACAGCCGCTTCATGGGCGCCGCATCGTTTGCGTCCACGGGCTCCATCGTCGGCTACGACTTTATCTTCAACGACGTCCAGGACCGCCTGGATCCCTTTGACAACGAGACGTTCGACGCCAGCCCCATCGAGATGTATGCCGTCGCGACGGACATGCTGTTTGGAACCGCTGCCTACCTGCCGGTTAAAAGCGCTGTGCTCGATCTCGATGCCGTGCGCGCTTCGACTTCGTTGCCGCTGGTGACGCCGCCGGTCGAGATCGACGGGCACAAATACGTCGATGGCGGCGTGGCGGATTCGGTTCCTATCGAGCATGTGCTCGAGGAGGCTGGCTTCGACCGCGCGGTCGTCATCGTCACCCAGGACCGCTCGTACGAAAAGAAGCCCTACGAGTTTATGCCGGCAGCGCGTGCTCGTTATGCCGACTACCCCTACCTGCTCGAGGCCATCGAGACACGTCACGACCGCTACAACATCCGGCGCATGCATCTGTGGAAGTACGAGCGCGAGGGTCGCGCCCTGGTTGTCGCTCCGCAAAAGCCGGTCGAGGTCGGTCATGTTGAGCACGATCCGGCAAAGCTGCTCGACCTGTATATTCAGGGCCGCCAGGAGGCAAAGCGCCTGCTTGCGGAAATCCAGGAGTTCGTCGAGCGTTAGCGTCGCAATACAACGGCCCATGGACGACATGTGCAGAAACTCTGGTCGGAGCCAAAATACCTGTTGACTCGGGCGGCGAGCGGGGTAATATGGACGGGTTACTTGCAGAGCCCCGTGAATCTCTGTAACAACACGTACTGTACATGGAGGAGTCTAAGTGATTTCGAAATCGACTCACTACGCCAAGCAGGGCGAGGTCCAGCGCAACTGGGTTCTCGTCGACGCCGATGGTGCTGTCCTGGGCCGTCTTGCCACCCAGATCGCAATGATCCTGCGCGGTAAGAACAAGCCCCAGTTCACGCCCAACAGCGACTGCGGCGACTTCGTTGTCGTCATCAACGCCGATAAGGTCCAGCTTACCGGTAACAAGGCAGACACGAAGACCTATTATCGCCACAGCGGCTACAACGGCGGCCTCAAGGCTGAGAGCTTCCGCCAGGCTATGGAGAAGCACCCGGAGAAGGTCATCGAGCGCGCCGTTCGCGGCATGCTGCCCAAGACCACCCTCGGCCGTGCCCAGATGACCAAGCTTAAGGTCTACGCTGGTGCCGAGCATCCGCACGCTGCCCAGAACCCCACGAAGATTGAGCTGGAGGCTTAAAGATGGCTGAGAACACCGTTGTCTACCAGGGTACCGGCCGTCGTAAGAACGCCGTCGCCCGCGTCCGTCTCGTCCCCGGCACCGGCAAGGTGACCATCAACAAGCGTGACGCCGAGCAGTATTTCGGCCGTCATCAGCTCGTTGAGAACGCCCTTGCTCCCTTCAAGGTGACCGACACCGCCGGTCAGTTCGACGTTATCGCTCTGTGCGATGGCGGCGGCATCTCCGGTCAGTCCGGCGCTCTGCGCCTGGGCATCGCTCGCGCTCTTCTGAACGCTGGCGACTACCGTGCTGACCTCAAGAAGGCCGGTTTCCTTACGCGCGATGCTCGCGTGGTCGAGCGCAAAAAGTACGGCCTCAAGAAGGCCCGCCGCGCTCCCCAGTTCTCCAAGCGCTAAGGTTTTATCTCCTTTCGAGATACAATGTACAAGCGGGGCCTGCCGATTCCTCGGCGGGTCCCGCTTTTCTTTTTCGACTAGGGTGGGCGGTTGCATATCGCCTGCTAGGGAAGGAGCGATCCTATGCCCCAGAACATCTTCGGTACCGACGGCGTCCGTGGCGTCGCCAACGCCGACCTCTCGTGCGACCTCGCGTTTCGCCTGGGCCGCGCGGCGACCAAGTTCCTTGGTCCGGATATCTGCGTCGGCCGCGACACGCGTCTTTCGGGTACCATGCTCGAGAGCGCTCTGACTGCCGGCATCATGGCCGAGGGCGGTCGTCCGCACTGCTGCGGCGTCATCCCCACGCCTGCCGTGGCGCTGCTCACCGTCCAGAACGAGCTCGACGGCGGCATCGTCATCTCTGCTTCGCATAATCCGCCGGAGTTCAACGGCATCAAGTTCTTTAGCCGCAAGGGCATGAAGCTTCCCGATGCGGTCGAGGAAGAGATCAGCGCCTGGGTCATGTCCGAGGAGGCCATGGCTGCCGACACGCTGCCGACCGGTGCCGGCGTGGGCCACATCATCAAGATGAAAGACGCCCGCAAGGCATACGTCGACCACGCCATCGATACGCTTGATGGCCTGAGGCTCGATGGCCTGGTCGTTGCCGTCGACTGCGGTCATGGTGCTTCTTGCCAGACCACGCCCGCCGCGCTGCAGCGCCTGGGTGCCACGGTCCATGCCATCAACACCGATTACTGTGGCACTGACATTAACGTTGAGTGCGGCTCCACTCACCTTGAGCCCCTGCGCGAGCTCGTGCTGCGCACCCACGCCGATATCGGCCTGGCCCACGACGGCGACGCCGACCGCGTACTGTTCGTGGACAGCGAGGGCAATGAGATCGACGGTGACTACATCCTGGCTATCTGCGGTTCTGACCTCGCCGCCCGCGGCAAGCTCGCCAACTCCGAGATCGTCTCGACCGTCATGTGCAACCTGGGCTTCTCCATCGCTATGAAGGAGCAGGGCTTCGAGATGGTTCAGACCGCCGTGGGCGATCGCTACGTTCTGGAGCGTATGCTCGCGGATGGCGCCGTCATCGGCGGCGAGCAGTCCGGCCACATCATCTTCCTGGAGCACAACACCACCGGTGACGGTCTGGTGACGGCTCTGCAGCTGCTGGCCGTGCTCAAGCGCACCGGTCGTACCCTCACCGATCTTGCCGGCATCATGAAGAAGTACCCGCAGGTACTCGTCAACGTGCATTCCGACAACAAGGCCGGCCTGGACGATTGCCAGCCCATCTGGGATGCCGTCGCTGCCGCCGAGAAGGAGCTCAATGGTCGCGGCCGCATCTTGGTGCGCTCGAGCGGTACCGAGCCGCTGGTCCGCGTTATGGCCGAGGCCGAGACGCACGAGCTGACCCAGCGCGTTGTCGACGACATCGTCGAGGTTGTCAAGCGCGAACTTCCCTAATGGTCAAAAACGAGTGCCAAGTGGTAAACTGTTAAGGCTATTTTGGTCGATTGGTATGTCCGAGGGGGAGCATGTTCACTAAAGTCCTAAGGTCTTTTGGTATGCGTGGTCGAGTCCTTACGCTGGATGCTCCCATCTCGGGCGACGTCATTCCGTTGTCCGAGGTCAATGACCAGACATTTGCCACCGGCCTTTTGGGCCAGGGCGTGGCGATTCAGCCTACGGGTACGCGCGTGATTGCGCCGGCAGACGCCAAGGTCGAGGCCATTTTTCCCACGGGACACGCCGTTGCGCTCAACACGGTCGATGGCTTGGACGTGCTCATCCACGTTGGCTTGGACACTGTTCAGCTCGAGGGCAAGCACTTTACCGTACATGCGCAAGTGGGTGACATCGTCCATAAGGGCGATGTACTCATTGAGTTCGATCGCGAGGCAATTGCTGCCGAGGGCTACGATGTGACGGTTCCCATCTTGGTGTGCAACTCCGTTGAGTTCTCGAGTATCAAGGGCTCCGTTGGTGTGCATGTCGAAGAGATGGACCAGCTCATCGTTGCTCGCGAGCGCTAGCAAGTGCACGTGGCCATTAGCCTACAATTCAAACACGTTTACGGAGGGCGCCCTTGAAAGAGGACGCCCTCCGTGGCAAGATGGGAAACGTCCGAGGCTAAACAGCTTCGGGTCGCCGTGGACGGGCAGGGGCCTCGACGCGGCTAGACACGAGACACATACATTACGCGACCTCGCCCTGGTGGCCGCACACGTTGGTTGCGGCCGACGCGGGCCGCGGGCAAGTGCTTGTAAGGGAGCCTTGCCTCTCTTGTACGAGAAAGGACGCGTAATGAAGATCATTAAAGCTAAAGACTACGAGGATATGAGCCGCAAGGCCGCTAATATCATCTCGGCGCAGGTTATCCTCAAGCCCGACTGTGTGCTGGGCCTTGCCACCGGCTCCACCCCGATCGGTGCCTACAAGCAGCTCGCTGCTTGGTACGAGAAGGGCGACGTCGACTTTGCCGAGGTCAGCACCTACAACCTGGACGAGTATCGCGGCCTTTCGCACGACGATCCCCAGAGCTATCACTATTTCATGCGTGAGAACTTCTTCGATCACATCAACATCGACCTGAACAACACGCATGTGCCCGACGGTTCCAACCCCGACGCCGCCGCTGCCTGCTCTGAGTACGACAAGATTGTCGCCGAGGCCGGTTACCCGGATCTGCAGCTGCTCGGTATTGGCAACAACGGCCACATCGGCTTCAACGAGCCCGATGACCACTTCTCCAAGGGCACGCACTGCGTCGACCTCACCGAGAGCACCATTCAGGCCAACAGCCGCCTGTTCGACAGCATCGACGATGTTCCCCGTCAGGCCTACACCATGGGTACCCAGACCATCATGTATGCCCGCATGATCCTGGTCGTCGCCAACGGCGAGGCCAAGGCTCAGGCCGTGCATGACATGTGCTATGGTCCGGTTACGCCCGAGTGCCCGGCTTCGATTCTGCAGCTGCACACCAACTGCGTTGTCGTTGCCGACGAGGCCGCCCTTTCGCTCTGCGAGTAGCGCGAATCCTGCAGCTCGACATAGCCTTGCCTAAGGCCTCCGCTTTGCGGGGGCCTTTTTGCTGAGCGCGCGCCGTGTGCTTGACGAAAATCTGGCCGCGAACTGGACGGGTGCGTCTGGTGCAGCATGATTCATTCCATAACAGATACTATGCATAAATGCTATGAAAAGGTCGCAGACGGTAGCTGGCGCTAGGTGAGTTGCGCAACACAATTGAACAGCGCTCATTTGAGGTACACTGCCAAAGGATGGGACAAGCTGGCAAGCGCATTGACCTGCGCAAAGACTGATTG
Source organism: Collinsella aerofaciens (assembly GCF_015560135.1). Lineage (GTDB taxonomy): Bacteria > Actinomycetota > Coriobacteriia > Coriobacteriales > Coriobacteriaceae > Collinsella > Collinsella aerofaciens_AN. The sequence goes on from NZ_JADMRH010000009.1 coordinate 71,766, forward strand.
GTTGGGGGATAAGTTTCAATCGGACCACGCTGAACAAAAACTTGCCATTTGCGTACCAACAAACATCCTAAACCGTAGCATCGCTCTATTCATCTAGCGATACATATGGTCTAGCGTTACGGTGTCCATGTGGTCGAGTTGAGGAGCGGGCATGGTTAACGATTTGGGCAATACGGACGACCTCGAGCTTATGCCGCTGGGCAGTAGTTATACGGTGCGGCGCGATCGCTTGATGAACGAACTTATCGCCAAGGGCCGAAAGGCCGGCATCGTAGTCCTCTACGCGCCTGATGGCTTTGGGAAAACCTCGGTGCTGCTGCAGTATGCCCAAGAGGTTAAAAACGATCCGACGCGAGGTCCCGTGCGGATCATTGAGGCAGACCGCGCCATTGGGCGCGAGGTGTTTATGCAGCTCGAGGTCGTTACCGAAGAGCTTAAGGACAAGCCGCACTCCCTGATCGCAATCGATAACGTGCCTAACCTCAGCCAGAGCGAGACCGAGGAGCTGATCGACCGAATCCGAAGCCTGCGTGCTATGGGGGTTGGGGTCTTTATGAGCTGCCGTCCCTCGAATCGCCAGCTGATTCATGGACTGGGCGATTCGATTAAAGTCAACGCGCAGATGCTCAAGGTGCATGCCTATGAGTATTCGGCGTGGGCATCGGCGTTTTCGATCAGCACATCGCTCGACTTCTATCAGCTTACGCAGGGCGTGCCCGAGCTCGTCTCGGCTATGCAGTCGGGACTATACGGGCAGGGAGACGTTGCCCAGATGCTCGAAAACGAGATCGTCAATATCTACGGTGCGGCACTTGTTGACCTGGCGTCGCTCGAGAACAACGCCCTGTTTAGTGTGGCATGCTTGATGGTCTTAATGGGTGAGGGCAATATTTCGGAGCTCGAGGCTTGCGGTGTTAGGCTTTCGGCGATTGACCAGTCCTATCTCGTCCGCGATTATCCCATTTTTGGCGTTGATCCGGCAGACCGGAGCTTTACCTGCTTGGGTACCGAGGACAACGCGCGCCTGCGATTGCGCAAGCTGGTCGCCGAAATTCGCCCCGAACTCGTTGTACGGGCGGCGCGTATATTGATTAAAGCGGGGCGCTGCGATACCGCGATGGACCTCGCCGACGCGTTTTTGGACCGCAGTGCGGTGTTGGAGCTTGCCGGGCAGTATGGGGTCGATCTGGCCCTGACGGGGCATGGAGTGGATGTCTGCCGCGCGGCGCTGGGAAAGACCGAGGCAGATGGTAAGGCATCGGAGCCGACGCCTGACGAGGCGCTCGGCATCTATCTGGCGGCGGTGAGCGTCTCCAATACAAAGCTCGCGCGGTATATGGCCTCAATTATCGAGCGTGCGGGCGAGCAAGCGATTTGCGAGCTCGATCCCGTGTCGTGGAAGGTGGCGCACGCGTTTACGGCCGCCTGTTATGGAGATAGTGGTCTGGGGCTTCCGGCAAGTCATACAGCGTTGGAAAGTGAGGCGTCCTGTGCCGCACTCGACATGCTGTCCGCACATGTCGAGATAAAGCATGGGCTGACCGAGCGGGCGAAGGGTGGTGAGATCCTCGCGGGGCTCAAAACGGATAAGGCCTACGATTGTGAGCTCGATATCGCGAGGACGTTTGTGCGGGCGGACCGCATGTTGACGGAGCTATTTGATGGGTCGTATGCAGGGACTGACGAGCGTGATGACGAGATGGCCCTGACGCTCGAGGCACTCGAAGCGCGTGACATCCGAGCACTCGCCATCTGGGTGCGCATGGTATTATCGGCGCGGCGCCTGTTTGCCGGCATGCCGGTGACCGACGAGCAGGCATTCAATGAGCTCGACCGTTTTGCCGTGCGTGTGCGTGACAATCAAGTCCAGTTGTTTGGCTTGATACTGGAAGGCTGGCAGTCGCTGGCCGAGGGGCGTCCGGTCAATGCCAAATTCCGTGCGGTGCAGGTGCTCAGGCTTGCCGAGGAATCGATTGGATACATACGCGACAACGCACTGCTGCTAGAGCGCGCGGCGTACTTACGCAATACATCGATGGTATCGGTGCGTGAAGAGGCAGAGCTGCTCGATTTGAGTCGGACGCAGGTCGGTGGTGCCGAGGCTTGGATGGTGGCGCTGCATTTGGCCTCCGCTGGCCGCGATAGCGACCTTGCAGCCTGGATGTCCATGAACCGCCCAGGGATTTTGGATCCGTCGTATCGGCTGTTTGCGCGTCTTGCGATGCATTGTCTGGGTGAGCCGGCTGCTAGAATTCGAAAGAAGCTCCCGGTGCGCGAGCTGTCGCGGTATTCGCTGCGTGACGACTTTGAGGGCGAAGGCGAGCGTCTGTTCCAGGCCGGCGATGCCGAGGGTGTCGATGCGATTGGCCATATCGAGATTCGCATGTTTGGGGCGTTTCGCGCCGAGCGCGACGGGTTTCCCATCACGGATAAGATGTGGCGCCGCAAGAAAGCGGCGACGCTTGCCGAGCGGCTTGCGCTGGGCATGGATGCGCTGGTCGACCGCGAGACGCTGGCTATGGAGCTGTGGCCCCACGCCGAGTTCAATAGCGCTCGTAACAATCTGTACTCGACGATATCGCGCCTGCGTTCGGCCTTGGGGCCGACACCGGACGGCAAGTCGTGTGTGCTGATCCAAAACGAGTGCATTGGGCTTAACGGCGATTACGTCAAGACCGACGTGCGGTTGTTTGATCAGATAAGCCGCGAAGTTTTGGGAAATCGCACGGGTGCGCGCGGGCCCCATCTGATCGAGCTGTGCCTTAAGATCGAGCAGCTTTACGCCGGCCCGTTGTATGTTCCCAATGGCTGTAATCCCACCTACTTTTTGCGTATGAGGCGCATTATGGAATCGAAGTATATCGACTGCATGATTCGGGGCGCGAATGCCGCCCTAGAAGAAAATGACCTGCAGTCGGCGGTATGGCTGGTGGAGTCGGGGCTGCGGCAAGAGACGGCGCGCGAGGACATGGTGCGTTGCGCTATGCGCGTCTACGGCGCGGCGGGGCGACGACGCGATATCGTCGAGCTGTACAGTGGGCATATGCATCACCTGAGGGAGCAGGTCAATGGCGTGCCCGAGCCCGAGACGCGGCGTCTGTACGAGCGCTTGGTCGAGGGCAGGCTTAACCGCGTGCTCGTCGAGCGATAAAAAATGAGCGTCCGAATTGCTCGGACGCTCACAAGCTTGATGTATGTTGGCTCGCCGGATCGTTGGCTCTTAGACGAGCTTAATCTTCTCGATGTCCTTGCGCGAGGACTCACGATACAGCGAGAACTTGCGGCCGATAACCTGGACGACCTCGGCATGGCAGCGATCGGCAAGCTCTTCGGCGGCCTCGCGGGCAGAAAGACTGGAACCATCGAGTACGGAGCACTTAACGAGCTCGTGCTTCTCCAGGTAGGCGACCGTCTGCTCGACGGTGCCCTCGTTGATGTCGGACTTGCCGATGATGATGGCGGGGTTGAGGTGATGGGCCATGCTGCGAAGCTGCTTGACCTGGGCTCCTGTCAGTGCCATGGGTTCTCGCTTTCTATGTTATGGGGCGCCCCGCGATGGGGCCTTAATCTACGTGAGCTGTCCCACGATAGCGCAGGAACGGCGTGGTGTGGGGCGTGTTTGCCCAGTTCAAAAAGAATGCGGATGCCGAGCGGGAGAACAGCGCGGGTTGCAGGCGGACGTGTACGGCAGCCGAAAGCGGTCTATGGACAGCTCGAAGAGACCGGCTCCCATGCAATAAACGCCCAACGGACCTTGCGGACGTGGTCGAGCATGTAGCGCCCTTGCGGCACGCCCTTGGATCCCGGCTCGCCGGCATGGGGATTCTCGACCATGTGCTGGGCGATGTAGTCGCGCAGACGGTCGATTTTATCCTCGTTGCCATGTTCGAGCATACGGGAGAAGTCCGCTACGCCCGCCTCAAGGCTATCGAAGGTGTCGCGACGAGGCGATTCAAAGTACGTAACCTGCGGCAGGGCACCCATCTGAATGAGAATGTTAAAGGCATACACAAAGCCATTACTGCAGGTAACCGAGGCGCCAATGGCGTTCATCACGTGCAGGTCATAGCGCGGGCTGGAGTTGGCGACCATCGTGACGGCACAACGCCGGCGAGCCGTGCGGTCGAGCTTGGCAAGCGCGCCTTTTAGGTCATTGGTGGTGACGGAACGACTGGCAAAGGCAACATCCACAGTCTTGGCAACCGGCCCAACCAAATCCCAATCATCGTCCCAAGCAAGTTCAAGCGGCGTAATCAGGTCCTCGAGCCCATAGTACTCAATGCCAGCATCAAGGGTGCCCAACATGGCAGGGGAAAAATCAGCTGCAATCACGGGATGCCCGTCTTGCGCAAGCGGAATAGCAATCGACCCAGCCCCACATCCCATATCCAGCACCGATTCACCGGGCTCAAGCGCCAGCAATTTCATAAAATCCCGAGCATATGGGGCAGTCTCCAACGGACGAAAATGTCGAGCCCGCTTATCCCACTCAAAAGAATCATCAGCCCGATGCCGAGCGGCCTGCAGACGCATCCATTCCTGATTCCAATCAGCAGAAAGAAGCTCAGAGTGAGCATCCCCATCAACCACGGGCCAACCTCCTAGCAACAAAAAAGCGACCCCTCCCAAAAGAAGAGCCGCAACCAGCATATATCAGAAAGAACCGATCCAACGCCAAACCGCCATACCAGCCAAGTGGTGCAGGAGCGAAGCAACTGCAACCGGGATAGAACCCAGCCAAGGTTGAGATGTGCGGGAGCCCCGGGGAGGGCAAATATATAAGGTCGATCGCGAGTTCCGCACGAGCCGGAGAGCACTTAATGTGCTCTCCGTGCGAGTCAGGACTGTCCGAGCAGGCGACCTTATATATTTGCCCTCCCCGGGGCTCCTCGCCAGTCCCCTCAGCTAGTTCTTCAGCGAGTTCAGCGGCGCCGGGAAACGTCCACCACGGTGGGCAAGCACGGTGCCGGCGTTGGGGTTCACCGGCATGATGGGTGCACGGCCAAACAGGCCGCCATACTCGACGCAGTCGCCCACGCCCTTGCCGATGGCGGGGATCACGCGCACGGCCGTGGTCTTGTTGTTGATGACGCCGATGGCCATCTCGTCGGCGATGATGCCGGCGATGGTCTCGACCGGGGTGTCACCGGGGATGGCGATCATGTCCAGGCCAACGGAGCACACGCAGGTCATGGCCTCGAGCTTCTCGAGCGAAAGCGCGCCGGCCTCGACGGCGGTAATCATGCCGGCGTCCTCGGACACGGGGATAAAGGCGCCGGAGAGACCGCCCACGCTGGAGCTGGCCATGACGCCGCCCTTCTTGACGGCATCGTTGAGCATGGCGAGCGCGCAAGTCGTGCCCGGGCCACCGCAGGTGCCCACGCCGATGATCTCGAGGATGCGCGCGACGGAGTCGCCGATGGCAGGCGTGGGAGCCAGCGACAGGTCGACGATGCCCTTCTCGACACCCAGGCGATGGGCGGCCTCGCGGCTCATGAGCTCGCCGGCGCGGGTGATCTTAAAGGCGGTCTGCTTAATCTTCTCGGCGACCTCCATCATCGATGCGGAATCGGGCAGCGTCTCCAGGGCTGCGGCCATAACGCCGGGGCCCGATACGCCTACGTTGATGACGGCGTCGGCCTCGCCACCGCCGTGGACGGCGCCCGCCATAAACGGGGAGTCCTCGACCATGTTGGCAAAGCAGACAAACTTGGAAGCGCCGACGGAATCCTGGTCGGCCGTGAGTTTAGCGGCATCGATGATGGTCTGGGCGGCCATAAGCACGGCGTCCATGTTGATGCCGGCGCGCAGGCTGGCGACGTTGACACTGGAGCAGACACGGCTCGTGGTGGCGAGCGCCTGGGGGATGGACTGGATGACGCGGCGGTCGGCGTCGCCGATACCCTTCTGGACAAGTGCGGAGAAGCCGCCCAGGTAATCGATGCCGAGCGTCTCGGCCGCGCGGTCGAGGGCGTGCGCGATGGGGGTGAGGTCCTCATCCTTGCAGCACGCGGCAATCTGCGCCACCGGGGTGACGGAAACGCGCTTGTTGACGATGGGGATACCGTACTCGCGCTCGAGGTTCTCGGCGGTCTCGACCAGATGCTCAGCCGTGTGCGTCACGTGGTCGTAGATCTTCGTGCACATGCGGTCGAGGTTCTCGTCGCCGCAACCCATGAGCGAAACACCCATGGTGATGGTCCTGATGTCGAGGTTCTGCTCCTCAACCATGCCGCGGGTTTCCGCGATTTCTGCGGGCGTGATCGCCATCCTTGCGCTCCTATCTGCCAAAACGAGCATAGTCTTTTCTATTCTAACGTGCCGCACGTGCCAAATGGCGCGCGCGGCACGTTTTGGTACTCGGTTGTTTCCGTTGTGTTACTGCCCAAAGACCTCTTCGGCGATACGAGCGCTTTCGGCGGCGTCCTTGGCGTAGTAGTCCGCGCCGATCTGCTTAGCATATTCGGGGGTGAGTACGGCGCCGCCTACGATGATCTTGACGCCCGGCACCTCGGCATGAAGCAATTTGATGGTCTCCTCCATGGCGACGACCGTGGTAGTCATAAGCGCCGAAAGGCCGACGAGCTTGATGTCGCGCTCCTGTACGGTCTTGAGCACCTCTTGCGGGTCGACGTCGCGGCCTAGGTCAAAGACGGTATAGCCGTAGTTATCGAGCAGCATCTTGACGATGTTCTTACCGATGTCGTGGATATCGCCCTTGACGGTGGCCACGCAGATCTTGCCCTTGTCGGCAATCTCGCCGGCGGGCATCAGCCGCTTGATGGTGTCGAAGCCCACACGCGCTGCCTCGGCCGAGGCCATGAGCTGCGGCAAGAAGAACTTGCCCTGGTCAAAGAGGACGCCAACTTCGTCGAGGGCGGGGATAAAGTGATTGTTGATGAGGTCCATGGCGTCATGATCTGCCAGCAGACGCTCAGTCTCGGCAGCGATTTCGCCTTTGCGGCCCGAGACGACCATGCGACGAATCGGGTCGTCGGTGCCGTCGGTGCCGGCGGTGCCAGCAGCGGGCGCGGCGTCGGTCGATACCGCCTGGGCCGCCGCCGGGTTCGCGGCGATCTTGTACGGATCGGTCCAGCCGGCGTAGCGCTCGATGTATCCGGTCGAGCCCTCGTCCTCAACGCTCAAGACGCGATAGCTGTAAACGGTGTCCATAAAGCGCTTGGAGCCCGGGTTCATGATGGGGGCGTCCAGGCCTGCGCCGAAGGCGGCGGCCAAAAAGACCGAGCCCAGCAACGGGCGGGCGGGCAGGCCAAAGCTGATGTTCGACACGCCGAGCGCGCACTTGACGCCCAGACGCTCCTTGCACAGGGACATGGCGCGCAGGATCTGTTCGGCCTGGCGTTGATTGGTCGAGGCGGTCATGACCAGGCAGTCGATGAGGATGCGGTCTGGGCCGATACCGTAGCGGGCAGCCTCGGCCACGATGCGCTCGGCGATGGCGAAGCGAGCCTCGGCGGTATCGGGGATGCCGCCTTCGTCGAGCGTGAGGCCGACGACGTTGGTGCCGTAGTGGGCGACTAGCGGAAAGATCTCATCCATGATCTGCTGTTTGCCATTGACCGAGTTGATGATGGGCTTGCCGGCGTAGCGGCGCACGGCGGCCTCGACGGCTGCGGGGTCGGTGGAGTCGATCTGCAGCGGCAGGAGCGTGGAACCCTGGAGCTGCTCGGTGGCCTGCTGGATGATCTTGACCTCGTCGATCTCGGGCAGGCCCACGTTGACGTCCAGGATATCGGCACCTTGCTCTTGCTGGCTGATGCCCTGGCTTACGACGTAGTCAAGGTCACCGTCGCGCAGGGCCTGCTGCAGGCGCTTTTTGCCGGTGGGATTGATGCGCTCGCCGATGACGGCGATCTTGTGGCCGTCGCAGGGAAGGTCCACGACCGTCTGGGCGCTCGTGACCGACATGCTGGGCTTGCGGTGGCGCGGGCTGGGCGTGTGATTGTCGATAAGCGTGCGCAAGGCCGCCATGTGCGCCGGCGTGGTGCCGCAGCAGCCGCCCACAACGCTTACGCCGTCCTCGATCATGCCGGCGACGGCCTCGGCGTACTCGGGTGCCTGGATATCAAAGACGGTATTGCCGTCATCGTCCACGCGGGGTAGTCCCGCATTGGCCTGCACCATAACGGGCTTGTCGGTAACGGTGAGCATGCGTGCAGCGAGCCCTCGGAGCTCGGCCGGTCCCTGGCTGCAGTTGATACCCAGGACGTCGGCGCCGATGGCGTCGAGCGTGATGGCGGCCACCTCGGGACTCGTACCCAGGAATGTGCGGCCGTCTTCCTCAAAGGTCATGGTGGCAAAGACGGGCAGGTCGGAGTTCTCGCGGCAGGCAAGGACCGCCGCCTTGATTTCGGCCAGGTCGGTCATGGTTTCGATGATAAAGAGGTCTACGCCCGCGGCGACGCCAGCGCGCACCTCCTCGGCAAAGAGGTCGTAGGCCTCGTCGAAGCTGAGGGTACCCAGGGGGCGAAGCAGGGCGCCGATGGGGCCGATGTCGCCGGCAACGTAGCGGGCGCCGGCCTCACGAGCGCAGGTGACGGCCGCGGCAAAGACATCTGCCACGGTGGCGGCGCCATCGAGCTTGTGCGCGTTGGCGCCAAAGGTGTTGGCGGTGATCACGTCGCAGCCGGCCTCGACGTACTGACGCTGGATGTCGGTAATGACCTGGGGCTCCTCAAAGTTGAGCAGCTCGGGTAGGGCGCCGGCCTTCATGCCGGCCGCCTGCAGCATGGTGCCCATGCCGCCGTCGAACAGCAGGTGTCCCGTGCCCTCGATGGCGGCGCGCAGTCGATCGTCCTTAATGCGAAGGTCGTCGATTGTGCGCGTCTTGTATGCAGCCCCGTTGCAGCGCGCAGCATTGACAGGTGCCGCCAGCGCAGCACCGTCAGAATCATGAGTGATAAGCGGAGTAAACATCAATGAGCTCCTAATGGCTGGAATAGCAGGTGGTGTGGGCGGCGCGGAAGCGGCAGTGCTCGCGCATGCGGCAGATAGTGCAGGTGGGGCGGCTTTGGGCGTCGTGGACCTCGCCATCAAACAGGCCGATCACCGCGGTCACGCTCTTGGTGGGCATGAGCAGGCTGGTGGGGGTGACGGTAAGCCCGATGAGCCGCGTGGCGTTGAGTGCGGCCACGATCGAGCGCTGTGCCGTAAGCGGGCAGTCGCCGTAGCCGGGGCTAAAGCGCCAGTTACCGGCGAGTCCGTGTGCGGTGGCCGCAGCCTTGACCTGCTGGTCCATCTGCTCGACGGCGGCTTCTACATAGGCAGAGCATGCGGCGTCGAGCACGGCTCCCTCTAGGGGCTGCTGGGCTCCCGTGGTGCGCAGACGACGCTCGGCGTCCATGCCGAGGGTGCATGCCATGAGCGCGGCAAAGCGGGCGTCTTTGAGATGGCGATAGATGTCGCGACCACGCAGCTCAACGTTGGTGCCGACCAAGCGAATGCAAGGCTCGCCCTGCTCGTCCACGCCCGTGGCATCGACGGCAAACACGCGCCGCACGCCACGGGGCTCAATGTCCAGTTCCAGACGCTCAACGACAAGCTCAATACGCTGCGACAACTCGGGCTCAATCTGCTGACCGCCGTAGCCCAGATAGCGCAACATTTCGGCACGGTCGACGCGGGGATGGTGGGCAGCATCGATACGATAAAGCGCCGGCGACGCAAGGTCGGCCGGCACTTCGACAGCGGTTGTATCGATGTGCGGTTTTTCCATTACCCCAGGCGCTCCATAATGGTTGCGGCGATTGCAGGACGATTCATAGTGTACAGGTGCAGACCGTCGGCGCCGTGCTCCTTGAGGTCGCAAAGCTGACGGGCGGCATAATCTACACCGGCTGCCTGCAGGCTCTCGGGGTCGTTCTCGTACTTGGCGAGAATCTTGATGACGGGGGAGGGCAGCGATGCGCCGCACATAAAGACCATGCGACTGATCTGTGACTTGCCCATAAACGGCATGATGCCCGCGGTAATGGGCACGGTGATACCGGCCTTGTCGGCAAGCTCGCGAAAACGGTAGAAGCACTCGTTATCAAAAAAGAGCTGTGTCACAAAGAAGCTCGCGCCGGCGTCCTGTTTTTGCTTGAGGTATTCGACCGAAGCGTTGAGGTCCTCACAGGCAATGTGGCCCTCGGGGTAGGCTGCGGCGCCCACACAAAAGCCGGCGTCGACGAGCTCGGGGATGAGGTCGCGGGCGTAGGCATAGTCCGAGGCGGGCTTGTCGTCCTCGGTCGCGCCAGCGGGAAGATCACCGCGCAGGGCCAGGATGTTTTCAACGCCGGTGGTGCGATACTCGTCGATCTTGGCGGCGATATCGGCGTGCGAGCGGCCCACGCAGGTAAGGTGTGCCACCGAGGGTGTATCGAATTCGCTCGTAATCATATGCGCGATGGGGGCGGTGGTGGCACCGTTGCCCGAGCCGCCGGCCGAGCAGGTGACCGAGACAAAGCTCGGCGAAAGCTTGCACAGATTGCCAGCCACCTCGCGAGCCGTGTCGAGGGAAAGCTCGCCCTTGGGCGGGAACATCTCAAACGAAACGGGTGCGGTGCCCTGGGGTGCTGCCTGCTTAAAAACCTCGTCGACGCGCATATCGTGCTCCTTTAGATACTTAAATAGTGTGATGTGTTGTAAGGATTCTACAGCACCACTGTGTCACGGTGGAGTTTCACTCGCTATTCGGGGATACCAATCAAAGATGCCTCGCTATCGACATTCCCTATAGCAGAGCGGTCAATCTAGGATGGGGCTATAAAGACTGGTATCTGATGCGAAATACCAGTTAATAGAGCCCCTTCCCAAATTGACTACCCTTAAACCATGGGGAGCGGTCTGCAATTTATACAGTTGATTGGCTGTTGAGAGCGGCAACGCCGCCGCGATGCGGTAACCTCATTGATTGGTTTCGTGACAGCAACATAACGGTAATGTTGCGGAAACACGACGAGTCTAACCTATGACTCGTTCGTTAGTAATCAACACCGCCTCTCACGCGGTGCCGATACGAAGGGAGTTCCGTATGGCCGATCTTACTGACCGCTTCGGGACCATGGTGTTCTCTGAGGAAGTCATGAAAGACTACCTTCCCAAGGACATTTGGAAGCGCCTCGCTGCAACCCTCGAGGACGGTGAGCCGCTCGATCTTGACGTGGCCAACGCCGTCGCCCACGCCATGAAGGTCTGGGCTATCTCCAAGGGCGCCACGCACTACGCACACTGGTTCCAGCCGCTTTCGGGCATTACTTCCGAGAAGCACGACAGCTTCCTGGAGCCCAACCACGACGGCACCGCCATTACCAAGTTTACGGGCAAGAACCTCATCCAGGGCGAGCCGGATGCCTCCAGCTTCCCCAACGGTGGCCTGCGTGCCACCTTCGAGGCCCGCGGCTACACCGCTTGGGATCCTACCAGCCCCGCCTTCATTAAGGACGATGTCCTGTGCATTCCCACGGCCTTCTGCTCCTACACGGGCGAGGCCCTGGACAAGAAGACCCCGCTGCTGCGCTCTATGACCGCGCTCTCGCGTGAGTCTAAGCGCGTTTTGGCGCTGTTTGGTAAGACCCCCAAGAAGGTCGTTCCTTCCGTGGGCGATGAGCAGGAGTACTTCCTGATCAAGAAGGACGCCTACCGCAAGCGCAGAGACCTGGTCATCACCGGCCGCACCCTCTTTGGCGCTGCTCCCTGCAAGGGCCAGGAGCTCGAGGAGCACTACTTTGGCGCTATCCGCCCTACCGTCTCGGCCTATATGAAGGACCTGGACGATGAACTGTGGGCGCTTGGCATTCCCGCCAAGACCAAGCACAACGAGGTCGCTCCCTGCCAGCATGAGCTCGCCCCTGTCTATGGCGAGGTCAACGAGGCCATCGACCAGAACCTGGTCATGATGGAGAAGATGAAGCTCATCGCCTCCCGTCACGACTTGGTCTGTCTGCTGCACGAGAAGCCCTTCGAGGGCATCAACGGTTCGGGCAAGCACAACAACTGGTCGCTTGGCACCGAGTCCGAGAACCTGCTCGACCCGGGCGACACCCCGCTCGACAACCTGCAGTTCATCGTCTTCCTCACCGCGGTGATCGAGGCCGTCGATAACTATCAGGAGCTCCTGCGTGCCTCCGTTGCCTCGGCCGGCAACGATCATCGTCTGGGCGCCAACGAGGCTCCTCCGGCGATTATGTCCATCTTCCTGGGCGACCAACTTACCGAGGTCGTCGAGAAGATTATCGATGGCAAGGCTTCCGTCCATGCCACGCGCGGCGTGCTCGATTTGGGCGCCGATACCCTGCCCAAGTTGATGCAGGACAACACCGACCGCAACCGCACCTCCCCGTTCGCCTTCACTGGCAACAAGTTCGAGTTCCGTGCCTGCGGCTCCGAGCAGAACGTCTCCGACTCCAACCTGGTGCTCGATGCCGCCGTGGCCAAGTCGCTCAAGTCCTTCGCCGATGCACTCGAGGGTACGCCCGAGGATAAGTTCCAGGACGCCGCGCTCGAGTACTGCAAGAAGGTGCTGACCGATCACCAGCGCATCCTGTTCTCCGGCGACGGTTACTCCGACGAGTGGCCCATCGAGGCCGAGAAGCGCGGTCTTGCCAACAACAAGACCACGGCCGACGCTCTGCCCGCTTTTGTTTCCGATAAGGCTATCGCGCTCTTTGAGGAGACGGGCGTCCTGACCAAGGCCGAGGCTCAGTGCCGTTACGACTGCAAGCTCGAGAAGTACAACAAGCTCATGAACATCGAGGCTACCACGATGGTTCGCGAGGCGCGTCGTACCTATCGCCCGGTCATTACCGCCTATGCCACCAAGGTCGCTAAGGGCCTTGAGACTATTCGTGCCGCCGGTGCTGAGGCCGCCATGCAGTGCGAGCAGAACACGCTCAACAAGCTCTGCAACGGCATCACCGCCATCAACGACTCTATCAAGGCGCTCGACGCCGTGCATCAGAAGGCCGAGGCCCTCGATGGTCAGGAGCAGGCCAATGTGTATGCACACGAGGTCGTTCCCGCTATGGATACGCTGCGCGCCGCCGTGGATGCCATGGAGGAGATCGTGGCCGCCGACTACTGGCCGGTTCCGACCTACGACGACATCCTGTTCTACGTGTAGAACGTAACTGACATATCGTCACGGTATTGAGCCGGGGTCCGCATCGCGCGGGCCCCGGCTTTTTGATTACGGGCTTTAGCCTGTGCGGGGCGCGCAGCGCGCCGCATCAGAAACCACCCGCTATGCGGGTGGGGCCAAACGGC